>NZ_CP009621.1:4130845-4796691 GCF_000973725.1 Pontibacter korlensis | reverse complement strand
GTGAGTCTAAAACCACTGGTCAGGTAACTAAACGCAATTACCTGGACCTGTTCCCGAGCTTGTTTGTCAAGCAGAGTGTGAGCGAGGATTATGAGATAAACTACAGCTACAGCCGCCGAATCCAGCGCCCTAACTATGGTTTCCTGAACCCTTTCCTTTCTTATCGTGATCCTTATACTTACTGGCAGGGCAATCCATACTTAAGGCCGCAGTATACGCATGCTTTTGGCATAGTACAGACTTATAAGAAGAACTATAGCTTGAATCTAAGCTACCAGCTCAACCAGGATGTCATAGCCGAGTTGCCAGCCATTGATCCGGAATCGGCAACCACTATCTATACCATAGGTAACGTAGACGACTCCCAAAACCTGAGCCTGACTGCCGTTGTGCCTGTTAAGATCATGAAAAACTGGGATACCAACAATACGCTTATAGTGTCATACAATGAGTATAGCACAATGGTCGATCAGCAGCTGATTGTAAATGACCAGGTGTTTTACATGCTGCAGTCTAACCACAACATTATACTGCCGCTAGACCTGAAAATGGAAGTTAATGGGGTATACCAGGGGCCTGGGGTATACGCCTTATATAAGGTAGATCCGCGTTGGTGGGTGAACGTCGGCCTTAAGAAAAGCTTTCTGGATGTAAGCCTGAATGCGAACGACATCTTTAAAAGCCAACGACTCATAATAGCAGCCAATGTTGGAGAAGGTAATGTGAACGACTTTAACCAATATTTCAGGAACCGCAATGTGGGGCTGACGCTGCGCTATAACTTTAGCAAAGGAGAGAAGTTCGATCCAAAAAGACGTAACAACAGCTTGGAGGAGCTGAATCGGGCAGGCAATTGAAAGCTGGGGTAGACTATAATTTCTGGTAAGGATCAGGGACCGGTGAGAGTGGGGTAAAAGCTCCTTCACCGGTTCTTTTTTTGAACGTTTTCTGAGTGAGTCCTAGGTAGAGTAAAGGGTGCTCTTCGGTGTTATTTCGTCCTTTTTTCGCCTGAACAAGTATAAAGCAAACAGTCAGAGTATAGCTTTTTTCTATTGTTTATCAATCATAACCCAAAAGGCGGATGAAAATAAACGAAATCAACGTTATCGTTGCAATAATAGGAGGGATTGTACTTGTTCTGGGACTAGGTTCTAAGTTTTTGGAAAAGAGCCCGGTGCCAGCAACACTTTTGGCGCTACTAATAGGTGTTTTGGTTGGACCTGAAGTGTTCGACTTTTTTGATCCGGCTAAGCTCGGGAACAAATCTACCATTCTGGAAAATGCAGCGCGCCTTACACTGGGAGTAGGTTTGGTTAGTGTGGCGCTCCGTGTACCAAAGGAGTATCCGCGGCAGAACTGGAAGGCAATGCTCATCCTGATAGGAGTCGGAATGCTGTTGATGTGGATGATCAGTTCGTTACTGGTTTACCTTATCCTCGGAATCCCATTCTGGCTTGCCCTCCTAATCGGAGCCATCATAGCTCCCACAGACCCTATTGCTGCCAGCCCCATAGTAACCGGACCTGTCGCCAAGAAGAACCTGCCTGATAGGATTCGTAATGCCATCTCTTTTGAGTCAGGTGCCAACGATGGACTAAGCTATCTGTTTGTGTTTCTGCCGCTGCTGGTGCTTACCAAATTGAATGAGGAAGTGGTGCCTCATTGGCTGACACACACACTGCTATGGGAGGTGCTGGGAGCCACTGCTTTTGGCCTGCTGCTGGGTTTTGTGGCAGCCAAGCTGCTGCAGTTTTCAGAGAAGCGGGATCTGATACAGGAGGAGTGGCGACTGGTGTATACGGTTGCCCTGGCGTTTATAGCGGTTGGAGCTGGTAAACTCATTCACAGCGATGAGGTGCTGGTAGTATTTGCAGCTGGGGCAGCCTTTGTACAGGTGGTAAATCAGGAAGAAAGGGGCGAAGAAGAGAAAGGCCAGGAGGCAGTGAACCGTTTCTTCTCTGTACCGATTTTTGCGCTACTAGGCACCGCCATTCCTTGGAGTGGCTGGATGGAGCTTGGCTGGAAAGGTATACTCTTGGCCGTTGCAGTTATCCTGCTTCGCCGTCCGCCTGTATTGCTGCTCCTAAGATACTTTCTGCCAGGCCTGCGCAGTACAAAAGATGCGCTGTTTCTGGGGTGGTTTGGCCCTGTCGCCGTTGCCGCTATCTACTACGGCTCTTTGGCAGAGCACCGCTTGCACAACCCGCTCGTGTGGGATGTAGTAAGCTTGATTATCTGTACGTCGGTGGTAGTGCACGGCCTAAGCTCCACACCGCTCACCAAACTGTACGGGAAGGTAACGGGGGATATTAAAACTAGTTAAGAGAATAGTTGCTCCTGCCTTACAAAATTCCGGCTTATCATGCTGTTTCTGCTGCTGCTTGTACCCTGCGCAAAGCTGTGTCGTAAAAAATAGAATTAAACTTTTTATTCCCATAATGTTAAGATGGTAGACAAAAATGAAAATAAACAGGAAAGCGGTGAAGAAATGCAGGGCGGTGGTATGGGCATGCGCGGCGTAACCAGACCCATGGCCGAAAAGGAGGTGCGGGAGCACAACAAAAAAATGCATGGGGAGGGCAAGCAGCAGCATGAGGGGCATCAGCATAAAAAAGAAGAGCACCATAACATGATGATGTCGGAGGACATGCGCGAAAAAATGCTGCACATGCACCATATGCAAACGCTGTGGGTGTATTGGATGATCATCATCCTGGGGGTCTGGGTGCTTCTCTCTCCGCTCACCTTCGACTACGGCATTGGAACTGTGCAGCCATCTGGCGGCAGAAGCGTGTGGCTTTCCCTGGAGCAGCGTATTTCCTTCATGAAGTGGAGCGACATTATCAGCGGTACTTTGCTTATTTTCTTCGGCTGGCGAGGCCTTACACCTAACCGGCCCATCAGTATCTGGATCTGTTGCTTTATCGGTGTCTGGCTCACCATGGCGCCTATTGTTTTCTGGTCTCCTACGGCAGTTGCTTACCTCAATGATACCATGGTAGGAGCGCTCTTGATTGCTCTAACCATACTTATACCCGGTATGCCCAACATGATCATGTACATGAAAATGGGCCCCGACACACCTCCGGGCTGGAGCTATAATCCCTCCAGCTGGCCGCAGCGCTGGATCATGATGGTGCTGGGCTTTATGGGTTGGGTGGTATCGCGGTACCTGGCAGCTTTTCAACTGGGTTATATTGATTCCGCCTGGGACCCTTTCTTTGGGGAGCAAAGCGAGCAGGTGCTTAACTCTGCCATGTCGCATTCCATGCCCATCTCTGATGCGGGACTGGGCGCACTGGCTTATACTTTCGAGTTCCTGATGGGCTGGATGGGAGCACCCTCACGGTGGCGCACCATGCCGTGGATGGTAGCCTTTTTCGGCATACTTGTCATTCCCCTGGGGCTGGTACACATCTTCCTGGTCATCAGTCAGCCGGTGGTGGTAGGAGCCTGGTGTACCTTCTGCCTTCTGGCTGCCCTGATCATGATCCCGATGATCCCGCTAGAAGTGGATGAGGTGATTGCCATGGGGCAGTTCATGAAGAAGAAAATGAAGCAGGGTGAAAGCTTCTGGAAAATCTTCTGGAAGGGCGACACTATTGAGAGCGATGAAAAAGATGAGGCTCCTGAAATGATGAAGTTTCCGCAGAAGCCGGGGGCGGTGTACAGCGCCTCTATCTGGGGAATCAGCTTCCCCTGGACATTGTCTCTCGCCATGCTTTTAGGAGTTGCCCTGATAGCTGCACCGGGTGTGTTTGGAGTAGGTATAAAAGAGACAGTGGCCGATGTTTTTCATTTAAGCGGCTCACTGATTGTGGTGGTGGCAATCTTCAGCATGGGAGAGCCACTGCGCATCTGCCGCTACATCAATATTTTACCAGGCTTGGCCGTGGCTGTCGCGCCATGGTTCCTGAGCAACAGCCCTATAGGATTGAGTATAACTGGTGTGGTGATAGGTTTGGCCGTGGCAGCCTTGTCTTTCCCACTAGGTCCTAAAACACAGCGTTACGCCGGTTGGGATGAGTATATTAAGTAAAGGTGTGCAGCCTGATGAGCAGGTGCTTTCAGATGAGGAGATAAGAGCGGGTGTGCGGGAGGTACTTTACAAGAATATGATCAGTGGCAGGAAAGCAGGCTTTAACTATCATTACACCAAACCTTCTCCTGGTACTTATCCCTTTCAATATTTCTGGGACACCTGCTTTCATGTCTTTACCCTCACCGCCCTGGGTGAGGTGGACATGGCGAAAAAGCACCTACACAGCCTATTCGAGATGCAGCGTCCGGATGGTTTTGTAGGGCATATGAGTTACTGGAAGCGCTTGTGGCCTGCACCTTTTACTGATTTGCTGCAGCTCAGGCCCCGTGATGTGCTGCAACTATATAAGCCCCACATGTCTGCCCTGATCCAGCCCCCTGTTGCGGCCCAGGCCGTGCTTCGGATTTACCAGCACAGCCAGGATTTCTCTTTTGTAAAACAGCTGCTGCCAAAACTGAGAAAGTACTACAAATGGCTGGCGCAGAACCGTGATTTCGAGGGCGAGGGACTGCTTTCTATCATCACACCGTTTGAGTCAGGTATGGACTGGAAGGCGAGCTACGATCCTTTGCTAAAGTATAGCAAGGGCAAGGCAGGTCCGCTGCTTTTCTGGAAAGTGCTGCAGGTAGATGCGCACAACTTCCTGAAAGGATATAACCTGCCCCGCATCTACAAGAGCAATAAGTTTGTAGTGAAGGATGCTGCCTTCAACACCATTTATGCGCAAAACCTTGAGGCCATGGCAGCACTGTGCCGGATAGCGGGAGAGGGAGATGGTGGTCATTTTATGGAGCTGGCAAAGCAGACGGAGAGGAGTATACTTCGCTATATGTACGAAGAGGAGGATGCTGCTTTCTATGACCTGTACGGGCCTCATTTCAAGAAGCTGCGGGTTCGAACTGGTACTATCTTTTTCCCGGTTGTGCTTAAAAGTGTGCCGGATGAAGTGTGCCGGAGGGTGCTGGAAAGGCACCTGCTGCAGAAGGACGGCTTTCACGTGCCATTTCCTGTTCCGTCACTTGCTGTAGATGAACCAGCTTTCAACCCCAACGGGTCGCTCTATATCTGGCGTGGGCCAACCTGGGTGGTGTTCAATTGGTTTCTGCAAGGGTACCTGTTAGAAAAGGGCTATCAGCAGGAAGCGCAGGAGCTATTGAATAGTGTTAAAAGGCTGATCAGCAAGAGTGGTTTCAGAGAATACTATGATCCGTTTACCGGCGAGGGACATGGGGCAGAGGAATTCACCTGGTCGGGCCTGGTGGTAGATATGATCAACCGCCAACGCAATGGGTTTGAAAATGGCTAAAAGAAGAGGCTGTAGGTTAAGAACTGTATACATCATTCCACGACCAGCCATCCATCTCCAGTAGTGCAGTTAGTACTTTACGCCGCTCTTGCAAGGTTGTGTTGAAGGTTTGTGCTGTTTCATCTTGCTCCCTTAGCGGCATGTCTCCTTCTCGCAATTGCAGGAGGTTAGGAGTCGGAGCTGCCTCTTTGGTGGATGTATCCCTCAGAAAGCTACCTTGTACCATATCCAGAAATGCATCGATGGTTGTTTGCAGCATGTTTAGCTTTAACCTATTAATCGCTTCTTCTCCTGCTATGCCATGTTGCAGAAGCTTACTTGTTTCATCCAGCTTTACCAAGGCTGGAGCAATGCTATGCTGTGGTTTACTGTTATGGAAGTAGTGAATAACAGGGTAGGAGTGGTGGTTCATGGTATGCTGCATAAGCATCTGGCATAAGTCGGATGTGTTATCGAAAAAGGAAGAGAAGCTTTTCCCATTCCAGCTGTTCGTTAGGATCTGCTGTGGTGATTTGCCCATGCTGTTAATGTAGAGACTGAGTTTACTTTGCAGACCAACAGCGGAAAGCACCGGCACAAAGTAAGTGATTGAGGCAGTAATAAATGCAAGTCCGGAGAAGGCTGCCACACCCGTAACAATCCGCCAGGTATTATTAGAAGCGATATAATCTCCAATACCTAAAGTTGAAAGTGTAAAACCAGCATAATAAAGTTTTTCCAGGGCACTTGCACTGGCTTTTGTCTGACTGTTTACAATGGAGTCCGCATCACTAAGTAACACCAGGAAAAGGCCTGACCACAAGCCAATAATCCATGTTAGTAGGATAGAAACAAGTATCGTTGGGCCAGCATAACTTAGCAGCTTCGACTTACCGTCTTTACCTGAGGCAGAAAAGTAAATTAGCCAAACCCGTTTTGTTATAAAATTAGTTAGCTTGCCCCCACCCATTGTGGACAGGGTGGTTTTGATAATATCCAGTGCAGTAACAAGAAAAATGAATGTACCGAGGCACAGGAAGAGTATGTTCATAAATTGCGTGTATCTACATTAGTTATGCCTTCTAAACGAGTTTAGAGCTGTTTTGTTAATAATACAGATATAATAGGCTATGATGCTGATTGTTAAGTTTTTTAGGATTTACTAGCAGGGCTTGTCTTGTCTGTACTTTCAGTTTTATCAAACCTAAAGTGCAGGATCAGGTATAACAGGAACAGTTTCATCAAAATAATATAAAAACTATGAACAAAGACTTAATGAGCACGCTAGCTCAATGTGCAGCTGCCTGCAACCATTGCGCAGTATCCTGTTTACAGGAAGACAATGTTAAAATGATGGTTGACTGTATCAGGTTAGACCTGGATTGTGCAGCGATTTGTAAAGCAGCTTTAGACTATATTTCACGCGACTCGCGTTATGCAGGTGATATACTGCAGCAGTGCGCCAAGATTTGCCGTGACTGTGGCGAAGAGTGTAACAAGCATGAAGCAGAGCATTGCAAAATGTGCGCTGAAGCCTGCTTTAAGTGCGCAGAGGCTTGTGAGCAGCAAGTAAACGTTTAGTATATTTCACGATACAAGTACAAAGAGAGGCTTAAATGTTATTGAGCCTCTCTCTGTATTTCTGCTCAGTAGTAGTTTTGCTAACGCACCCAAAAACTAGCAAAGGGATAACCTTCAACGGGTGGATGATTTAAGCTTCTTTTCATACCTTGTGATACAATAAATAGCTGCTAATCGAATAATTCATGACCTTTTTCTCGCACATTAGCTTAGGGTTTATAGTTCACATGGTCCTGCATGTATTAGTGCCTGTAGCTGTTGCATGGTTTTTTTATAGGCACATGTTCAAGCGGGCTACTTTACTGATGCTTTCAGGTCTTCTGATTGATTTAGATCATTTGTTAGCAGATCAGATTCTGGATCCGAACAGGTGCAGTGTAGGCTACCATCTACTCCATGCGTACTGGCTGATACCAGTGTATGTGCTGCTGGCGCTTATACCTAAAACAAGGCTGATAGGCTTAGGTCTGGTCATACACATCATACTGGACTGGCTGGATTGCTTAAGGCAGCAGTTGCATTTGTTCTAAAGATTCTACTTGCTATGCCTCGCGAAATGAAGCTCACCAGTCAGAGTTCGAACTACCCGTCTTTACTTTCATTTTACTAAGCTTTTGATACTCTGCTTGAGGAGCAAGTTTTAGCGGGGTACCATCAGGTTAGGGAACACACGCAAGTATACCTGTGCACTTACGGGCAAATCTCCGTAGTACTCGTGCAGTTCGCTGCTGCCTCTAAACACACTTACTTGTGCCCCAAGGTGTAGATTTATACTTCCGAGCTGTGCTACCTGCCTGTTTGCTCCAATAGTAAGGGCCTGTATACCAAAAAGAGCGTCGTGGCCAAAGGTATCTTCCTCAAAGCCTAGTTCTTCGGCCGACTTCTGCAACCACTCATATCGCCCGTACAGTGCGTACCGATCATTCTGATAGTTGGATTCCAGAAGTACAGAGTGCTCTTTATGATGTGCGTCTACGTAGTTGTAGCCCCAGTTAAGCGTTGTTGTAAAAAAGCGGTTGTCACCAGCCAGTTTGTTGCCATACAAAACGGAGGCTGTCGTGCGGTATACGTCTTCCTCAGGCTCTGCTACCTCTGGGCTTTTTACATAGGCATGCGATGCCTGTAAGCTAAATTGCGTTGAAGGGTTATAGGTAACTCTGATTGCACGAGAGTCGAAGCGGGGCTTGTCAAAGTCGTACCGCTCCTCATCTGGCTCACGCCCGGTAAAGGAGGAGCCTTCCAGCTTAAAGTTGCGATATCTCACTCCCAGTGTAGCTACCCCAAATGTAATATGGGTGGCATCCTGCCAGTGGTGGCCTAGCGGTGAGTCCGGATTGTTTAGCGCTGAGGGGCGGTGCATAAAGGCCACATTGCTTAGTGCAGGTTCTCCAGGGTATCCCAGGTAAACGAATACATCTGTATCTTCAGATAGCATATGTATATAGCCAACTGAGAGCTCACTAAAAAGGTCATGTGGGTGTTGGCGGTCAATCAGCGGAGAACCTTCGTATGTTTCTCCTGTCTGGAAGAGAAGTGGGTAACCGTTTCCTCCAACAGTTAATGGGTCAAGGGAAATCATACCGCTAAAGCGAAAAAGCCCTCTGTTGCCAACAAAGCGCTGTCCCATCAGCATGATCCAGTTAGGTGCATCAAACTGGCTGTCGCCACGGTTACCTGCCTCAAACACATCCTGGTTGTTGTAGCGCAGAAACAGGTTATAGTGTAACATAAACATCCAATCTTCCCGGTGATACATGTTGCCATACATCGGTGACTCGTCAGGAAGCCATCCTGTACCGGAGGCATTTCGGTTCATAGGGAGGTTGCGGGAAAAGGCATGAGACATAGGCATGTCTCCATGTTGCACATTCATATGCTGTTGATGCTCCATGTGCTTAGTCGTATCCTGAGCCTGCTGCTGGTGGCCCTGGTGTTGAGCTACAAGCGGTACAAGGGTTGCAGATAGCAGAAGAACTGTTAATATGGTTTTCTTCATAGTTTTCATGTTGTGCAGAGTTCTTTATCAATGTTTACGCTACTTTATCTGCCTGCGTAGTAATTGAGCATTTATGGCTACAATTACAGTACTCAGGCTCATCAGTGCTGCACCTACAGCAGGGGAAATCATAATGCCTTGCTGATACAATACACCTGCCGCCAAGGGCAGTGCTACAATGTTGTAGGCTGTGGCCCAGATCAGGTTCTGGATCATTTTACGGTAGGTGGCTTTGCCAAAGAGGATGAGCGAAGCGATGTCCTGCGGATTACTGTTTACCAAGATGATATCAGCTGTTTCGGCAGCTACATCCGTGCCGGAGCCCACCGCAATGCCTACATCGGCCTGCGCCAGCGCGGGAGCATCGTTCACGCCGTCGCCCGTCATGGCCACAAACTCGCCCTGCTGCTGTAGCTCTTTCACCTTTTCCTGCTTCTGATGAGGCAATACGTTCGCCAGATAGCCATCCATGCCCAACTTTTCGCTCACGCTTTTGGCCACCCGCTCATTGTCGCCGGTGAGCAGCAAATTTTTGATGCCGTTCGCTTTCAGCACCTTAATGGCCTCGGCGGATTCAGCACGTATCTGGTCGCGGAGGGTGATATAACCTATCACCTGGCCTTCTACCAATACATATACTACTGTTTCCACGCCCTCTTCCGCCTGGCTCTGGGGCACCTGTACGTTGTATTCTTTGATGTAATTCGGCCCAACCACTTTTACATCGCGTCCTTCCACTGTGCCTTCCAGTCCTTTACCGGGCAGGTAATTGAAGCTATCCGAGGCGGGCACGGCAATACCTTCTGCCTTCGCCTTGTTCAGGATGCCTTGAGAGATATAGTGCTCGGAGTTCTGCTCCACGCCAGCTGCCAACCTAAGCAGCTCTTTCTCGCTATAAGCCTGCTGAAACACCACTACCTGCGCTACCTCATGGGAGCCTTGTGTTAGGGTACCTGTCTTGTCGAAGATGATGGTGGTGATATTGCGGGAGTTTTCAAAGGCTGTTCTGTTGCGGATCAGCAGGCCATTGTTGGCTGACACAGCTGTAGAAATAGCCACCACCAGCGGAATGGCTAAGCCAAGGGCATGCGGGCAAGAGATTACCATTACCGTTACCATGCGCTCCAAGGCAAAGTCCAACTCCGCGCCGGCAATAAGCCAGGCGCCAAACGTACCGAAGCCCGCGGTTAAAGCCAGGTAGGTAAGCCATTTGGCTGCTTTATCAGCCAGCCGCTGCGTCTCCGACTTTGTCTTCTGGGCATCCTGCACCAGCTTAATAACCTTATTCAGGTAGCTGTCTTTTCCGGTACTTACCACGCGCACCTGCAAAGCGCCATTTCCGTTGATGGAGCCTCCGATCACCTGGTCTTCTTTTACCTTCTGTACTGGCTTGCTTTCGCCGGTCAGCATGCTTTCATTCAGGTAGCTTTCACCCTGCACAACCACGCCATCAGCAGGTACCTTCTCACCGGGCTTTACCAGTATAATATCTCCCTGCCGCAGTTCCTCCACCTTTACTGTGTAGATCTGCCCGTCCCGGATTACCTGCGCTTCAGCAGGCATCATGCTTACGAGCAACTCCAGCGCCTTGGAGGCACCCAATACCGAACGCATCTCTATCCAGTGGCCCAGTAGCATGACCACGATCAGTGTAGCCAGCTCCCAGAAAAAGTCCATCCCCTCCAGGCCAAAGGTGACGGCTGTGCTGTAGAGGTAAGCTACGCTAATGGCTACCCCGATCAGCGTCATCATACCCGGGGACCCTTTTTTGACTTCTTCTGCCAAGCCCGTTAGGAAAGGCCAGCCGCCGTAAAAGAAAATGATGCTGGAAAGCACAAAGGCAATGTACATGCTGTAGGGCACCTCGAGCGTGTAACCCAAAATATGCTGCACCATCGGGCTTAGCACAATCACTGGTGCCGAAAGTACAAACGACACCCAAAAGCGCTTTTTAAAGTCCTCGATCATCATCCGGTGATGATCATGCCCATGCCCGCCGTGTTCGCTATGGTCATTGTGCGGTGGATGGTGGCGCGTATCTCCGTGCATTGCGTGGCTGTGCCCATGGAGAGCTTTCTCCTCCATTCGTTCTTCCACTCTTCCAGCTTTGGCTTGGTTTTCCTTTTTAGAGCTGTGATTATGAAGGTGATGATCGTGGTTCATAGTTTTACCTGTTAATGATTTCGTGATTCTATTTATTCGGCTATTTAACTGCAGCTAACAGAAGCAAAAGTAGAAATCTCTAACCCCCATTATGTTATAACTTTCTGGCTATGTGTTATATAGTTTTCATATAAGGATTAGGTATTAGCTTTGAAGCTGTACACAGGGTAAAGTACATAAGGAGAAATGGTTTTAAATTGTACTCAGCTTTCTTACTACTTGCAATGAAACACTTGTAAAGCTGCCAGTGCCGGTGCTACCTTAGCTGCCATTTAACAGAGACATATTTTAATCTACGCTTATCCATGACAAAATCATCCAGCTTTTTCTTCGCCTTTGCTTTAAGCGGCCTCCTGTTTGGCTGTAGCCAGACACCAGTAGAACAAGAAGCACCTGAACAGCAAGCTCACCATGCAACAGCTCATCAGGTTAAGGAGGAAGAGGGAGTTCTTTCCATAAAAGCACAGTCTGAGCCCGATACGCTGAAGGGTAGCCTGAAAGCGGAGGCGCACGGAAAAATTGGACCGGCTCATTTTACCATTGCTTACCACTCGCCAGCTGTGCGCGGAAGAGTGATTTGGGGCGGACTAGTGGCTCATAACCAGGTATGGGTAACAGGTGCCCACTCAGCAACCAGCCTCGAAACAGACCATCCAATCACTATAGGAGGAAAAGAGGTGCCAGCGGGAAAATATGCGCTGTTTACCATACCGGGTGAGCAGGAGTGGACAGTAATCATCAACAAGAACTGGAATCAACACCTTACCGACGACTACTCAGAAAGTGAGGATATGGTACGATTTACAGTGAAGCCTGAGCCTGCAGAACATCAGGAGCGTTTGCGTTACCAGATTGTTTCAGAAGGTGATAGCAAGGGAACTGTAGTTATCAGCTGGGATAAGCTGAAAGTGGCGTTACCGGTAAGTGCGTAATGCCTTTGCGTAAGCAGTTTAAATAACCCTTCCTTTGCAAAAAGAGTAGAGCAACAGTGTACTGCCTGCGTAAAGCAAGCTGTGTAGCTGTACCAAACAAAAAAATGCTATGGAATTAATCAAGTTTAAGACAAACGTACAGAATCAGGATGCTTTATCTAAAGTAGCTCCTTTTCTGGACAAGGAAGAAAGTATAAGCAAGTGGAATATCGACACTGAAAGTGACGACAAGATCTTGAGTGTATCTGGTGTAAACCTGGACCCTCAGACGGTGGAAAACGCCGTAGAAAAAGCAGGTTTTAAAGCAGAAATAATTCGCGTGATGGGCATTGGCGGCGGGGATTTGTAATACCCTAATAATTGGCTGATGTGCTGTATTAACTGAAACTATCCAGCCCTTTCTGGGACAGGTGGCATGCCTGTAATAGAAAGGGCTGAATAGTTTTATGGCTTTTTAGCCTGGGCTGCTGAAGCCTTTGTTCTCTATAATAGATATATCGGCATACTTGTCCGGGTTGTTTTTAAAGCTCTTCTTCACAAAAGGGCAGTATGGAATCACGCTTAGCTTTTTGGACCTGGCGTAATCAGTCATTGCCTCGATTAATTTTGTGCCAATCCCCTGGCCCTCTAGTTCCTTCTTAACCTCCGTGTGGTAAACCGACATCTCCTTGTTGGCTATACTCACAATCATCTCGGCAATGCGTTCACCGTTCTCCTCGATAGCAAACACATCTTTGTCGTTGGGTATATACTTAACGTTATCCATTTTCTTGCGCTGTTATTTGTTCACTCCACCAAAGCACATGTACTTGATCTCCATAAAATAGTCTAAGCCATACTTTGAGCCTTCCCGCCCGAACCCGGATTCTTTTATGCCTCCAAAAGGAGCTACCTCTGTTGAGATCAAACCTTCGTTAATGCCTACCATGCCGTACTCCAGAGCCTCGGCCACACGCCAACAGCGGTTTACGTCTTTGCTGTAGAAGTAAGAAGCTAACCCATACTCAGTGTCGTTCGCCATTTGAATGGCTTCTTCATCTGTACTAAAACGGAAAACAGGAGCCACTGGTCCGAAGACTTCTTCCCGCGCAATAATCATATCTGGTGTAGCCTCTGCCAGTACAGTTGGCTGAAAGAACAAGCCTTCTATACTTTCACCACCAGTCATAACCTTGGCACCTTTGTCTACAGCATCTCGGATGTGTTCTTTTACCTTTTTCAACCCTTTCTCATTGATGAGTGGCCCCACCTGTACATCGGTATCCAGTACATCGCCTGTTTTTAACTCCTGTACTGCCTTTGTAAACTTTTCTACAAATTGGTCATACACGCTGTCTTGCACCAGTATGCGGTTTACGCACACACAGGTTTGCCCGTTGTGGCGGTACTTCGATACTACGGCCCCTTTCACGGCCTCATCTATATCGGCATCATCAAACACAATAAACGGCGCATTACCTCCTAGCTCCAACGAAAGCTTTTTTAAAGTAGAGGCACTCTGGCTCATCAGAATCTTACCAACAGGGGTAGAGCCCGTGAAAGAGAGTTTACGCACTTTAGGGTTTTCGCAAAGCTCTTTGCCTATCTCACTGCTGTCCGAAGTGGTAATGGTATTATACACTCCTGGAGGAAAACCCGCCCTCTCGGCCAGTTCGTTTAGCGCCAGGGCAGTTAGAGGTGTTTCAACAGGAGGCTTGATAACAACAGGGCATCCGGCAGCCAGTGCAGGACCAACTTTGCGGGTGATCATAGCCAGCGGAAAATTCCACGGAGTGATAGCTGCTGCCACGCCTACGGATTGTTTGATTACCACCAGTCTCCTGTCTTTGGTATGCGGAGGTATCACATCGCCATAAGCACGTTTCGCCTCCTCAGCGAACCACTCCACAAAAGAGGCCCCGTAGTTCACCTCGCCCAAGCTTTCTGCCATCACCTTACCAGATTCTATGGTCACGATGCGTGCAAGCTCTTCCTTGTTCTCCATGATCAGGTCAAACCATTTCCTCAGGATGGCAGCTCTTTCTTTTGCTGTCATGTCGCGGTAAGCTGGCCAGGCAGCATCAGCCGCATCAATAGCTTTACGCACATCTTCTCGGTTCATGTCCGGTAGCGAAGCAATAACTTCACCTGTGGCAGGATTTGTAACCTCAAGCATTTTTCCACTTGCAGCTTTTACCCACTGCCCGTTTACGTATGCTTCTGTTTTTATCAAGTTTTGCTGTTCCATCTAGTAACGTTAAAATCTAAAACCTATAAAGCTTACTGGCTTCACTTCTGTCCTGCATCTAAATCACTTTGTGAAAGCTCAAGTTCAGCCTGCCTGTCTGGCAGCTATTTTTTATGATGCAGACTCTCGTGATGCTAGTCTAGCTCGAAACTACAACATAATAACCAAAAGCGGTGACAGTGGGTTTTTATGCATACTACACCTCTGGACAATTTTAGTTCTTGTATTTGCTGCCTGAGTTAAACTAGTTCGGTGTTTTATTTACTGCCCTCTCTTTTTACTTAGCCTTTGAGAAGCATTAGTTGGTTCATCTTGTCATCACGGTATGTTGCTCTCAAACATACATTAACGAACAGGTTAACAGGATCTTCGTACAAACTACCTCTCTATAAGGAGAACCCGAACAGTTTCCTGGCAATGCAGCGGAGCTTGTATGTTTAACCTAAAACCATTTAATGTAAAAACTATGGCAAATGTAAATCTGGCAGTAATTTACTACAGTTCAACAGGAACAAACTATCAGCTCTCTCAGTGGGCTGCAGAAGCCGCCAAAGAGGCCGGTGCAGAAGTCAGAATAAGAAAAGTAAAGGAATTGGCACCTGAGTCTGCTATTGAGCAAAACCAGGCATGGAAGGAGCATGTTGAGGCTACTAAAGATGTACCGGTTGCGTCGCACGATGACCTGGAGTGGGCAGACGCGATCATCTTTAGTGCACCTACCCGTTACGGTAACCTGCCAGCCCAAATGAAGGAGTTTATCGATGGTACAGGTGGCTTGTGGTTCCATGGCAAATTGGCTAACAAAGTTGTTAGCGCCATGACGAGCGCACAGAACCCACATGGAGGCCAGGAGGCAACCATACTTGCCCTCTACACCACCATGTATCACTGGGGAGCTATTGTGGTAGCGCCAGGTTATACGGATCAGGTGCTTTTCCCGGCAGGTGGTAACCCATATGGTGTGAGCGTTACTGCAGGTGGGGAGGGGCTAAAACCAGAAGCCCGTGAGGCCGTGTTCCACCAGGCACGACGTACTGTTACTGTAGCCCAGTGGGTTAAACAAGGGCTACAATCATAAAAAGCATGTAATATAAAAAAGAGCCAGTCAGGGAAAACCTGACTGGCTCTTTTCATTTCAGATCCCTCATGCAAAGCAGGAGAGGGGCTGATTATACTTCAACAGGGCTAGCCGTTAAATTAGATTTACACTAGCAGCAACCATCAATGCCGCAGCTGTTTCCTTCTACAGCTATGTTTTCCAACACAGGAGCTACTTGGGAGAAAACTTGCTGGAAAGCTTCTGCTGGCTGGGCACCGCTTACTAAATATTTATCATTGATAATGAATGCTGGAACACCTGTGATGCCAGCAGCTTGTGCCCACTGCTCCATCTTGCGCACTTCTGCTTTACCTTCTTCGCTTTCAAAGAATCCTTCCAGGCGCTCTGCAGGAATTCCATTAGCGACACCAACCCCTTTTAGTACGGCTGTGTCGTTCATGTTTTTGCCTTCAGTAAAGTAGCTGTAGAAAAGCGCATTAACTACCTGCTTCTGCACACCATACTCGTTGGCAAGCCAGATTAGTCGGTGACCGTTAAACGTATTGTTAACCGTAGCCAGCTTGTCGAAGTTGAAAGTTACACCTTCTTCTGCGCCAGCACTCGTCATACGCTCGTTCATAGCGTCTAACTGTGAGACGATAGAAGGGCCGTAGCTGTTCTTGAAGTACTCCAGCCTGTCAACGCCTTCTTGCGGTATACCTGCATTCAGCTCGAAAGGCTTAAAACTAACTTCAAAAGTATACTGCTCGTTTGCTGTATTCATCGCCTTTTTCAGGCGCTGCTCCCCGATGTAGCACCAAGGGCAGTTGATATCAGACACAATGTCTATTTTAATATTTTGCTTAGCCATTTTTAGTCTTGTAGTTGTGGTACTTCTGGTATCTGTCAGTACCTTAAAAGTTTACGTTCTAAAGTTGTTTGTTCTTACTGTACTATAAACAGCTTTTCTTTTTGCCTTCTTACCTTTGGTAGCTTTGCCAGCCAGTCGTTTTCTGTGTCACGATACCCAAGAGGCATGATCGTTACGCTTCGCAAACCTTGCTCTTTCAGGCTGAGCAGCTCGTCCAGGGCAACGCTGTCAAAACCTTCCATTGGGGTAGCATCCACCTTTTCGGCAGCTGCCGCTATCAGGGCCGTGCCAAAAGCAATATATGCCTGTTTTGCTGCCCACACGAAGTTCTGCTCTTGCGTATTTTTGGCAGCGATGCTCAACAATGTGTTTTTAAAATCAGCCAGACCCTCTTCAGGCATGTTCCTGACACTGGCAGTGTGGCTGATATAGTCTGAAATATGCTCAGGCGTAATATCATCCCAGGCTGCGAATACTAACAGATGCGATCCCTCCACAATTTGCGGTTGGTTCATGGCGATCGGCTGTATTTTCTTTCTCAGTTCCTCGTCTTCGATAACCAGCACCGTGTAAGGCTGCAGGCCCATAGAAGAGGGTGCAAGGCGAATTGCCTCTAGAATATTTTCAACTTTATCAGCCGGTACTTTTTGGCCATTCATTCGCTTGGAGGCGTAACGCCACTCCAGTGACTCTAATATCTTGCTCATGTACGTATAACAGATTTCTATTGGTAATAATTCAGTACTAAGTTCCTTTTAGTAACCAAATTTAATCGTTATCTTTGTAGATGTCAAGCAGGCACTTTAGTCGTACTAAGTATCATGGAAGTAACTAATGCTGAAAACCAGAAGGTTAAGGTTCTGGAAAAAATAGAGGAAATTGTAGCAGGCAATCCTTTGGCAGATAATTGCTGCCCCATAAAAGACATCATGGGCCGCTTTGGAGACAAGTGGTCAGTTTATACCATTCTGATGCTGGGACGCAAACAGAGGTTGAGGTTTAATGAGTTGAAAGGCTTGATATCGGGTATATCTCAACGCATGCTTACGGTAACGCTGCGCTCCCTGGAAGAGGATGGTTTAGTTGCCAGAACGATTTATACAGAAATACCTCCAAGAGTAGAGTATGAGCTGACTGAGTTAGGACAGAGCCTGCTACTGAAACTGCTCGACCTGGCTGATTGGGCGAAGCAGAATTCACAGCAGATTATGAAGGCGCGTAAACGCTACGCCTCGAAAGGAGCACCTAACACCAGTAGTGAAGTATAACAACCACGACTGTTCTTTTTTGAATTCATAAAGACGCTTCAGAAGTAGTTTTAAATGTTATACAAAAGCAAAGCGGCTCCAAACATTGGAGCCGCTTTGCTTTTGTATAGGCTACTGTGCTTTGCTTACCGCTCGGGCTTAGGTCCAGTATAAAATCGGTGCCTCAGGGAAGCGCCTTTTCAGTTCGCTTTCAAAAAAGCTGCGCAGCATATGCATGGTAACAGCAGGATACACATATTTCTTGCCCCCGAACTTGTTAAACTTCATGGAACGGTTGCTCTCGTCAAAGTCTACCTGCGTGTTTGGATACCACTCCTGTAGCAGCGACTTGGAGCCAGGCGTAAAACGGTGGCTTATCAGCTCAAAAGTTACCTCGCATGGAAAATCCAGTGCCTGTTCCAGCTTATCCAGTAAGTCCGTATACTGCTCCTCCCAATCTGGTAGCGGCATGATCGGGGCAATTACCAGACCCACTTTGTAGCCTCCGCCTCCCTGTACTTTTGGCAAGGCCAGCTTCCGAATAGCAGCCAAGCGTGCCTCTATAGAAGCTGTGCCTGCCTCCATTCGCCGGGCTATAAACTCAGCATTTATACTTATCCTCGGCTGTGTATTGCCATTGTGTTCTATGTCTAGCAACCCATCTACCTGATCAAACTTCGATACCCAGCGAAGGTGCATGCCCTTCTGTTCACCAAAGAAACGAATGGTTTCTGCCAGGCTTCCTGTAAGGTGCTCGATACCTAAAGGATCGGTATAACAGCTTGCCTCAAAAGAGGTTATCTTGTCTTCCTGCTTGTAGTTAGGCAGGTTGTGCAGTATAGTTGGTAAGTTGGCAAATGCTCTAGTAACAGGCGGCCCCTGCAAGCTACCAGCCAGGTAACAATACTGGCAATGCGCCGGACACCCTTCTGCCAGGTGAAACTGCCAGTCGGCTGATGGAGGGATGGGCTGCAGCTTTAATGCACTAGGTGGAGCTGTTACTACAGCAAGTGTGCTTTTAGCTTTACGGTAAGTTTCCCGTTCGTCCTCGCCGCGCAAACCTACAATCCTGTTTTGCTTTAGCTCATGCACAGGAAGCCCTAAAGACTTCGCCCGCCCATATATCTGCTGCCCCCAAGGTTCTTCCAGGGCTGCAGGTGTAATAAGTACTTGCTTTGGCATCCATAGTTTTGAGATGGGTTGTTTTGGTTTGGTGATTACCTTATCCTGAACTGCTTCCATTCGGTAGTTTTTCTTGATGATGTTGTTATCTGATGCCTCAAAAGGTCTTGAAAATGAGCAGTTTGAAGCTACTAATTCAACATAATTACTACCACTTAAATTCAGTTAGCAGTATTTTAAAATAGATTACAAGTAACTGTATATCAGTATGTTAAAAATTAGTTTAGAAGAACATAAAGGCTTGTTACACTGTTGTGTAAGGGTATGCAGAAACTGAATCCGACTACTATTTTCTACACGGCTGATGCTCTGAACGAGCGAGGCAAAGCAGCATTGTTAAGCTATCCAAATGCCGACCAACAGCAGATAGTGCAGCACAACAGGTTACCCTCCGTAGATGGTAATCATTACCAGGTAAAATCGAATGTGCTGGTACTGGGCAGGCTGAAAACTCTGGTTTGCAGGGAGAGTGGCCGCAGCTCAGATTTTATCTCACCTAGCCTTGCCAACGGTTGTTTAGGAGCCTGTGCTTATTGTTATGTGGATCGCAACAAGCCGGTGAACCCTATTACCCTTTTCACAAATACAGAGGAGATATTGGCCGCCGTAGATAAGCATGTTCAGAAGCAGGCTTGGCCAAAAGTGCCGAATCAAACTCATACACACTATTATACTTATGATATTGGTTGCAACTCTGACGTTTCGGTTGATGCTTCTATTTCCGATAGTGTAGAGACCACTGTAAAGTTCTTCCGAAACCACCCAAAGGCCTTTGCCACCTTTGCCACGAAGTTCGTGAACCAGGAGATGCTGGCTTATGATCCGCAGGGTAAAACCCGGATAAGGTATAGTCTGCTACCCCATAGGGTCAGCAAGCTGGTAGATGTTCGTACAGATACATTGGAAAAGCGATTAGCTGCCATCAACGACTTTTACCATGCTGGGTACGATGTGCATGTAAACTTTTCGCCTGTTATTGTTTATGAAGGTTGGCTGGAAGACTATAGGCAGCTGTTTGAAAGGTTAAACGAAGTAGTGCATCCTAAGCTAAAGAGTACAATGAGCTGCGAGGTTATCTTCCTGACCCATAACCAATGGCAGCATGAGTTAAATCTTTCTATAAATCCTATGGCAGAGGAGTTGATCTGGGCACCAGCCATACAGGAAACCAAGAAGAGCCAGTTTGGAGGTATAAATGTGCGTTACCAGTATCAGCTAAAAGCCCAGTGGATAAGCGAATTCAGAAGGTTGCAACAAGAGGTTATACCTTGGTGTGAAATCCGCTACATTTTTTAACTGCCAAGCCTGGCCTTAAGCTGTCTTTATACTTGCCAACTTGAGTTGATGTATAATCACCAACTGCAAAAAGCCACATCACTTGTAAGACCGTAGAACTTAGCTTTGACATTCCCGCCGCTAAAGCAGGTTGGATTCTTGGGCTACCTGGCTACTGCGACCGTATATCTCCCAAGCTGAAACGGTCTGCCCGACCGCCTTATTTCTTATATTACTAGCTGCGTTCACATCCCGGTGCAGGACATGTTTGCTGCAGCAAAGGTAACAGCCGGCAAGTGCAGGCGGTAGAACATAGGGTAAGATCTAACCCAACAAAAGTGAAGGGATGTCGCACCACATCCAGAGCGTCTTTGCCCACATCGACGCCCAGGTTCTGACAGAGTAAATTCTTCATAGCTGAAAGGGACTAAAGTGGACAAAAAACATTCATCTTCCGGGCCTACACTCACTCATGCCTGCGGATGGGGCAGCCTCTAGGTACTGTCCAGGCTTTTAAGATGAAGAGAAAGGGAAGGGCTTGCTTGGGGGCGACATCATCAAAGTGTCTAGTGCAAGGGCTTTCTCCTTCCCTTTCTGTTAGCTTACGTTTAAGAGCCTGATAAAATTGCACATACGCTTATACTGCCAAAGATATGAGTGCCAGGGCTTTCTTTGGCATTTACTCGTAAGTAGAAAACGGAGCTGCTCAGTCAGCTTGTGTTATTGTAACAACAAGAGGAGAAGAAAGAGTCGTGGCTACTTTTTTCCTAAATAGATACTGCAATTTAGTTGCAAACGATAAAGCTAATTTTTAACATTGTGCTGCAATTGCTGGTGTCCGGCCAGAATTCTGCTACATCCAAGTACAGATGCGAAAGCTTGTAAGTTTACTTGCTGGAGCAGAAAAGGACGCCCGTACAAGCACACATGAAGAGCTGCCAAACATATATCGCCTATTTCCTTTTGTTACTCTTTGTAAGAGTAATGACACCTGAGGTGGCGATTTTGGCTATGCACGAGCACGAACATACAGAGGATGTCATAACTTCTGAGGTTACTGTGGGCAAGGCGCACTTGCACTGTGACATAGATAAACATTTTGACAGCAGTTATTTGCTATCTCATTTCTCTTATGAGATAGCCTTAGCTCCGCAACAGGGGCTTTACGTGCAGCCCTACAGCTTCGCCTGGAAATTTACCTTCCCTAATAACACCTTCCTCCGAGGTCCTCCCTTGGCTTAAACCCTTTCTACGAATGCCATAGCTGTGGCTGCAAAGCTATAGCAACTGATTCTTGCATAAGTGATGTTCACCATCATAGGTGTATACTATATCCCTGTGTAAGAGCGGTGTTTTCAATTAAGCAGCTACAAACTGCTGCCTGGCATTCTCATTTTCGGGTTAGGCTCAAGACCATTTTATACTTCTTGGCTCCCATGCTTGCACACGTCTTCAAAGTGCTGCAAGATGGGGTTGGCTATACTTTGTCTGTGCTGATTGTGAAGCGAAGACAAAGTATGGTAAGGTATTTCAAGACACCTGATGGAGGTCTCTGAACCTCCACTTTCTGAAGTATAGAAAAATCACCTGCGCTTAATCCGCCTTTCTCTTTTCTATTCTCCTAACTGTTTCTAAAATACAGATGAAAATCTCTTTTCTATATTTAACACTTCTTGTTGCATTCCTTACTACCCATCTTACCCAAGCCCAGGTTAAGCCTTTTACGTTCGTTGGAGAAAAAATAAAAGCAGGTTCCAAACACTCAGTTCTTTTACCGGTAGGTAAGGGGGAGAATAGCACGGTTATTCCTGTAACTGTTTTTCATGGCGCAAAGAAAGGTCCTGTGCTAGGCATTACTGCTGGCGTGCACGGCCTGGAGTATGCGCCTATCATGGCGGCGCAGCAACTGCCTAAGTACCTCGATCCCGCTGAAATGAATGGCACTGTGATACTGGTACACATAGCCAACGTGCCTGCTTTTCTGCACCGCTCGCTTAGGGTAAACCCTGTGGATGGCAAGAACCTGAACCGTGTATTTCCTGGGAAGCCTGATGGCACCCTGACTGATCAGATAGCGCACGTGATATCGAATGAGGTGATTGCCCGAAGCGACTATTTTATAGATGTGCATGACGGTGACGCCAACGGCGACCTGCGCCCCTACTCGGGATACTACAATTACTTTGATATGCCGGAGGTGTCGGAAAAAGCCAGACAGATGGCCGTAGCTCTGGGTTTTGACTTTATTGTGCAGTTTGGTAATGAGCAGAGCCTGACGGAAGAGGCCATCTACTGTTCCCGAGAGGCCACCAAGCGCAACATTCCGGCCGTGGACATTGAGTGCGGCCGCAAGGGCTTTGTGGAGGAAAAGTATGTACAACAGATTCAGCAGGCCCTGCTCAGCCTGATGCGCCACCTGCAGATACTGGAGGGCAAACCTGCTACAGTGCAAAACCCAGTGATGATAGCCAAGCGGACATCGGTCAGCAGCCAGCATGAGGGCTTCTTTTATAGCGACCTTACCAGCGGCGACTATGTGAAAAAGGGCATGAAGCTGGGTTACATTACTGACCTGTTCGGTAATCATGTAGTGGATGTCACCTGCCCAACAGACGGTGTCATCCTGTACAAAACCTTCAATCCTCCTGTTAAAAAGGGTGATGGTCTCTTTAGCATCGGGCACATAAACTAAATCTCAATAACAAGATGGAGCATGCTATAGCTGATTGTGTACAGTCAGCCTGGCCTTGTGCATTCCTAAAAGAAGATCATTATGAGAAAAAATTTATGTGCCTTGTGGCTGCTTCTTATCCAGGTTGCAGCCATGGCCCAGGGGCCAGGCACAATTAGTGGTAAAGTAAAGAGTGGCAGCGGCCAGGGCTTGGAAGGTATCACCATACTTTTAAAAGAGCATAACCAGGTGGCTATAACACAGCCGGATGGCTTTTTCAAGATGGAGAAACTGAGTTATGGTGAGTATACCGTGGTGGCCAAAGGACTAGGGTACAAAGAAGAGCTCCGGCAGGTAATCTTAAATGCAGAGGCTCCGGCAGCACAGGTGAATTTCAGCCTTATAGCCAGCTCCAATGCGCTGCAGGAGGTAGAGGTGCTTGGCCGAAAGGAAACTACCTACAAGAACGAGTATAGCTTTATTGGGACAAAAACAGCGAGCCTGGTTATTGATGTGCCGCAGACTATTTCATCGGTTACAAAGGAGCTGATTGAAGATCAGCAGGCATTCACGCTAAATGAGGTGGTGAAGAACGTGGCAGGCGTTAACCAATATTCCGGTTACGATGACCTGACAGTGCGTGGCTTCCGGAATGGTTATGAAAGTGGTTTCAGGCTGGTTAATGGGTTGCGCTCGGGTTACAGCTTTGGCAATGGCTTTTTCCGGGTGCCGCTTACGGTAAACCTGGAGCGGGTGGAGGTGCTAAAAGGGCCAGGCGCTGCTTTGTTCGGCGATATTAACCCGGGAGGCACCATCAATATGGTAACCAAAAAGCCGCTGGAGGAGGAGCGGAAAGCGCTTAGCTTTACCGTTGGTAGCTTTCAGACCATGCGCTCCACCCTCGACTTTACAGGCCCTTTGAATGAGGAGAAAACCTTGCTGTACCGCCTGAATGTTGGCTACGAAGACACCAAAACCTTTCGTGATGTAAACGACCGCAAGTCACTGCTCATAGCGCCAACCGTTACTTTCCGCCCAAGCGATAACACCACGATTAATGCCGAAATAGTGTACAGTAGCTTCAACGGCTATCTGGATCGTGGACTGCCTATACAGGGTGGTGACTTGTACGCGCTACCTTTCTCTTTTGCGGTTAATCAGCCCAACGATCATTTTATAGTGAATGATTTGTCGCTGAATGCATCACTGAACCATAAGATTAACGATA
This sequence comes from Pontibacter korlensis, assembly GCF_000973725.1. Taxonomy (NCBI): domain Bacteria; kingdom Pseudomonadati; phylum Bacteroidota; class Cytophagia; order Cytophagales; family Hymenobacteraceae; genus Pontibacter; species Pontibacter korlensis. Next base: position 4,772,952 of record NZ_CP009621.1, on the reverse strand, counting down.
GGGTGTCCTTCAATGCAGCTTATATGAAGTTTGCCTATTCAGAGGATATCCGGGAGCACCGAACGCTGAATACGTTTGCCGATGCACCCTTAAATACGGTGATGAACCTGCGCTACTTTGAGCGAATGGCGAAGGAGTATACCGATAACCTCTCTGCATATTTTTCCCTGAAGCAGAATACGGGCAGCATCAGCCATAAGGTAGTGTTAGGAGCTGATTATGTGAAATTCGACACGGATAAGAACAGTACCATGTTTGAGGCACGTGAGCAGCTTGTTGACGGCGAGAGACTACCCCTCACATTTGATCTGAGAAACCCGATGTACAAGGTCAGGAACACCAGTAACTACATACAGCGGCCTATCCCACAGTTCTTTATCGACTACATCAACAACGTATACCACACCACCGGCCTCTATGTGCAGGACCAAATGGAGGTAACAGACCGCCTCGGCTTGCTGCTGGGCCTGCGTTACGAGATGTTTCGGGACAGGCGGGACTATGGCGACGGTGAAGAAAACGTGCAACAGAATGTGCTGTTGCCACGGGCTGGTTTAACTTACTCCTTGCTGGAGAACCTGAACTACTTTGCCAGTTACAGTCAGGGCTTCAGACCAATAAATCCGCAGTACATAAAGTACCCTGAGCGCTACGGACGAAGCGAGCCTTTCAACAATGAGACCAGCTACCAGGTGGAAACAGGTTTGAAGGGAGAGTTCTTTCAGAAGGCAATGTTTGCTACACTCTCGCTGTACCAGATCGAGAAGCGAAACACCCTTATAAACACCTTTCAGCTAACGGAAGACGGCAACCCGATCTACAGGCAAAATGGCAAAACTAGATCACAGGGAGCCGAGCTGGAGCTAACCGGAAACCTGATGCCGAACTTCAGCCTGAATGCTAATTATGCCTATAACCACACGGAGGTTCTGAATGCTGATGTAAGCGCAGAGAACGGTATGGTGGCTGCCAATGCACCGGAGCACTCGGCGGGGCTCTGGGCAAAGTATATTTTCAACATTCCTGCCTTAAGAGGTGTGGGTGTGGCTGTAGGTGGTAATTATGTTAGCCAACGACGCATGGAGGTACAGGTAAACCAGGTGAACACAGGAGAACCGATCTGGGATTACTGGCCCTCTTACACCGTTGCAAATGCTGCCTTGTTCTACAACATAAACAAGTTCAAGTTCAGCTTTAACCTCAACAACGTGCTCGACGAGCAGTACTTTGTTGGCGGCTACGACTACTTCCGTGCCAGTCCCGGTGCCCCCAGAAACTACATGACGACCATAGGCTATACTTTCTAACAGGGAAGCCTTTCAAGAAACATATCAGACATCAACTCAAAAACATCAAATGAACATTGTTTTAGAAGCAAAGCAACTCAGAAAACAGTACCAGGACAAGCTGGCGCTTAAGGGCCTGAACCTGCAGATCCAGGCAGGGGAGATTTTCTGCCTGCTGGGGCAAAACGGTGCGGGCAAGTCCACTACCATAAACCTGTTTTTAGGCTTTATTAAACCAACCTCCGGAGCAGCTTATATTAACGGGCTGGAGGTAGCCACAAATCTTACTCAGGTAAAGGAGCACCTTGCTTACATACCGGAGAACGTGATGCTGTACTCCAACCTGACGGGGCTTGAGAACCTGGCCCTGTTCAGTAGCTTGGCTGGTTTTGATTACTCGAAAGAGGAACTGATGGAATACCTTGTTCGGGCGGGTTTGCCAGCCGAAGCGGCCAGCCGCAGGGTGGGAGGTTACTCTAAAGGTATGCGGCAGAAGGTAGGTATCGCCATTGCGGTAGCGAAACATGCCAAAGTGTTGCTGCTCGATGAGCCAACCTCAGGCCTGGACCCAAAAGCGAGCAATGAGTTTTCGGAACTGTTGCTACGGTTGAGCGATGCAGGCACGGCCATTTTCATGGCGACACACGACATCTTCCGGTCAAAAGAAGTGGGCACAAGAGTAGGCATTATGCGCGAGGGTGAACTGGTAGATGTACTGCCTGCCGCCGACCTGGATGCGAACGAACTGGAGAAACTATACTTAAACTATATGCACGTGTAAGGATGATAAAAAGTATAGCAAGAAAAGAATTCATCAGCACCCTCCGCGACAGCCGCTTTATGGCCCTAAGCATTATTGTGCTGCTGCTATTGCTGGCTGCCACGGTGGTGGGCTTAAATAGTTACAGGACCTTGCAGGAGGAGCGCGATGTGGCGCAACAGACAGTGAACGACCAGTTTGCTAATTCTGTAGACCGTCACCCGCACCGTATGGCCCATTATGGCTCTTATGCCTTCAGGCCAAAATCAAGTATAAGCTTTCTGGATTTCGGGCTCGATTCTTATACTGGGGCTGCTGTGTTTATGGAGGCGCACAGGCAGAACAGTGCAAACTTCAGCCAGGCGCAGCAATCTTCTTCGCTCATCCGCTTTGGTGAGATGACAGTGGCTTTTGTGCTGCAGATGCTTATTCCGCTGCTTATTATTTTCCTGTGTTTCGGTGCCTTTACCCAGGAGAAGGAGACGGGTACTCTAAAGATCCTGCTGAGCCAGGGTATTTCGCTGCGGCAGGTGGCATGGGCAAAAATTACGGGGTACAGCAAGGTTGTAGGTTTGGTAGTGGCTCCGGCATTGGTACTTGCCAGTTTGCTTCTGTTCGGCAGAGGCGGCTTTGAGCTGGAAGGGGATACACTGCTAAGGCTGCTGCTGTTCATCCTCTTTTACCTGGTTTACTTCTTCATCTTTATTGTTTTGTCTGTCGTGGTATCGTCGCTGCATCAGCGGTCAAATACGGCACTGGTTACCTTGCTCGGTATCTGGATTCTCTGCTGCGTGATCATACCTAAAGCCTCAGCCAACCTGGGGGCTAACCTCTATACCACCCCAACCAAAGCGCAGATGGATGCTGATGTGCACGAGGAGGTAGCCAAAGGGGTAGACGGGCATAACTCACAGGATGAGCGCGCTGAGGCACTGAAAAAGGAGCTGCTGAAAAAGTATAAGGTTTCGACTTTGGAGGAGCTGCCGGTAAATTTCGACGGTGTCTGGATGGCTATGGGCGAGGAGCAAAGCAGCAAGGTTTTCCAGGAGCATTTTGATGAACTGACGGACATCTTTGATAAACAGAACAGCATTTCAGAGTATGCCAGTTTGCTGAATCCCTACCTGGCCGTGCGTCACCTGTCGATGGGTATGGCTGGCTCTGACTTTAGCCACTACACGCACTTTCAGAACAAGGCGGAAGAGTACCGCTATAACCTGGCTCAGGGCCTGAATAATATACAGACTACCCAGATAAAGTATGGCGAGAAGGAAACGCGCCTGAGCAGCGACACCTGGAAAAATTTTAAACCATTCACTTACGAAACGCCTCATGCAGGCTGGGCGCTGGGAAACCACCTGGTATCATTATTGGCGCTGTTAGTATGGCTGGTGCTGGTGAGCACAGTAGGCATCAGGCTGATCGATAAAACAAAAGTGGCTTAAGCGATGAGAAAATTCTGGATACTTATAAAGTATGAGTGGCTCAATTTTAAGGCTGATAAAGGCTTGCTCATACTCACCACCCTTACCCTTTTTGCCGGGTTATATGGCATCTACTACGGCACCACCGAGCTTGAGAAGCAAAGGGAAAACATAGCTAAGCTGGATGTGCTAACGGAGCACAATGTGGAAGAAATGAAAGAGAAGTTTCCTGGTGAAGCGGATGCGGGTGATATTGGCTACTACCATTCTACCTTTGCCGTCAACCATCCTGATTCTTGGGCAAGTCTCTCTATGGGGCAGCGCGATGTGAACCCATACTACATTAAGCTCCGCCTGCTCAACCTGCAGTCGCAACTGTACGACACCGAGAACATCAACCCGCTAAAAGTGCTGTCAGGAAACTTTGACCTGGCCTTCGTGCTGGTATACTTGTTCCCGTTGCTTATTATCGGCTTGTGCTTCAATATTCTATCTGTAGAAAAGGAGCAGGGTACACTGCCTTTGTTATTGTCGCAGCCTATAGGTTTGCCGTTGATTGTAGGAGCCAAGCTGTCTTTCCGGATGATGATTGTGCTGGGGCTGGCGCTGCTGCTTTCTGTACTTGCCATGGTATGGGGGCAGGTAATGCCGGATGTACGTGTGGCACTTTGGCTGGGTGTGGTGCTGTTATACTGCCTGTTCTGGTTTGGAGTAGCCTTTCTGGTGGCAGCCTTGCAGAAGAACTCAGCCTTTAACGCTGTAACGCTGCTCGGCGTGTGGTTGATGCTGACCATTATCATACCTGCCCTGCTCAATGTGTATGTAGCCGTAAAGCAACCTATACCGCAGGCGCTGGAGCTTACCATAAAACAGCGCGAGGTAGTGCATGGTGGCTGGGACAAACCTAAGCGTGAAACCATGGATCAGTTCTTTGCCCTTTACCCGCAATACACCGACACCACTGATATCAAGGTTCGTTTTGTATGGCGCTGGTATTATGCCTTCCAGCACTTAGGAGACGTAGCTGTAGCGGATCTTGCCGAAGCATATCAAGAGGGGCTTCAGGCTCGTCATCAACTGGTAGAAAAGCTAAACGTACTGTCGGTACCTGTAAATGTACAGGGTGTTTTTAACGCGATGGCTGGATCAGACTTGCCTTCGCACCTGGCATTTATGCAGAGTGCTACCCAGTACCATGATTCGCTCCGGGAGTTTTATTACCCGTTCCTGTTCAACAACGTGCCTTTTACGCATGCCGACTATGAGAAGGAGCCGAGGCATAGTTTCACCAGCTCACCGGATTTTGCCACAGCGTATAGTGGTTTGTTTAAGTTGGTGATATGTGTGCTGGTAGTGTTTGGTATTGGTTTCGTGCTCTTCAGGTTAAAGGAGGCTAGTGTGAAGTAGGAAGCTCTAAGAGTGTTTTGTAAATAAAGGACCGCCAAGAAAACCTGAAGATTGGGGGGCGCTAAGGGCTTGGGCATGGGGAGCTTCACGGGGTTTGGACTACCTTGAAACTGACCCGGCTGTGGACGCCAAACGTGTGGGTATAGAGGGTGTTTCCCGCTTCGGGAAAGCGGCGCTTGTAGCAATGGCCTTCGATCAGCGTTTTTACATGGGATTGATCGGGTCTTCCGGTGAAGGCGGAGCCAAGCTGCATCGCCGCAATTTTGGGGAGGCTGTAGAAAACTTGACCAGTAGCGGAGAATACCACTTGATGGCAGGTAACTTCCTGAAGTATGGTGCCTCTGATGCTACGTTTGGCAGTAAAACCGCTAATGATATACCGGTAGTTGCACATCAGCTTATCGCTTTATGCGCGCCTCGCCTGACCTTTATTAGTTACGGTATACCTGAAAAAGGTGATGCCAAGTGGCTCGATCAGCAGGGAAGTTATATGGCTACCGTAGCAGCCGGACCAGTCTACAAACTGTTAGGTGCAAGAGACCTTGGTGTCGGGTACGACTATAAAACAGCGAAAATGCCTGGAGTAAATGTAGGCTTACTGGATGGTGAACTGGCCTGGCGGCAGCATGATGGTGGCCACACCGATGCTCCCAACATAAAACACTTCATACAGTGGGCGGATAGCTGGATGAAGGAAAAGAGTGCTTCCGGTTCTAATCATTAAGTATAGATCAGTATTAAGTTCTAGGTAAGATTCTGCTGTAGCCTTGTGTAGCATGTATGGAATAACACGAAGAAGCCGCTTAAATTTGAAGCGGCTTCTTCGTGTTGATGGTATTTCTTGCTTATGGTGGTCTATCTCTAAACGATTCTTTTACTATCAAACCACTTAATCAAACTTACATAAACTACTGCCTGAGGGTAAGTGGTAAGGTAGCTTGACGCAAAGTTATTTATCCATTGCGTTAAAAAGTCTGCACTTTCATACGAAGCGATAAAGCTGTTTACCAGGCAGAGCGGGGTGGCTACAAGGGCTACAAACCTCAGCGTGGGCTTTAAGCTTTTTATAAAGAAATAGTTGCTGAGAGACTGCCTTTGTAGAAACTTCATGAAATCTAGTGCTTTAGCGTTACTGATACTTTTTTCCGGTGCAGAGACTATACTTTCTCCGAAGTAAAAGTAGTTCGAGGTAAACATGCATGCAAGCTATAGGATACTGAAAGAAGAGGATAAATACACCTCGCTGTAGCGCGACCCGTAATAGCTTATCAAGCTAATGGCCTGGGTATCTGTAAAGTTTTTCTTCTTGCTGGCATGCTGTAAAGTACCAGTCCAAAAATTATCAGCACCATCCCAATATTTCCTGTCATGTTCGGCCATGCAATGCCAAGGAGCAGTACTTCACCGACAACCGTAGCCAGTATTTCAATGGACTGCGTAGCTTCCACGGCAGCTAGTGAGGCAGCATCATGGCGGGCTAAGTGCATGGCTTTAAAGAATAGAATACAGCCTACTAAACCGGAGCTCAGGGATATGGTAAGCACTGCTAACAGCTGTTCCTGCCCAGGAATTCCCGACTGGCTGTAACCGTATAGCATCATTATAAGCTGTACAGGCAAACTACCTATGGCGGTACCAGCTACTCTTTGGATGGCAGTTAGATTATGTCCGCTTTCCTCTGCATGCAGTAACAGCTTACGGTTGGCCAGAGGCCACACAAATGCCGCCAGCATCACCAAGCTTACACATGCCCACAATTGTTGCGAAGTATAGCTGCCATTCTTCTGGCTCCACTGCATACAAGCAATGCCCACCATAATCAGCATCGACAGGAGTAGTGCCTTCATGGGGATTTTTGCACGGTGGTCTTTATACAGAAAAGGGGAGAGAAGTATACCCGCTACTATCGTAAACTGGAAAACACCTGCCACCAACCAACCAGGCCCGAAAGAAGCTGCATATGTTAAAAAATAGTAAGCTAAACCAAATGCAATACTTCCCCACACCAGCCATACTTGCAGGTTTTGGCGAATTGCTTTCAAAAGGTGCACCAGCTGTCCCTTTGCTGCCAGCAAAGCCATCAGCATGAGCATCAGAAAAAATGAACGTAGGCCAGTTGTCCAGGCCCAATGTCCACCCTTAGCAGAAAGAAAGCTGTTCAGGATATAGGTAGAGCTGAAAAATAGACAAGCTACTACTCCTAGTGATATGGCTTTCAGGTTGTTGCTGTTGTTTTGCATAACTCAATCATTTTTGCAAAAGTACAGCGGCACCAGCTTCAGCTAGCAGGACTTTCTGCTGCAAGAATGGTACTTTAAGAACCACTGCTTCTTAAATGTGATGGCGTAAGACCGGTCATACGTTTAAAGAAACGCACAAAGTAGGAGGCATCTTCAAAACCCAGCTGATAGGCAATCTCTTTAACAGACAAACTGCTGAAGAACAGCAGTCGCTTACTTTCCACCACTAGCCGGTCGTGCTGCATGTCTGCCACGGTTGTTTGCAGGTATTGCCTGCAGAGACTGTTCAGGTGCTTGGGGGTTATGCCTAAGGCATCAGCATAAAAACCTGTACTACGGTGCTCCCGGTAATGCTCCTCAATCAGGCTACTTAGGCGGAACAACCGCTCGCTATGGCGCGCAGGTGTAATCTTACTTATCTGCACATGGCACTCTCTCAGCAAGTATTGCAACAGAATATAAAGGTAGCGGGAAAGTATAGCCATGTCTGGCTGATCTTCCTGTAGTTCCTTCACCATTAAGTTTACTAACTCCTCAAAAATAGTTTTCAGCTTATCAGGCAGGTCGAGGTAGGGGTGCTGGTATACGGAGCTGAAGATTACGAAGGTATCGTGTGCCCGCATACCTGTTTCTTGTAAGAAGCGCTCAGAGAAAGAAACTAATACGCCCCTTTCCTGTCGTGATTGCCGCTGGTGCGCCTGCCCTGGCCGTAGTAAGAAGATTCTGCCAGCCTGTAGGGGATACCGCTGAAAATCAATCAGGTTTTCTCCTCCCTTTGTTTCCTGCACATACATCAGCATATAGGCATCGTGGCTGTGGGGCACCTCCGACAACTCACTGGCATAGGTTTCCAGGGGCATAACAGTAAGTGCCTTCTGGTTTAGTAAGTCTTGTATGGGGAGCCGATCAGTTCCTAAGTGCTTCATATAGCAAATTAAGCTATAAGAAGTATACGAAGTACAAAGATGGGCTAGTAAGATAAAGGTGATCATAGAGGAAAGAGCCGCGGCAGTGCCTAAAACCTCTGGCTGCGGCTCCGTAATCTGACAATTATACTTTTTGCTGGACTTTGCTGTCGCTGTAAATAGTGAAGGCCAGATAGGCTAAGGTTAGAAGAAGCCAGGAGTCGCCAGCTAATAGTAGAAGGTTTAAGCCTACAGCGTTTCCAAACCAGAAAAATAACCCTGACAGTATGAGCGCCATTCCAAAGAATGTGTTCAGAAGCCTGTATTTTAAAAAAGCTATACCGAAAAGCACCAGACTAACAGGAAAACACAAGCCAGGCGGATAAATGGTAAGGGCAAAAAATCCTTCCCCAAGTACAGACTGAACGATGGCAGGAAACTCATTTCCACCGTTTGTAGGATAAAAGGCTCCTAAGCGGAATAAAGGCATCATGGTGGCTGTACCAAAACAACCCGTAATAAAAAAGGCGCAGCAAGTAATAGCCCATCCTGTACTTCGTTGTTCTACCATTTTAGCGAGCAGTATACCTACTGGAACAAAGAAAACATAACTCGCCTCGCGCCATACACTCCATGAAAAAGCATATTCTTTTGTAACCCATAAGGCATCTCCTATCAATTGAAACAGTGGAGCTATGATGAGGCAAACCAGTAGAACGTTCCGCTTGGTAGAGTTCGAGATACTGTACCTTTCAGATTTCGGATCTTCAAACCGGGTAGGTGCAGCGAATCCCGCAGTGCCGGTTGCTGGATTTGCACTACTGATTGGTGTAATGCCGGTTCTTTGGTCCATAGGCTTTAAATAGTTCAAGCCTCCGTTGTGTACTTCTGCCATACCTATTTTACTGATTGGTTATGCTTAAAATTATTAATAATATAATTTTAAAATGCTACTAAATCATCTTCAATACGTTAATGAGTTATAACATGGGGTAAAGTGCAGAGGCAGAACGGTGTAAGGCAGTATAATAACCCCCACTTTGGCCACTTAGAAGAGTGTGTTAATCCTAAAAGTTGAACTCTTATCAGCGCTCTGTTCTACTCATTCATAAAAAGTGGAAAAAGCCACCACTTCAACTAACAATTCGGAGCTGTAACACTAATCTAGCTAATCAAAATCACGCTTCTAATCAGAAAGATCTTAGTAAAACCTATTATAAAATAAATGGTATATATACATCATTTTGTTCTATGAATCGCCTGTTATAACATGACCCTTCATAGGATAGAAGGTGCCAGGGAGCAGCTCTTACAGTAGTAGATGACCGTGTTTATAATTTTATTTTCAACTATTTAACATACCTGCTATAGAATGAAAACCTTTACGCTCAGGCTCAATCTTATATTGAGCTTTTTGCTCCTGGCAACATTGGCAGTGGCTCAGGATGTCTACCATAGCGTAGGCATTATTGGTACAGCCACAACCAAAGCTTGGGATGCTTCTACACCCATGAAGCTGGCTAATTCCAGCGATCTCCACCAATGGACCATCACGCTAAACTTAAACCAGGGCGAACTTAAGTTTCGTGCCAACGATAGCTGGGATGTGAACTGGGGAGGTGATCAATTTCCTACTGGTACTGGCGTCCGTAATGGAGCTAATATTCAGGTGCCGACAACCAGCTACTACACCATTACTTTTAACGATGTAACTGGAGATTATCATTTTGAAGCCCTAAGTCCACCTACTTATTCTACCATTGGGCTAATTGGTGATGCCACACCTTCCGGTTGGGAGGCAGACACACCAATGGAGTCCGTTCCAGGTGATCCTCATAGTTGGGTGATAGAGCATGTTACACTAAGTGAAGGAGAGGTAAAATTTAGAGCAGAAAATGCCTGGAACGTTAGCTGGGGAGGTAGCAGTTTTCCCAAAGGCACTGGTTCCCAGGATGGCTGGAACATTTCTGTAGCACCCGGAGAGTATAAAGTAACTTTTAATGATGTAACTGGCGAGTATTTCTTTCAGAACCTGAACCCTATAGCCTATGAAACAGTGGGCATTATAGGTACTGCTACAGCAAAAGGTTGGGAAGGTTCAACGCCGATGCAGCTTGTGGCAGAGGGCGATCCTAATAACTGGGTGCTGACAACTTTCCTGAATTCTGGAGAGCTGAAATTTCGCGCAAATGATGATTGGACTGTAAACTGGGGAGGTAACAGCTTTCCTGTTGGGGATGCCACACAAAACGGACCTAACCTGCAAGTTCCGGAAAGTGGCTATTATACCATTCACTTCGATGATATTACTGGAGCCTATCGCTTCACAAAACTTAACTCTGCAACTTACGCTTCTGTTAGTATTATAGGCAGTGCTACTGCTAGCGGCTGGGAAAAGTCTACACCTATGGTGCAGGGAGAAGACGGCCATAGCTGGACCTTGGAAAATGCAGAGCTATCAGGCGGGTATGTAAAGTTCAGAGCTAACGACAATTGGGACGTTAACTGGGGCGGAACCGAGTTTCCTGAAGGCGTAGCCGTACAGGGAGGCCCGGATATTCCGGTAACAGGAGGCATATACAACATCACTTTTAACGATGTAACAAGAGCCTACATGTTTGAAGTTGTTGGTGCGCCTACCGGAGGTATCGTGGAGATGAGTCCGGCAATGCCAACTGCTGATGAGCCTGTCACCATTATTTATGATGCCAGCAAAGGTGCTTCAGGCTTACGAAATGCTGAGAAAGTATATATGCACTCAGGCGTAGTACTGTCAGGGCCTGAAGGTACTGGCTGGAGCAATGTTGTCGGTAATTGGGGGCAGGACGACGGCTTGGGCGAAATGACTCCAGTAGATGGAGAAGAGAACAAATGGCAGATTACACTGCCAAGCGTGCGTGAGTACTATAAGGTTGAAGGAGGAGTACCGGTTTTCCGGTTAGGAATGGTGTTCCGCAGCGCTGATGGTACGCAAACTGGAAAATCTGAGACCGATGGCGATATTTTTGTAACTATCAATCCTGGAGACTACGTGCGTTTCACCGCTCCAACTGCTTCTGAGGTTTTTGGGCTAAGTGGTGAGAAAATTCTTCTGAGTGCTGAGGCTTCAGACGTTGCCAGTACCATTACGCTGGAGATAAACGATGGCAGTGGCTACAAGTCTGTTGCACAAAGCAGCAACAGCCAAACTATAAGCTATAACTATACTTTTGGTACCACCAATACACTGCAACTGCGGGTAACTGCACAATTGGAGGATAAAACTGTTGCATCAGAGAAAAGCCTTACCATCTGGTTGCGTGAACCAAACACAATTGCTGCCCTTCCGGAAGGCATGCGTAACGGTATAAACTATCATGCCAAGGATCCTAGCAAGGCAACGCTGGTATTATTGGCTCCCAAAAAAGATTTCGCCTATGTAGTAGGGGATTTTAACGACTGGCAGATCAGTAACAACTACCTGATGAACCAAACACCAGATGGCGAATACTTCTGGCTAGAGTTGAATAATCTGGAAACACAAAAGGAATATGTATACCAGTACTGGGTAGATGGTGTCATCAAAATAGGTGACCCTTATGCCGACAAGGTGGCTGATCCTTACAATGACCAGTATATTCCGGCTGATGTGTATCCTAATCCTGTAGCTTATGACAGAACCCAAGATGGTATTGCTACACTGCTACAGACAGGTCAGGAGTCTTACCAGTGGAAGTTTCCTGAAGTAGTTGGCGGTCGCCCGGCTAATGAAGACTTGGTTGTTTACGAGCTACTGGTTCGGGATTTCCTGGAGTCGCATAGCTATAAAGACCTTACAGATACGCTTAGCTACCTGAAGCGCCTGGGGGTAAATGCTATTGAGTTGATGCCTGTTATGGAGTTTGAGGGTAATGAGAGCTGGGGCTATAACCCAAGCTACCTGTTCGCACCTGATAAATACTATGGCACAAAGAACGATTTGAAAGCCTTTATTGATAAGGCGCACGAATTAGGTATGGTCGTGTTGCTGGATATGGTACTTAACCATCAGTTTGGGCAAAGCCCGATGGTGCGAATGTACTTCGACGAGACTAATGCACGCCCTTCGGCAGAAAGCCCTTGGTTTAACCAGCAGGCAACACACCCTTTTAACGTAGGCTACGACTTTAACCACGAAAGTGCATACACGAAGAAGTATGTAGATGATGTGAACCGCTACTGGATAGAGGAGTTCAAATTTGATGGCTACCGCTTTGACCTTTCCAAGGGCTTTACCCAGAGAAATAATCCAGATGATGTTGGTGCCTGGAGTGCCTATGACCAATCGCGCATCGATATACTTAAGCGCATGGCAGACAAAATCTGGGAAACAGATGCCAGTGCCTATGTGATACTGGAGCACTTAGGTGCTAACGACGAAGAGAAGGTGCTGGCCGACTATGGCATGATGCTTTGGGGTAACTTGAATCACCCTTACAACGATGTCATCAATGGCCGAACAGGTACTGACCTTAACTGGTCACTTTCCAGCGCGCGAGGCTGGGAGCAGAAAAACCTGATCTCCTACATGGAAAGCCATGATGAGGAACGCCTGATGGTGCGTGCTAAGAACAAAGGCATGAGCAGCGGTGACTACAACATCAAGGATGTGACAACCGCCCTGGAGCGCATTAAGTTGGCCTCAGCCTTCTACTATCCGCTGCCTGGTCCGAAAATGCTGTGGCAGTTTGGCGAACTTGGCTACGATTTCCCGATTGACTACAATGGCAGAACGGGTAACAAACCTATTCCTTGGGGAGACACAGATGGGCTGAACTACCATGAGCAGGAAGAACGGGTAAAACTTTACAAAGCCAAAGCGGCCATTATCAACCTGGTCAACGAGTATAGCCATGTGTTCGAAGAAGGTAACTTCTCCTGGACCCCGTCCGGGCAGATGCGCAAGATCAGTATCAGCCATCCTGAAATGAACGTTACTATAGTTGGTAACTTTGGGGTAAGCGAAGGAAGTATAAATCCTGCCCTCCAGCACACAGGAACCTGGTACGACTTCTTCTCAGGACAGTCTTTCACTGTTAACTCCACGGAAGGTAATTTAGTCTTAGCGCCAGGTGAATTCCACATACTAGTTGACCAGGTTGTTCAGTTCCCAGAGCCAGGTCTGCTTAAGACTCCGTTGGTTTACATAGAGAAGCCTACAGAGCTGCTTGTGCAACTTGAAGAACTATCTTATGCAAAGCTTACCTGGGTAGATAATGCTGCTGGGGAGACGGGCTTTGTTATGGAGCGCAAGAGCGAAGAGCAGCAACATTTTGAAGTGGTGGCTGCCTTAGGTGCCAATGCAAGAGAGTATATAGATGCACAAACTGTGGATGGCGTAACGTATCAGTACAGAGTTAAAGCCGTCAGCAATACAAAAGCAAACTCTGACTGGAGCAGCACTGCTGAAATCAATTTGCCGCTACTGGCTCCGGCAGGGCTGACAGCAGCTACCGCAGATATGCGCTCTATTGCTTTAAGCTGGGAAGATCGTTCTGGAAATGAAACAGCTTTTGTAGTGGAGAGAGCCGTGCAACATGGCAGCAACCTCAGTACGTTTGGCACGATAGCAGAATTGGCTGCCAACGCCACAGCTTATACCGACACTCAGGTGCGTCCAGGCATGCTCTACCATTACCGTATCATGGCGAAAGACACAGACGAAGTTTCAGGTTATAGTAACCAGGTGAGCATTCGTCCGGCAGACGTGCCTGCTGCGATTCGGCAGGCACAGTTAGCTCAAAGCGTTAGTGTATACCCTAATCCTGCTTCAGATATGTTGACTATCAGTACAAGTATGCAGCTTACAGAAGCGGTGAAGTTTCAGGTAGTAAGTATGCAGGGCGTTGTTCTGAAATCCTTTGAACTGAATCCTGGAATGGAGAAAGGAGTGCAACTGGATGTTAGCCAGTGGAAAGAAGGAATTTACGCGCTACAGGTAAGTTATCAGGGTACTGTTATAAGGCAGCAGCTGATGATTAAGCGGTAGAAGCGCGAAGTAGAAGTATAAAGGGGCTGTCCAGAAAGTGTTGGACAGCCCCTTTATACTTTATGCCGGTTATGTTGACTAACTTTTAGAAAGTGCTTCTACTTTATCAGGAAATTACTTTTTTATTGACGGGGTGTGCCTCACGCTGGCGCTGTTTTCTGATAAACCACCAATACATAAGAATACCGGTGAGCATAAGTGTCATACCAATGGCAGCCTCACGAGGGCGTACAAAAATTGTATTGAAAAAAAGTGCAGCGCAGAAAACAACCATTATAGCTGGTACTACCGGATAACCCCACACTTTATATGGGCGGGGAGCATCAGGCATCTTTACTCTTAAAATGAATACACCAAGGGTGGTAGCACCGTAGAAGATGAAAACGGCAAAAATGATCATATCCGTTAGCTGGTCGAAGGTGCCGGATAATACTAACAAGCATGCCCAAATGCCTTGGTACAAGAGAGAGTTGGCAGGTACCTGTGCCTTGTTCAGCTCTGCGGCTTTGGGAAAGAAGAGGCCTTCCCGTGCCATTGCAAAATAGGTTCGGCAACTTGCCAGTATGGTGGCATTGGTGCAGCCCAAGGTCGTAACCAGAATCAGCAGGGAAATGAACACAGCACCTCCGTAGCCCCAGAAACTTTTGACTGCCTCTATCGCAGCAATCTTATTGCCCGCTAGGTGTACCTGCTCAAGTATCCCAATAGGTAGCAAAGAAAGGTATGTCATATTTACCAGGAGGTAAATGGCCACTACAGTAAGTACTCCAATGGTAATTCCTTTGGGGATATTATGTTTGGCGTATTTAATTTCACCGCCCACATAGCCAATGGCTGCCCAACCCTGATATGCCCAGAATGCAGACAGCATAGCCGCAAACACTGCACGAAAGGTTACCGTGGTTTCAGAACTTGGAGTAAGATCAAAACTTCTCACAGGCTCTGCCTGCGTGCTGCCAAGGCCAAAGACCACTATCACGGCAACGCCTGCAAATACTAGCAGGAGTATAGCCGTGCTTAACCAAGCTCCTGACTTTATCCCGTTCGTATTAATCCAGGACAATCAGCGTTATAGCAGTTAGCTTCACACTAAGATCCGCAAAGGGATAAAAAACGCCACCAATGGAGAAATCAGCCAATGCGGTAGCTAGCTGGGGGAGGGGGAGTATGCTGTGGAGAGACTGTGCGAAAACATAAGCCAGTGAGGAAATGGCTGCTGTCTGTATAACCGTGAACAAAGACCAACCGAAAATGAAAGCAAAAAAACGGTTGTATATCTTTTTGTAGTAGGCATATTCACCTCCTGTGTCTGCCAGCAAGCCAGCAACCTCGGCATTACTAAGTGCCCCAAACAAGGTTATGATGCCACCAAGGATCCAGCAAATCAGAACCCACCCCGGCGACTGCAGCTCAGCTGCCATCGGAGCCACTTTTTTGTATACCCCGGACCCAATGATGTTACCTATCACGACCACTATGACCAGGCGCAGGCCCAGCTTTTGACTGAGTTGGTTGTTCCTGTTCATACTTGTTTGGTTAAAGATAATTTGTGGTGGTAGCTGCGTAAAAAGCCTTCTAATATAGCAGGAGGGATTCTGAAAACATACAAGTTATACTGTAAATATTCTTAAACCAGAGAGGTATGTTGTGGTATTATGTACTTGTTTAAAGCTGTTGATAGTAAGGTGCTTGACTGTGTGTGAGGCCTGCGTAAAGCAATACTTTCTGAATTGATAATAATTTTCAAAATATTAGCTGGAGAGATAGGAAAAGCCTGTACATTTGGTGCATGCGTAACTCATTTAGATTAATAACACTGCTTATCACTTTTTTGCTGTCGTTTGGTAGCACAAGTGAAGGCTATAGAATAGCAGTTGCGCAAACAGAGGACAAGAAACCAGGAGGGGCTGATGCGCAGGAAAGCTTAACTGACAGCAGGCACATCAAGTTTGAAGCCTTACACCGTTCAAGCGACAGCGTTGTTAGCTCAGTAAGCACTCCATCCTCACCAAATCTAAAAAATCACTCAAGTGACCTTTTTGCTGGTGCTTTTGCCTTTTGGCTTAGTTTACCCAGCAGTGGCTTTCTATACCTTGCCTACTCCAGGTACATAGAAAGAGGCTTGTCTATTAGTGATAACATTTTTCCTTTCCACTACTTCTGGTAGTTCATCTCTTGTTATTTAGGAGCTATAGTAGGTGAAGCTTCTACAACAGATAGGTATGCTGTACCTGTCTGAACAGTTGTGTACACACTTTTAATAAAAACAAGAAGATGGATTTCGAATCAATCATAATAGGTATTATATCGCTGGCGATCTTCATAGTGCCAGTTATTCTTATACAGAGAAAACAAAAAGGAAAGTCACTGGAACGTGTAAAAAGCTTAACCGCACTAGGTGAAAAGCATCACATTAAAATTGAACAGCACGATTTCTGTAGTAATTATGCC
Source organism: Pontibacter korlensis (assembly GCF_000973725.1). Lineage (NCBI taxonomy): Bacteria > Pseudomonadati > Bacteroidota > Cytophagia > Cytophagales > Hymenobacteraceae > Pontibacter > Pontibacter korlensis. The sequence goes on along the minus strand of NZ_CP009621.1, from coordinate 4,756,472 downwards.
ATTGGTATTGACTCTGTGCAGCACAAACTGCTTTACCTGAAGGAGGGTGAGCAGAATAATCAGGAAGTTCTGGTGGATTTATCTAGAGTGCTTAATTGTAGCGTGAATAAGGCTTTTAGGGATGTGAACCACACCCGAATAATGGATAAGATAGAGCTGGTGTTCTCGTTTAAAGAGCCTAAGACACCCAAACTGGCACTAACATTTTATGACAAGGAGATAAGCCTGACACTAAATGATGAGCTAAGACTTTGTGAGAAATGGAGCGTTATCGTGAACGAAACCATACAAGCCAGACCAAACGGATCAGCAGTTGAAGCAAGAAAGAGTACTCTAGCTTTAGGATAAGCCAGGTCAGTCAGAAAAATATAAGTAACTAGCTGTTTGTGAAAAGCCCGGAGCATTTGTTCCGGGCTTTTTTGTAGTGGTTGTTCAACTCATATGAAATATTATGCAGCCGGATTAGCTCAATAAGATCAGCCAAGTGTCAAAGCCAAGGCCTGATACTGCGTTATCTGTAGTACTAACAAACGAATTATTTCCTGATGCCGAGCCTGACTACTTACTTTTATTGTGAAATCAACAGGACTAAGTAAGCAACATATAGGGCCAGAAACACGCCACCTTCCCAGCGCGCCAACTGCCTGCCTCTGCCTGTGAAGATAAAGATGAAGAGCAGCAGACCTGAGACAACGTTAACAAGCATATCTGTAAGTGAACCTGGGTTTACAGCTAGCGGAGTAACGACAGTTGATAAGCCTAGAATAAAGAAGATGTTGAAGAGGTTTGAGCCTACTACGTTGCCAATGGCTATATCTACGTTCCGCTTCCGAACTGCCACCACAGAGGTTGCCAGCTCTGGCAGAGAAGTGCCGATAGAAACGACAGTTAAACCAATCACGCGCTCCGACAGACCCAGCAACTGGGCTATACTTACGGCACTTGTAACAATCAGCCTACCGCCAATTACAAGACCCGCAAGACCAAGTACAATGAAAAGAATGGCTTTAGTATAGGAGTAATGCTCTGTAGGCGTCTCTTCCTCATTTTTGCTACCAACTGCCAGTGTAATGTTATAAACCAAGAAGATGCAGAAGAACAGTAACAAGGTAATACCATCTGCTCTGGATATGATGTTGCTGGCTGCGCTGTCTAACAATGTGTCGCTGGCAAAAACAAGTACCGCTACTGCTGCTAACAGACTTAACGGCACCTCTAGCCAAGTAGTGTTGTTCTTTACAGCTAGCGGGTAAATCAAGGCAGAAATACCAAGTATACCTAATACATTGAAAATGTTACTGCCTAGCACGTTTCCAAGCACCATTTCGGTGCTGTTGCTATAAGCGGCAAAAATATTGACGACCAACTCAGGGGCTGAAGTGCCAAAAGCAACTATTGTTAAGCCAATAACTATGTTAGGCACACCTAGTCTTGAGGCAAGGCTGGAGGCACCATCTACCAGTTTATCAGCACCAAAAATGAGGGCAACAAAGCCAGCTAAGAGTAAAAGTAAATCTATCATGTAGCAAGATACAGTAATATGGTTCTTAAACGATTGTGCGCACGTAAATAGGAATTCTACCTGGCATTAACTTATTTGCCAGTGCAGCGTCACCATGAACTGCAGTACGGAGTTACAAGTATGTTGAAAGCTTTCATTTTATTGTCTGTTGCCCTGGTATTTCTTTATTACCTGTTTTACCCATGGCTTAAAAGTACAGTTGGCAGAAAAAAACTCTTCAAGTGGTTTCTGATTTTATATGCCGTCGTAGTACTGGCTTCTACGGTGGGCAGCTATCTTCTCGATTAGGGATATTTTTTGTAAAAGCGGAGTTTTAGCGTTGATCTCCTACTGGGAATGCCTTTATGTTGTGGATGTGAAAGGATGGGAGTGTACCTCTGTTTTAGTACAATTTCATACAACCCGGGTTACAAGTTTACTTCCCTATTCTTGATAAAGCAATACAAACCTAAGTAGATAGCAGCAAGCTAGTTATTGCTTCAGCCTAGAAGTATAGTATTGCATCAGAAAGCTTTTCGCCTGGTGTTTAATGTTTTTAAACAGCTGGAAAGTTATTCACACAAAAAAGCCCCGGCAGAACCGAAGGCTTTAACTAAATAACAACAAATGTAAGCTTAAGTCTTGTTCTGAGGCCCTCATTGGAGCTTCAGAACTTCTACACCAATGCATACCGTACTACACCTGCTTATAGGATGCGGAATAAAGATGGTGAGCGCTATACTTTATCCAAGTTTATGTGGTTGTCTGTTTCCGGTTTCCTTTGCCCTGCTGGATTATGATCGAAGTAGGTGTGATTAATGTTTAAAAGTGTTTTGGAATACAAAGTTTAAAGGCAGAAAATGAATTTTAACACTGACACCTTGAGCTAGAGGCAAAAGCTTCAATGACGTTGTTCCCCCTCAAGCCTTGGTAAAGCTTTTGTGGCTCTGCAAAGGCTGAAGCAGCTTTTGTCATCGAATGGTGACAGCCTGATCAATCTATCATATCTCCCAGGTCACTTACACCTAACGTGAACCAGATAATGGCTAAGCCTAAGAAAATCTTTACTACTAGCGGAATCGAGAAGCCGAATCTGACTTTGAGCAATGTATCTGTATAGGGAGCATACAGCGCAGAAAGAAGCAGGAAAACGACTCCCGGTACAGGGTGCACCAGAAACAAATTAAGAATACCGATTGCCAACACTACGATACCCAGTATCCAGCCCACCATTTGTAATGGTATAACCTTTTCTCTCATAGCTTTAGCTTCCTGCGAATGGTGTCCCGAAGATGCCAACTGCAAGTTCTACCCAAATAAGGAAGAGCACTGCCAGAATAACTGCAATAATGGCGAGTCCGTTGTCCTGATGCTTAACCTTCCGCAACACCAACTCACATAAGAGGCCGGCACCGAGTAACAGAATACCTGCGAGCACGAAGTCGAACAGTGTCCAGTATACTTCATCTGTAAACTGCATTGCTACAAGGGGTACAAGTAATAGAAGCGCTACTGAGAGCACAATGCCGATAAGCCTTTTGTTCTGTGTAATCATAGTTTCAATTATTTATGATGGTTTAGGTATAAAGCTATCTAAGCTATTAAAAACTGTTCAGCATCAGCTCGATCTTATCGAACAGTTCACCCACGCCCAGCGCAGCCCATAGGGAAAATATGCCCAACAGGATTTTTACTATTCTCATTTTGGGGATAGAGAAACCGAACCTGTTCATGAGTAGCTCATTTACCGGAAGAAAGTAGACGAGAGAAAGAAGAAGAATAAAAATTCCAAAGCCGGGATCGTTTCCCCAGAACGTATTTACAAAACCGATAGCGCAAAAGGCCAGGCCAAATATCCAGCTGATCACGCTCAATGCATTCAATGTCTTATTCATGATGATGTCTCCTTATTTTATGAATTTTTGATGTTTCATTATCTGTAAGCTTGTGCTTCACCTTTCCTGAAAGAAGTTTAACCTTATCTAAAGCCGAAGAGCAGCGGGAAGAGAAAAACCACCACAGCTGCCCAGACGAAGTATACAGGAATGTAAAGCACGATGGATCGACCTACTTCGGTTATAGCAGCTTTCTTTGTTGTTTTAAATAACATCACAGTCACAATCAGGAGATGAATCAGCATCAGGACATTGCCGCCAAGCACAGCCAATCTGTTGGGTGTGATACCCCACTCGGAAATTCTAAATGAGATTGCCGAAAGCGCAATACTGTTTACTACCACTGTAACTACAGAAAGTAATAGCAGTACCCAAACTCCTATCGTATCCTTTGCTTTGGTAGAACTTTCGGCAACGGAAAAGAAAATCAAGGCCATAACCCCGATCAAAAGCACGTTATAAAGTAACAGGAATTCTCTGTCGTTGTAGGGGTCTTTGCCGGAGTAAACAATGGCACCCAGGTAGATAATAAGCATTACCAAAACCAGCGGGCTGAATAGTTTAGCAATAACCGGCGATACTTTATTTACCAGATGCGGATTAGTTTGTGTAAGATAAGTTGCTACGATAGGCACGGCAGGTAGCCCGAAAGCCACTACATACTCAAAATAAAACTCCTCAATGTGAAAACCGATCAATGCAAATAGCCCGATAGTGATACCTGTCATTATTACTCCGGCAATTACAAACATGGCAGACATTACCGCCAGGTCGCCATTGAATTGTAAAAAGCCGAGGCGCTTTTTATAGTTGCTGAGTTCATCACCCGCAAAAGAAATTCCGAGTATAACCCACAGCAGTAGTGGCAGGTGAATGCATGCCAACAGGAGGGTATCACTTGTATTATTGTTTGGCAGCGAGTTGATATAGATCAGGCAAACAACTAAGGCTCCAGTAAGAAGACCTTGCTTGTCAGTTGGCAATTTGTTTTTCCAGGCGAAATATGCTGCTAAGAATGGGAACACGATGAAACCGATATTGCGCGGATAAAAGAAGTCTTCGCTAATAGGGAACATAGCGGGTAACTTTGCAATCAATCCAGCCAACAAAGATGCGATTGCAATAAACAGAAGCTCTTTTCTGGATCCCCAGGAGATAGCATCAGATTCGTAGTTAAGCCTTTCGTACCAAAAGTCAGCGAGTATATTTCCGCTAAGCTGAGGATACACGCTGCTGAATTCCTGTTTGAAGTTAGCCTTATTTGCCCGGTACAACCTCTCAAGTTGCCCAGGGTTGTTTATGTTCGAAAGTATGTCGACTCGCATAACACTAAAAGGTTTTATCTTTTGAAGTTTATAGTATTATTTGTTAATCCCAGTGCCCCGTCACATTTAGTGCTGCAACCAGACTTAGCCAAACCGACACGATGTACAGCAGTAGGCTGAGACTATTAGCTACTGCCACTTTCCAACGGCCCTGGTTCCGCAGATGATCCATCAGGGAGTATATAATACCACCCAAAGCACCACCAACAGAAACTGTTGTTATGGGCAGGAGCACCCAATAACCTAAGTTGAAGTCCCCGCCTCCTGATAGAAAAATAGCAAGCAGTACCAAAGCAATGCCTGCACCTGTCATAGCTCGTTTGCTCAGGATTTTCGGGTTTAAGTAGTGCAGAAATTCATTTTGTTTAGTCATAGTTTTTGGATGTTGATGATGATTTGATTGTTTAATAAAGTACTTTGTGTTTCAAAGTACAACCACAAAAAAATTAGCCGTTTTGCCGGTTGTTTAAAATTAGCTGCTCTAAAGCATCTAGATGGTTCTTGAAGGCTTCGCGACCAGCATCTGTAGCGTGGTAAGATGTATTAGGCTTACGCCCTACAAACTGCTTTTCCACGCGCAGGTATTCTGCATCTTCAAGCGCACGCAAGTGGCTGGCCAAATTGCCGTCAGTTAGTTGCAGAGTTTCTTTCAGGGTGTTAAAATCAACCTTGTCTTCTACCATTAGCACCGACATAATGCCAAGTCGTGCCCTACTTTCGAAGGCTTTGTTTATATTTTCAAGATACTCTTTCACAGGTCTGCTAGCGTTCGTATTTAAAGTACACCAGCGCGCCATATACTATGTGCAGCATGCCAAATCCTACAGTCCAGAGAATAAGTCCGTAACTAACAAAAATGCTGGCGAACAAACCTAGTATAACCTCAAAAATGCCCAAGTACCGAATATCTCCTAAGGTATACTTGCTGCCGTTAAGCAGCGCCAGACCATAAAATACCAGCATGGCAGGTGCCACAAGATATAGAATGTTATGGTATATGAGTATGGCACAAAAAGCTCCTCCAGTGGCTAAAGGGATAGCCAGGTTCAACAGCAAACGTCTGGACTGATTATCCCAAATGCGGTGGTTTTTTTTGCGGGTATTGCGAACAGTAAAGTATAGAGCTGCGCAAAAACCAAGTATAAGCACTGCGGCCGCTACAGTTAAAATGAAAACTATATTATCCTGGCTTAATTTGCTGCCCAAATTATTGTAGTAGTTGATGTTATGTTGGCTAAAGTACCACTTAACCACAGCAGCACCGGCAAGTGCCGTTACCCCCGCAGACAAACCTGACAGACCGCTAAGTGAAATAAAGCGGGAAGAGCGATCCATAATGTTTCGGATCTCGTGCAGGGCTTCTAGTTGGTCTTGCTGATGATTCATGTTAAAGTACTTTGAGTTTCAAAGTTATTAATCAGATACGAATTGTCAAGAGATGAGGATGAAATATTTTTCAAAATAAATACTTAATGTTCATGAGCCATGATCATGAGGCGCAGCTACAGTAAATTATGTTGGTATGCTTTGAGATTTTAGATATAACCGGTGGCAAAGAAATCAAAAGGAGATAAGAGCTACTGTATTAACCTCGGAAGAAAGTAGGGCAGGGGGGTGCAATCTGTAATGTATCTCTTAGGGTAGATTTCTGCTGAACAAGAAGAAGCAAAAGAGGAAGGTATGTGAAAGTGATGCCAGCTCCTAAAGGCTTCACTACGTGAGGCCAAGGAACTACATTATCAGCAGTACATTTTAAGCAAGTACTACACTGGCCTTTCGAACACACTTGGCCTAATTATAAGCCATATAATCAAACCTATAGGCCAGGCCACAAATGCGACCATAATAGCGATCAATATACCTGGTCTTCTTCTTCTTTTTGCGTCTCTATAAGCCCATATGATACTCCAGATGTATAGAATTAGAATTACCAGCCCGAGTACAAGGCCTATCAATCCTAAGCCCAAAAATACTTCTGCTCCTTCTTCCATGCTTTTTATGATTAGTGTTCCATTACATAATTATTTAACGGCTGAAATCTTAACGCGTTATATGCTAGGCGGATAACAATGATTCAGCTGGAGGAATATCTTGCAGTAGAGGCCTAATGTTTTTTTAAATTCGCTATTGAAGCTCACAGGTAAACCTTAGAGATGTTAAATTCAGCCTCGCAGCTCCCTATCAATCCAGACTTAGATAAGTTAAGGAAGGAGCAATAAGTAGGATATAACCCAAGCATTTTAAGCTATAGTCATTTATGATACCGGATCACATTAGCACTTTGATAAATGTGCAAGGAAAAGCTATTTATGTAAACTACCGGAAGGAATATGAGAACCGCCCGACCCTTGTGTTTCTGCACGACTCCTTAGGTTGTGCTCAACTATGGCGAGACCTGCCACACAAGCTTGGCAAGGCAACAGAATGCAATGTGCTGGTCTATGACCGCTTAGGGTATGGCAAGTCAGCTGCAATGCCTGCGTCTGATAGACCAACCAATTATCTGGAATTGGAAGCAGACGTGCTGCATGAACTGCTCACTACCTTAGCTGTTGAGGATGCCATCTTATTTGGGCACAGCGACGGTGGCTCCATTGCTTTGATTACAGCAAGCAAATTTTCAGCAAGAGTGAAGGCCGTGATATGTGAAGCAGCGCACATTTTTGTGGAGGACGAAACAGTAAGAGGTATTTATGACGCGATGGAAGCTTTTAAAACAACGAACCTACCTGACCGACTGGCAAAGTACCATGGCGACAAAGTAGATACTATGTTCAGAGCCTGGACAGAAACCTGGACACGAAGTGACTTCAGGGACTGGAGTATTGAGCATTATTTACCAGGTATCATTTGCCCGCTTTTATTCATACAGGGTGATGCAGATGAGTATGGCACCCTAGATCAAGTAGAGCAAACAATCAGTCAGGTAAACGGAAGGGCAGAAAAATTCATCATTCCGAATGTTGGTCATACACCCCACAAAGAAAGTCCCGAACAGGTAATAGGTAAGTCTGTGGAGTTTATCAATCAACTGACTTGACGAAATTGGAATTGCAATGTTTTACTGGAGGCTTTTTCTCAGGCAGCGCTCTTTTGTTGGTATAATTCTTCTTCGACCTGGCACGGGGTCAGGTACCCTAGTGCTGAGTGCCTTCGCTTCCGGTTATAGAAGCCCTCGATGTACTCGAACACGGCCAGCCTGGCCTCTTGCCTGGTGGTGAACTTGTGGTGGTAAACCATTTCGGTCTTCATGGTTTTAAAGAAGCTCTCAGCTACCGCGTTGTCGAGAGCAGTTGCCCTTGCGGCTCATGCTCTGCAGCACGGGCATTCCCTCCAGCTGCTCTCTAAAGGCACGACAGGCGTACTCCCGCGCCCCGGTCAGAGTGGAAGAGCAAGCCCCCGCTCAAGGCCTTGTTGCTCAGCGCCATCCGGAAGGCAGCCACCGTAGTCGCTTCCGCCTCCATGGTCTCACTCAAAGCCCAGCCCACCACCTTTCGGTCGGCCAGATCGAGCACTGCGGTTAGGTAGATCCAGCCCTCTTCAGTTTTGATGTAGGTTAGATCCGACACCCACTTCTGGCCCGGTCTGGCTGCGGTAAAATCCCGGTTCAGGTGGTTTTCTGCCAGGGTGAGGCTATGGTTGGAGTCGGTGGTGTTGACCCGGTGTTTTATCCGTACAATGCTCTGAATCTGATGTTTTTGCATCAGCCTGGCGATGCGGGGACGGGAGGCTTTGATGCCCTGCTCCTTTAGCTCAAAACTGATCCTGGGGCTGCCGTAGCGGCCCTTGCTCTGGGCATGTACCTGCCGGATGTGCCCCACCAGTTGCGCCTCCTTGAGCGCCCGTTGGCTCTGGGGTGTTTAAGCCAATAATAAAACCCGCTGACGCCCACCTTCAGCACGCTGCACATCTTCTCAACGGGATACTGGTTTCGGTGCTCTTTTATGAATCCGAATACCGCCCGTCTCCCTTTCCAGAAGATGCTGATGGCCTTTTTTAGGATATCACGCTCCAGCTGCGCCTCCTTCAGTTCCTTCTGTAGCCGCTTGATCTCCTTTTGCTCCTCTGTCAAACCTTCGGCAAAGCGTACGGGGGTACCTTCCTTCTGGCGCCATTTGCTCAGCCGACCAGGATCAATGCCCAGTTCCAAAGCTACCTCTTTTACTGATCCCCTGGCATAGGTCAGGTCGATGGCCATCCGTTTGAAGGAGGCGTCATACTCTCTTTTTTCCATGATCATCAAATGTAAACATTTCAGTGATGCGGCCCACTAAGAAGCCTCCAGTCAAAGGTAGCAAGTTCAATGCAAAGCCTCCAGTGTTGACTAGAGGCTTTGCATTGGTTCATAGTATAAATGAACGAAATACAGCCACATAGGTCGGGTGGCTTAAGAAAGTATGTGCAGGAGGAGTGATTGAAGTCTAAAGTATAAAACTCAAAATCCTAGTGCCCAAATATTTTAGGAAGTTTTACGCCAGTCTTTCGTTAAGCTTTTTAATTCCTTAGCTGCCTTGAAAATTTTTGCCCTGCTAAAGGTTTTTTAAAACTTGCCTTCTACTGTCTTGAATACTTTTCGTAAGGCATCCTTTGCCTGCCCATTGCTCATTACAATTATATAGTCACCCTCTTCAACAGGGGTTCCCGCAGGAGGGTTCTTGATCAGCACTCTTTGGTTTTCTTTCATCTTGCTCAGGCCAAGCATAACCGTATTAAAGTTTGATTTAAGCTCATGGAAAACCTCCTCACTATCTCTATTTACAAAAGTGGTTTCAGGTAGTATTTTGTATTCATGTACGTCAAAATCTTCCTCAGTGCGTGAAGAACTTAGCAGGTCCAAATTCATATCTGCTACATCCGGTTCAAAGATATAACTTGCCACAAGCTTGGAGGCAATCTCATTTTTTGTGATGACATAAGTTACACCGGCAGCCTTAAAGGTTTCCTTTAGCTGTAGCTTATGCAGGTTTACCACAATCTCCGGATTAGGGTACAGCTTTTTGAAGTTGATAACATACAACAGTGCTTCAGAGTCATCATCAAAGCTGATAAAGAGTGTGGCCGCCTTATTGGCATTTACTTTCTCTAGTGCCTCGAAATTGCTGAACTCATTAAATAAGACAAACACCTGTTCTTTACTATACTTTGAGTAAATCAGGTCTACGTCGTCTTTGCGGTCAGTTATGATAGCAATTTTTTTCTTGCTGTAGTACACCTCATCAGCAACAAGACGACTAAAATCGCTCCAGCCTACAAAAAGGACATGACCGGTGAAGTCTGTGCCGTGAAAGCCTAATCTTCTTTCTTCCAAAGTATTTAAGATTTTGTTTGAAATCGTGCTGATCAAAAATCCCAGAACGCCAAGACTTGAGAAAATATAAAGATACCCAATGGCTCTGCCTCCTGGCGTTACAGGAAAATAGTCGCCGTAACCTACCGTCGTTAAGGTTACAAAAGTATACCACATAGCATCCTCTATGCTCCTAATAGAGCTGTCGGGGGCAGAGGCTTCAAAATGAATGAGTAAGATGTTACTGAGTACTGTGAACAACAATAACAGTAATATGAGCAGATAAGGCTTTTTGATATTCATTCTGATAGCAAAGTACAAAACATAGTGTGAAATCGAAATATGAAAAGCGGCTTAGTTTTTGGACAAGAAATGGTGTACCTTTAAAAAAGACCACATTATTCTTGTTGCTGATTAGGCTGTGGGAGTTAAAATTAATTGGTATTTCACCAGTTTATCAAAGATCTAATCTTGAAGCAGCCTTGTGGCATAAGTTGGCCTAAAGCTAACCTATGAAGACTGAATAAAACCAAAGCATTGATCATTGTGCTTCACAATAGATATATGATTGAATAGTCTTGATGAGGTTCAGAATAAGTTTTAATGAAGACGATAAAAAAATGAAGAAGATATTATACGTTGCAATAGTTTTATTTGCCGCCTCTTGCTCTGAAAGAAATGGAGTACAGGGAGCTTTTGAAAATATTGTTGAAACCGGCACTAACATGGCATTGGATTCCCTGCAAAACATAGCTGATAAGGAATTGCAGAGACATACTGGAGTTGATTGGTTAACAACAAAGATACGCTCAGCTGATACAATCAATGTAGAACGAGAGGCTAAGCGTGCGCTTATAGAACAGTTATCAGAGTAAGCCCTGGTTGTAGTTTGTGCCATTACTTAGCTTTGGGAAGGAGCAGTAATTGCAGCAAATAGAATAGCAGGAAGCCTTGGAGTATAACCTTTGAGAGCCACTCCAGTTTTGACTTAACAATACAGACTTGTAATACTATAGATTGACTAAGACGAATTAAAGGAAGCCGCTCCATCTTAAATGTAGCGGCTTTTCTATAAGCCCGGAAGGTCAATTGATTAAATCCCATGCTAAATAGATTTAGTGGTTTTGAAGAAGTACCTACAGGCAGAGGGGAAGGTATTCTCTTGTTCATGTGGCGCTACTAATTAACAATCATAACTGCTGACTATATAGGCGATGGCGGTGCTGCCACTGAGGCGAATCTGCGAGGTTCTAGAAGTGTTGCCCTGACGATAAAAACTAACATGCAAGTAAAGGAGGAGGGAGCGCGGCTTAACTATGAGATTAGAAGACTAGCCTAACCAAAACATACTAAAACAAGCCCCACTCCGAGATCCAGAGTTGGACTTGTTTTAGTATGGTGTTAAACCTGCCTACAGTTCAGATATACTTTGAAAGTGCTTCCCTTTCCTACTTTACTTTCTACCTCAATTTCGCCTCCACTGTTCTCTACAATCCGTTTCACAATATATAAGCCTATGCCACTTCCTTCCACGTGGTCGTGCAGGCGCTTGAACATAGAGAATATCTTTTCTTTCTGTGAAACATCCATGCCCAAGCCATTATCCTCAACAGTGAGTACACAGCCGTTCTGTTTCATTCCGGAGGAAACCTTAATAAAAGGAGTACGCTCTGGTGAGTGATATTTTATCGCATTTGATACAAGATTATATAAAACACTTCTCAGGTTTTTCTTAGAGAATCGGATTGCAGGATATTCACTGAAGTCTATCTCAAATTGTGCGCCTGTGTCCTTGGTTATTTTTTCAAGGTCAAGGCTCACCTCTTCAAAGATCTCCGAAAAATTGACAAGGCTTATATCATCTTCTTCTTTCCGCTGCAGCCTGGAAAGATCAGTCAGGTCATGAATGGTATTCTTAAAACGATTGATAGAACCCTTCATCATAGAAATAACTTTTTCCAGATCTGGGTTAACCGCATTTTCAGATGGCATGTCTTCAACAAGTACATCCACCAATCCCTCTATATTTGTAATTGGTGCCTTCAGGTCATGGGATGCTGTATAAATGAAGTTATCCAAGTCATTGTTTATTTTCTGAAGCTCTGCGTTCTTCCTTTTAAGCTCTTCTTCTGCGGTTTTCTGCTCCTGAATATCAGTGTTAGTACCAATCCAGCGCAGAAATGTGCCATCTGCGTCTTTTACGGCTTGAGCACGGGTAAGAAACCAACGGTACTGGCCATCTGCACCTTTTATCTGAATGGTTAGCTCCCAGCCTTCTCCCATTTGGCCGGCTTCTGTTACACGCTCATATACAGAAGCCAGGTGATCAGGATGAACAACATTTTGCCAACCCCAGGCTTGCATCTCCTCAAAGGAAGTACCGGTATAGTCGTACCAGCGTTGATTGTACCAGAAGGTTAAGCCATCGGGAGCAGCCATCCATGCCAGGTTCTGAATATTATTGGCAAAGGTTCGGAAATGCTCTTCGCTTCTTACAAGAGCTTCCGCAGCCTGCTTTCGCTCTGTGATGTCATCACAGATACCAACAAAACCAAGGAAGTTTCCTAAGGTGCTTAGGCGAGGTGAACCCTGGCAATGGAGTACACGATACGCTCCATCATATCGACGCACACGGAATTCAAATTCGAATGGCTTAACAGTTTGCAAGGCATTACTGTACACCTCCCAAGTATGAGCAACATCATCCGGATGAATGATCTGTTCCCAACCATAATCGGTGTCTTCCTCAAATTTCCTTCCTGTCAGTTTTGTCCATGCGGGGTTAAAGTAGATATTTTCGCCTTTGGTATTTCCCATCCAGATGATGATAGGAGCTGCGTCTGCCATCACACGAAAGCGTTCTTCGCTTTCCTGAAGAGCTATCTCAGCCAGTTTATGCTTGGTAATATCCTGACTGATTGCCACTATATACTTAGGATTACCATTAGCATCTTTGATCAATGAGACGTTATTTTTAACCCAGATTTCTGATCCATCCGGTTTAACGTAGCGCTTCTCCAATTCAAAAGGGACACTTTCTTTTACCGCTTTCTTGTACAGGACCAGATTTTTTGCAAGGTCTTCCTGATGGCTGATATCCTGCATCCGCATCTGGTACAGATCTTCCTTGGAGCGCCCTACCATCTGACAGTAGCGATCATTCACCAGCACAAATTTACCTGTCAGGTCTGTTTCAGCTATCCCCACCGAAGTTTGGTTGAAGATACTGCTGAAATGCTCTTCACTCTCTGCGAGGGCATGCTCAGCTAGTTTCCGCTCTGTGATGTCCCGGGCTATTGCAAACATATGCGGCTTGCCATCCAATGTGATCCCGCCCATGCTTACCTCTACAGGGTAGATGGTGCCATCTTTGCGCTTATGCAGCGTCTCGAACGGAGGGATGTTCTGCTTCTGTGCCAGTGCAAATACTTCATTGAACTTCTCTTCCTGGTAAATGGGGTCAACATCAGGTACTCTAATTGTTAGTGCTTCCTCTTGAGTGTAGCCCCAACGTTTCAGTGCCAGATCGTTCAAGTAAGCGAAAGTGCCATCTTCACGCATCAAGATAAGGGCATCGAATGCATTGTCACTCAGTACTTTGAATTTGTTTAATTCATCTTCTGCCTGTTTTAACAGCAGGTTGTCTTTTCTGGTACGCCTAATATCAAGCTGAGTCCTGACCCGCGCAATAAGTTCAGACGTTGAAAATGGCTTTACCAGGTAATCATTAGCGCCTTTTTCCAAGCCCTCAACAGTAGCCTCTTCTCCAGCCCTTGCTGAGAGCAGTATAACTGGTATGTCTCTTAGACCAGAATCTTCGCGGACTTGAGCCAGAAGCTCAAAGCCATTCATGTTGGGCATCATGACATCGCTTAAAATCAGATCGGGAACTTCGTGTCTGGCAGCAGCAAGGGCTTCTGCTCCATCTTTTGCGGTCTCTACATGCCAGTAAGCACTCAGGATTCGCTTTAGGTAGTTAAGCAGGTCCGGATTGTCATCAACAAGTAAGATACGGGTGTCCTTATCCGGTTGCAAGTCCTGCTGCGGTACTGCTGTTTTTACCTTCAGTATGGTTTCGGTGTCCGGATCATGCTGGCCCCATATAGATGCCTCGTTGACGTAGGCCTCTGCTCTAATCGCTTTTGAGTTACCATGTCTTGCTGCAGATATGCTCTGCTCATCCAAATGCGCAGTTCCTTTGGGAATATTTATCCTGAAAGTGGTGCCCATTCCTTCGGTGCTTTCCACATCAATTGTTCCTTTATGAAGCTCTACTAACTCCTTCGCCAGTGCGAGTCCAATCCCCGTGCCTTCATGAGAGCGGGAGCGGGTGTTCTGCACCCTGTGAAACTTTAGGAAGAGGTTTGGCAACTCCTCCTGCGGAACTCCAACACCTGTATCCTGAACCGTCAATACTGCATGTGTCTCAGTTTCCTTAAGCTCAATTGTGATATGACCCTCTAGTGTAAACTTGAAAGCGTTGGAGATGAGGTTCAGCACAATCTTCTCCCACATATCAGTATCTACATACACAGGTTCTGACAACGAAGAGCAGTCTATTGCATATTTCAGGCCGGCTCTCTCGATGGTAGGTTCAAAAGCACTTGCAAGCTGCTTTGTTAAAGAACATAGGTCAGTCGGTTCAAAAACTACCTGCGCACGCTTTGCTTCTAATCTGGAGAAGTCGAGTAGCGTGTTCACAAGTTTAAGCAGGCGCTGTCCGTTCTGGTAAACCATTGTCAGTTGCTTCCGTTCTGTTTCTGGCAAGGAGCCAGCAGTACCTTCAAGAACTTCCTGTAAGGGGCCGAGCATGAGCGTCAGAGGAGTTCTGAACTCATGACTTACATTGCTGAAGAAGTTTGTTTTATCCTGGTCCAGCTGCATCAGCTTTTTCATGCGAAGCCGCTCTTCTTCATAGGTCTTTCCATTGGTGAGGGCATTTTCAATGTGGCCGGAAACTAACTTCAGAAATCTAGAATAAGCGTCATCATAAGCTTTCCCTGGGCTTATACCTGCTATGAAAACGCCTATAGGTTCTTGCTGCGTCGGGAGTTGTAGCGGCAGTAACAAGGCAGTATGAGAGGGGGCTGGCCATGAACCACCGGGAAGGTTACCAAACTTTGCTGTTAGCCCTTCTTCCAGATAAGGCTGCCTTGTTTCCATCACTTTATGCAGGTTCCAATTTGAGGTGCTATGCTCATTTAAAGTTTGGTCGCTGATCAATTCTGGACGTGCATGCGCATATGCTTCAAGTCCGTAGCTACTGGCCAGCTTATAATCATCACCTTCTTTCAAATAAATGAGCGCATAAGGAATATCGGTTGGTCTCTCAGACAGGACCTTCAGGGGAACATGGCATGCTTCCTGTATACTTTTTGCCTCCAGCATATGCATGCCAAGTGCAGTTAGCACACCCAACCTTCTCTCATTTATAACCTTATCTGTTGTTTCAGAAACAGCGGCAAAAATTCCCGCCACGTCACCCGATTCGTTACGGATAGGGCTATAAGCAAAATCAAAGTAACACTCTTCGGCATAGCCCTTTCTCTGCAGGGGAAGCATGGTGTCTTTGTTGAATGTTGACTCACCTTGCTTAACCTGCTTGATCATAGGCTCTACTAAATGCCACGCTTCCGGCCAGCATTCCTGACCCACCTGTCCTAAAGATTTTGGATGCTTTGCACCCAATACCGGAATGTAGGCATCATTGTAAAACTGTATGTAATCTTCGCCCCACCAGAAAAATAGCGGGTAATAGGAAGTAAGTATAAGGCTAAGGCTTGTGCGCAGGCTTTGTGGCCAGCTTTCTATTGGTCCGAGAGAGGTTTCAGACCAGTTGTATGTTCGAATGCGTTCACCCATCTCTCCGCCACCAGAGAGGAAATTCATTGAAGGGTCTTTAAAGGAGCTCATTAAGTATGTTGAAGCGAATTACCTGTATTCAGAATCTACCTATACTGACAAATAGATAGCCTTACGTAGAAAAATATCCTTTGTTATTGTTATTATTTTGCCATACCGGAAGCGGTCAATTTATCTTTGATAAAGGTTAATGTAAACTTACAGAAGTCTTGGAAACTATCTGTTAACAAGCCCCTGGCAACACCACAAAAATTAGATATCATCATAGAGAAAGGATCTGTTTCTGTCGCTGTTTGAATTCTAATATAGATAAGAAATAAAACATCCCTTAACATTTTGCAGAATAGATAATGAATGAGGGCCTTGAATTTCAGCCTACAACTTGACAATTCTGTGTTGAAGGCGATATTTTCAGATTTTAAAGGTTTAGTGGAGCCTTGAGTGTTTGATCATATCAGGTGTTTTTCATCTTAAACAGTTGATTAACCTAGCCTAATCAAGAAGGGCTCCATTCATCCTATTATCCCAGTGAAGGAAGAATTAATTTTTGTTTAAGCGTATATTTAAGAATATAATAGATGTTAAGGCTTAGCAAGGTCTAAAAATTAGTTGCAATCAAATCAAGTGAAACGATGAGTACCAGATCAAGAGACCAACAAAAGAAGCAGCGCCAAAAAGAATTCAAGGAAAGGAAAGAACATCAGGAGTTGCTTAAAGCTGCGGCCAAGAAAGTTAAACGCAATTCATCTGGAGGTGATGGTGAGATTGATAAGGTGCCCAAAGTTGGAGAATAAGCATGTGTTCTTCAGAACATTCATTAAGCAGAGAGGTACACTATACCTTTGTTCAAGATAACCTGGCTCAAGGCGATTTAGCCAAAAAGTTATAAGCACCCTCTCTCGACAGGTCTATATAATTTTATTAAACACTAGTAGAGTCTTGGGTACTTTACTAGGGTAAAGAATCAGTTCTTTCTTACAGGTGCTTTATATTCCTTGAGGTAGGCTTTGTTGATGCAGGATGCAGACGCAGGCTTTGTAAGAGCTAATACTTGAAGATGCCTGTCTGCCGAATTTATTTCCTCTGAAATATGTATATTGATTTAATTCTATTTATTGACCCTGCTTTATATTCCTAGCCGAATCCCTCCGCTCGTGAAACAGATAGTCTTTGCAAAAAAGGGATTCTCCTTTTTGCAGCTTGTAACTGTTTTAGGATGCAAACTCCCGACGCCCTTTTAAATGAGGCCATTGCAAATTATTTTGCCAATCAGCAGGCTTTGTCTGCCCAGTACCCGAATGCCTTCATCGTTTTGTGCGGCACGCAAACCTGGGGGCCTTATGTAACCAGCCAGGAAGCTTATCGGGTTGCTGTTGCGCATTTAGAACCCGGAGCTTTTTTAGTGAAGTACTGCAGAGGTTCAACGGAAGTCAACCTGATACAGACGCCGCAGGAGTATGATGTGGTAGCTTCCCGGATAGAAGATTTGCTGGATGCCTTCCCAGGGTCAGCGAAGGCAATGGAGTTAAGAAGGCTGACGAAAGTTGTAGAGTTCGCATCCAGAGGCCTGCCTCTTTAGGCACGATCAAAACTGCTAATTTTAAAGCAACAAATTACCTATACAGCAGGGATGGTTGTGTCTGGTGAACGTTTTAAGTACGGTAAGCCGTTACCCTTATATCCGAAACGGCCTAAGGGATAACAGCGTTTCCGCTGTACCATGTCCTCAGTATCACCTACATCTGGTTACTCCACCCGTTTCCTTACTCCCCTGGCAGAACACTCGCCAATGGTCGTATTCGCCTATGATCTGACTTCCCACCCCTTTTCGTATCTGAATGCTGCCTTTGAGAAGGTCTGGCATAGAACGCGCAAAAGTTCTTTGGGAGATCCTCGATTCCTTATGCGGATGATACATCCAGAAGATAGGCAGCATGTGAAAGAAGTCTACCAGGAGCTGCTGGAGGGGGTGATTTTAAAAGACCTGATGTTCCGGATCGTGTTGCGGGACCGCAGCGAGCGGTGGGTGTGCGTCAGACTCGTCCTGCTGGAGAATGAGCACCTACTAACTGGCTACGCCGAAGACGTTACTGCGGAAAGGCAGTACAACGACACGCTCAAGAAGTACTCCGATAAGAAGAACTCGATCCTCAACATCCTCTCCCATGACCTGGCCGGACCGCTGGCCATGATCCAGAGCCTGTCGAAGTTACTGACCCAGGACGTAAAACCCGATGGCAATCAGGCCAGGGTCCAGAAGATAATCCACCTGATTGAGAAGAGCAGTACGCAGGGCATGCACCTGATCTAGGAATTCATCCGGCAGGAGTTCCTCGAATCTGCCAATGTGGAGCTTATCAAGCGGCGGATAGACCTGGTACAGGCGCTGCAGGAATTAATGCAGGAGTACCAGCAGGCCCAATCCATGACGGGCAAGACGTTTAGCTTTGTTACTTCCTGTGATAAGGTGTACGTCAGCTTGGACGATACCAAATTTATGCAGGTGGTGAACAATCTGATCTCGAACGCCATTAAGTTTACCCCTGACGGAGGCAAAATTACGCTTGCCCTGGAAGAACAGGATGAGAGCCTCCTGGTCCGGGTGGAGGATACGGGCGTAGGGATACCACAAAAGTACCATGCCACCCTGTTTGACAAGTTCACCAACGCCCGCCGGCCCGGCATCAAGGGAGAACCATCGGTAGGTCTGGGCATGTCTATCATCAAGACCATCGTGGAGTGGCACCAGGGTAAGATCTGGTTTGAGAGTGAGGAGAACAAAGGAACTCGTTTCTTTGTCCAGATTCCGAAACAGTAGCACCCCATGTCAATTGTTTCTCTCAGCACCGAAAAACCTCGAGAACTAACAGTTCGCATAGACACCACATAGACGACCAAAATTCAAACAACCCCTGTCTAGCCTGAATAAGCTGTCTCAACAAACGAAGTTTTGAAGGGCGCTTAAGGTATGAATAGAAAATTGACAGGCGCGAGGATATTAGCTTTAGTGTCCGAAGCAAAAGAAAAAAGGCCTCCAGTTTATACTGGAGGCCTTTCGAGTAGCCCGTAGGGGAATCGAACCCCTGTTACCAGAATGAAAATCTGGCGTCCTAACCCCTAGACGAACGGGCCGTTCGTTTATTGTGATGCAAATATAGCGGGTGTTTTTGATACTGCAATGCCCTGTCAGAAAACTTTTTTGGTATGGAAAGGATGTGCTTGATTTTCAGAAAGAAAAATTTGCTACAATTATAGCGAATTGCAAAATCTAACAAATAGACTCTTCTTGCGTTAGTATAAACCTATTACATCAACAGAAAAAACATCAGGAATGGCTAAGAACTTACAATATGAAGGCATAAAACCAGAGGCGTTCGACCAGCTTAAAAGCAAGCTGCAGACGTACGGCATTACATTAAGCTCTAACAATGGCAGCTTCAGCGAGAAAGGTGTATCGGGCAAGTATGACTATAACCCCGAGGCACAAGTGCTCAGGCTGGATGACCTGCAGGTAGGCTTTCCTGCTAGTATGATGGTAAGCGAAAACACGCTGCAGGCGCGTATGGACGAGTTGATGGTGCAGCATGGTGGCAGACCTCTGCACTAGTACAAAGATACACTTTTGGCCTCTACCCCGTATAATTCTATATTAATCTAAAAACAATAGTTGAAACTATGGAAAACAACACTTCTCAAAACCAGAACAATAACAATAGCAATACAGGAAACGAGCAGAAGAGCTCTCAGAAAAAACAGGAAGGTGGAAATGTGCTTTCTATGCTGCATCCGCATGATATGTCCAGAACGGTAGAGTCTGCTATGCATGTATTCCAAGGCCGCCACGAAAAGCTGCCTGACCTGATGCAGGATATGGGACACATCATTTTGAAAGCTAGCCGTCGCTTTACCACTACACAACTTATTTTAGCTGCAGGAGCTCTGACTATAGGAGCTATACTTGTTTCGCGTTACTCCTCTGATGAGGAGTATGAATATGAGGAAGCTTAATCCTGTTTCTTGAATTAGATAAAAGCCCTTAGCCTAAGTTGGTTAAGGGTTTTTTGTTTCTGGCCACACTTGTGGCACAAGGTTTGTATTAAGGACTATATAGCCGTTTGCTATATAAGTAATAACTTTGAGTATGAATGTTAAAACTAAAACTATGAGGAAGACGAATCTGGTGCTGTTTATCATGTTTATCATGGCCGCCTTCAGTGTGCAGGCACAGCAAGGACAGGCCCTACCACCCTTGGTAAGTGTAAGCGGCATCGGTGAGGTGCGTGTGCAGCCTAATGAGGTGGTAGTGAATTTAGGAGTTGAAACCCGCGCGAAAACACTGAACGAAGCTCGAAAAGAAACGGACAGCAAAGCTGCTGCCATTATCAGTTATCTTAAGAAGCAAGGGGTGGATGCCAAACATATCCAAACTTCTTACGTCACCCTTAACCCGATTTATAACAGCGGAGAGTACGGCCGTACTGCACCTGACTTTTATGTTGCCCAGAAAAACATGACAGTTATCGTTAAGAAGCTGGACAAATTTGATGAGCTGCTATCAGGGCTATACCAGGTAGGAGCAAACCATGTTAACGGTATACAGTTCCAGGTGTCGGATGTAGAAAAGTATAAAGCAGAGGCCCGGAAAAAGGCAGTGGCAAACGCAAAGGAGAAGGCTAACTCACTCACTTCAGAATTAGGTGCTAAAATAGGCCGTGTATATGCTATCAATGAGAGTTCTGGCAATGGGGGAGGACCTAGACCTATGTATAAAGTAGCTATGATGGAGTCAGCTGCTTACGATGCTGCCGGTGGACCAACTATTTCAGGAGGCGAGCTGGTTATTTCCTCTACTGTAGATGTAAGTTTTATTATAGAGTAGAAGTTAATAAATAAAAAAGCGGCGGCACCACTGTATGGATGGTGTCGCCGCTTTTTTTATACTTCCTAAGTTCTTATACCAGTTTGGTAAAGCGCTCCATTGGCTTAAACTGATTTTGTTCGTCGAGCAGGAAGCTGATAGGCTGTTGTGGTGTCTGTAGGATTTGGTGCTCCCGAATGCCCCAAGGCTTCAGCATCTCCTCCAACATGTGTGCGTAAGCCGTCATTTCCCAAGGGTTAAATATTTCGTTCGTCACATCATCAATAAGCGTATCCAGCACCAGGTGGTCGTCTTCCGGTTTGATAGGACGGATAAAATATTCCGGTACTACATTGAAAATATAAGCGGCGTAGAAAACACGTGCCTTAAACTCCGCCAGCTGTATAGGGTGCAATTCTTTTCCTTCTGTTACCTGGTATAGCCTGCCGAACGCCTTCCGTATAATTGCATTGTCTAATAAAGTACACACTACAGCTACAGGCCCAAGCTTAATGCTAAAAGCCATAGTTGTCAGCTCGTCCTGGTACTCAAACGGAAGCTCGTCTTCTGTTGGGCTAACCTGGAGCAGAAAAAGCGAGCTCGGTAAAAATCCGTCGAACTCCATTGGCACCCGCAGCGACTGCAGCACCTGGAAGAAGGCGCGGAATTTCCCTAGCATCTTGGGATCCTCGCTAACCGCATACTCGGGCATTACCAGCGGATCCGCTTCTTTAATAAGCTCAGTAACCAGCGAGCCGTAGTACATCTTGCCTATCCATTGGAAAAGCCGCTGTGGCGGGAGAGCTTGCATGCCTTCTATCCCATTTGCAGCAGCTTGCTCCACCTCCGCCTCCAATGGCAGCAGGTAGTGTGTATGGCAACGGTCGCAGCAAGGTAAAGTTAGCTGCCCGAAAGTGGTTACGCTCTTATCGAGCATCAACAGCTCTTTATTCTTCAGGTTATACTTTTGTTGCAGCCAGTCTGCAAATACAGGAGCGCGGTGTTCTTGGGTAATAATGGTGCCGCACAAGAAGCAGTTAGTATCAGTGAACTGCATTTTCTCGAACGGGTCGTATAGAGTAAGATCAATCATAAGCTGTGTCAATTCTGAATACAAAGATACACAAGCTACAGCGAGTTACGAAAAACGGCCTTTATGGTGCTGCTGTGGCTGTTTATTGGAGCTTAACACGGTCAGGTGCTCTTTGTTTGGCTACGAGTTGCTAAAAATTTCCGCAGAAGAGAGCAGAGTAGAACTTATACAGTAACACAGGTTGAATAACAGCAGAAATTGTGGTTACTTTGTAACTCTATGCAACTGTCCATCACGTCATTAAATTCAGGAAGCAATGGTAACTGCTATTATATAGCTAACGAGCGCGAGGCGGTGCTTGTGGATGCTGGTATTTCCTGCCGCGAAACTGAAAAGCGGATGAAGCGTTTAGGGCTTTCCATGAGCAAGGTGAAGGCAATCTTTGTTTCGCATGAGCACTCTGACCACATCCGTGGTATTCCGGTATTGGCCCGAAAGTATAAGCTACCTGTGTACATCACTTCGGGTACGCTTCATAATGCACGTTTGGATTTTACAGGGGTGCAGGTGCTGCACTTTCAGGCACATGAGCCTATACAGGTAGGGAAGTTGAGTGTAATTGCCTTCCCGAAGCTACACGATGCCCGTGATCCGCATAGCTTTGTTGTAACAGGCAATAATGTAAAAATTGGCGTGTTTACAGACATAGGCTATCCCTGCGACCAGTTGATAGAGCATTTTCAGCAATGCCATGCCGTCTTTCTGGAGGCAAACTACGATGAGGGCATGCTGGAGAAAGGACATTATCCATATTACCTGAAGAACCGCATCCGGGGAGGTAAAGGACACTTATCAAACAGGCAGGCGCTGTCGCTCTTTACAGGGTATAAACCATCCTTTATGAGTCATGTGCTTCTTTCACACCTTTCTAAAGACAATAACTGCCCCAACCTGGTGAAGGAGCTCTTTACCCTTCATGCTGATGGTACAGAAGTAGTAGTTGCCTCTCGCTTCGAAGAGACGCCGGTTTTTACGATTAGTAGCAGTCCATCTAAGGTAGTTGCAAGTATAGGCAAGCAAACCAGCTTGTTTGATACAGTTATGGAGTAGTACTTTTCCAGTGCCCATACTATACCTTTTTTCGAATAAAGTTCATCCTTAATTAACCAAGCACGTTAAGTAAATATATTCTGACAGGATGTATCAACTTTACTCTTAACGGCATGAAGAAGATATTTACTTTCCTTTCTTTTAGCTTGATAGCATTTGGTAGTTTTGCTCAAGGGCAGGTTCCTTCTCCGGAGTCACAAATTAAGGCTGCTGTTCTGGCGGCTCCGGCAGAAAAGCGAGATAGTGCAACAGTGTATGGGTATAACCAGCAGGGAAAAGTGGTAGAGTTACGGAAGGGAACGAATGAATTAGTATGCCTTGCTGATGATCCTGCTCAGGAGGGCCTGTCTGTTTCGTGCTACCACAAAGAGTTGGAGCCATTTATGGCGCGAGGCCGGGAGCTGAGAAAAGCAGGTAAAAGTGCAAAAGAAATTTTTGATACAAGAGAAGAGGAGGTGAAGAGCGGAAAACTGCGTATGCCCAAGCAGCCGTCTACCTTATTTGTATACACTGCCTCAGCTGACGAATTCAATGCTGCGACTGGTGATGTAAAGAACGGCTACCTGAGGTATGTTGTATACATCCCGTACGCTACCTCCGAGAGTACAGGGCTGCCACTTAAGCCAGATGCTCCGCCCATGCCCTGGATCATGCATCCAGGCACACATGGCGCTCATATCATGATCAATCCGTCACGGGATTGACATTCCCCCCGCTAAAGCAGGTTGGATTCCTGGGCTACCTGGCTACTGCGACCGTATATCTCCCAAGCTGAAACGGTCTGCCCGACCGCCTTATTTCTTATATTACTAGCTGCGTTCACATCCCTGCCCAGGACGTGTCCGTTAGCTCTGGGTCCAATACCTGTCTGATAGCTGCAGGTCGGTGTTACGCCAACCACATACCCAGCAGTCCTGAGAAGTATGGTTGGGGGCTACTCTATGAAACTCCCGACCATACCATTTGGACTTGTAGGCTAACATCTGCACGAACTGATACCATCCCGCGTCCGATATTGATTTAGCAAGCTTATGGTTCTTGAGCATATGCTGCACTTGCAGGTTCTCAACAACAATCGCTTGGCTTTCGCGAATGAGTTGAGTTGTCAACTTGTGGTGGAAATCCTTACGTGTATTCCTGACTTTCAGGTGCAGCCTGGCAAGCTTCTGAATAGCCTTGCGCCTGTTACTACCATCTTTCTTCTTCCTGCTGACCGAACGCTGTGCTTTCCTTAGCTGGTATTGGTAGCGGAACAGGTGCTTTGGATTATCCACCACCTAACCGTCTGAGGTGACCACAAAGGACTTGATACCCATGTCCAGCCCCAACACGTTTGTCACTGGTGGAAGCTGTGCTATCTCCACCTCACAGCACAGGGTCACATACCACCCATCGGCTTCCTTGACAACGCTGGCTGTCTTGATACCCCCCTGCACATCCTGTGACTTGCGGTATTTCACCTTGCCTGTCCTGGGCAGTTGTACGGTACTTGTGTTCTGGTGCAGCTTCACCCCCTGCTTGTAGGTGAAGGAGCGATACTGGCCTCGCCTGGCGAACCTGGGGAATCCCTTGCCCTGCTTGAAGAAGCCTTCGTAGGACTTGAACAACCTATCGGTTACTTCCTGTAAAGTTTGTGAGTGAACACAGCCAATCCACCCGACCTCCTTGGCAATGGCTGCAAGTTCTTGCTGCATCTGGTTCTTGCCGATGGAAAGCTGGTGGTTCGAGTAGAGTTGCCTCTTGTAGTCCAGACACAGGTTGTAGACATACCGGCACGAGCCGAGCCACTGCGCAAAAGCCTGTGCCTGCGCCCTGGTGGGTTTGAGTCGGAAGCGGTATGTCTTGATCTGGTTCACGGCTGCTTTTGGCGCCTTGCCCGGTGCAGGGCATGTTTGCTGCAGCAAAGGTAACAGCCGGCAAGTGCAGGCGGTAGAACATAGGGTAAGATCGAACCCAACAAAAGTGAAGGGATGCTGCACCACATCGAGTGGTTCAAAAAGAAAACCAAATTCATCCCTTGGCTAAAGCCCCAAGGTACTGTCTTCAAAGTCAAGGATTTTTGTTGCATTTTTCTTACCTGTTTCTTATCTTCACTCTACCTGAAAGAGAGCTCCCGGGCCGACTGGTACTGGAAGTTCATCTTGCGTAGCCCTGGCCTGAGCTGGGGCTATTTCTTTTTCTGCTGTTTCTGGCTGCGTTTCCTGCGTTATTGCGTCTTTGTCAGCTGCGCTGACACCTGAAAGAGAGGCTCCGGCCTCCTGGATTTGGATGTTATTTTTGGGTTCCGCTGGCTGCTGCCCATAACGTGGATCATAGGCTTCATTCTTGCGCCACAGCGTCCAGAGCAGGATCAGCAGCTTGCGCTGCACGGCCACATACGCCTGCATCTTGGTCTTGCCCCTTTTCACGAGCCGCTCGTAGAGGGCAGTAAAGACAGGCTCTTTATAACGTACTACTGTAAAGGCCGGCAGGTGCATGGCCCGCCGGATGTGGGCGTTGCCTTTCTTTGATATTCTGCTTCTGCCCGAGCGCTGGCCCGACTGGTGCTCCACCACGTCATAGCCGGCGTAGCTGACCAGCTGGCCCTGCCGCTCGAAGGTGGCAAAGCCGTTGGTCTCGGCCAGGAGCACGGCCACCGTCTTGAGCCCCACCCCCTTGACCGAGCGCATCTTCTCCACCCGCTCAGCCAGCAGCGGATCCTGGTAGAGCAGCTCCCCAATAGCCTCCTCCAGCTCCTGGAGGCTCTTGTCCAGGGTGCCGACCAGCTTCTGGAGGTTTCGCTCTACCTGCTTGACCACCAGCGCACCGTGATGCAGGGCATGGAGCTGGTTCAGGCACACGGTGCGCTGGTTGGAGAAGTCCTCCAGCTGGCGGGTCAGCAGGCGCAGCCGGTAGATGTTTTTCGACAAGGGCTGCCAGAGCTCCAGGAGCTGCTCCAGGCCCATCTGCGCCAGGCCCCTGGCATCGATCCTGTCGTTCTTGCTCTTGTTTCCCAGGGCCTGCAGGTAGCGCTTGGCCTTGGTGGGCAGCACCACCGAGACCTGGTAGCCCTCGTGGTAGAGGAACCAGGCCAGCTGCTCGTAGTACACGCCCGTGGCCTCCATGAGCAGGCGCAGCTCCACGTCCGCTGCGCGCTTGCCCTCCAGCCAGCGCTGCAGCTGCTTGAAGCCTGTGGGGGTGTTGGTGAATTTTCGGGAGGCTTTCACCTTCACCCGCCGCTCCATGTCCAGGGTGGAGAGGACCACCTCCAGGGCGTCTTTGCTCACATCGACGCCCAGGTTCTGACAGAGTAAATTCTTCATAGCTGAAAGGGGCTTAAGTGGACAAAAAACATTCATCTTCCGGGCCTACACTCACTCATGCCTGCGGATGGGGCAGCCTCTAGGTACTGTCCAGGCTTTTAAGAAGAAGAGAAAGGGAAGGGATTCCTTGGGGGCGACATCATCAAAGTGTCTAGTGCAAGGGCTTTC
Organism: Pontibacter korlensis; assembly: GCF_000973725.1. Lineage (NCBI taxonomy): Bacteria > Pseudomonadati > Bacteroidota > Cytophagia > Cytophagales > Hymenobacteraceae > Pontibacter > Pontibacter korlensis. Next base: position 4,730,131 of record NZ_CP009621.1, on the reverse strand, counting down.
TCCTTCCCTTTCTCTTAGCTTACGTTTAAGAGCCTGATAAAATTGAACTTACGCTTATACTGCCAAAGATATGAGTGCGAGGGCTTTCTTTGGCATTTTCTCGTAAGGCACATTGGCCTGGTATGGGTCGTTCAGACTAGTATAAAGCAATAGGGCGCAGTGTTTGTTACACCGCGCCCTATCTTACTTAAAAGCTGATAATTATTACAGCTTTTTCAGTCCTTTCATGTCATTCTTGCTGCCTTCTTTCACGCTAACGGCAACACCGCCGCCTGGCGCTAAAGCTTGCTTCAGTACACTTTTAGAATTAACAATCACCTTACGGATTGTATATTTCTGAGGATTCTTGTTCCAGCTGGCATCTTTAGCATCGGCGTAGATAGTAGCGATGTAGTTTTTGCCTTTTGGCAAGTAGTCAAACTTGATTGTAGCCGTACGGGCGTTCTCATCGGTTACACCACCAATGTACCACTCGTTTTTGCCTTTGGCTTTACGGGCGATGGTAACATAATCGCCTGGCTCAGCTTCCTGGATGTAGGTGTTGTCCCAGTCTACGGCAACATCCTTGATGAACTGGAATGCATCCGGGAAACGCTCATAGTTTTCTGGAAGATCAGCTGCCATTTGTAGTGGGCTGTACATCGTTACGTAGTAAGCCAGCTGCTTTACCAGTGTTGTGTTTACACGCTGATTGCTGCCAGTACCGTAATAAGAAAGGTCGGTCTGGAAGATACCTGGTGTATAGTCCATCGGACCACCCATCAAACGGGTAAACGGCAGAATAGTAGTATGGTCTGGAGCAAGGCCACCCATAGATTCAAACTCAGTACCACGGGCTGACTCCTGCGCAATCCAGTTAGGGAAAGTGCGGTGCACGCCTGTAGGACGAACTGCCTCGTGGCTGTTGATCATGATCTTATACTTTGCAGCTGTGTTGGCTACGTAGATATAGTGGTTTACCATCCACTGGCCGTCGTGGTGCTCTCCGCGAGGGATGATTTTGCCTACATAGCCTGTTTTTACAGCATTGTAGCCATGGTCCTGCATAAACTGGAAAGCCTCGTGTATACGGCGCTCATAGTTGGTGGCAGAACCTGATGTTTCGTGGTGCATCATAAGTTTCACACCTTTTGACTCTGCATACTGCTGCAGGCCTTTCACATCAAAATCAGGATAAGGCGTTACAAAGTCGAAAACTTCTTCTTTCCAGTTGCCAAACCAGTCTTCCCAGCCAACGTTCCAGCCTTCTACCAGTACAGCATCAAAACCATGCTTTGCAGCAAAGTCGATGTGGCGCTTTACATTTTCAGTAGTGGCACCGTGGCGACCGCTTGGAGTAAGCTTGTTCGGGTCATCGCTCAGTTTTACGTTTGTTTCAGTGCCGTAAGCCCAAGTGCTCTTGCCTGCCACAAAGTATTCCCACCAAACACCAATGTACTTCACAGGCTTTATCCATGATACGTCCTCATATCTTGTAGGCTCGTTCAGGTTCAGGATAAGACGAGAGGCAAGTATGTCTGTAGCTTTGTCGCTAACAACAATCGTACGCCAAGGAGTCTGTGCTTCAGTTTGCAGGTAACCCTTGTTACCAACAGCATCCGGAGTCAGGTGTGAACTCATTCTGAAGTTCTTTGGATCAACGTTCAGGTGCATGGCAGGGTAGTTGATCAAAGCAGCCTCATGAATGTTGATGTACAGTCCATCGGCAGACTTCATCATAGACGGTGTCTGAACAGACAGCGTATCAATAGGATACTGTGCATGCACATCGTGAGTAGCTTTTTCAATCAACTGCGGAATCTCAGAGATCTGCGAGGTAGTATAAGCATATTCATTTGTGTCGTAGTCGCCTCTGATCCAGAAGATCTTATGGTCGCCTGTGAGGTTAAACTCCGTGTGCTCTTCCTTAATGATGAAGTACTTTAGCTCATCCTGCTTCGGAAACTCATAGCGGAAGCCAAGTCCGTCGTTGAACAAGCGGAAACGAATGCGGATATGACGGCCTTTTGGCTCATCCTGCGCTAGCGTCACCAGCAATTCGTTATAGTTGTTACGGATAGTTTTCTCTTCACCCATGATTGGCTCCCAGGTGTCATTCACTGATTTCTGCTCCGTATTCGTTACAGTAAAGCCATCCATAAAAGAAGGTACATCTTTTGTTTCGATGCCCAGTTTACTTTGCTTAATAACGGCTTTCTTCTTGTAAGTTAACTGATAGGTAGGCTCACCATTTGGCGATAACTCAAACTTCATCGCGAGGTTTTTGTCCGGAGAGGTGATAACCTGGGCATTTACCAGTGTGGTTAATGTACAGAGGAACAGGAATAAAGAAAACCTGCGCAACATCTGTCGGTAATGGTCCATGTTTCTTTGTGGGTTAGTTTAAAATAAATTGTTTGTTGTTGTATGCGTTTATACACGCACCTACTAAACCAGAAAATTTCAGAAGGTACTGTGCATGGTTGTGCGTTACAGGGGCAAATTACGTAAAAAATGGTGTTATATAAGAACTTTAGCTTTGACAGCTGTTATGACTCTAGCCAACGTAGCTCATAGAAAAGGCTGCCTCTCGTCTAAAATCCGGGGCTGATACAAAACGAAAAATTAGATGCTGAGTCTACCGATAAAATGGCTGAAGGGTTTGCACAATATTCCTAAAAATGCACCTGTTTTTTGATTTTTGGTTTCATCCTAAACTCTTTCATTGGTATATTGCTTACTAATGAGGCGCCTTTGATAGAATATTTTTTTTGAATACTTATTCTTTTATCACCAAAATCCGTAGCAGCCTTATTCACTATAGCGTAAAATCGAAGTAAAAAGGCCACTTTTACCACCAGCATGAGTTCAGAGTCAGAAGTTGTTTCAGCTAACTTTACCAAAGAGATAGCTGAAAAATATTATAAATTACTCGTCGACAGTATTACCGATTATGCCATTTTCCTCTTAGATGTGAATGGCTATATTATCTCCTGGAACACAGGAGCCGAGGCCATAAAGCAGTATAAGGCTGAGGAGATCATCGGAAAGCATTTTTCTGTGTTTTATACTCCTGTTGATAAGGCCCGGGATTACCCATCCATGGAGCTAAAGGAAGCAAGGGCAGCAGGCAAGTATGAGGAAGAAGGCTGGCGCGTTAAAAAAGATGGTACCGTGTTCTGGGCAAACGTTATCATTACACCTGTATATGATAAAGAGAATAAGCTGATAGGCTACTCCAAAATTACCCGGAACCTGTCTGAGCGAAAAAAGGCCGAAGACGACCTGTACAAGGCGTATGAGGAGTTAAAGGAAAGTGAGGAAAGATTCAGGCTGCTAATAGATGGTGTGAATGACTATGCCATTATTATGCTGGACCCAGCAGGTAATGTATCGAGCTGGAATGAAGGGGCCAGGAGGCTGAAGGGCTATGAGGCACACGAAATACTGGGTAAGTACTTTGCTAAGTTTTATAGCAGAGAGGCAATACAGCAGGGCTTCCCAGACTATGAGCTAAAGCAGGCCACGAAGAATGGACGTTTTGAAGATGAAGGCTGGCGTTATAAGAAAGATGGTTCAGCTTTCTGGGCCAACACTGTTCTTGCCCCCATCTACAATGCAAAAAAAGAACTTGTAGGCTTTTCCAAGATAACACGCGACTTAACAGAGCGAAAGAAGCTGGAGCAGCAGCTTTTCCGGATTAATGAGGACCTGAAGGAGAGTGAGGAAAAGAGCCGGCTGCTGATCGACAGTGTGAAAGACTACTCCATCCTGATGCTGAACCCTGATGGCATTATCATGAGCTGGAACTCTGGCGCTGAGCGAATAAAGGGATACAAGGCAAGTGAGATTATAGGCAAGCATTTCTCTATCTTTTATAACCGTGAAGCGATAGCCAGCGGCTTCCCACAGTTTGAACTCAAAACAGCTTTGGCTAATGGCCAGTTTGAGGATGAAGGCTGGCGTATACGCAAAGATGGGTCTGCATTTTGGGCCAACGTGGTTATCTCACCCATATACAACCTGGACAAGCGCCTGCTGGGATTCGCTAAAATTACCCGCGACATGACCGAGCACCGACGCAATGAGGAGTTGATGCGAAGAAATAGTGAGCTTATGCGTATCAATAACGAATTGGACAGCTTTGTATATACAGCCTCGCATGACCTTAAGTCGCCCATTGTTAACCTTGAAGGGTTGATATCGGCTTTGGAGGAAGATTTAGGCCCGGATGCTGCAAAGCACCAGATGTTGTTGTCCAGAATGGGAGGCGCTATAAACACGTTAAAAAACGTGATCAACGATCTGTCTGATGTTACCAAACTGCAGCATGTGAAGGAGGCCCCTGAGAATGTAAATATTCAGGGTATGGTAGAAGAGGTGAAAGAAAGCTTGAGTGATGTAATTGCTGCTAGTAAGGCAGAGATAGAGGTGAACCTGGTTGGCTTCGATAACCTGAGGTACCCACGCAAGAACCTTCGCAGCATCATCTTTAACCTGGTTTCTAATGCCATTAAATACGCAGACCCTCAGCGGGCGCCAAAGGTAGTAGTAACAACTTCTGTCTCTGAAACAGGAGATTGTGTGCTGTCTGTAAAAGACAACGGCTTAGGTATTGCAGAGAACCAACTGGACAAGATTTTCGCGATGTTCAAGCGGGTGCACGACCACGTAGAGGGCTCTGGAATTGGCCTGTACCTGGTGAAGAAAATATTAGATAACTCCGGTGATAAGATTACAGTGAAGAGCGAATTAGGCAAAGGAACTGAGTTTAATGTATACTTCCTGAAACAGGAAAGCACTGCTTCATAACACTTGAAAGTAAGTGAATCGTCCTGAAATAAGTTGACGGTTTTACATGATCCCGGTTTGCGTTAGCAAGCCGGGATTTTTTCTTGATGCACCTGGTGTGGTGTTTTCATCTGCAGGGCAAAGTGCGGGCGGTGGTGGTTGTATAGCTCCACGGCCTGCTTTACTAAGTGTTGTGCCTCTTGCAGGTTTGTTAATGTATTTCCTAAGCCGAACTCTTCTTTGAGGGTGCGGTTCATACGCTCAGCCAGCGCATTCTCATGCGGGTCCGAGTGCTGGGTCATGCTCATCCTCATATTATGGCGCTCTGCCAGGCTCACATAGTGCTGGCTGCAGTACTGCAGGCCCCGGTCCGAGTGGTGAATCGTTTCTCTACCAGTCTGTTTTTCTCTCAAAGCCATCTGCAGGGCCCTGCTCATACTTGCAGCTTTCATGTTGGCCCCTAGTGTATAGCCTACAATCTTGCGGCTGAAGGCATCGGTGCCCAGGTTCAGGTAACAGGTGCCCTGCGGGGTGTGGATACAGGTGATGTCCGAGACCCAGACCTGCTCGCAAGCCTGCAAGACAACCTCCTTTACCAGGTTGGGGTATTTGCGCAGGTGATGTTTGGACATAGTGGTCTGCACGTAGCGCCTGCTGGGCCGCATGAGCAGCTTAAACTCTTTCAGCCACTCAAAAAGAGCTTGGCGCGGCCGAGTTGGATGCCCAGGCCCCTCAAGGCGGGCTTGCGCTTAAAGTAAAGCTTGCGCGTGCCCAGCTGCGGCAAGAGTTTGCGCTGCTGCCTTACCTGCTGCTTGAGGGCAGTCGTCTGGGCTCCCTCTTTCCGCAGCTTATAGAGGTACTGGCGTTTGCTTTCGGGTGGTTCTGGCTACCCCTTTGGCTTGAAAGCTTGCTGCGAGAGGGGCAAATACTTTTTTCGGATACTGGTCCCAAATGCCTCATTCGGCAATATCGATGGCCCGGTTCAAAATCAGTTTCTCCTGCTCGAGGCGTTTGATCTTAGACTCCAGGTCATGGATCTTCTTGCGGGGCGGTTGCTTTTCTTTCATGGGCAGCTTGCTTTTCCAGTCTAGTCCGCCATGTTTACGAAGCCAAACCAAAACAGTCGATCGTCCCTGGATGCCATACTTGGCCTGCTTATAGGTCAAATGCCCTTTCTCTACCTGGTCCACTACGCTCAGCTTGAAGGCTAAACTGTAGTCCTTTTGACTTTTCCTTAAAAAGCCTTTCTTGCTACTCTCTTTCATATAAGTCAACTTTTGTGTCAACTTATTCCAGGACGCTACACAATACAAAATAGAAAAGCCGCTCCATGTCTGCGGAGCGGCTTTTCTGTTATACTATGTACGTGGTCCTGTTATTAAGCTTTTCCCTTGAAATAGACAGTAAAAGTAGAGCCTACACCTACTTCACTTTCTACCTCTATATAGCCACCAGCGTTCTCTACTATTCTTTTCACAATGTACAGTCCTACGCCTGAACCTTCCACATGGTCGTGCAGGCGCTTGAACATAGAGAAGATCTTGCTCTTGTTCTGAAGGTTCATACCCAAGCCATTGTCTTTAACCTGCAGTACAACGTATTCAGGGGTAGTTTTGGTTGTAATCTGTACATGTGGCTTGCGCTCCGGCGATCTATACTTGATTGCATTACTTACCAAATTGTAAACAACGCTGCGTAAGTTCTTGGTAGAAAACTGCAGCACAGTATCTGGTGCCAGGTCTTTCTCTATTACAGCTTCTGTTTCAGCTATCAGGAACTCAAAGTCAAGCTGTACTTCATTTATCACTTCAGCCAGATTGATACTTTTTACGTCATCACTAGCTTCACGCTGAATCTTGGCTACCTCTGTAAGGTCAGTAACAGCTCGTTTAAACCTGTCTACAGAAGACTGAATCAAATCTATAACGCGCTTCACAGAACCTGACTCCAGCGTTTCCTGGGGCAGGTACTCAACCAAGGCCTCCATCAAACCTTCAATATTCGATATTGGAGCCTTCAGGTCATGTGAGGCGGAGTACACGAAGTTATCCAAGTCAGCATTGGTAGCTAGCAGCTCCTCGTTCAGTGCCTCTACAGACTGCCTATACTTTACCTGTGCACTGGTGTCTATTGCCACCGCTATCACACCAGTTATAAATCCCTGCTGATCACGCATTGGATGGTAAATGAAGTTCAGGTAAACTGTCTCCATTTTTCCATCACGTTCGAACTGAAGAGGCAGCTCGTTCGCTATAAAAGGCTCTCCGGAATTCACTACCCCATCAAGCAGCTGTATTATTCCTTGCTCACTTACTTCAGGCAAAGCCTCAATTACAGGCTTGCCTAAAACATCTTCAGCCTCACGACCCCAAATCTCGCATACGCCTGGGTTGGCCAGGTCAATAATGTACTGTGGCCCTCTTACAATGGCTATACCCACCGGTGCCTGCTGAAAGATATCCTTCAGGTACTCTTGTTGCTTTGCCAGTTCTTCTCTGGCCTTGATACTGGTTATGGCCGTGGCGATGTGGCCGGTAAGAAGGGCATGAAAACCCTTATAGTCTGTGCTGTACTCCAGCCATGGGCTAATGCCGGCTACAAAGAAACCTATCACCTGTTTTCGGCCCGGTCTCATGATAGGTAGTACCGCCGCGCGTTCAATCTTTCTGGACAAACTATTGGCCAGGTCAGATCCAAAATTCAACGCTGAACAGTCGAGCAGTACGGGCTCTTTCGATTCCATCACATTTTTGAACTCCCAGGCTGTTTCACCTTGGGTCAGATCAACAAAGTCCGGAACATTTCGCCCGCTACTGTTTCCTGCCTGGCCGACTAAAGTGGCTTCTGTTGCTGTGTTGTTCAGTAGATAGATCATGCAGAAGGGAAGATCCTTACTGTTTTGCAGCAGCAAATCGCAGGTACGTTGTGCAGCCTGCTCCAGTGTTTGCAACTGAACTGTAACCTCTGAGATATCCTTAAGTGATTTCATTCGACGCGTGCTCAGCACTGTACCAGTTACCTCATGGCAGGCGCAGAAGACACCATTTACCTCTCCGTTGTCATCAAAGGCTGGGCTATAGGAAAAGGTCCAGTAGGTTTCTTCCGGAAAACCTTTTCGCTCCAGCATCAACATTAACGCTTCGGCATAAAATGGATTTCCCCCACTTAGGATTTCATCTACCACTAATCCCATATTATCCCATATTTCAGACCATGCCGTTCGTGCCTTTGCTCCTAAAGCTTTGGGGTGCTTATTGCCTAAGGCTGGTAAGTAGGCATCGTTATGAAACATGTAGAGGTCCTTAGACCACCAGATGAACATAGGAAAGCTGGAGTTTAGCAGAAGCCGGATGTTTGTTTTAAGGCTTTCCGGCCATTGCGCAGGGCTGCCCAGAGGGTGATTGTCCCAGTCAAAACTGCGCATCAGCGCACCCATTTCACCACCACCTTGGAAGATGTTTAGTGTATGGTTGCTGGAAACTTCATTCTTAGTACGGTACATTAAAACTATGTTAGTCGGAACACATTTCTGTTCCTGCTTTGCTGTCAGGATATAATTTGGCTTAAAACGCCTTACGATTTGCAGTGCTTTAAGTTGAGCAAATATAACCTATGAACAGCTAAAATTCGATGAAAAACTATAAGCCGCTGATTAACAAGTTATAGCATAACAATGAACATCAGGAGAAGTTTGAGAATACCCTGTGTTACAGGTTGCTGTTTAAATCTGCTTGTTCTGCTATTGCGAAGTTGTGCCTGCCTCACAACCTCTTTTGCCCGCTTCAAAGTATTTTCTGTTGGCTATCGTGGCTGCGTAGCCCACCTTTGCTTCAGCTTAATCAATCACTTATACTTTATCAATGAAGCACTTCATACTTGCTGTCACTATAGGAATGCTTTCATTGGTTTATACAGGCGTAGCTGCACAAGATGGTGGTTACTTGTTAGGTAAGGTGATAGAAGCTGACAAGCAGATAGCAGCAGAAGGAGCAAGTGTTATCAATATGTCCTCTCAGAAGGCTACTATTGCAGATCATGAAGGCATGTTTCTGATACAAGCTGCTTTGGGTGATAGCCTGCTGATACGCTCAGTTGGCTATAGGTCTGTAGTGCATCGTGTAGAACAGTTAAGTACTGCTAACGAAGCGTTAGTGACGATCAGGCTTGAAGAAGTCAGTGTTAAACTGCCTGAGGTGGAAGTAACTGGCTTGCCCTCATTGGAGCACCTGATGCGAAACTACGGAAGGAGAGAGAAAGCTCCTAACCATGTTAAAAATCCTGCTTACGCTCCCAAAACGGAGACAGCTACCCTTTCTTCCCCCTCACTTACTGTAGGTTCTCCTATTGGTGCTATGTACAGCCTGTTCTCCAGAGAGGGAAAAGAACTACGCATGCTTGAAGAACTGCAGGAAAAACAGAAGCAGGAGCAGGAACTTGAGGAGAAGCGCAAGTACAACAGGTTTTTTATTGACAACACTGGCTATGAACACTAGCTGCCTCCGTTGCTCAAGTGCTGGTTTGTACGGCTCACTTAGTTTATTGCCCGCTTCAGGTTGTAAGGAATTGTAGGAGGCTGCGGCATCAGGCAACTTTGCTCCGGAGGCAAAAGGTAAAAATGGCTCAGGCTATACTTCTGAGATTTACCCGGTGCACTACCACAAAACACACAAGAATTATATAGATCATGAGAATTAACAAGTACTCTACGCGGCTCAAGCTGCAACTTATGCGTTGCCTGACCATTGCTTTGCTATTAGGCGCCTTTACCTCTTGCGACTCCGACGAGGATACGACAGACCTGCTGGGTGATTGGCAAAAAGCCTCTGACTTTGCGGGTGTTTCCAGGAGCGGTGCTGTTGCTTTTACAATTGGCGACATGGCGTATGTGGGCACAGGTTTCGACGGCAACCAGCGCCTCACCGATTTTTGGCAGTACGACTCCAACAAAGGCTCCTGGATCAGGAAAGCCTCTTTTCCGGGTACGGCCAGAAACCTGGCAGTAAGCTTTACCGCCAATGGTAAGGGCTACGTTGGCACAGGCTTCGATGGCGTGAATCACCTTCGCGACTTCTGGGAGTATGATCCGCAAACTGACACCTGGACACAGATAGCTGATTTTCCTGGTTCTGCCCGCTATGGTGCCGTAGCCTTATCAATAGATAACAAAGGTTATGTTGGAGCAGGATATGATGGTAACTACCAAAAGGACTTTTGGCAGTACGACCCTGCCACCGGTCAGTGGCAGGAACGAGTAGGCCTGGGTGGAGCGAAAAGACTGAATGCCTTCGCTTTTACTTATGATGGTAAAGGCTATATAGGTGGGGGTATCAACAACGGGCAATTCCAGTCAGACTTTTTAGAGTACGATCCGGTTAACGACTCCTGGAGAAAACTCAAGAGCCTGGATGAAAATGATCGTGAAAATGAGGATTACCCATCTCCAAGAACATCTGCAGTTACCTTAGTAATAAATAACAGAGTATTTGTAGTTGGCGGATCTAACGGCTCCGCTCTGGCAGATGTGTGGGAGTATGAGCCTTTAGGAGACCTTTGGGTAGAAAGATATTCTTTTGAGGGAAGTGCTAGAGAAGGAGCTGTAGGCTTTGCTCTTGGAGGTTTTGGATACATAACCACCGGCCAAAGCTCAACTTACCGCTTTGATGATCTGTGGCAGTTTGATCCTACCATCTTTAGCCAAGATTAAAAAATACAGTCCAGTGGTACTGCTCCTGTGTAGGAGCCGTGCAGGTAGCAGTAGACAGGATAGCTTTAAGAAAGTTTTTCATATTTGACTTAGTATACTGAGAGCCTGGCTTCTGGTTAGGCTTCTCTTTATGTAAGGGTGGGGGAGAAAGTCTAAGCTTATTCCAATTTCATATCTTTAGCAGTATCAAAAAGCTAGTGCAGCTTTTAAAACGAGATTTCAATGTAGATTAAAAGTGAAGATTAAATATGATTGGGGCTAAGACAGAGCAACTGGCATAAGAACATGATTCAAAAACAGAACAACTATATACAGGAGCTACTAATTGTAGCCCTGATTACTTCAGTATTCTTTGGCGTGTTTAGTATGCTGCCAAACCTGCTCTCTTCCCATAATCCTTTTATGCCGCCGCCACCACGTCCTGGTCCGGGAGCACCCGAAAGTGTGATGAGAGCAATGCGGGGAGGTGCACCAAAAGGCCACAGCATAGGCATTGTTGTAACCACTGTGTTGATGCTGACCTTGTGGATCATGAACATATTCCTCTACGCCAGGTTTCAGGCATTCAGGGCAAAGGAGCAGACTAAAAGTGTGTTGCGCTATATTACAAGCTATGTGCTGATGTTTGCTCTCATCAGCTCGTATTATCTTGTGCTTGGGTATTTTGCCCCGAACCCATACCACTACGGTAGGGTTTTGTTTATTCCTTTTATTGCCGGTTTAACCAACAACACCATTGTGCTGGTTATGCTGGACCTTGTTGTGTTGCAGCGGAAGAAGGCCTTGGTGGAGCTGGAGAATGCCCAGCTTAAAATGAGCAGTATTCAGGCGCAGCACCAACACCTGAAACATCAATTGCAGCCACACTTTTTGTTTAACTCCCTGAACACACTCAAGACACTCATTAAAAGGCGCCCCCTTGAAGCTGAGGAGTACCTGGTGCGTTTATCAGAGTTTTTGCGAGCTTCGTTAACTCCTGGCAGCCGCGATACAATTGCGCTACGGGATGAGCTGAAGTTGTGTGTAGACTATCTGGAGATGCAGAAAGTACGCTTCAAAAATGCTTTTCACTATGAGATTGATGTTCCTGAAGAACTGCTTGAGACAGCGTTTGTGCCTATATTTTCGCTGCAGTTGCTGGCTGAGAATGCCATCAAACACAATGGTTTTACTGTGGAAGAGCCGCTCTATATTTATATCAGCTATAATGATGACGGCTACCTGGAAGTGCGCAACAACAAAAAAGCAAAGTCTATAAGTGAGCCTTCTTCTGGCATAGGCCTGAAAAACCTGAGGGAGCGCTATATGGTACTATCTGAGAAGGATATTGCCATTTTCGATACAGAGAAGTACTTTTCGGTACAGCTACCAATATTGAGCAAGTGAGAATTGTTATTATAGAAGATGAGCCGCTTACGGCTGAGGACCTGGCAGAAACCCTGCAGCAGGTGGATAGTGCTATAGAGATTGAGGCTGTTCTTGCTTCAGTGAAGAGCGCTGTAGCATACTTCCAGGTGAATGAGTTTCCTGATCTTATTTTTTCAGATATTCAGTTAGGCGATGGTCTCAGTTTCGAGATTTTTAAGGCTGTGCCTACTTCTACACCTGTTGTTTTCTGCACTGCTTATGATGCTTATGCCTTGGATGCTTTCAAGGCCAACGGCATCGATTACGTACTGAAGCCATTTTCGTCGGCTTCCATTAATGAAACACTGCAGAAGTATAAAAAACTGCAGCAAAACCTTTCCAAACCCGAGCCATCGATAAAAAACATACTCGACCTTTTTGAGAATAGGCTGAGCCAAAAACGCAGTTCTATACTTGTATACCAGCGCGATAAAATTATTCCCTTACCAGTAGCAGAGATTGCTATCAGTTACGTGGAGAACCAACTAACGCGGGTAGTGTGCTTTGATGGTAAAAGTTATGTTGTCAACCACACTTTAGATGAACTGGAGAGTATGCTGGCGCCACAATTCTTCAGGGCGAACCGGCAGTACCTGGTTAACCATAAAGCTGTAAAAGAAGCCTCTCAATACTTTGGCCGCAAGCTGCATGTGGCATTAACCATTCCTTTTCAGGACGAAGTGATTGTAAGCAAAGCCAAGAGTCCGAAGTTTCTGGATTGGCTGGCAAACCAGTAAGGTAAGCCTGCTATATACGCACATATCAAAACAAGTATGAAGGCCTTCGCTGATCCTCAGTAGAAGGCCTTTTTAATGGTATTTGCCCTGCTATCATCTATAACGTGCGGGCACAATGGCGCTATGCCTGCCATAATGTTTCCTTCTTCGTCAAGTCGCAATTGTCCGCTTCGCCTGTGGCTTTGCCCGTCTCAGTTTGCTTTTCATAATAACGAAGTGTCAGATACATAACCTTTGCTTATCAGATTGAGAGAAAGAACTTCATCTAACCAATTTGCTATGCAAAGACTATTCTTATTCATATTTGCCCTCTTTACCGCTTCTCAGTTATATGCACAGGGCGCTACGGTATTTGGCACCGTACAAAGTGCACAAGATAAATCAGCACTGCCGGGTGCCAGTGTGGTGTTGAAACGGATAACCTACGATTCGAGCACTGGTGTAGCTACAGATGTAGCGGGAGCTTTCAGGTTTTCGAATGTGGTACCTGGTATGTACATGGTAGAAGTGAACTACCTAGGTTTTAAGCCACTAGAGAAAAAGGTTTTAGTGCAGCAAAACACGGTAAACCTAGGTGTACTGGAGCTGGAGGAAAGCAGCACAACCATCAAAGAAGTACAGGTAGTAGGGCGGGTGCCGTTAGGGGATCAGAAAGGCGATACAACATCCTTTAATGCGGGAGCCTTCAAAACAACTCCTGATGCCAGTGCTGAAGACCTTGTTCAGAAAATGCCAGGCATCACTATCCAGAATGGGGCCATACAGGCACAAGGTGAGGATGTGAAACAGGTATTGGTAGATGGTAAACGCTTCTTTGGTGATGATCCTGGTACGGCCTTGCGTAACCTTCCTGCCGATGTAATTGCCAACATCGAGATCTTTGATAAGAAAAGCGATCAGGCTGAGCTAACAGGCGTGAATGATGGCAATGAGCTAAAGACAATCAATATTGTTACCAAACCGAACAGCAGGAATGGTGCTTTTGGCAAAGCCTCTGCAGGCTACGGCACCGATGATCGCTACATGCTGGGGGCCAGCCTTAACTTCTTTAATGGTGACAGAAGACTTACTGTGACCGGGCTAACCAACAATATTAACATGTTAGATTTCTCAGTGGGTGAGACACCTGGTGGTGGCATGAGGGGGCGCCGTCCGCCTTTTGGTGGCACCACCACCACCGGGTTAATCTCTACCAACACCTTTGGCCTGAACTACAGCGATATGTGGGGCGATAAGCTTGAGGTATCCGGCAACTACAAATTCACTGAGAGGGATATTGAGAATAACCAGTATCGGATACAGCAGTACATTTTAGCGGCTGACTCAGGACGTGTATATACAGAGAACAACCTGAGCAATATCCACACAACAGACCACCAGTTCAACCTGCGCCTGGACTATAAACTCAACGAGAATAACCGTCTGCTATTAACGCCTAGCCTGACTGTTCAGCAGCGGAACCTTAACGAAAATATAGCGGCTACCACGCTAAACGATAATGGTCTAATTAATGAGACGCAGAACCAGACTGCTTCTGATAATCTAAGCTATACACTTAAAAACAGCTTATACTTCAGTCACAAATTCGGCATGCCAGGGCGCACTATCTCTACCACACTAAACACCAGTGTGAGTGCCACAGATGGTGAAAGCTCACTGCTAGCCAACACTATCTACTACAGGGGCAACAACGGGGATGTTAGCCAGGACCAGCAGGTAAAACTGGATAGAGCAGGATTAACCTGGTCAGGAGAGGTAGCCTATACGGAGCCGCTGAGCAAGAACGGGCAACTGCAGCTGCAGTATACTATCGGCAACCAACTAAATGATTCTGACAAGAGAACCTACAAGCTGTTTGAAGAGGGACAAGGGTATACTTCGTTAGACACTACGCTCAGTAACAAGTTCGAGAGTGAGTTCCTGACACAGCGCTTTGGTACAGGCTATCAGTACAGCAAGGATAACTTGCGCATAAGAGTAGGAGCTGGCTACCAGGTGGCAACCCTGCAAAGTGACAAGGAGTTCCCTACAAGCTTTACACTGAAAAGGACCTACGCTAACATACTTCCGGATGCTCAGGTAGATTACAAGCTGTCGGATACGCGCAACTTTGATATAAACTACTCCACCAGTGTAAATGCACCAGCGGTAGAACAACTGCAAGAGGTTATTGACAATTCGAACCCACTGCAGCTAACAAGAGGTAATACCGCACTAAAGCCAAGCTACCAGCACAGCTTCAGGACGGGCCTGAGAGACTTTAACCGGGAAACGAACCAGGTTTTCTTCGTGGGGCTATTTGGAAATATTACGCAGAGCTATGTTGGCAACAGCATTATTAGGGCAGAAGGAGAGGAGGTCACGCTTCCTGATGGGCAAGTGCTGGAGCCCGGGCAGCAGCTCACGCAGCCTGTAAACCTGAATGGCTATTGGAATGTGCGCTCCGTTTTTCACTATGGAAAGCCACTTAACCTGCTAAGTTCAAACCTTGGGGTGCATGGCACTGTAGGCTATATCCGCACGCCGGGCCTTACGAACGGGGAGCTAAGCTATGTTTCTTCTCCCAACTTTGGTCTGGGGCTTATGCTGAGCAGCAACATCAGCGAGAATGTAGACTTTACTGTTTCCAGCAACTCTCATTATAATGTAGTGAAGAACTCACTACAACCTGAGTTAAACAACAATTACTTCACGCAGAACAGTAATGTAAAGCTTAACTGGATTTTCTGGAAAGGCTTAGTATACCGCACCGAGCTTAACCAGCAGGCCTACGCAGGTCTATCAGAGGGTTATGACAACAATTACCTTCTCTGGAACATGAGCATCAGCAAAAAGCTGTTCAAGAACCAGCAGGGAGAAATCAGCTTGAGTGTAAACGACCTGTTAAAGCAGAACGTGAGCCTGCAGAGGAACCTGGCGGCACAGTACGTGGAGGATGTGCAGTCTAGTGCATTGCAGCGCTACTTTATGCTCACCTTTACATACAACCTGCGCAACTTCAGCGGCGAACAAGCACCTCAACAAGACAGAAGCTTCCCTGGCCCGCCACCTGCTGGTGGACGACTTCCTCAGCCCCAGGGATAATTCATAAAACAGAACCAGAACACGGTTGCCTTACCTGCAAATAGTGCTCATTAGTTGATCAACATAGATAATCTATCAATAACCAGCTGTATGAAAAGGAAAGAATTTTTAAGTAAAAGTGTAAGGGGCGTAATAAGAATTGCAGCTGCTCTTCCTGTACCAAATGCCTGCAAGGATGAGGAGAGTATAAGCCCTGCAGATGGGACAACTACTGACTCAGAGAGCTGCGGCTTAACAGACGCAGAGACTGATGGGCCATACCCGCTTTAGAACAGCCGGGGGGCAGCTACACAGCGGCAGGGTATAACAGATGGTAAAACGGGAATTCCATTGAATATAACCATTACGGTACGCAATGCCAGTGATAGCAGCAGTGTACTTGCCAATGCCCGGGTAGATATCTGGCACTACGGTAAGGATGGCTACTACTCTGGCTATACAAATTCTGGCTATCTGGGCATACAAAACAACACTTCAGCCGTGTTCTGTAGAGGGCAAAAATTTACAGATGCCAATGGCCAGGTGCATTTTGCCTCTATCTATCCCGGTTGGTATAACGGTAGGGTAACTCACATACACGCCCAGGTGTATGTAGGCAGCAGCTTAAAACTAACAACACAGATAGTTTTTCCTGAAGACGTGAATACAGCAGTATATAACACGGAGCTGTACTCGGCACACGGTCAGAACCCGATTAAAAACACTACGGACTCTATTATTCGTGACTCCTTAGACAACGAATTGGCAGCTTTGGCACCAAAAGCTTCCGGTGGCTACGATCTACTGCATACTATTTACGATTAAATGCCAAAGAAAGCCCTGGCACTCATATCTTTGGCAGTATAAGCCGATGTGCAATTTTATCAGGCTCTTAAACGTAAGCTAAGAGAAAGGGAAGGAGAAAGCCCTTCCCTTTCTCTTCATCTTAAAAGCCTGGACAGTACCTAGCGGCTGCCCCATCCGCAGGCATGAGTGAGTGTAGGCCCGGAAGATGAATGTTCTTTGTCCACTTAAGCCCCTTTCAGCTATGAAGAATTTACTCTGTCAGAACCTGGGCGTCGATGTGGGCAAAGACGCTCTGGAGGTGGTGCGACATTCCTTCACTTTTGTTGGGTTAGATCTTACCCTATGTTCTACCGCCTGCACTTGCCGGCTGTTACCTTTGCTGCAGCAAACATGCCCTGCACCGGGATGCGTCAGCAGCTAGTAATATAAGAAATAAGGCGGTCGGGCAGACCGTTTCAGCTTGGGAGATATACGGTCGCAGTAGCCAGGTAGCCCAGGAATCCAACCTGCTTTAGCGGTGGGAATGTCAAATAGCTCTATAATGCCACTTCAGTAACAAAGGCGAGTACTATATTCAAAGTTATCAACCATGAATAGCGAGGCAATAGAAGTGTTAGAAAAAGAAATGGCCTTAAAGCAGAAATTGCTTTACAAGCAGCAGCCCGTTGGTTCTAAAAGAAAAGCACCAGTTGTTTTGCTACACGATATTGCAGCGCTTAAAAAGTCCATAAAAGCTCTAAGAAAGCAGCACATTAAAGCACAAAAGAAGCGAAACGCATTAAAGGAAAAGTGGGCATAAACAGACAGGACGATTGCTGCTATAGTAAGCGTCCTGTCTGTTTATAAATTTTACCACCTACATCTTTTAATGGAAAAACAGGTAAGCAATAAAAATGGCAGCTATCACTCCGGCAAAGTCGGCTATTAAGCCGCAGGTAAGAGCATATCTGGACCTGCGAACACCGACAGACCCGAAGTACACAGCCAGCACATAAAAGGTGGTTTCAGTTGAGCCCTGGAAAACTGAAGACATTCGCCCTACAAAAGAATCTACTCCATAATTGGTCATCGCCTCAACCATAAGACCTCTGGCTCCGCTTCCGCTCAGGGGCTTCATAAAGGCAACTGGCAAGGCAGGTACGAAGTCTGTATTCATACCAGTAAGACCTATCAGGTAACCTATGCCATCCACTAGCATGTCCAGCGCGCCGGAGGTTCTAAAAACACCAATAGCAACAAGTATAGCCACCAGGTAAGGTATGATGGTGATAGCCACTGAGAAACCTTCTTTTGCTCCCTCTATAAACGCTTCGTACACATTCACTTTGCGTGCAAGGGCCAGTCCTATAAAAGAGATAATGATAGAGAACAAAATCACATTACTAGCTACAGTCGAGATAACACTTACCTGCTCCTGCGGAATAATGGAGAAGTAATAAATCAGCCCCCCGATAAGCACTAGTAGCGTGCCGAGGTAGGCTAAGATTACTTTGTCAAATAAGTTAATGCGCTGGTACAGTGCTACTGCTATAAGGCCAACCACAGTAGAGAAAAAGGTAGCAAGAAGTATAGGTATAAAAATGTCGGAAGGGTCGGCTGCACCTAACTGCGCCCGGAACACCATGATACTGATAGGAATAATGGTTAAGCCGGAGGTATTCAGCACCAGGAACATGATCTGAGCATTCGATGCAGTTTCCTTATCAGGGTTGAGCTCCTGCATCTCCTTCATGGCCTTTAGACCCAAAGGTGTAGCCGCATTATCCAGTCCCAGCATGTTTGCAGAGAAGTTCATGAGTATGGAGCCATAAACGGGGTGGTTGTTGGGGATTTCCGGAAACAGGCGATGAAAGAAAGGCCCCACCAGTCGCGCAAGTATAGCCACTACACCGCCGCGTTCACCTACTTTCATCAGGCCCAACCACAAGGTCATTACGCCTGTAAGGCCGAGTGAGATTTCAAAACCGAGCTTAGCGTTATCAAAGGTACTGGCAACCAGCTTCTGGAAAATATCTACATCCTGAAAAAAGATAAGCTGAAAAAGAGCAATAACAAAGGCAATCAGAAAGAAGGCTGCCCACAGGTAGTTTAAAACCATTTTAAAGGTTGGTTGGGTTAGATTTAGCCTGTAAGTTACAAAGCTGCCATAAGAAAAACCATTGACCTGAGCGTAGGGCCAATGGTTTTCAGAAGATTTTTGAGGTTACAGTTTACAGCACCAGGCCATGAAGCTGCTCCGTTTTTTCAGCTTGTACATCGTACAAGAAACCGTTTACGACAGCATAAAGTACCTCTCCGTTTACATTCTGTAGGCTGAAGTTGGCATCGCCATTCAGGCTTAGTTCATGGTTTATCTCAGCAGCTGCGCTCATCACATTCAAAGGGAGTTCTAAAGGATTTATACTTTCAATAGCTGCAGGAAGCGTTTCCAGCTTTACTGTCGTGTAGCCTTTAGACAGTAAATCATTAGCCAAGTCAGGAGTGAGATCTGCCAAACAGTTCACAGGCTTTTCGTATACTTTACCAGGTACTAAAGTGAGGCCATCAGCATCTAACTCTTCGTAGCCGCTAAACACACTCATGTCACCAATTTCATCCACAAACCCTCTCAAATAGTAGCCCTTGCCTACAGGCGCATCTATCTCATCCCTAAAGATGCCTACATCTAGCATAGCATCCTGGCCGCTTCGGTTATAGCGCACGTTTCGCAGCACCAGGTCATAGAGATTGCGCGCATTCTCAGGAATCTTGTAGTAGTCTTCCTGCTCATAGTCTTCGTAGCCGTTGCCAGCTATCAGGTGTAGGGCAGACAGAATAGAGGCAAAGTTGAGCTGTCGGATGTACTGCTTCTCAGGGTCCTTAGGATAGCCGCCGGACTCAATCAGAATAACACTAGTGCCCCACTTCTGTATGTTGTCGCCAAATGCCCGAGGTTCGTGCTCGTCGGAATACTTAGCCACCTGCTCCGGAATAATTTCCTGCAAAGCCTCATTCATCCCTACAATGGTACGCATGGCGCTGCCTCGCACGCTATCCACGGTTTGGGCATGATCAAAAGCTGGAGCCAGGAAGGAGATAGTGGCTGGCTTAGAGGTATTGCCCACGGTATAGTAACGGCTCTGGTCGTGAAGGTTAAAGCCAAACTCAGGACTGATGGTATCACGCAGGTCTTTCAGTAAGCGCGCCTCTGGACTCTGTAGTCGTAGTGCATCCCGGTTCAGGTCTACTTCCAATGCATTGCGGCGCATATACTTCTCGGCACCATCAGGGTTCAGCATGGGCACTATGTAAAGTGTCACGTTCTCCAGTATGTGTTGCTGTAGTGACGCTAGCTTGCCTGGTTGCTGCAGAAAATTGAAAAGGTCGAAGAGAGCCATGGTGGCGGTGGGCTCATCGCCATGCATCTGTGACCAGAGCATCACTTTTGTTTTCCCGGAGCCCGCTTTCACCATATATATGTCCCGCTGCTCTACAGATTTGCCCACTACCTGCACATCAAAAACAGGCTGCTGCTTTAGCTGCTCTATCAATGGCACAATGTCTCGATGCTTAAACCGGCGGTGCTGTAATGCTGGTTCTTTATAAGTAGAAAATAAATCAAAAGCTTGTTTAGCTACTTTGGTGATAGGCAGTGTAGAAACTTGTGCAGTAAAGTGATTCATACAGATGAAGAGTCGAAATTCTTGTTTTGACACCACAGGCTTTAACTGGAACTGATACATGCTTGGTAGTAAAGCACACTGTGGTAGGTTAAAATCAAGAGGTAAAATAACAAGGATCTCTTAAGAATGACACGATAGAGCAGGTTTTGTTGCTATACTTTGGGCAGGACTGAAAAGCAGAACAAAATAGGGAAATTGGAAAAGCTTTGTATCTTGATGCTGAAGATCAAATACAACTATGAAAACCACCTCTACGCCCTTGCACCTGCGTCTACCTCTGGTAACTGGATTTATACTTGCCTCTGCGCTCTGTTTTATGGTTTTACCCGCTTCGGCACAGCAGGTAAAAAAGAAGAAGCTGGTTCAGAAAATAATGAAGCAGCACCCGGAACAGTTTGGGGCTATACTTCAGAATCCTGAAAAGTATAGGGTGCAGATCCTGTATACTCAGATAGATCGGGATGCGCAGAACAAACCCCACTTCACCTCTTACAGTTACCGGGTAAGCCCACAGGAGTATTTTTACCCGGCTAGCACTGTAAAACTACCTGCGGCAGCTTTGGCATTGGAGAAGCTGAACGAGTTAAACAAGGAGGGGCTCAACAAACACACGGCACTCAGGATTGACAGCGCCTATGCAGGACAGTCTGCTGTAATTGCGGACAGCACTTCCCAAAACAACCTGCCGTCCGTAGCGCACTACATCAAGAAAGTGTTGCTGGTGAGCGACAACGATGCCTATAACAGGCTGTACGAATTTTTGGGGCAGGAGCAGCTGAATCAAGGGCTGCACGAAAAAGGCTTTGAGAATGTACGGCTTTCGCACAGGCTGTCTATATTCCTGAGCCCGGACGAGAACAGTCATACCAACCCCTTCACGTTTTTTGATGGTGAGCGAATTGTGTATCAGCAGCCGCTTACCAATAATGCCAACCCAAAGCCAAGCCCACTGAAGGAGGTGTTCCTGGGAAAAGGATACTATAAGGGGGATGAGCTGGTAAACCAGCCGATGGATTTCTCAGCTAAAAATTATATCTCGGTAGAAGTATTGCAGGGCATTTTAAAGAGTATCCTTTTCCCGGAGGCGGTGCCTGCGCAGCATCGGTTTAATCTACAGCCAGAGGATTATACTTTCCTGTACCGGTACATGTCGATGCTGCCGCGAGAGAGCGATTATCCAAAGTATGAGCCAAAGGAATATCCCGACAGCTATGTTAAGTTCCTGATGTTTGGCGACGACAAAAAACGACTGCCTGAGAACATCCGCATCTTTAACAAGATTGGCTATGCATACGGCTTTATGATTGACAATGCCTACATCGTGGATTTTGAAAACAATGTGGAGTTCATGCTTACAGCTGTCGTTTTTGTAGATGAAGATGAGATCTTTAACAACGACAACTCCCAGTACGATGAGGTGGGTTTTCCTTTTATGAAAAACCTGGGGCAGGCATTTTATCAGTATGAGTTAAAGCGTAAGAAGAAGCACCTGCCCAACCTGGAGAGGTTTAAGCTTAGTTATTAGTTTCTAATCGCACTATACTTTTCGGCCCTTTACCCACTAGAGTAGCAGGGCATCGATCTGGTGTGCCTGAACAATTTGTTCGCACTTCGACCAGGTGAAAATCGTGAAACGCCCATCCTGAGAGGCGACAAGGGCCAAGGTATCATGTTGGTCTTGTACAAACTGTGCTGCCGATAGGTGGCGTGTACCACCCAGGTGCGACGGGCGAACAATGGTTGCCTCGGTGCCTATTATCGGCTCTGTTAGCAGTACCTGCTCCACGGGGGCATTGCCCACAGGTCTACCTATTTTAGTGCCGAAAGCTAATAAATCGTAGTCATCATTTATAATAGTGGCGCCATCAATAGCTGTTAAACCTGCTATACTATCAACCTCGCGCCGAAGCGCTGTTTGCCACACGTTGCGGCTTTTCTTTTCTTCGTCTTGCCGCATCAGCTCGGCTAAACCACCGAAAGCGGGATTAACTGCATAAAGTATAGGCTGCATGATAGACTCACGCCATGTGGTAGAGGTGGAGGGCACTACCAAAAGGGTGCCACCACGCCGATGCTCCCGCATCGAAACTGCCAGCTGAATCAGAACATTGGCAGAATCGTTCATGGCAGAGGGAGACGTAAAGCCTAGCAGTGAGGTGAGAAACTCAGGGCAGTCAGGTACATTGCTGTGGCCTTCATCTACCACCTTTACCCGATCTCCTTTTAGCACGGCCACGTTGGCAAACTTCCCGAAGCCTTCTAAGCGCCGGTGCTTGATAACGAGCAAACCAGGCTCAGATACATCAACGACAAAGCACAGGCTGGGAATATTACGCGTGGTTCCCCATACATATAGTTCGTCTCCATCGCCCCATACCCCAAGGTGTATACCCGGACGCTCCACCCCAGGTGCAATCTTGGTTAAAATGTTGGCGGTAAACGGCAAAGGTTTTTCAAACAGAAGAGGTTGCTTAGTTTGCTCAGGCGGAAGATAAGCCAGGGAGACACGTGTAGCGTGCCCTTCCTCATGCCGTAGGCTTGCCCAAAAAGCGGTATCCAGGATGGCTTCGATTACCTGTGCATCAGGCTCGGTGGCTAAGTCCTGGCTGTCTTGTTGGCGTGCCTGTTCTATATGCTGGGCAAAATGCGTTTCAAGCTGTTCTGCTACTGCGCGGGCAGCCTGGTAGGTTATATCGCGAGTTAGGGGCATGGTTATTTTACGTCAGTTTTGATTTTAGATGTAATCTGGGCGCTAGATCAATCACTAAACATTCCTATACCCGTTAAGGCTGAATGTAGTAGCTGCACCAGGGTTTTACTGCTGTGCGTGCCGATGAGTTTTGCTTTGATAAACCCAAACCTCACCCAAATGTTTCTGTGGCTGTAGATGCTTCAAAGGGGCAGAGTTAACCTGTACCTACCTGTATGGTAAAGGAAAGCTGTTATATTTGCTAATCTCCATTTGCGGGGCAAACGAAAACAAAAAGATATCTCATGTCCATTATCATAGTAAACCAAGGGAAAGATGTAACTCCTTGGGTAAAGGCGCTCCGGGAAAGACGTCCCGAACTAAGCTTACAGGTGTATCCTGAAATTACAAGTACAGAAGATGTAGAATTTGCACTGGCTTGGAATCATCCTCCGGGAGCTTTTAAGCAGTTCCCAAACCTGAAGTGTATTTCCTCTATGGGAGCCGGGGTAGACCATATTCTGAGAGACCCTGAATTGCCTGAGGCAGCTACTATTGTGCGTATTACCGATGCTGACCTGACGAAGGACATGGCGAATTTTACCCTTGCCCTGGTGCTGAACCATGTGCGTGGGTTGTCTTTCTACAAAACAAAAGAGCAGGCGAAAGAGTGGAAGCCACAGCCTTACCTAAGAAACGAAAATGTTACGGTAGGAGTGATGGGCGTAGGCGTTTTAGGTGCAGAGGCCGCTTTGCAGTTAAGCAAAAATGGTTTTAATGTTATTGGTTGGGCCAGAACACCAAAAAACATAGAAGGTGTACAGGTGTATGCCGGTGATGACAACCTTGATGCCTTCCTGGCTCAGTCTGATGTGCTCATTTGTTTGCTGCCGCTTACAAGCGAAACGGCTGACATCCTAAACAAGGAGACCTTCAACAAGCTGCCAAAGGGTGCCTTTGTCATCAATGTGGCAAGAGGACAGCACCTGGTAGACAATGACCTGGTAGAAATGATTGACAACGGGCATTTGTCTGGTGCCAGCCTGGATGTGTTCAGAGAAGAGCCGCTGCCGAAAGATCATGTGTTCTGGAACCATCCCGCCATTCATGTAACGCCTCACATTGCCAGTGTTACCAATCCTGCATCTGCTGTTGCCCAGGTTCTGGAAAACTACGACAGGCTACAGCGAAATGAGCCTCTACTAAACATTGTTTCACTAGAAAAAGGATATTAATATGGATAACGCGTTCCACTACGCCTTTAAAATCAAGGATATAGACTCCACCCGTAAGTTCTATGTAGAAGTATTAGGTTGCCAGGAGGGGAGAAGTACTGAGCATTGGATTGATTTCGACTTCTTCGGTCATCAGCTTTCCGGCCACGTGAGCAACAATATCCCGGAGCTGGATTATTGCGGCAAGGTGGATGGAGTAAGTGTGCCGGTACCTCACTTTGGCTGTATCCTGAGCTATGAGCAGTTTCAGAAAGTACAGCAAAGACTGGAGCAGCACGACATTCGCTTTGTTGTAAAGCCACACGTGCGATACGAGGGCAAACCAGGTGAACAGCTTACCATGTTTGTGTTAGACCTGAGTGGGAATCCGCTAGAGTTCAAAGCATTCAAGAATGCAGACGAGGTGTTTGCTTCCTAGTTTCTACACCTCATAAAGATTTATTGTGCCTCAGGCGCAATAAGTGCAGTCTTATTTTTCATACCGCTATACTTATTCAGGCTTAGTAACTACAGTTTTATTCTTTCGAAGCTGCAGCACTAAGCCTGCAGGTAGAATTCCACGTAAAGGTTTAGTATTCAGCCTTATGGTGTAAGTAGCCATAAGCAATGTCTTAAATGCTAGTGGTATGAATGTAACTTTCTTCAACACCAAAGTATACGATCAGCAGTTTTTTAGCGAGGCAAATAAAGACTTCAGGCACAAGCTTAAATTTCTGGAAGTGCCGCTAAACGAGAATACAGCCGTGCTGGCCAAGGGTAGCACGGCTGTGTGCGTTTTTGTGAATGACCTGGTAAACAAGCAGGTACTTCAGCACTTGGCACAGGTAGAAATAAAGTTAGTAGCACTGCGTTGCGCAGGTTTTAATAACGTAAACCTTAAAGCTGCTGCACAATTGGGTATAAAAGTGGTTCGTGTGCCAGCCTATTCTCCTTACGCAGTGGCAGAACATACCCTGGCGCTCATCCTTACCCTTAACCGTAAAACGCACCGCGCTTATAACCGCATCAGAGAAGGAAACTTTGCGCTAAATGGCCTTATGGGCTTTGACCTGCACGGTAAAGCAGTAGGTATAATTGGCTTGGGGAAAATTGGTCTCGTTACCTCACGAATTCTAAAAGGCTTTGGCTGCAGAGTGCTTGGCTACGATGTGGCAAGGAGCAAGGAGGCGGACGAAATTGGAGTAGAGTTTTCTGACCTTGACAACCTTTATGCCCAATCGGACATCATTTCGCTTCATTGCCCCCTTACGCCAGATACTTACCACCTGATAAGTGATGCCTCTATAGCGAAAATGAAGGATGGCGTAATGCTGATCAATACAAGTCGCGGTGCCATTATTGATACCAGAGCTGTTATTAACGGCCTGAAGCGTGAGAAAATAAAATACCTTGGCCTGGATGTATATGAAGAGGAGGGGGATTTGTTTTTCGAAGACCTATCTAATAAAGTAATTCAGGACGATGTTTTTATGCGGTTGCTTTCCTTTAACAATGTACTCATCACCGGCCATCAGGCTTTTCTGACTATAGATGCACTACAGAGTATAGCAAAGGTAACCTTGCAGAACATTACTGATTTTGAGCAGGGAAAAGAGCTGGTAAACGAGTTGCAGGCATAATAAATAACCCGGTATCAAAGGGTGCATCCAACCCTTTATCAGCCTTACTCTCTTTTGTGTTAGTGCAGCTTACATCCAGTTAATTTGTTGCAGTTTATATTCTTCTAAAACACTCTCAATAGCGCCTCCTGTTTGCTACCAAGGCACATTAACTTATGATTATATAGCAAAATCATTTTGAACGGTAGGTAGACTTTTACTACCTTTCGTTGCAACGCTACAACCGGCACGCTGAAGGTTGCCGCAATTAGTTAAGAGAAAGGTTTCTGTGCTAACAAAGGACACCTTTTACTTTATTCCGAGGCATGTGTAGCTTTACTACGTATCAATATAACAATTTTGCTTTTACCAATTTTATTGGAAAGCTGAGGTTTTGATCAACATGCTAGTAGACATAAGTATAAGTCATGAAAGTAGGAATAGCGGCAGACCATGCAGGATTCGAACAAAAGCAGAAGCTGGTGGCTCAGCTTCGCGAAGCAGGCTATGAGATAGTAGATTATGGTGCTCATCATTACGATGCAGATGATGACTACCCGGATATTATTATACCGCTGGCTCGTGCCATAGCCAGTAAAGAGGTAGAGCGGGGAATAGCAGTATGTGGAAGTGGTGTAGGTGTATCGATTGCAGCAAATAAAATTGCCGGCATCAGAGCAGCACTCATCACAGAAACTTACTCTGCACGCCAGGGGGTAGAGCACGACGATATGAATTTACTTTGCCTGGGTGGTAGGGTAATAGGGCCTGTGCTTTTATGGGAGCTGGCTCAGGCTTATCTGAATGCAAGGTTTGCTGAAGAAGAGCGGTTTCAGCGTCGGTTAGATAAAGTAATAGCCTTAGAAAAAGGAAGGGCAGACATATAAAAAGGTTTACTCCTGCAGCTGCCAAGCCTTAAGATAAACATAACACGAGAGTAGTTAATGGAAGACATGAAATATGATTTTGGAATAGTTGGTTTGGGAGTAATGGGTAGAAACCTACTGCTAAACGTAGCAGATAATGGTTTTTCTGCCATTGGCCTTGACCTTGATCCATTGAAAGCAGCGGCCCTTGAGAAGGAGGGTTCAGAGGGTAAAACCGTGAAAGGTACTACCTCTGCTGAAGAGTTTATAAGTTCTTTGCGCACGCCCCGCGCCCTGATGCTGCTGGTACCTGCCGGTAAGCCAGTGGATGTGGTAATTGCAAGCCTGCTTCCGCTCCTGGAAAAAGGTGACATCGTGATTGACGGCGGTAATTCATACTTTCAGGATACCGACCGCCGTGTTGCTAGCCTTGAAAGCGAAGGTATACACTTCTTCGGGATGGGAATTTCGGGTGGAGAAAAAGGCGCTCGTTTTGGCCCAAGCATGATGCCGGGAGGAAACAGACAAGCTTACGAAAGGCTGCGTCCTGTTTTCGAAGCAGTTGCTGCTAAGGTAAATGGCGAGCCGTGCGTGGAGTTCTTGGGAAATGGCTCTGCTGGTAACTATGTGAAGATGGTGCATAACGGCATCGAGTATGGCATTATGCAATTGATAGCCGAGACTTATGACCTGATGAAGCGCGGCATTGGTTTGAACGATGATGAGCTGCAGCGCATTTTTCAGGAGTGGAACCAAACGGAGCTACAGTCTTACCTGATAGAAATCACTGGAGAAATCCTGAAAAAGAATGACGACACTACCGGCACGCGACTGGTAAACCTCATCTCAGACCGTGCCCGTTCTAAAGGTACCGGCAAATGGACCTCGCAAAATGCCATGGACCTGCAGGTGCCGATTCCTACCATCGATATGGCGGTTTTAATGCGCGACATGTCGAAGTACAAGGAAGAGCGCGTGCAGGCTGCGGAGCTCCTGAATGTTTCTGCGTCAAGCAATGGCTTGGAAGCAGAAAAAAAGGCAATCGTGGACCAGTTGCGCAACACCTTCTATTTTGCCATGCTGGTAACTTATGCGCAGGGGCTGGTGCAGTTGCGTGTAGCTTCTGAGGAGTATACGTATGGCCTTCAACTACAGGAGGTCGCTAAAATATGGCGAGGAGGGTGTATTATTCGTGCTGCTTGTCTTGAGGAAATCCGTCAGGCATACGAGAAAGCTCCAAACCTGCCTAACCTTCTACTAGACCCACAGGTGGCGGAAGAATTGCTTAAAAGGCAGTCTGATGTTCGCACTATCGTTAAGCTGGCCGTGGACAAAGGTATACCTATGCCTGCCATGATGTCTACTCTCAGCTATTTTGATGCCTACCGTAGCGAAGTATTGCCAACAAACCTGATACAGGCTCAACGTGATTACTTTGGTGCCCATACCTATGAGCGGGTAGACCAGGAGGGTGTTTTCCATACCGAGTGGTAAAACCCTGTAGTTAATTGCTTTTTAATACCTAGTCAACTTACTGTTGCTTTAATAAATATCTTATATGAACACAGGCAAAATAGCAGCTCCTACGGTTGTCGTTATTTTCGGTGGTACCGGCGATTTAACCAAACGAAAGCTAATACCTGCATTTTATCATTTATACCTGGAGGGATGGCTTCCAGAGAAGTTTACCATTGTTGGCTTAGGTCGCTCATCTTTCAGCAATGAGGATTACCGCAACCACTTGCATGAGGGGTTAACAGAGTTCTCGCGTAGTGGCCTGCCTTTAGAAGAAAAGTGGGAGTCTTTCCAACAGTATATTACTTACCTGCAGTCTGACATAAACTCACCGGACTCTTATGCGGAGTTGGCTGAGCAGCTCGATAGTTTTGATGATAAATGGGGTACTCGTGCGAACAGGCTCTTCTACCTTTCAGTAGCGCCACGCTTTATTGAGGCTGTTACCATTAATTTAGGAAAAGCCGGAGTAGCCAGTGAGGTAGCAAAAGACCGCATTATCGTAGAAAAGCCTTTTGGTAAGGATTTAGAAACTGCCCGCAGCCTGAACCAACTTCTGACACAAACCTTTGAGGAAAGCCAGATCTACAGAATTGATCATTACCTGGGCAAAGAGACGGTGCAGAATATCCTGGCCTTCCGTTTCGCTAATGCCCTTTTCGAACCTCTCTGGAACCGCAACTACATTGACTTTGTGCAGATTACAGTGGCAGAACAGGTTGGCGTGGAAGATAGGGGTGGCTACTACGAAGGTGCCGGAGCTCTTCGGGACATGATCCAGAATCACCTGTTGCAGTTGCTCTGCATGGTGGCAATGGAGCCTCCTGTTTCGTTTGAAGCAGAAGAAATCCGTAACAGAAAAGCGGATGTACTGCAGGCGGTTCGCCGCTTCAAGTATGAGGATGTGAACCATTTTGCTGTAAGAGGGCAGTATGGGGCAGGCTGGATCAAGGGACAAAAAGTGCCGGGTTACCGCGAAGAAGAAGGAGTAGATCCTAACTCTCAAACAGAAACCTACGCTGCTATTAAGTTTTACCTGGATAACTGGCGTTGGCAGGGGGTTCCATTCTACCTGCGCACTGGCAAGCGCATGCAGAATAAGACTTCTTCCATCACGGTTCAGTTCCGTCCTGTGCCCCACTTATCCTTCCCGTCTGCGCTGTCAGAAAACCTGTTGCCTAACAGGCTCACGATAAACCTGCAGCCGCAAATGGATATTCGCCTGCGCTTTACAGCCAAGCGTCCGGGACTGTCAATGACCTTGATTCCTGCAGAAATGGTGTTCGACTTCAACAGCTACTCAAAAAACTCACCAGAGGCTTATGAGACTTTGCTTTTGGATGCGATGCAGGGTGATGCTACGTTGTTCATGCGTGCAGACCAGATAGAAGCAGCGTGGGATGTGATAACGCCAATCCTGGAGACCTGGGATTCCCGTCCTTCACTTGACTTCCCGAACTATGCTTCAGGAATGTGGGGACCAGAAAATGCGGAAGCATTGATTGCACGCGATGGTCATACCTGGGCCGCTTCTACCTCGTGTGAAAGCTAGAGTGAGGTTTTAACCTTTCTTTTTTTGAGGAATAAGGAAGGTACAACAGAAAGTATAAGACAGCAATAAGTATAGTTGCTGCCAACACCTACTGAATAGAAATTATGCTACACATATTTAAAGATGCACAAGAGCTGAGTAAGGCTGCTGCAGAACTGTTTGTTAAAACTGCCCAAAAGGCGGTTCAGGAAAAGGGCAGGTTTTCTGTTGCACTAACCGGAGGCTCGTCTCCTGTGCAGCTGCATCAGCTACTGGCTCAGTCTCCTTACAAGGATCAGGTGCCGTGGGAACAAACCTATATCTTTTGGGGGGATGAGCGTTGGGTGCCGCTAACGGATGAGAAGAGCAATGCCAAGATGGCTTTAGAAACCTTATTGAACTATGTGCCTGTACCTGAAAATCAGATTTACCCAATGTGGGATGAGCAGGAGCCGGAAGCATATGCCAGGCACTATGAAGAAATACTCCGTAACCATTTAATGGAGTCAGCTCTGGGCTTAGATCTTATACTGCTGGGAATGGGGGATGATGGCCATACGGCTTCGCTGTTTCCGGGTACAGACGTGCTGCAGGAGAAGACAAAGTGGGTGGATGCTTATTACCTGGAGCCGCAGCAGATGCATAGGATAACCTTAACTGCTCCGTTCATTAACTTGGCCAAAAAGATATTGTTTTTGAGTTTTGGTGAGAAGAAAGCAGATGCGCTGTATGAAGTGCTGGAGGGGGAGAGAAATCCGGAAAAGTTTCCTGCGCAACTTATACGACCACAGCAGGGAGAAACCTACTGGTTTGTAGATGAAGCCGCTGCAAAACGATTGAAAAAGTAAGCAAAGCAGGTGCAGCAATAGCAAAAGCCTCTCAGGCATACTGAGAGGCTTTTGTACGTAATTTGGGTTAACATTAACTGGATTAGCTTATTTCTGTTAAAGAACATCGGGCAAAAACAGCCTCTGGCATCTATCGCAGTAGTAACTGGAGCGCAACTGCTTTCCAGTTTTACCTTTTTGTAGAGGGATAAAATCTCTGGGACACTCTTTCTTTTGATATACCTGCCAGTGCTGCTTTGCAGTACCCTCCCTTATCCAGGTTAGGTATTCAAAGCTTAGTTTGACGCACTCGTTAACTAATTTTAGTAACTCTACTTCCGGAATTGCGCCAACCATACTTTCCGGGTGAATCTGCCTTCTGTACAGAACTTCGTTTTTGATTCCGTTTCCTACTCCAGCCAGTATGCTTTGGTCCAATATAGCGTCAGAAATTTGCCTCTCAGGTTTAGTGTGAAGTTTTTCTAGCGCTTTTGCTTTATCAAACAAGGTGCTCATGACATCGGTGCTCCAGTCATAAACTTCGCTAAGCTCTTTTTCGATTAACCGGCAGTCGCAGGCGTAGAAGTTTATTTCTCCCGTTTCAAATTCTAACCCCAACCGAAGCTCCCGATCCAGTCTGCTGTTGATGGCATATTTGCCAAACAGCATCAGATGTATGCAGATAGCGAAGCTTGAAAAGCAAAAGAGAAATTCTTTGCCATAGGTTTTGATTTCCGTCAGTACCTGGCCTTGCAAGCGATTGTTAGGAACATGTTTAGCACTTCCCTCTGCTAACAGTACAGTCTGGCCAACAAACTGTTCAGCCTGCTCTTTAAGAAAAACCATCTGCGGACCTTCGGGCATGAACCTTGAGTTAATTACGGTTTCACTTCAGCATACAGCTACAGTTGGTTGCGGGTTTAAGAATGGAACGCAGGAGTCATGCTGTGCCTACAAGTAATAGACGAGCCTGCTTATTGAAAATAGAGTACTATAGAGCAGTAGAGTAGTGCTGGAAGCACCATTCCGCTAAAATATGAGCTTATTAAAAGAATTTTCAGTGAACCTTATGAAATATAATAGCTTTGTAAACAATTTATTGTACATTGTACAAAATAATGAACGTATATGCCCGCAGAATTGTAGTAGGTATATAATAACAAAAACAACATGAATAAAGGAACAGTAAAATTCTTTAATGACACCAAAGGCTTCGGATTCATTAAGGATGCAAATTCAGATCAGGAGTACTTCGTACACGTATCAGGACTGGTACACGAGATCCAACAAAATGACGAAGTTACTTTTGACCTACAAGAGGGAAGAAAAGGACTAAACGCTATCAACGTTAAGCGTGCTTAGTTATAGATATAAGTCATTAATAAAAAAGCCTTACACTGCGTAAGGCTTTTTTATTTTTTAAATAAGTTAAATCTTTCAAGAAGGCTTAGGCAGGCTTAAAATTTAGCGCCAGGATATTTATATGAATAGAAAATATATAGTAGATACTGCCACCCGTGTATACTTGTGTGTAGCTCTCCAAAAGGGGAAAGATTGGGCTCCAACCAATCAGGATTCTCTGCAAAGCTTCATGAATTCCTGTAAGGGAACTGGCATAAGTGACGCAGGCCTTCTTTCAGGCGAATTTAATGATAATAGCTTCTTTGAGAAGTGGATTCGGAACGGAACGAACTACTTATTTCGTTACTAGTCTGAAGAGAATGATTTGATTTTAGGGGCACCAACAGCAACAATAACTCACCAACAGAATAACATATATGGGTAGATCACAAGAAACCTTTAACAAGAAAGAAAAGGAAAAGAAGAAGCAGAAAAAAAGAGAAGATAAAGCGAGCAAGAAAGAAGAGCGCAAGACCAACTCTAATAAAGGCAAGAGCCTGGATTCTATGTTAGCTTACATAGATGAAGACGGTAACATCACTGCTACTCCCCCAGATCCAAAGAAAAAGCAGGCTATCAAGCAAGAGGACATCCAGATTGGTGTTCCTAAACAGGCAGAACTAGATCCGGCTGATCTTATCAGAAAGGGAACGGTTACGCATTTCAACACATCAAAAGGGTACGGTTTCATAAGAGACCATGAAACTCAGGATAGTATTTTTGTCCACCAGAATGGATTGACTAGCTCGATCAAGGAGGGCGACAAAGTATCTTTTGAAGTTGAGAAGGGGCTGAAAGGATTGAACGCTATCAACGTTAAGCTGGTATAGTGAACGCTGTGGTTTAGCCATTAGGAGCAAAAACTGGTATTCAGAAACTTTCTATAAAGAACTTGAGTACCTGTTTTGGCTACTAAGCATGGACCGTGCTGCATTTTTCAGTGCTTCTCCAAAAGGGGAGTTATTAGGCAATATGGTTCAAGTTGCTGTAGCACCTTTAAGATTATTGCTAATTCAGTTACAAAATCTTTTCTGCTACTTAAGACGCTTAGAATAAAGGTGCCCTTCCTTAGAAATAATCAACCGCCAGCGGGTAACAACGACAGCTTTAAGTATGCATTTATACTTGAAAAGCTCCTCAGGACTATACATGCCTATCGCTCCAAATATCCTGAGCTGGTACAGTTACACAATTACATCGAGTCTTTGAACCTAGATGAGTTTCACATCAACCCTCAGGTAAATAAACTAGCTACTATTGCCGATTATATGGCTGTGATGGCAGTTGACTCGTATGTGATCAGGCATATTCACCACAACTTTAACAACGACATCAGGAACCTACAGGAAGGAAGCAACCTGAATGACCACCTAGATCTGTACTTAGAGTCAGGGTTGCCAGGGGCTAAAGAGTAGTGATTCCTTGCTTTCTAACCTGAGGGCGTCAGTTCTTTTTCCCGAGCCGCTTCTTAATTGTTAAGCGGCTTTTCTATTTTCTTATCAGCCATACTAGACCTTTTCTACTGGAATGGTGCCTTTCTTGGGTTGCAACCTCAGTTATACTACCAGGCTACCACACTTCTTACTTCGCTCAGCACGATAGTACAATTACTTTCCTGATTAAAAGTATAGGATACCGGAGCATACCTGCAACTTATCACTGCCGGATTAGTAGACAAGTCTATTGATTTATACCATTTATTAATATAACTTAATTTATGTAATTGACTTATATGGGTATAAAAGGATAAAGCTAAGACGGAGAAAAGGCTGAACCTGACTCACCAGGTTCTTGTAGTGCTTCTAATGTTTATTTTCCTGCAGCATACCGCTTTAGCTACTTAGATCCTATTGCTCATCAGACGCAGTGTTATGGATGTACTTAAAAGGCATAATGTTCATGTGTTTGGACAAGGGGAGATGCCCATGGTATTTGCTCATGGCTATGGCTGTGACCAAAATATGTGGAGGTTTATAACCCCAGCTTTCCAGCACAATTTTAAGATTGTGCTGTTCGACTATGTAGGTGCTGGCAAGTCTGATGAGAGTGCTTATAGGAAAGACAAGTACAGTAATTTGCAAGGATATGCCGATGATATACTGGAAATATGCCATGCGCTGGAACTAGAGGATGTAATTCTGGTGGGGCACTCAGTAAGTTCTATGGTAGGAGTGTTGGCTGTTATCAAAGAACCAGGGCTGTTCCACAGCCTGATTATGGTTAGCCCGTCTCCTTACTACATTAGCGAAGGAGACTACATTGGAGGCTTCTCAAGAGAGGATTTAGAAGGAATGCTTCAGTCGCTGGAGAGTAATTACCTTGGGTGGTCTAGTGCGGCAGCGCCTGTAATAATGGGAAACCCTGACAGGCCGGAGCTAAGTGAGGAGCTAACCAACAGCTTTTGCAAAACAAATCCGGATATTGCCAAGCAGTTTGCAGAGGTAACTTTTCTATCCGACAACAGGGCTGATCTGCCAAAAGTAAAAATTATGTCGCTGATACTGCAGTGCAGCCAGGATGTGATAGCCCCTACACCTGTAGGTGAGTACGTGCATCAGGCTGTTGAAGGCAGTGAGTTCGTTATGCTTGATGCATCGGGTCATTGTCCGCATATTAGTGAACCAGAGCAGACCATAGCTGCTATTAAAAGCTTCTTAGACCGAAATATCAGTGGTAAGTAGGAATAATATCACTAAGCTGGCTCTAGAAGGGTTATTGGAAGAGAGTGTAGAAGAGCTTTATGATAATGCTCCATGTGGTTATTTTTCTACGCTCCCTGACGGAACGTTCATCAAAATCAACAACACTTTTCAAACCTGGCTGGAGTATGATGCAAAGCAGCTACTCTTTGTGAAGAAGATACAGGACCTGCTCCCCATTGGCGATGCCATCTATTATGAAACCCATTACTACCCGCTACTGCAAATGCAGGGTTTTATAAACGAGATTAACTTTTCGCTTAGGGCCAGTTCAGGAAAACTCCTTCCAGTTTTGCTAAATACTACTCTTGTAAGAGATCTGCAAGGAAGGCCTGCCCTATACAGGACTACTGTATTCAATATCACAGACCGCAAGAAGTATGAGCTTGAGCTGCTAAAAGCCAAGAAAAAAGCAGAGGATGCAGCCCGTGTAAAAGCGGAGTTTTTGTCTACTGTCAGCCATGAGATAAGAACACCAATCAATGCTATCGTCGGAATTGTACACCTGATGCGTAATACAACACTATCGCCTCAGCAGGCAGAGTACCTGAGCGTGCTGGAACTCTCAACTGAAAACCTGCTGAAGCTCATTAACAACATTCTCGACTTCAATAAAATCGAAGCAGGCAAAGTGAGCCTTGATGAGGAAAGTGTTGCTATAAGAGATTTAGTGGCTAGTATACTACATGGTTTTGAGGCCAGGGCAGAAGCGAATGGACTCACTATCAAGTATGAGATTGACGAGCAAATACCTGAGCACCTTTTTGTTGATCCCTTAAAGCTGGTGCAGGTACTTAATAACCTCATAAGCAATGCCTTGAAATTTACTGAGCATGGTCATGTAGCTGTTAAGATAACACAAAAGAAGCAAGTCAGGGACAGGGTGTCTATTGGCTTTGAGGTTGCAGACACAGGCATTGGCATCGCGCCTGATAAGCAGAAAATCATATTCGAAGATTTTGCTCAGGCCAACTCCTATATCAACCGGACTTATGGCGGTACTGGTTTAGGGCTTGCCATCAGCCAAAGGCTGCTTGCGCTTTATAACAGTGAGCTAAAGGTGGAAAGTGAGCAGGGTAAAGGTTCTCGCTTTTATTTTAACCTCGAGCTAAAGGTAAGCAAGGAGGCTGCCAAGGCAACTCTACAACAAACAGAAACCAATACTGCCAAAGGGGTAAGGCTGCTGCTTGTGGAGGACAACAAGATCAATGTTTATGTGCTGTCGCAGTACCTGACAAATTGGGGGGTAAGGTATGATGTAGTTGGTAATGGGCAGGAGGCAATTGAGAAGGTAATAAGGTATGATTACGATTTGATTCTGATGGACCTGCAAATGCCAGTGATGGATGGTTACGAAGCCACCAGGAGAATCAGAAGTATGGAGGATGGCAAGTATGCTAAAATACCCATTGTGGCCTTAACAGCTTCAGCACAGGCAGAGTATCAGGGAAAGCTGGAGGAGTCAGGTATGAACGGAATACTTGCCAAGCCCTTCAACCCAAGTATACTTTACAAGCTGATTGCTTCTTACAGTTCCGGCACTCTTTCCGAAGAAGAGCGGGAGAAGAATGTAGTACAGCATCATGATAAAACGCAGGGGCCTTTCAATCTCTCAACCTTCAACGATCTCATGTCTGACGACCCTGAGGGGATGCTGGAGTTAATAACAATTACGATAAGTGCGCTGCAAGAAGCAAGTGTAGAAATAACTAAAGCGATAAAAGAGCGAAATTCGCAGTCGTACAATTATTGGGTACAGAATATTGAAACCTCACTAGAGCTTTTACATGCAAAGCCGTTACACGCAGCGCTGGAGCATGGTACCATCTTGTTGAGAGCTGTACCCCTTGACCCCGACCAACTTGAGCTGGTAGAGCACCTTATCGGCACCCAATTCAGGTTGATACTAAAAGGGCTGGATGAGAGATTACAAACTGGTTGAAAAGCCTGAACTAGAAGGCGTAAAAAAGCCAGCCATCATGTAACGGCTGGCTTTTTGCAGGAATCTCAAAACTATGGGTTAAGCTTTTTGCTGCTCACTTGAAAGGTTAGAGTACCACTACCTGGTTTTCCCTCATCAGAAACTCCCTCTGCAATGGCTCTATAAGTGGTGCTGCGGTCAGCGGTATAGAAGGTTACAGTTGCCTTGCCATTTGCATCAGTTTTCACGCTAGGGTTCCAGTAGATGGTAGTGCGCAGGTCTGGCTCGTTACTGCCCTCACCCGGCTCCTCATAACGTGGGCTGTAGAACTCCCGCACTTTGTTATACCCTTTGGCTTGATGCACAATGATGTAAGTACCAGGTTCTACTTCTGTTTCTTCCTCGCCACCATGGTCAGTAAAGATGGCGATAACCCCACCTGAGGCTCTGCCGCCATAGATAGCAGCGCTGGCCGCATCCTTCAGAATCTCTACTCTGTTTATGTCGAATTGGCTCAGCATCGATAGGGTACCTTCCGAAACTGGCACACCATCAACCAGGTACAACGGCGGTGTTTGCTGTCCTCTGATTCTGGCCCTGAACTGGTTTTGCCCGGAGCGGTAAATCTGCACGCCAGCCACACGCCCCTGAAGGCTTTCCAAGATGTTGCCGGAAGGAGCAACTGTTAAATCTTTGCCTTTTATTACCACATCTGCCTCTCTATGCAAGGTAAAAGGCACATAAACATCTTTCTCGCCTTTGATGTCCACTTCAGGAAGTAAAATGCCTCTTAAGGTATAAGCCTGATTAAAGTTAGATGAGGCAAATTGCTGCTGCCTGCTGGCCTGCAAAAAATCTTGCCTGGCATCTGGTAAGAGTGCTTCTGCCTGAAAAGGGTTCGAAGTAGCTACTTTCGGGATAAAAGAGTCCTCCTCCATCACTACCTGCAGGTGTTTGCGTCTGCCCCTGGCGTCTGTACCTTGTACCACCATATCTACATCTCCCGTAAAGTCAAAGCCTCTGAAGGAAAACTCACCCTGGCGGTTTGTTTCCGTTGTGATAAAGGCCTGGTGCTGACCTTGCAGGTAAAGCAGGGCTTCCCCGTTTGCGACAGGCTTATCTTTTTTAGTAACCAGCTTGCCTTTGATCGTCAGGTCTTGCTCAGCCGGATATTGTATGCTTGGGAAGGAGCCAGATGTAGCTGCTTGCCAGCTGAAACGTCGCCAACCTTGCGTCATGAGCAGGTACTGCAAGGCCTGCTTTCGCTGTGGATTATCATTTTCAAAATAGTAGCCAGGCTGCTCTACATACCCTTTCAGGTCAGAAGTCAGCAGTAGGTAACTTTTAATGCCAAGGCTGTTCTTGCTTTGCTTTACCAGTTCATCATCTGTTATGGCTAGGGAAAAGTCTGTGGCTACAGGCTGTCCGTTCTTGTCTTTTGCCTCCAACTGCAGGGTAACTAGCTCCCGCCCTTCAAACGTTGATTTGTTTGTGGTGAGGTTAATATTCAGATCATCCTGATGGTCTACAAACACCAGTCGCTCGGCTAGAGGCTCCCCGTTTGCACGAGACAGGTTGAAGCGTACAATACCCGTAGAAAACTCTGACTTCGGAACCTGCTGTCGGTAAGTTTGCCCAGGCTGTAGTGAAACAGCTTGAGAATACTTTAAAGCATCCTGGCTGATACCTGTCAATACCAAGGGCTCCTGTTGGTTTACGTTCCCGGCTATAGAAATCTCCAGGTTATTGCCAGTGGTCTCATCCACTCTAAGCAAATAACCTGTAGTCTTTGCTTTTGGTAGTACATATTCTACACTCTTACCATCGCTGGTTTTAACTCTTGCTATATAGTTTCTGCCAGCTTCGGGCTGTAACTCAAAGGCTCCCATTCCTAAGTGTAGGTCTGAAAAATCCAGGAGCTTTTGCCCCTGATCATCAAAAACGCTACCTGAAACAGCAACACCTTTTCCGGCAGTACCTGTTGCTTTAAAAGCAATTCTGTTTTTCAAACCTTGCACCATGTCGCCTCCTTCCGGGAAAAACTGAAAATCAATTTTCTCGGTAGCAGAAGTGGTTTTTGCTGTTGCAGTGTTATCACTAGGCCCCAACACCTGCAAGGTTTTGGTGAAGAACGTACCATCGCCGAAGTTACGCATCCATTGTGTATAGGCAGCCAGAGTATAGGTGCCTGCTGGCAGGCTATCTGGTAGTAACATATCACCAGCAGCTTTACCATTTTCGGCCTTTAAAATGAGTTGATGCACGGGTTGGTTACTAGCATTTAGTAGGTCTACATATAGCACCTGGCTCTTTGCAGAAGGGCGTAGAGTGGCAGCATCTACCACATATCCTTTCAGCCACACAGCCTGCCCAGGAGCATAGTATGGCTTATCTGTTTGCACATATACCTTTTCTGGTGCATACTGCGACCGAAATGTGCTCAGGTAAGACTCTAGCCGTTGGGTAAGGTCAGTCTGCGGACTTATAAATGCCATTGATGCCAGCAGTAAAACAGGCATCATATATAGGAAATGTTTAAGTTTAATCCGGTTCATATCTTGCTGATTTTATATTAGCTTTAGGACTAATTGCTACTATAAATACACGCAAAAACCGTTCCTTAGTATTTGTTTGAGTAGTTTATTTACGAGGAAAGTATAAGTGTGTTTTTGGATGTATTTGATAAGTGCAAAATGTGTAGCAGTATAGGTGCTGCTGCTCCTTTCATACATCAGCCAGGTAAAAACAGGGTGTGGGGATTATCCCCACACCCTGTTTTGCTGTTAGCAGCAGCCCTTACTGCTGCACAGTTTATCGCTTTTTGCTTTTTCAAAACATTCCTGACCTTCTTTGAAGGCAAAATATGCTATACCAAGGGTACCGATACTGTCTATATACGGAAAGCCGGTAAGCTCATAGATAGCACTGGCTACTAGAAGAATAACCGACATATAAATACACACCCTTGTACAGCCTGCATCTGCTAAAATGGCATCAGAGTTTAGCTTGCGGCCAACCTTTTCTTTTGCATAAACCAACGCCCACATAACAGCTATGGAAATGATTGAGATTACAACACCCCAAAGGGTAGTCTCTGGTTTATGCCCGGTCCAGATATTGTAGATGCTGGTTACAGTAAGGCCTGCTACCAAAGAGTAAAAAGCAACTCCTGTGATTCTGAGCGCTGTTCGCTCAAATGAGTCTCTTGTGCTGTTGGCATTTTTCTGGATGCGCAGCACCATATGGGCAATACCTATGCCTGATATAACCTCAATAAAGCTATCGGAACCAAACCCAAACAAGGAAAGGCTTTCATCTTCATATCCAAGAGAAGTGGAGACCAGCCCCTCCACTGTGTTATAGACAATGGTGAATACAGCAAGCCAGAAGGCCACCTTGTACAGCTTAATTTTATTATCTGTGTTGATTATGGATATAGTCTGCATACTACTTTAACAAAACCATAGGCAAAAGAGTTGGCATCTGCTGCTTCTTAACCAGGTAACGCCAAGTATGATGAGGTATGATGGCTTAGTTTCTACTGTAGAGGAGCCTAACCTTGGCTATAATTTTAAAAGAAAGCAAATCAGTGGTTTCTTCCGTATGCACTTTAAAAGGGAAGATATCATGAAATCCATATCCATTTACCGGGCCAACGCGATCATATTGCTGGGAATTCTGACAGTAATAGCACTGTACTACGGCAAGACATTCTTTATACCGTTGTTCTTCGGTATCATTTTCTCTATGCTCATGCTGCCTGTAAGCAACAAGCTGGAGAGCTGGGGTATAAGCAGGATTTTCTCTACGCTGATCTGTATCCTGATCATTCTGCTGTTTATTGCTGCAGTGTTGTTTGTGATTTCTGCACAGGCAGCAAGCTTTTCTAATGATTTGCCTAAAATACAGCAGCAGTTGGAGCAGATGATCGATAGTCTGCAGCAATGGATACAGCAGCAGTTTGGCGTAGCGCCCCAGGAGCAGATAAAAATGGCAAAATCGCAGGTATCTAAACTGTCTCAGACTGTTAGCAACTTTGCAACCTCTATCATGAAAGGCCTCATGGGCATAATCACCTCTTTTGCCTTGATTATTCTTTACATGTTCTTCCTGTTGTGGCAGCGAGACAAGTATAAAAATTTTTTCCTGAAACTTGTAAAGCCAGAAAACAAGGTTGAGGCACAGCGAACCCTGAGCAGTATAACCACTGTAGCAGCAGCATACCTGGGAGGACGACTTATCTCTATGCTTTTCCTGGCGATCATCTATAGTATAGGTTTCTCAATAGTAGGGCTAAAGAACCCCATTTTGCTGAGTGTTATAGCCGTTCTGCCCACCATTATTCCGTACGTAGGTGCGTTTGTAGGTGGATTCTTCCCTCTGATTATGGCTTTTGTCAGCGGCGCTACTGGGACGATATTACCCGTTATAGGTATTCTGGTGGCGGCTCAGTTAATTGATAACAACCTGATAGAGCCATTTGTGATGGGAGCGAAGATGGACCTGAGCCCACTGATTACGGTAGTAGCAATTGTGCTTGGGGAGCTTATTTGGGGAGTTGCCGGTATGATTCTGTTTGTGCCCTTGTTTGCCATCATCAGGATTGTTTGTGAGCACCTGCCATCGCTGAACCCAATTGCCTATCTGCTGGAGGATGAGTTGGATGAGCCTGATTGGGTGAAAAGTATAAAGCAGAAATTCTCCAAAGGCTAAAGTAAGGTAAAACAGGTGCAACGGCTGCACCAGGAGTATTACATGCTTGAATAAAAGTGAAGAGGAGAAGACACGTCATTATGTGCATTCTCCTCTTACTTTAGCCTTTATTTTTTAGGATAGATCTCGACGCCATGCTGTTTGGAACTGGTTTTCCAGCCCCTGTGCATGCGCGCGCTGTTAAAAACCAGAGCGATGTTTCCTTGCGAGTCAACGCCAATAACACCTACATCGCCTTCTTCCGGGTTTACACGCTCCAGCACGGCGGTCTCACAAGCCTCCTGAAGCGACATGCCTTTATACTCCATCAAGGCAGATATATCATAAGCAATAACATTTTTCATCAGAAGCTCTCCGTCTCCTGTACCTGATATGGCACACGTCTTGTTGTTTGCATAACATCCAACACCTATAATGCAGCTGTCGCCAATGCGACCCATTTTTTTATTTTCGGTGCCGCCAGTAGACGTTGCCGCAGCCATCAGTCCGTTCTTATCAAGAGCAACAGCTCCTACAGTGCCGTGCAAACGAGCGTTCAACTCGTCCAGACCTATGTTGTCACTGCTGGTAAACTCATCTTCTCTCTTTTTAGAAAAAAGGTCAAACTGATGTTCTGTGATGAAGTAGGAGGCAGGCTCAAATCTGATGTCTAGCTTCTTAGCATACTCTAAAGCGCCCATATCGCCTAGAAAGCGATACTTGGTATTCATCATAACTGCTTTGGCAAGCGAAATGGGGTTTCTTATGTTCCGCACCAGCGCTACTGCACCAGAGGCTTGGTCATTGCCGCGCATAATAGCAGCATCCATCTCTACCTCGCCATTTGCATTTAGAGCCGAGCCTCTTCCGGCGTTAAACAGTGGGTTGTTCTCAAGGCTGATCACAGCCGCCTCTACAGCATCTACAGCAGACCCACCCTCTTCCAATACTTTGTATCCTGCATCTACTGCCTCCTGTATGCCTTCTTCATACTTCTTTTTGTTCTCATGTACATGGTCGGAGTCTGGTCCTGCTCCACCATGTACTACAATGGCAATTGGTTTCTGTTTAGCCATAAGTTATTTCAATAGTATGTGAGTTGATGAAGTGGGTAACCTCAGCTAGTACGATGATCTGGTGCAAGTGTTAATTTGTGCTATCAGATTGCATTGCATTAGCGCAATTTATGCTTGTGCGGCT
This sequence comes from Pontibacter korlensis, assembly GCF_000973725.1. Classification (NCBI taxonomy): domain Bacteria; kingdom Pseudomonadati; phylum Bacteroidota; class Cytophagia; order Cytophagales; family Hymenobacteraceae; genus Pontibacter; species Pontibacter korlensis. The sequence continues at coordinate 4,687,807 of NZ_CP009621.1, read as the reverse complement.
GCGTAATGTGCAATGGGTTTGGTGCTGAATGCCAGTGAGGTATACCATGTTTTGGTTCATGAGTATCTGGGGCTGGTTTCCTAGAAACCAGAAGCGTAACGTGGAAATAAGTTAAAGTACAGCAACAGCACTTTTTCTTCCGCTCTGCGTTTCATTCCTTTGTAGTATAATACACGTTTTAATTGAAGTAATGAGTATTTTAGATAAAGCTTATAAAGTAGAAGACTTCCGCAAGCAAGGACATGCCCTTGTAGATATGATGGCTGATTACCTGGCGGAAGCAAGCACAGACCGAGAAGACGTGCAGGCTATTCCGTGGCAGAGCCCTGAAAAGCAACTCGATTACTGGCAGCAGGATTTTTCTAAACCAGATCAGGCTGACCCACTGGAACTGCTAAAAGATGTCATGGACCGCTCTATACAAGTGCACCGCAAGCGTTACCTCGGGCATCAGACTACACCTACTTTACCGGTCACAGTACTATCCAGCGCTGTAACAGCACTGCTGAACCAGGGCATGGGGGTCTATGAAATGGGGATGGTTGGTAACACACTGGAAAAGGTGCTGACAGAGCATCTGGCGCAAAAACTGGGCTTTAGCAACCAGGCCTCCGGCTTTATTACCTCTGGCGGCTCGTTAGGTAACCTAACCGGTTTGCTGGCGGCAAGGGCCACTGCGACAGCTATCTGGCAGGAAGGGTATCAGGATGGGCAGCAATTGGCTGTTTTAGTTTCTGAAGAAGCCCATTATTGCATCGATAGGGCCGCACGTATTATGGGCCTGGGAGCATCCGGGATTATCAAGGTTCCTGTAAACGAGAAGTTCCAGCTCCGCACTGATCTACTGGAGCAGTATTACCAGCAAGCTGTGTCAGAGGGCAAGCAGGTTATTTGTGTAGTGGGCTGTGCCGGAACCACATCCACAGGCTCTTATGATGATATGGAGGCTATTGCTGCTTTCAGTAAGCAGTATGGCATCTGGTTCCATGTGGATGGGGCGCATGGGGCACCTGCAGCTTTCTCTCCAAAATATAAGCACTTGATAAAGGGCATAGAGCAAGCTGATTCCGTGGTGGTGGACTACCACAAGATGATGATGACACCTTCGCTCTCAACTGCTGTGCTATTTAAAAACGGGGGAGATGCCTATAGAATCTTCTCACAGCGTGCGCAGTACCTTTGGACCGACCAAAACACTGAAGAGTGGTATAACGGTGGTAAGCGTACGTTTGAATGCACCAAGGCTATGTCGGCGCTTAATGTTTATACTGTCTTCCGTACATATGGCGACGGTGTGTTCCAAGAGAACATAGAGCGGCTTTATGGGCTGGCAGAAATATTTGCCGACTTAATTAAAGCTAACGATAACCTGGAGCTGGCTTATGAGCCCGAGTGCAACATTGTGTGTTTCCGGGTAAAGGCATCGCCTGAAGCTTCAGACAATTTAAACCTGTCAATCCGCAGGCAGTTACTCGAAGAAGGACGGTTCTATATTGTGCAGACCATTCTGAATGGCAGCTTATACCTGCGCGTCTCTCTTATGAACCCGCTTTCCACGGAGCAAGAGCTTCAGGAGTTACTTATAGCTGTAGAGGAGAAAGCTGCAGTAGCCTCTGTGCAATAAACAGCCTTTTGTTATTTAATCAGCTGTAGCTGTTCTTGTAAAAACCCCAAGGTAAGACTTCTGACTTCCTTGGGGTTTACACTTTGTTTGGAAGCTTAAGTTTGCTCAAAAAGGACCACAACTCAAAAAGGACCACAATAAGATTTGCAGACCAACCCTATAAGAACCTTTTTCCTTTGATCTCTTATAACCTTACAACAACACGTATGTGGCTTCTCTAAATAAAGAAGCCTAAGTTATACTAGATAAAACGAACTTATGGAGAATCAGAGCGCAGCCAAAAGCAAATACCCCCTTTTGTTTTCTGAGGGACAATTAGGAAAACTACAGTTGAAAAACCGCATTGGACTAGCTCCCATGACGAGAACTTCTGCAGAAAATAACGGAATGCCTAGTGAGGCAATGAAGAGATACTACACTCGCTATGCAAAGGGTGGGTTTGGGCTCATCATAACCGAAGGTACTTATCCAGATGAGAAGTATAGCCAAGGGTACTTTAACCAGCCCGGCATTGCTAATGACAGGCAGGTGGAAGGGTGGAAAGAGCTTGTGCAAAGCGTACAGAATGAAGGAGCAAAGATCATCTGCCAGATAATGCATGCTGGTGCCCTGTCTCAAGGGAACGCTCATGCAAAAGAAACTATAGGCCCCTCTGCTGTTCAACCGAAGGGCAAGCAAATGGAGTTCTATGGAGGCCAAGGTGCCTTTCCGGTACCAAGAGAGATGACAAAGCAGGACATTGCAGATGTTGTTAAAGGCTTTTCACAGGCAGCCAAAAATGCAAAGGAGGCAGGCTTTGATGGCATAGAGATACACGGTGCAAACGGTTACATACTTGATCAGTTTCTAACAGACTATACCAATCAGCGGCAGGACGAGTACGGGGGTAGTACTGAAAATCGGGTTAGGCTGCTGGTAGAAACGGTACAAGCTTGCCGGGAGGCAGTGGGAGAGGGATTTCCTGTAGGCATCAGAATATCACAGAGCAAAGTAAACGATTACACTCATAAGTGGGCTGGCGAAGAGGAAGACGCTGAGATTATATTCTCTGCCTTAGGTACAGCTGGCCTCGACTTTATCCATGTTACCGAGTATCATGCAGATCAACCTGCTTTTAAAGAGGGTGGCCCTACACTTGCAGCCCTTGCAAAAAAGCATAGCGGATTGCCAGTAGTTGTCAACGGGAACTTAGATGCTCCCGAGTTGGGTGAGTCTGTGCTACAGAGCGGTGATGTGGATGTCGTTACATTAGGTAAGACCGCACTGGCCAACAAAGACTGGGTTAATAAGGTGTCAGAAGGCAAGGCCCTGGAAGAGTTGGATCCGCAAAAATTCTTTGTGCCTGATGCTAAGATAAAAGAGTTCGAACTATAAGGTCTTTTCAAAAAGCACTCTTCAGTAAAGGCTGTATCTTTTTTTAAATAAGCCAGATAGCCTGGAGTAAGCTAAGAAATACCAAGGCAACTATTGACTTCCTAGGTATAAAGCCTCTTATACATTAGTTTCAAAGCCCTGGGTTTAAAAGTATTTGGGGAACAACAAGATTGTGAAATTTTAGGTTAAACTGCTGGCGAAAAAATTGTAATGCTCTGCGGATAGGTTTATGTTTGGGAACGTGTATAACACACTCTTATTTTTGCATACGCACGTAACTAAGACATTTTACTCTAGCAATATACTAGCCAGCAGCTATTCTAACACAAAAACTATATGAATAAGAACATAAAACAGTATGCCCTGGGGGTAGACATTGGCGGAACCAACACCAAATTTGGACTGGTAAACCACCGCGGTGAAATTACCTACGGCGGCAGGCTATCCACCAGTGCTTATGCTACCCCAGAGGAGTTTGTAGATGCTCTTTATACTTCTTTATTGCCAGCCATTGAGTCAGTAGGTTTAGAGAACATAAAAGGAATTGGCGTTGGCGCTCCCAATGCAAATTTTTTCTCTGGCTCTATAGAGCATGCGCCTAACCTTAACTGGAAGGGAATCGTGCCACTTGCCAGCCTGATAAGCAACAAATTCCACTTGCCTTGCTCTATTACGAATGATGCTAACGCGGCTGCAGTAGGAGAGATGATGTATGGCGCAGCCAAGGGGATGAAAGATTTCATTGTGATTACACTTGGTACTGGTGTAGGAAGCGGCATTGTTTGTGGAGGCGAGTTAGTTTACGGCCACGATGGGTTTGCCGGTGAACTTGGCCATACCATTATACGCCCAGGTGGAAGGCAGCACTGGTCAACAGGCGTATATGGTTCCTTAGAGGCCTACGCCTCAGCTACAGGTATAGTGCTTACAGCAAAAGAATTGCTAGCCGAAGCAAAGCAGCATAGCATGTTGCACGACTATCCTGAAGATGCTATCGACTCGAAGGCAGTATTTGAATGCGCCATGCAAGGGGATGAATTAGCAAAAGAGGTTTACCGGTTTACAGGTCAAATACTGGGCGAGGCACTTGCCAACTTCGTGATGTTCTCCTCACCAGAGGCTATCGTGCTTTTTGGCGGGGTAACCAAAGCCGGTGACTTGCTCATGAATCCGGTAAGGGAGCATATGGAAAAGAACCTCCTGGCTGTTTTCAAAAATAAGGTATTGCTAATGTTTAGCGAACTAAAAGAAGCTGATGCCGCTATACTTGGTGCAAGTGCCTTGGTTTGGGCAATGAAAGTATAGTATAGACAGTTTAAAGTAGAAAGTGTAGGAATCAGGCCTAAATTAAGCTTTCCTGAATCATAGTATCACCAAAGAAGCGTGCCGGTATCCCTGCGATACCGGCACGCTTTTGTTTTATAGACGGATAAGGCAGGTGCTGCAGTACGATCACTTACTATAATGTGCTGCAGGAGTAGTTTAAGATACGTGTTTAACCACTGATATCTTTATAACATTAGCTAGCTGTAGTCAAACCTATCACTAGTACTAGGTATTCTTATGCAGAAATTTTGCGGGAGCTCTGGCTTGCTATACTTTTGGCTTATATAGATTAATTCTAAATAAGCGATATATGGAGATATTTACTTCTGATCCCTCCCGGAATATACTAAAAGGGCTGCTAACCTTTTTTATTATTCTTCTCAATTTACAAGTAGCCTATGCACAAACTGGTGCTGTTACAGGTCATGTTCAAACTACCGACGGTGAGCCGGCTGTTGGGGTATCTATCGGTCTCAAAGGAACAAACCTGGGAGCTAATACTAACTCCGAAGGTAACTATACCATCGCTAAGATTAAGCCTGGTACATATGTCCTGCATGTGCAGATGCTGGGGGTAGAGCCTCAGGAACAAAACATAGTAGTTACCGCTAACAGTAAGGCAGCAGCCAACTTCACACTAAGCGAGAGTGCGGCCCGCATTCAGGAAGTTGTGGTGACTGCACAGCGAGACAAATATAACGCCACGCTTCCATCAGAATCACTGCGCTTGCAGACCCGCCTGCTGGAGGTGCCGCAAAACATACAGGTCATAACGGGCACGGTGCTGCAAGACCAGCAGGTGTTTGATATGCTGGAGGGAGTGTCGCGCAACGTAAGTGGCGTAACCATGCAGGAGCATTGGGGCAACTATACCCGCATGAACATGCGCGGTGCAAGAGTGGCGCCTTTCCGCAATGGCATGAACGTGGAATCGACCTGGGGGCCGCTTTCAGAAGATATGTCCTTTGTGGAGCGCATTGAGTTTGTGAAAGGACCTGCCGGATTTATGTTGGCCAACGGTGATCCTGCCGGTTTTTACAATGTGGTTACCAAAAAGCCTACAGGAGTGCCAGGCAAGGAAGTAACCCTGACGCTGGGTAGCTTTGACACTTACCGTGCCACAGCCGACTTGGATGGCAAAGTAACCAGAGATGGAAAGCTGCTGTACCGCCTGAACCTGATGGGGCAGAAGAAGGAATCGTGGCGGGACTTTGAGTACAACGATCGTTACTCCATTGCACCGGTGCTAAAGTATAACTTCAGCGACAGAACATCACTCACAGCAGAGTATACTTACCAGTTTTCCCGCATGTCGGCCATCGGCTCGGCCTATGTCTTTTCAGCACGCGATTACGCAGACCTGCCGCGTAGCTTCACCATTGCAGACCCGAACCTGGAGCCATCAGACATGAAAGACCACAGCGGCTTCCTGTTGTTTGAGCATGCCTTCAGCGATAAGTGGAAACTAACAGCCCAGACAGCTTACTTCCATTACAACCAGGTGGGTAGTTCCCTTTGGCTGGCAGGCGTAGATGCCGCAGGCGATATGCAGCGCACGCTTAGCAGCTGGGATGCCCGTAACATAAGCAAGTTTGGGCAAGTGTTTGTAAACGGTGAAGTAAAGACTGGTCCTGTCACGCACCGCATACTAGGTGGGGCAGACCTGGGGAACAAAGAGTATCTGGCCGATTGGAATCAATACTTTGTGCTGGATCAGAACAGGCCGTTTAATATCTACAATCCAGTGTATGGCCTTGATGAGGGCAGTATACCGGTGATAGATCGCAGTAAGTCGCTTGAAGACCGTGCCGGAGGCAACATACTGGGGCAAAAGTACGGAGCCCTATACTTGCAGGATGAACTTGCATTCTTAAATGACAGGTTGCGCCTGACCCTGGCAGGACGTTACACGAAATCTGAAACAAACCAGTATACCACCATCATCAAGAACGAGAAGTTTACTCCCCGTGTAGGTTTAAGTGCCACGCTTGATAAAAATACCTCTGTCTACGCGCTGTACGATCAGTCTTTTATTCCGCAGAATGGGCGTTTGGCAGATGATGAGAAAGTGAAGCCTATCACCGGAAATAACACAGAGGTTGGATTTAAGCGGGATTGGTTTGGCGGCAGATGGAACTCCACTGTTTCGGCTTACCAGATTACCAAAAACAACCAGTTGGTAGCTGACCCTAACGACCCTACTCAAACACTATCCCTGCAGTTGGGCCAAACCCAAACCCAGGGTATAGAGGTGGACGTGCGCGGAGAGGTAGTGCCAAACCTGGGGCTGGTGTTTAACTACGCCTTTACCAACTCTGAAATAACAGAAGACACAGACCCTGTTAAAATCGGAACAAAAGTGCCTGGTTATGCCAAGCACATCACCAACGCCTGGCTTTCTTACCGGCAGCCAAAAGGCTTGCTGAAAGGTGCAGGGGTATCCTTAGGCTACCAGTGGCAACTTGAGCGCTTCCCTTGGTTTGTGAGCGAAAACCCTGAAAGCCTCCTACCTGACTACTTCCGCCTGGATGGAGCTGTTTCTTACCAGTTCAGAAAAGTGAGCCTGGCCCTGAATGTAAACAACATACTGGATGAGTACCTGTACTCCGGCTCTCCTTACGACTTTAACTATGATGGCAGCAGCGACGGCTATTACTGGCAAACAGAGGCTCCTCGCCAGTACCGTGTAAGTGTAGGATATAAGTTTTAAAGCATGAAGATTAGAAAATTGGTTGGTAAAGTACACCTATGGCTCGGATTTGCATCCGGGCTGTTGGTGTTGTTTCTGGGAATTACAGGCTGTATGCTGGCTTACCAGCGTGAAATAGAGTACGCCACCCAGCCCTATCATTTTGTAGCGCATCAGAACGAGGAGAAGCTGCCCCCATCCAAGCTGAGGGAAATAGCGGACGCACAGCTACCAGGTAAGATGGCACACAGTGTGAGCTATGAGCAGGGGAAAGCCTCTAAAGTGGTATACTTCAGTTTTGAACCGGAGTACTACTTCACGGTCTTCCTGAATCCGTACACTGGTGATGTGATCAAGGTAAAAGATATGGATAAGGATTTTTTCCGGATCCTGATCATGGGGCACTATTACCTGTGGTTACCACCTGAGGTGGGGCAGCCGATTGTTGCCTCCGGCACATTAGTGTTTGTGCTGATGCTGCTGACGGGGCTTATACTTTGGTGGCCTAAAAACAAAGCTGCCCGCAAACAACGCTTCTCAGTTAAATGGGGTGCCAGGTGGAGACGCGTAAACTACGACATGCACAATGTACTGGGTTTCTACATGACCTGGGTTGCCATCTTTATCGGGCTTACTGGCTTGATAATGGGATTTCAGTGGTTCTCTAAATCAGTTTATTGGGCGGCCTCGGGAGGGGAGAGCTTGGTGGAGTTTTATGAGCCCCACTCAGACCCGGCACAGCAGGTAAGCCATACCGATATGCCTGCCATGGATCGGGTCTGGTTAAAGATGCTGGAAGAGCACCAGCAGGTAGGGGGTAGCCTGGAAGTACACGTGCCGCATGATGATGAAGCCTCCATCGAGACAGCCATTAACCCCGACACAGATACTTATTGGCGCGGCGATTATCGGTATTTCGACCAGTACACTTTAGAGGAGATACCTGTTACCCATAGCTTCGGAAGGTTCTCAGAAGCCTCACTAGCAGACAAGATCATCCGCATGAACTACGACATACATGTAGGAGCCATAGGAGGTATAGTTGGTAAAACAATCGCCTTTTTTGCCAGCTTAATTGCAGCTAGTTTACCTGTTACAGGCTTTGCAATCTGGTGGGGAAGGAGAAAGAATAAGGAGACCAAAAAGCCAGAAAGAGTAAGAAAGCTAAAGGTTAACTAGCTGAAAGGTAGCATGTCTTTGATCGCTATATCCTCTGAAAAGGATCTTAGGTCTCAGAACGTACTTTCCAATATTATCGAGATTTAATACTGTTGCAGCTGCTTTGTCGTATATAATGCTTGTTATTTAGATTTAATCTAAATAATTTAGCATTCCAGTCTAGTAAACAGATTTACAGACAACACTCAGCTGCTCATGAATCAGATATCCGTGCTTATAGCCGAAGCTAACCTGCTTATCAGGAAAGGCCTCGTTATGCTGCTGGCAGAGCAGGAAGATATCCAGGTGTTGGGTGAGGTTAATGCAGCCTCAGATTTACTTGAGATTGCCCAGGATTTAAAGCCTGATGTAATCACGATAGATTGTAATGGACCTGAGCATTTTTGCGTGCAGGATGTGATTTCGCTCAGGCAAACAGCGCCCGGGAGTAAAATCTTAGCTATCACCAAAGACCCGGAAAGGCCCGTGGTAATGGAGGCGCTGAAGTATGGAGTTTGTAGCTACATACTGAAGGAGTGCGGTGAGCAGGAACTAATTAATGCAGTAAGAGCAACCGCCAGGGGAGAGAAGTTTATGTGCAGCAAAGTGCTGGAGGTAATTTTGTCAGAAGCAGCTACTCCTGAGCCTGTTGCTGTGGCAACAAACTTAAGCCCCCGCGAAATAGAGATCATACAGCTGATTGCGGCAGGCAAATCTTCCATAGAAATAGCAGATAAGCTTTTCCTGAGCCCGCACACGATTAACTCCCACCGAAAAAACATTCTGCGCAAGCTCAACATTAAATCACCGGCCGAGCTTATTGTAAAAGCCTTGGACCTTGGTATAGTAAAGCTGCACTAGCCAGTGCTGTAGCAACCCCAGCCTTACACTTTACGTCACCCTTGGAGCTTTAATTTACAGTTGGCATGTAGCAAGAGGTTCTTACCAACTGTAAGTAAGCTTTGTGTCGAAGCGGCCGTCGGTTATTGTTATCGTTTTAGCTGCATCATTATAATGCCCAAGCCTGCCTTCGAAAGTGCCGGACACCACGTGGTTAACCGTATCGAGGCGCGTAACCCGCAGCGTCATTTCTGAATCAGGGGCACCAGTATGGTAAAAATTGTTTTTTAAGGAGTCTATCACCAGGCTGGTGTGGTCCTCATGGGCATCTGTTAACGTATAGGTGCCGGGCTTGCTTACCTGGTAGGCAGTAAGTGTGAACAGCTGCGAGATGTTCTTACTCTTATTATTGTAGTAGGCCTGCAATACCAGGGTATAACTTCCGTCTACGTTCTTATGGAGCCTTCCTTCTACTACATTATCTTCACAAACGGACCAATTGCAAATGTCGCCGTGGTTTACCCATATCTTGCCATTGGCTTTAAAGCCCAGGGTATTGCGACCATCCTGGGTAGCAGGCGGCAGGCTTAGCTCAGAATCTTTATCGCAGGAGCTTATACTTGACAGCAGGGTTATACCCAACAGCAGACTTTTGAGGGAGTTGCGCATGGTTTAAGTTGCGTAAAATACAGGCACATTGTAGTGAATCACTAGCCTACTTCACATACTGCTTCTGCTCTGTTTTGCGCAGTTATCTTAGTAGCTGAGCTTATTTAATATGCTGCATAATAAAAGCCTTATGAATAAACACATCATCGCTGCTGTGCATCGCCATGGTTCGTGCCCTTAGCCGTTCCAGCGAAGCCTCAACCTGAGCTTCTTTTATTTGAGCTTCTGCTCTTTGCAAGTCGATAAAGCGTTGGTATAACCTTTCAAACTCAACAGCCATCTTTCTTACAACAACTTTCTCTTCTTCTGTTGCTGGCCTGTTATGGCCGAACCCTACGTAGCCAAATCTGCAGTAACCTTGGGTAATAAATACTCCTTCAGGAAAATCTTCCGGGTAATATCTGGCTTCTGCAGGTATTACTGAAAGGATCTCATGGAATAACTGAAACACCTGGGGAAGTATCTCTTTAGGATACATATGAGTGTTTACCTGGTTTGGACCTCCTTTCTTCCAGTTCTCTACGCTGTCTTTCCAGGCATCTATTGCGTCTATGTCAATTCTCTGCTCTGCCTGCACACGTTGGCCATCTCTTCCCGTTGTTCTAAAGGAGAACTTGTTGTTTTCTGTATCGAAAAGTGTAAGATGGGAGAACACCGGGCAAATGCCTAGAATATCATATTGCTCAAAAAGAACAGACAACACAGCACTTAATTCAAATGTGTTATGCATGCTCAAAGCTCTTGCACGTACTCTTTCCAAAGCAGCTTCTATTTCAAGCTCTCTTTCCATTCCTGTTAACTCTCATTCAAGTTCAGCGATTTTCAATCGAAAGATTTCCCTTTGCTCAATCATAAGAATCTGCTCTTTGAGTCTCACTAAATGGATTGGAACATGATCTTAATAGAAGTTACTCTTCTTTCGCTTCTATTAATCACTACGAAATATAAATATCCAAGTGTGGAAATAAGATAAAATATATAGTTTTTGCTGTACTATACATTGTTTTACTGCCTATGTACAATTTTTAAAGAATCAGTCTCTTCAGTTCTTATTACTACTACTGTTTGGCTGTCACGCAGGGAAGGGAGCACGTGAAGGTAGATGTAGGATTAGTAGAAAGTCACAGTACAGATGGGCTATATGTGCACTTGTCACAATACTACAAAACTGGAGAAAGAAAATGTTTGTGGCTTTGAAGATTATACCTGCATTACGAGATGAAGCTCTGGCGCAATTATCTGTATAAATGACGAGATCGTTTATACCTGATTTTAAAGAAATGAACAGCTGAAAAAATCACTGGTCATACTTTAGGTCACTGTTAGGGGTACCTTCTTTTGGGCTAACTTATTATACTTATTCCGATATTCTACAGGTGTAAGTCCTGTTAGTTTTTTGAAAACTGTCCGGAAAGCTTTCGTGTCAGTGTAGCCAACTTCAAACATTACTTCATTTATGTTCTTTCTACTGGTCTCAATACTACGTTTGGCGGCTTCAATCTTTACGCGTTGCACATACTCAAGCACAGAGTTTTTAGTGGCTTTATGGAAACGGCGCTCGAAGCTGCGGCGGCCAATACAAACTTTTTCAGCTAACTGGTCTACTGTTATTTTGTCATAGTAATTGCTTTCAATGTACTCTTGAGCTGTTTTTATGGCTGCATCGTTATGATCTTTCTGCCCCTGGAACAAAGCAAAGGCAGCTTGGCTATTCCTGTCTATGTCGATGGCAAAATATTTAGAGGCAAGTATGGCCGTCTCGCGGTCTGTGTACTTCTCAACCAAGTGCAGCAGCAGGTTCCAATAAGAACTGGCACCACCACTAGAGTATAAGCGGTTTTCCTCAGTCACTATACTTCCATCTACCACTTCTACATCCGGAAACATTTCCCTGAACTTATTCGCAAAATTCCAGTGGGTAGAACATTTTTTGCCGGACAACAACCCTGTAGAAGCCAACAAAAAAGCACCTACACAAAGCGATGCCACCTCGGCGCCACCGTTATACTGTGACACAATCCAAGGTACCAGATTCTGGTTTGCAGCCACAGCGGTTTCCATATTTCCAGCTAACGCAGGTATTATGATCAGGTTTGTTTGCGTTACTTCTTTCAGAACTTTATCTGGATGAACTGTAAAGAGGCCGTCGTTCAGTTTTATCTCACTTTCATACCCTACAAGCTGTACATCAAAGAGCGGCTGTTTGCCTGCTGCAGCCAAAAACTGGTTAACAGAAGTAAAAAGATAGCGCGGATCTGCAATGGCCTGCATTACTGACAATTCGGGAACTAGGATTGAAACTTTTTTCATAAAGCTATTATACGAATTTACTGTCGCAAAACGCCCACCATTTGTCGTTTTTGCACAAGCTGTTTATCAAATAATCCTGCTAAGTTTGTTCTATCGGTATTCAGGATAATTTCCTTATAATCAATTAAATGCTGTACAATAAAAATTGATATAAACTGTAGTTCAACCTATAACTAAAGATGAGTATGGAAGTCGAAAACAGAACAGCGATTACTATCAAAACTACTGTAGCTGCACCAATAGCAAAAGTATGGAAATGCTGGAGCGATCCACAGCACATCACAAATTGGGCATTCGCTTCTGATGAATGGCACGCCCCATATGCTGACAATGACCTAAAGGAAGGAGGCAAGTTTCAAACAACAATGGCGGCCAAAGATGGCAGTATGAGTTTTGATTTTGAAGGTGTTTATACTTCCATAAAAGACCATGAGTTAATTGAGTACACCATATTGGATGGTAGAAAAGTAAGTGTTGCTTTTACGGATAATGGCAGCACAACTGACATAGTGGAGACTTTTGAGGCAGAAGATACTTTACCGCTGGAAATGCAACAGAGTGGGTGGCAAGCAATATTGGATAATTTTAAAAAGTATACTGAAACATGCGAATAGCTTTAACTGCCGATTTCCTAATATAGGAGGATATAGCTATCGCTTTAGAAGAAGATCAACTTATCTATAATTTAAAGGACGCTCCAAAAAGTTATTAAGTGCTGCTGCTATGTGTCTTCTAAAATGAATTTGAAAGTACATAGCAGCAGCTTAGGTTATACTCTACTAAAGCCAAAAGCCACTACCTGTAGTGGCTTTTGGCTTTAGTAGAGTATGGAATGAACGTTCAAATTAGCTTTTGGTGATAGAAGTACAGAATTTAAACTTTATCTGTCTACAGAGGTTTAGCAACTGTGAACTACTTCCAGCAAGTAGGGGAGTAGTAGTTCACCCCAAATAAGATATTGATTTCTAACAGGTAGAAAAGCCTTCTTTCAGAGGCAATACACCTTAAATAGATTAAAAATATGAATAGAACTGCATTGATTGTAGGTGCAAGCGGTATAACAGGGAGCAACCTGGCTCATGAACTTATCTCACAAGGGTGGACCACCTACGGGTTGGCTCGCAACCCAAATAAAGTTGATGGTATGTATCCTGTTGCTGCTGATTTGCTAGACCCAGAAAGCTTAACAGCAGCCTTGGCTGAGGTTGCTCCAACGCATGTGTTTATCACAAGTTGGATGCGCATGGAAACAGAGGCCGAAAACATCAGGGTGAACGCAGCTATGGTTCGTAACCTGCTGGATGCTTTGGCCCCGAAGAAGTCGGTGCAGCATGTGGCCCTGGTAACAGGCCTGAAGCATTACCTTGGACCTTTCGAGGCATATGCTAAAGAGGGCTTTCTGCCAGAAACGCCCTTGCGCGAGGAGCAGCCCCGGTTAGACATAGAGAACTTTTACTATGCCCAGGAAGATGAGGTGTATGCCGCCGCTGCCCGCGATAACTTTACCTGGAGCATCCATAGACCCCATACAGTTATTGGCAAGGCAGTAGGTAACCAGATGAACCTGGGAACTACCTTAGCGGTCTATGCCAGCATTTGCAAAGAGAGCGGGCGTCCTTTCCGCTGGCCCGGTTCTGAAGCACAATGGAATGGCTTATCTGATGTTACAGATGCGCGGGTGCTGGCCAAGCATCTAGTTTGGGCAGCCACAACTGAGGCGGCACATAACGAAGCTTTTAACGTTGTGAACGGGGAGACCTTTCGATGGAAATGGCTTTGGAAGCGACTGGCAAACTGGTTTGGTGTTGAGTATGTAGGTTTCGACGGCACTATACATCCTTTGGAAACAGAGATGGCCAACGATGGTCCGCTGTGGCAGCAGATTGCTGAGCGGCACAACCTGGTAGAGCCGGATCTTAATCGATTGGCCTCTCCGTGGCATACTGATCTTGACCTGGGGCGCCCGATAGAAGTCATGACTGACATGTCAAAGAGCCGCAAGCTAGGCTTCACTGTATATCAGCAAACGGAAGAGTCGTTTTTCGACCTGTTCGCGCAACTGCAGAAAGATCGGCTGATTCCCTAGAACCTTTATGGCGCTGATCTTAACATCAGATCTCTTGAAGGAAGCTACATAATAATCTACAGCCGTAATAGCCTGTGCTAAGCTTCCAAAACGGAAATCTGATTAGGATACATGATATAGAAGCCGCTCCATTTACTGTGGAGCGGCTTTCTTGTTATAGTAGATTCAAGGACTGCATAATCGTGATCCTCTACCAGGACTTGGCAGTTCTGAGAGATTACGTAGCCGTTTAAAAGGGGTATTCTATTGCTTACCCCGTTATCACTTTACCGCATCACATGTGCCTGTAACGGGTTTGAGGCTTCTACTTCTCTTCCAAACAGCTTGCTCAGGTGAGCCTTATACCGCTGTATGTCCCGTTTTATGTCTGCGTTCTTCTCTACGTCATGAAAGTGAATGCTCTCCAGTGGCTGCATTCCGGTAAAAGCGTTCATCCGGTGAAAACCGAACAGTGGCCCCTCGTCCACAGACTTCTGCATGAAGAACTCTCCAGGCAAGGTAAAAGCTGTTTCGGGAGCATTCCAGGAAGTGGTTAGCATATATTCCTTCCCATGGAGCATGCCCCGGTTCCATAGTTGACAGCAGGATTGTCCGCAGACCTTCCGTCGCTGGGATAGATACCTTTCTGATGACCGGCAGTAAATACTTCGTCGATGTATTTCTTGAAGCCATGTGGTAACTGGAACCACCATACAGGGGTGTGGTAAATGATTACATCAGCCCACGTGAAATTTTCTGCCTCTTCTTCAGGGTCATACTCCTCATTTATGTTGGTTAACCTTACTTCATAGCCTTCTTTATTGGTAAAGTAATCAATCGTTAAAGAAGTAATGGTGGTGTTGAATCGTCCACCAGAATGGCAGAAGATCTGTCCGCTGTTAATTACAAATATCTTTTTCATCTGTCTCACTTTTATTGTGCTACAAAATTACTGGCGGCAGATCTATTTGGAAAATAAGGTAAACTATACCATTGTATCAGTGTAATTATAGATAGCTTGTGGTAAATTTGGAGTGGTTCAGGACCTTTAAGGCCATATATGAGGCAGGTACTCTGACAGGAGCAGCAGAAGCGCTCTATATTTCCCAGCCAGGAGTTAGCTTACACCTGAGCTCTTTAGAGGCCTATGTAGGTTATAAATTATTTGACCGAACCTCCCGTAAAATGGTGCCTACCGAGCGTGGCAAGGTGCTTTACAACTATGTTCTGGAGGCGATCACCAAACTGGAAGCTGCTGAGGAGCTATTCTGTAAAAGCGCAGAAAAGGAGCGGCCCACTATCAGCGTCGGGATGTGTTTCGAGACATTTCAGTTTACATTGGAGCCCTACTTGTCTACACTTCCTTTCAACGTTATCATCAAGTTCGGCGACTACCCTCAGATGCTGGCTGATTTAGATAGTGGCATACTGGATCTTATTATGACACCGCAGAAAGGGGACTACAAAAACCTTACTTATAAACCTTTTTCCAAAGAGAGAATCGTGCTGGTATCCGGAGAAAAAACACCTACACATAAGTTTACGAAACTGGTCAAGCTACATGATCTTGAAGGAATGCAGGACTGGCTATAACAGCAAATTTGGTATGGTACAACAGGGGATATGGAGCATCTCAGGCGGTTCTGGAATCAGAACTTCGGAAAGCGGCCGGATTTCAAACCAAACTATATTGTGCCTAATCTGAGCTCAATTATTCGCTGTATCAGTGGCGGCAAAGGCGTTGCTGTTATACCGGACTTCCTATCTAAGAAGGAGCTGGGCAGCGGTAGCATTGAACTGCTTTGGGAAGGGCACAGCATCATTGAGAACACCCTATACTTTGGCATGCGCAAAAAAAACTATCTATGCTGAAGAGATCAGCATGATAGAGGAAATTCTGGAAAAGGAAATGCGTGCAATAGCGACGTGGTTCGCGTGAAAGGTATACTTGTAGTTCTATCTTTTAGTTGGACCTCATAATAGAAGGGAAAGATAGAGCTGCTGCAGCAGGGTTTGGTAGCCATTAGTGATGATGTTGAGGTGGGGGAGGTGCGGTAAAGTCAATTTATGAATAGCATTTTATTATCTGTTCATCACAGTAGGTGCAATTGGGTATATACAGAGAAGGCTCCTCATCATGAGGAGCCTTCTCTGTTCTCTAACGTCTACTATGCTGACGAGGCGGCTTTGAAATTGATTATGAAATTAATTACTTTCTCATCATTCTGTCAAGCTCCTACTTTAGTTGAGATGGCTAGGACGTGGTGCACCTGCAAATCAAACTACGCCTCTAAGGGTAATAAACATAAAGCAAGGAGTGCTTTTGAATTATATACTTGATGAGCCTGTAGATTCCCCAGTCCTTAACCAAATGAATAATGTGAGGCTTATAGCACTGTTATCTTTTTAGTGATCATGCCCCTTTCTGTCTTAATGTGCAAGGTGTAGAGGCCGGGTTTTGCCGACCTGATCTGCAGTTCCAGCTTTTGCGGCTGTGGGCTATGAACGGTGGTAGTATGGATTAACCTCCCGATTCCATCAAAAATTTCCACAGATTGTACGTCAAAATCGGCGTGCAGCAGGCTAAGGGTGAAGCGACCAGAGTTCGGATTAGGATAAACTTGTATGGCTTCTGCCGGCGTGAGCTCCTCCACCACAAAATCAGCGGTGCTGTAGGCTTTGCCGCCATAGCCAGTTATCTGTACCTTACCGGTGGTGGCACCGCGTGGTACCCTTACTTTATACTTGTTACCAGAGGTATCCAGCACTAAAGCTTCCTGCCCATTGAAAGCGATCTTGTCTTGCAGCCCCATTACACCGAAGTGCTGGCCGCATATTTCCACCACCGTGCCCACACTTCCCTGTGCCGGCTGCATGGCCGTAAACCTCGGCCCCGGAATTACCTCAAACTGCGCAAATGCTGGGCCACCTGGTGTCTCCACTATAAGTCTGTTAGATTCAGCCTGCTCCGGCACCTGTACTACCAGGCGTTGCGGGCTTGCCTCCAGTACCGGGGCTTGCACTAGCGCAAAAAGCACCTTGAGCCGGTCCTTATCCGCTGTAAAGTTTTCGCCCGTGATGGTGAATATGTCTCCCACGATGCCGCTTTCTTTGCTAAGGCTGCTGATGACTGGCTTGTACCAGACGGTATAGGAGGAGGCGCTCTCCACCTGACCTCCTTTGGTGCGGATGGCGAAAGTGCCCGTCACGGCTCCGGAAGGCACCTTTACTGACACTATGTCGCCGCTGTGGTGGACGATTTCGCAGTCGATTTCGCCAAGGGTTACAGCTTCAATCAGCTCCGGTTGCAGGTGCTGCCCGTGCAGGTTTACAATATTGCCTACCATGCCCTCTCCCGGGCTAAAGGAGCTGAGCACCGGCGGCTGGTATACTTCAAAAGTCGCAGTTGTTGTAACCCCACCGTCTGGTGTCACAACCTGCAAGGCACCTGTCGTCGCACCGGCGGGCACCAGCACACGCAGCTCAGAGGCTGTGGCGCTGACTACGGTGGCGGCTTTGCCGTTCAGGTATACGTTGTTGGCGGCGGCATTGGTGGCGAAGCGTTTACCCGTGATTATGACTTCAGTGCCTACCTTACCGACAGCAGGCTCAAAGGCCGCGATAGCCGGTGTGGCCAATACATCCTCCAGGTTTACGCGCACCGCCTCGTCCACTACCGCCGGCATGTCGTAGATGCGGTTTACGGTGACGTTGGTGCGAACTGGAGAGTTATAGTCAAAGAAGATGTCGGCGAAGTTCTCCACGGCGGTCTTCTCGTGCAGGTCTGCCTTTGGTTTGATGCTAAACTGAATATAGCCGTGGCTACCCGGCTCGTTGGAGGTGGAGTCGGGCAACATGATGTTATCAAAAGTCCAGGTAAGTACCGGCCGGCCCTTGCCGCTCACCTCAAAGCGATGTGCATGCGAAGCGGCCCCGACCTGCAGCGTACTCAGGTCCAGGTGCTCGGAGAGCGTGTCTACCACCACCACGCGGTAAGCCACGTCCGTGCCCGTGTTCTGGAAGCGGATCTTATACTTAAGTGCTGTGTTAAAAGGAGTATAGTTTTCGTCTGTCCTGCCCACTGGCGTCACCAGCTTATCGTTCGGATCAAAGGAGTCTGTGATCATCAGGCACTCTTTCGACACCTCGGCCTCCTCGTCATCTGTCGGCATCAGGTTCACAAGGCCAGAGCTCACGGTTGCGCCTGCATTTGCGTCGGTGCAGGCCTCAATGGTCACACTGGCTGTTTTGTTGTCGCCGTTTCCTTCCGGCTGGTGCGCCTCCAGTCGCCAGGTATAGCCCATGGAGGGCACCCACAGCACTATGCTGTCGCCGGCAGCCAGTCGAAACTGCTCCTTGGAGGCCAGCCTGCCATCCCTGAACTTGCCGAACAGCTCGTGTTGCTCCATATCGGCTGTGCCGGAGTTCTTAATTACGAAGCGAATCCTGCCCGAATTGGGATCGCAGCGGCCGGTGATGGTAATAGTTGGTGTTGGTTGAGCAGGTGCGTTGTTTGAGGGTGTTATCCAGGCGCGGGTGCAGACGGTGCGACCTCGCACGCTTTCGTCTCCGCAGGTTACAATGTCTTGGATGGTGATCGTCCCTTGCTGCCCATTCGCCAGGTCGCCCACCTTGAACTCATAGGTGCCGTCGGGTAGGCGGGTATAGGCCTTGTCTGCAGATAATAGCTCCACCTCAGCTGGCAGCTGTACATATACCTTGGCATCGGGTGCAGTAGCAAAACCAGAGTTCACGTAATGTACGGTTGTGGTGCTCTCGAAGCAGCGCCGGCGGCGGGTAGAGGAGACGCTGACGGAGAGGTGGGGGGAGAGGGTGACTTGGTTGGCGAAGAGAACTGAGGTGCTGGCTCCTGCAGTTCCAGATAATTCGACCGTATAACTGCCTTCGCCTGACGGACAGACTTGTCGGATATGTTTCCCGCTCTGCTCCGGTACTATCTGTTTTACGCTATACTCTCCTGGGGGTACAGGCAGGGTAAACTGTCCATAGCTGTTGGTTCGTCCAAAGTATGGGCCCGGAGTGGCCATTACCAAAATATCCTCCAAACCTTCTTCTCCTTCATCCTGCGCGCAGTTCAAATTGCTGTCGGCGTAGATGGTGCCGGTTATCCTGTTGGGTACAGGAGGTGCATCGTTGTTCTGGTAAACCAGAATGTTATTAAAATGGCTATAACCTTTTAAAGCGACCCAGATGGTGCTCCCATCTTTGCTTACTTTAAGGTCAAAGAGACTCGGATTACCTTCTAACTTGTACTTATTAGATATCAGTGCTATTAGCTTCCCAGATTGGCTATATTTTTTTATTATCAGTTTGTCCTCTATCCTGTCTGCAACATAAATGAAGCCCAAGCCATCAACGGCAATGGTAGCATGTCCTGATGGGTGTTTTGTGCTTGGAGTAGTGGCTTCAAATTGCATTACCATTGCACCAGCCTGGTCATATTTCATGACATGATGGTCCTCAACGAAGTAGAAGAAGCCTAATGCGTCGATGCAGATATTATAAATAGGGCTTGTGTAGCCATCAATTGCAAAGACGAAATCGCTTATAAGCTTTCCAGATGAATTAAATTTAAGGCAACGATTATTCTGGATAAGATAAATATTATCCGAGTGATCGAGTAGTATAGTACTAGGAAAAAAGTTGCTGCCCTCCGAGAGGAGGGGTTGCTTTAGTAAGCTAGTAACATACTCCCCGGTAGGCGTAAATTTATGAACTATGCCTTTTTCGTCATCAGCTATAACAAATAGAGCTCCTTGGCTGTCAAATGCAAAGTCCTTGATTAGATAGGGAAAGAAGTCTAATTCTCCGGTTCCTCCGAATGTACGAATGTGGTTGCCGTTGTTATCAAACAGGCTCAGCTTCCCATTTTCGTGGCTGTAATGGTTTCCTGCACCATCAAAGCGCATTGGATGACTAATTGAAACCTTACTCTTGTTGTCAGCGCCTGCGTTACCGAAAGTAAGTATAATATCGAGGTCTGGCGAGAGCTTATGGATTCTGCCTTTCAAGCTGCGAGATGTAAACTCCATGACCCAAAGATTATTATCAGGGTCGGTAGACAATCGTGTATCCGAGCCTGATAACATACCCTCCTCCGATCCTTCTATTAGGTATGTGCCAAGTGTGTCGCCGTTATGGCTGTACTTGGTAATGTAATGTCCATCCTGCCAGGCGGGTGCAGCCGTCAAATAAATGTTGTTTTTTGGATCAAAGGCAACATCTTGTATAAAAGCACCATCTATAAGAAGCTCAGGTGTGCCATCTTGTTTGATGCGCTTAAACCAGTGGACGCCAACGATATTCAAGCTATTGTTAGCATCAATCTTAACCTGGTATGGTTCAAGATAGTTATCGGAGGACGTTTCTAGGCTATCGTATACCTGCAGTATATTTCCTTGACTGTCGAACTTTTGTACACGATAGTTGTCCGCGTCTGCTACGTAAATATTGCCCATTGCATCAAGGTCAATCCCGCGGGGGCTGTTAAACTGACCTGGTTCTTTTCCGCTGCTGCCAAAGCACATCACAAGTTCGCCATCTGTAGTATACTTGCATACTTTGTTTCCACCTTTGGATAAAAAGAAATGGCCTTGGTTATCGGTAGCTATGCCGAAGCCAGCGAAGTTATCGTCTAGAAAAAGCTCTTTCAGTAATTCACCTTCTGAGTTAAATACTTTTACATTGAAAAAGTCTACTACATAAATTTTTCCATCTGGAGCAATGTCAAAATCCATAGGGTCCTGTAATGTAAGACCCTTCAGCTTCGTTCTGGTGTATTCTTGCTCCAGGTCTGCCTGAGCTTGAGTGTTTATGGTAAAAAGAAAAGTAAAGAAAAATAAGAGTAAAGCTGTTCTCATAGGCTAAAAGTGAACGGTGGTAAAAAAAAGTATAGGATGTTCAGTAACAGGGCCTAAAGGTATACATTTTGAGTTAAATATATAGCTGTTAAGTAGTGATTATACCTAGATGTAAAGGAGGATAATGTTCCTCAAAATACTCTCAAAGCAATTCCGCGTTTCCAAGGCATAAGGTATGAACATAAGACTATCCTAAGGTCTTATTTTATTATCCAGTATTTAAGGGTTGCCCTGCTAGCAGTGCTCCTGCAAGTAGCTTTAGAAACATAGTGTCTTACATTCAGTACTGGCTCTTATTCAAATAGGAAGAGACGTCATAGGAAGCGATGGCAACAACCCCCTTTCATTTGCCTTTATCTGCAGCAACATTTCTTTGCCGGCAGTGGCATAGTATAGAGGGGCACGCTGCCAACGGAGGGTTTTACCTGCTTTGGATAGTGAGTATATGGTAGAAAATTCAATTGGAAAATAAGATTATTGGATTAATATAATATTGTTTTGCTTAGATTGACTTGTTATTTATGGTATTGTTTACTGTAAAATCAAACATGCTTGTGTGTTATGTGGCGCTTCTTAGATGCTTTATGGTTATTTGTAAATATAACTTTAGAAAGTAATTGTGCTGGTAAATCGTCTGTGATAGCTTAAATTTGCACAGCTTTCATTAACACCATGACTTTAGAACAGGAATTAGAATCACTGCGGGAGCAGCTGGAGGCAGAGAGAGGGAGAAGAGTAAAGGCAGAGCAGCTCTTGCAGGAGCAGGAAGTAAGGCAGAAGGAATACTACGAAGCCATCTTGAATAGTTTGCCTTCTGACTTGATTGTTTTCGACAAAAATTTCCGGATAACATACGCCAATTCTAGCGATATAAGAAAGGAGCAGTTGCAGAGATGGGAACTGACGGGAGCTGCAAAAGCGGATGAAATCCTGCAGGCGCTATCAGATGAAGTCAGCAATAAGTGGCAGCAGAGCCTGGAGCTGGTGCTTGATAAAAAGCTTTTCGTAGAAACAGAAGATGCTGTAACAGACAGTAATGGGAAGACACGTCTTTTATTGCGTATGTTCAAGCCTTTGTTTAATGCAGAGGGCCATGTAGAGCACATAGTTTCGCATGCTGTAGATGTTACAGAGCTAAGGACAGCACAGCAGAAAGTATCTATGAGTGAAGGGCGGAACTCCGCCATCATGCGGGCCATACCGGATCTCCTGTTTATTGTCAGCAGGGAGGGCGTTTATCTTGAAGTTAGCAATCCCAGTAATATGGCGACCCTGATGCCTCAGGAGCAATTCATTGGAAGGGCTATGGCAGATGTCTTGCCCCCAGCTCTGGCAGAAGAGCTTATCGGTAAAATGGCTATGGTGCTGAACGAAGGTGGCCTTGCATACTTTGAGTATTCAGTGGACACTCCCTCGGGTGTAAAGCACCGGGAAGGTCGCGTAGTTAGATACGAGGAGGACATGGTGCTCTTTATCGTGCGTGATATTACAGATCAGAAGCTGGCCGAGAAGTCGTTAAAGGAAAAGAATGAATTGCTGGGGCAGGTAATGAATACCAGCTCAAACCTCATTTTTGTGAAGGACTCACAGGGTGTTTACACCTTCGCCAATACCTGTTTTGCCCAGCACTTTGGTCATACCCCAGAGGCTATCATGGGTCGCACTGACCAGGAAATCCATGAGCCGAGCGATGAGGTGGCTAACTTCCTAAATAAGGATAAGCTGGTACTCCATAGCATGGAGACCCAGAGTTTTGAAGAGAAGTTCACCAAGCCAAATGGAGAATTTCTGTGGTTGCGAACTGTGAAAAAGCCATTTTTCTTGGGAGCGGGTGAGGTGCATATTCTGGGTATCTCAACCGATATCACCGCCGAGAAGCTGGCAAAGGAAGAGTTGATAAAGAGCGAGGAACTGCACCGGCTGCTTTCTGAGAACTCTAAGGATATAATCTGCCTGCATGATACGGAGGGCACTTACTTATATGTTTCTAAAGCAGTGACGGAGCTTCTGGGGTATACTCCTGAAGAGCTGATTGGCACGTCACCTTATGACATCACGCATCCTGATGATGTAAAAAGTATTCATCGGAAAAGAAAGCAAAAGGCATTGGGTGCCAGAGAGAATTTTGTTGCGCCGTACAGGAAGCGTAAAAAGGACGGTTCTTACGTATGGGTAGAGACAAATATACGTCCTATTTTAAACAAGCACGGGGAGGTAGTACAGCTGCAGTCTTCTACCCGTGACATCACAGGTAGAAGGAAAGCAAATGAGGCGCTGCTCAATAGCCAGAAAAAGTATAAAGACCTGGTAAAGTATAGCCAGGCT
This sequence comes from Pontibacter korlensis, assembly GCF_000973725.1. Classification (NCBI taxonomy): domain Bacteria; kingdom Pseudomonadati; phylum Bacteroidota; class Cytophagia; order Cytophagales; family Hymenobacteraceae; genus Pontibacter; species Pontibacter korlensis. The sequence continues at coordinate 4,664,546 of NZ_CP009621.1, read as the reverse complement.
TACATCATTAGCCATGATATGCAAGGTCGTATTCTTTCTGTTAATCCTTATTTCATGAAGGACCTCCTTTACACTGAAGAAGAAGTGGTAGGTAAGCCTTTTAGTACATTTTTAGCAGGTGGGCAGGATGCGCAGGTGGAGGTTATGCTACACCACCTCCAGGACGATGTATCGTTTGATAATGTGTTAAAAGTGGAGGGTAAAGAAAAGCAGCTGCGCTACCTGCACTTCTATAGCTATAAAGTAGAGGAGCGGGCCATAGAACCTTATGTCATCGCTATTGGGTACGACCTGACAGAGCGTCTGCTGATGGAGGAAGAACTGAAGCAGGCCAAAGAGGCGGCAGAGGAATCGGCTCGGGTAAAAGAAACTTTCCTGGCCAACATGAGCCATGAGATTCGTACGCCGCTTCACGGTATATTGGGAATGGCAGGCTTGCTCAGCAAAACCCCTCTTAACGATCAACAGCAGAACTACCTGAAAATTATTAAGAGTTCGTCAGATAACCTGCTGGTGGTGATTAACGACATACTCGACATTGAGAAGATAGAGGCAGGGAAAATGCACCTGGAGCAAATTCCATTTTCCGTTTCCGAGGTCGTTGCCGTAGCCTTTGATGCGCAGAAGTATAAAGCCGAAGAAAAAGGATTAAACTATGTGCTCAATCCGTTGCCTGCTACTGGAAGTGTTCTGGTTGGGGACCCGTACCGTTTGCAGCAGGTGCTCCTAAACCTACTAAATAATGCAATAAAATTTACGGATCGTGGAGCAGTAAGTCTTTCCACCCGGGTGCTGGAGGAAACAGATCAGGCGATGACGATCGAATTTATGATTAGCGACACGGGTATAGGTATACCGGCGAACAAGTGGGAGACGATATTTGAAGGATTTACCCAAGCAAGCTCCAGTACAACCCGCAAATACGGCGGCACAGGCCTTGGATTGAACATTTGCAAAAGTCTGGTAGAAATGCAGGGCGGGCGCATTTGGATAGAGAGTGAGGAAAACACAGGCAGCACTTTTCACTTTATACTTAGCTACGCTAAAAGTGTAGGAGTGCCTGAAAGCGAAGAGCAGCAGGAGCTAGATTATAGCAAGCTAAGCCATTTACGTGTATTGCTAACAGAGGACAACGAGATTAACGTACTCTTAGCTGAAATGATACTTTCTGGATGGGGTGCTACAGTAGATGTGGCATTTAACGGGGAAGAGGCAGTGGCCTTGGCAACAAAAAATGAGTATGATGTCGTGCTGATGGATGTGCAGATGCCAATTATGGATGGGGTAGAGGCTACACGAATTATCCGCCAACTACCTGATCCCAACAAGGCAGAGGTGCCCATCATAGCCCTAACGGCAAACGCCATACAAGGTGATGCTGAAAAGTACTTGCAAGTTGGTATGGATGGATATGTGTCAAAACCCTTCGAGGAGGATAAGTTGTTTATGGCTATAAACCGGCTTGTTCATAGAAGGTAGTGCATAGTGGTCGAGGTAATAATTGAAAACCAGAGCTTTGGTTTGGAAATGTGAGCAGTTGCCTAAAAAAGTGTTTGGTAAAGAGAGGAATACAATCTCAGGTAATTTGAAGGAGTGAATCATTGAATTTTAACCACGGGGATGTTGTCACTATGGGCTAATCAATGATTTGCTTTTTATAACATATGACAAAACATTTAAGAAATGTTTCTGTTTATCCTCCTCAATAAAGCGTTCCAAGCAGGCAGAGGTGCTACTGGATTTTTAAAGAGGCTGAATTACATGTAATGCCTCATTCTCCTTTAGCTAACGCACTTATGCTTTGCTTGTTTTAAGCCAAAAATGAATTCCTAATACATCAAGAACTTTACAAATGAACCTACAAGTACCTACAGTAGCAAGGGTGAAACTATGGCTGCTGTTTATCGCACTTCTACCTGCCTTTTTCAGTGGTTGTGCAACTAAAACTGAAACTGCGGTTAACAACAATTCGCCTGGCTATACTGCAGAAAAAGCGATGGTTGTATCTGCACACCCTGAAGCTTCCCGGGTGGGTATGGAAATCATGAGGAAGGGCGGGAATGCATACGATGCGACGGTGGCAACACAGTTTGCCTTGGCCGTTGTATTCCCGGTGGCAGGTAATATTGGCGGTGGTGGTTTTACTGTGTTTCGCAGTGCTACTGGCGAGACTGGTACTTTAGATTACCGTGAAACTGCACCTGTAGCAGCATCCGAAACAATGTACCAGGACAGTGCCGGAAATGTAGTTAATGGCTTGAGCACCGATAGTCATCTAGCAGTAGGTGTACCAGGAACGGTAGACGGTATGGTCAAACTACACCAAAAGCTAGGTAGGCTACCTTGGGCGGACCTGGTGCAGCCGGCAATTGACCTGGCTCGCAATGGCGTTGTACTAACACAGAAAGAAGCTGAAGGCCTGAATAGGTCCAGAGAAGCTTTCATCAAAAACAACAAGCACACGCCTTACCTGGTCAGTGAGCAAACATGGCAAGCTGGAGATACGCTTCGTCATGAAAACCTTGCCCGCACGTTAGAACGTGTGCGTGACAGAGGGCGGGAAGGTTTTTATGCCGGAGAAACAGCAGAGCTGCTAATAAAAGAAATGAAGCGCGGTGGTGGTATTATCTCCGAGCAGGATCTGGCGGATTACACCTCTGTCTGGAGAAAACCCTTAGAAGGAAGCTATAAAGGTTATAAAGTAATTTCAATGCCGCCGCCATCTAGTGGAGGTATAGCCTTGCTACAGCTACTGGAAATGGTTCAGCCTTACAACCTGCGGGAGTATGGGTGGCAAAGTGCTGAAGAAGTACAGGTAATAACAGAGGCAGAGCGCCGTGTGTATGCCGACCGTGCCACCTATCTTGGCGACCCTGGCTTTGTAGACGTGCCTGTAAATGGTTTGCTGGATAAAGAATACCTGAAAAGCCGCATGAGTACCATGCGTATGGATAAAGCAACACCTTCCTCACAGGTTAAAGCAGGTGAGCTGCCTTTTTACGAGTCAGACCAGACAACACATTTTAGCATTGTGGACCCTGCCGGTAATGCTGTTTCTACAACCACAACACTTAATGGTGCCTACGGTTCTAAAGTGGTAGTAGAGGGAGCAGGCTTCCTGCTAAACAATGAAATGGACGACTTTAGTGCGAAACCGGGGGTGCCGAACATGTTTGGTTTAGTTGGAGGCAAAGCCAATGCCATAGCACCGGGTAAACGCATGCTAAGCTCTATGACACCGACCATACTTGAAAAGGAAGGAAAACTGTACATGGTAGTAGGTACTCCAGGCGGATCCACCATTATTACCTCTGTCTTCCAAACCATTGTTAATGTGCTGGAGCATGACATGACGATGCAGCAAGCTGTGGCAGCACCACGTTTCCACCACCAATGGCTGCCGGACGAAATTCAGCATGAGCCTAATGCCATACCTGCTGATGTTCGTGCCATACTTGAGAGTAAAGGGTATAAGCTGGAACAACGTAACCCTTATGGAAGAGTAAATGCAATTCTCATACTACCGAATGGAAAATTAGAGGCCGGTGCAGATCCTCGCGGTGATGATGCTGCTGCAGGCTTTTAATAAGTAATAGAGGGACGGCTATGAATACGTAGAGGTATCGTAGTATAAGGTCAGTTAGTTAAACCCACCTTATTCACTTTAAAATATTTAAATGCTGTTCCCGAATTATCAGGGTGCAGCATTTATCTTACTGCCTGCTATCTCTTTAAAAAGATGGTTTCATTATTTCAGACCTTATCTGTAATAATAAAGTATAATGCCATTAGGGCACACGTAGCTGATAGCTTCAGGAACTAACAGGGGCTATTACCCAGTTTGAATATGATTTGTATATACAACTAATGTATATACTATGAAAATTGCTGTAATTTCGCAGCTTGATTTTTTGCTGATGCCTGCAGGGATATATCCATAGTAAACAGCAGGCTTATATAGTTTTTCAAGTTTCTTATTATGTTAAAGATTTATTTACTACTAGGACTCATTTTAACATTAACTGTTCAGGTTAATGGGCAAACAATACAGGGTACAGTTCGTGATCAGTTTCAGCCACTGGCAGGGGCCACGGTCAGAACCTTAGATCAGTCAACAGGTACGAGTGCAGATGCAAATGGCCAGTATCAATTGAACGTGGCACCGGGTACTTATACTTTAGTTTCCAGTTATATAGGGTATGAGTCAGCGCAAAAAGAGGTAACAGTAGCTGCAGGGCAAACCGTTACGGTTGACTTTGTACTTTCAACGGCTCAGAGCCTGAACGAAGTTGTTGTAGTAGGATCACGAGGTGCCCCCCGCTCACAGCTTACTACTCCTGCACCAGTTGATGTTATCAATATAAGAGAGGTAGTGCAGGATGCACCACAGGTTACGCTTAACCAGATACTCAACTATGTGGCTCCTTCTTTTACTTCAAATACGCAAACTTTGACCGATGGAACAGACCACATTGATCCTGCGTCTCTAAGAGGTTTGGGACCAGACCAGGTACTGGTGCTCATCAACGGTAAAAGACGCCATACTACATCACTGGTTAACATAAATGGTAGCTTTGGAAAGGGCTCAGTAGGTACAGACTTGAATGCCATTCCGACAGCAGCTATTAAACGCATTGAGATACTCCGGGATGGAGCATCTGCTCAATATGGCTCAGACGCCATCGCAGGTGTTATCAATATCATATTGAATGATAATGTAAACAAGCTGAATGCCAACGTTACCACCGGAGGGTATGTGTCCGACGGCTCAGAGGGCAGTATAGATGGTGAGAACGTTCAGGTAAATGCCAATTATGGTGTACCATTGGGAGTTGAAGGGTCTTACCTGAACCTGGCAGGCTCTTATGACTACCGCAATTATACTGATCGTGGCGGTGACTATACCGGTACAATCTTTAGTGATTATAACAATCCTACTCCAGGTCAGGAGCCAACAGGAGTTGATATTACAGAAGCAGAGCTTAGCAGAAGGGGTCTGACCCGTGATTTCTTTAGCGGTCGTGTCGGGCAGTCGGCAAACAGGGGAGGAAGCCTGTTTTTTAACTCGGCCTACCCGATCTCTGAAAAAGCAGAAGTATACGCTTTTGGTGGTTTGAATTATCGCCATGGCGAAGGTGCCGCTTTCTATAGAACACCTTCTCAACTTACGCAGACAAGTGCTACTATTTATCCACTAGGCTTCATGCCTCTTATTGTAACAGATAACTATGACAGGTCTTTGTCAGCAGGTATCCGGGGGCAGTTGGGAAGTTGGGAAGTAGACTTCAGCAATACATACGGGCAAAATGCCATCGACTTTACTGTGGAGAACACCCTGAATGCATCGATGCTTACTGCTTCGCCCACAACCTTTGAAGCCGGTGGTTATTCTTTTACCCAAAACACAACTAACCTGGACTTCAGCCGCTTCTTTAAAGATGCTATGGCTGGTGTAAACGTGGCTTATGGCGTAGAGCACCGTTACGAGAACTATCAAATCTTACCCGGAGAAGAGGCCTCATATGTGAACTATGGTAAAGCTACACGAGTGGGTACTGATGCTTCAGGTAACCCTATACTTATTCCGGACCCACGCGGAACCGTAAACACAAGGTTTGCAGCTAACGGCTCTCCTTTTGCCGGTGGTTCTCAATCATTCCCGGGTTTCAGTCCTGATAATGCAATAGACGCATCGCGTACGGCGGTATCTGTTTATGGTGATGTAGAGCTTAATTTTACCAGCAGGTCATTGATTGATGTGGCAGCACGTTTTGAAAACTACTCAGATTTTGGTTCTACTGTAAATGGAAAAGTAGCAGGGCGCCATATTTTCTCCGATGCATTGATATTGAGAGGTGCCGTAAGCACAGGTTTCCGTGCCCCATCACTGCATCAGCAATATTATAGTGCCACTTCCACGCTTTTTACAGATGGTGTATTTGTAGAATCAGGAACGTTTACAAACAACAGTCGTGTGGCTAAGCTGCTGGGCATTCCTAAACTAAAGCAGGAAACATCATATAACTACAGCGCTGGCTTCACTAGTGTATTGGGAGACTTTAAACTTACGTTGGATGGTTATTTCATCCGCATCAACGACCGTGTTGTTTATACCGGGCAGTTTGGTAAGGTAACAACAAACCCAACTCCGCAGGAAGCAGAAGTAAACAGGTTGCTGGATGTGGCCAATGCTGGCTCAGCACGCTTTTTTGCCAATGCTATTGATACTGAGACAAAGGGAGTGGATGCTGTCTTAACGTATACCAAAATTTTGGGCGGCGGCCGGTTCACTGGTAACCTGGCAGGTACCTATGCCAAGACTAGCCTGGTAGGAAATATACATGCATCTGAGCAGTTAACAGGCAGGGAAAGCACCTATTTTGATGAGGCAAGCCGCATCTACTTACAGTCTGCTGTACCACAGACCAAGGCGAATCTTTCATTAAATTACTCGCTTAGCAAGTGGGACTTCTTTCTGCGTAATGTGTATTTCGGAAAAGTGCAGGAAGCGACGAATGTAACAGAAAACCAGGTTTGGTATGGCGGTAAGGTAGTAACAGATTTAAGTGCTGGATATACTTTTAACAATAACCTTAAGTTAACAGTAGGTGCGAACAATTTGCTGGATGTTTATCCAGACGAAGTAGCTGCAGCTAGCTCCGGCACAGGCCGTTTTATTTACTCTCGTAGTGCACAACAGTTTGGTTATAATGGCAGATTTATCTTTACCCGTTTAACCTTCAACTTATAAGCATAAAAGCCTAACAGTACAAACAAAAAGCCCTGCAGGTAAACCTGTAGGGCTTTTTGTTTGTAGCACTTTGAGCTGTTCCTTACCCTCGATATTTCGGCTCACAAGTATAGATTTAGCGATTTGTAATTAATCAAACATTAAAGCCAAATTCCCACACTATTTTTTGAAAGCTTCAGACGCCTACTGCGTGGTTTAAGTAACAGTCAAACATAACCTTAAGCGGCAGGTGATGGTTAAATGATTTGTACAAGGTAAAATTAAATTCCTGTATATAAGTCTATTTATTATTGTATGTGTCAAATATAAGCAGATTGAAAAACGGCAGGTGTAAATATGGTTCCCTAGCTCCGGTACTACCCTTACCGATTTTGCCATTAATGTGCATCTATACTTTCTTTTGTTTAACAGGATGTTCACTGAAAGTTGCTGATGTTCAATTGCCCTATGAACCTATACAGGAGTTCTCCCTTCCCGGCGAAACAGAAGCTCCTGACAGATGGTGGCAAGCTTTCGATGACTCAACTCTAAACATACTTGTCGACTCTGCCTTACAAGCCAATTTACCCTTAAAGATAGCCTGGTATGAGTTTGATGAAGCGCGGGCATTGGTTAAGATTGCCTCATCAGCAAGAGTCCCCGAAATATTTTTGCAACTCCAGTCAGGCATCAGTCGTCCGGAGCCTGATTTTGCCGGGGGAGAAAACACACAGTTAGGATTGGGGACTAGTTACGAAGCAGATCTTTGGGGCCGGATCAGGTATAGCATCCACGCTGAAGAATATCGGTTCAGGGCCAGTTACTATGACTACAAAACGGCGGCAGTTACCCTTACAAGCGAAGTGGCCCTAGCTTGGTTCAGGCTAAAGGCCAACAGCATTCAACTGCAACTGGTAGACGAGCAGCTTGAAACGAACCAACAGGTGCTGGCGCTCATTCGGAACAGATTCGCCAGCGGGCAGGTGCGGGGTGTTGACGTGCTGCGGCAGCAGCAGCTTGTCGAAAGCACAAGGCAGCAACGGATAGCACTTGAAGTGCAACGAGAGTTACTGGAAAATCAGCTTTCCATACTTCTGGGTCAGCCACCCAGCGAGTTAGCAGAGGCCGCAGCGCAATTACCCGACTTACCGCCATTGCCACAAACTGGTATTCCGCTGCAGCTAGTCAATCGAAGGCCCGATGTGCAAAGCTCATTTTACCTGCTCCAGGCAGCTGACAGGGAAGTGGCCGCAGCCATTAGCAATAAGTATCCACGCCTGACCTTCTCGCTTAATGCTGCCCTCCGCTCAAATGATTTAGTCGGTTTATTTGAATCACAGGCCATTTCGCTTGGAAGCAGCTTGCTGGCACCTCTTTTTTACGGCGGTAGGCTAAGAGCACAGGTGGATCAGACGGAGGCCATCCGACAGCAGCAACTAAATGAATACGGGCAGACAGTGCTGATTGCTTTCCAGGAAATAGAAAATGCTCTGATGCAGGAAACAAAACAAGTCCAGCAAATTGAAGTAATAGCAAAACAGGTGGAGCTGGCCGAAAAAACTTTTGGGCAACTCCGGATAGAGTACCTTAACGGTTTTACCCCCTACCTTGACGTGTTGGTTATCCTGAATCAGCTGCAACAGCTACGAAGGGATTTAGTGAATGCAAGGCTGGGCCTGCTGGAAATAAGAGTTGACTTATACAGGGCCTTGGCTGGTGGTTTTGAAACAGAAAGAGACAATCAACTGGAGAAAGAGATGGAGGATTTGTAGCACATAGGCTAACAGCATATAGCGCATGTAGATGAGCAAAAGGAAGACATTTATAATTAGTGCCGCCATACTTCTGGTAAGTGCTGCCATCACCTTTGTCGTGTTCATGACGGCACCGGAGGCGGAGCGGGAAGGAGCAAGTATAACCACAGCCATGCTGGTGGATGTAGTGGAGGTAAACAGGGGTAATTATACCCCCACCGTAGTGGCGACAGGAACCGTGCAGGCGGCCAAGGACATTATCCTGAGTACCCAGGTAGGTGGGGAGGTGGTTAGCATTTCTGAAAGTTTCACGCCAGGCTCTTTTGTAAAAAAGGGGGAAGTGCTGCTGCAAATAAATCCTGCTGATTACCGCAATACGTTACAGCTTAGAAAGAGTGATCTACAATTAGCGAAAACTGATTTAAGCGTGGAGATGGGCAGGCAGGAGGTGGCCCGAAACGACTATGAATTAATAGGCGAAGAACTTCCTGCAGATAACCAGGAGTTGGTGCTTCGTAAACCGCAGCTGGATGCAGCCAAGGCAAGGGTAGCTGCGGCGGAAGCTGCCGTAGATCAGGCCCAACTTAACCTGCAGCGGACTACTGTCCGGGCTCCGTTCAATGCCCATATCATCAGCCGTAACGCCAACGTAGGCTCTCAGCTTGCCCCTGGTGCAGAGCTGGGGCGCCTGGTAGGTATGGAAGAGTATTGGGTGGCTGCCAATGTTCCCGTTTCCAAAGTCAACTGGCTCACCTTTTCTGAGAATGTAGCCAATGCCGGGGCGGAGGCAAAAATCTTTAACACCACCAGCTGGTCAGCGGGGCAGTATAGAAAAGGTAAGCTTTTCCGCCTGGTAGGTGCGCTGGATACGCAAACACGTCTGGCAAGGGTGCTCGTTTCTGTAACTGATCCGCTGGCACGAAATGCAGGTGCAGACTCAATCCCGCCCTTGATCATAGGCACTTTTGTGGAAGTGCGTATTCAGGCTAAAGAGATTCCTAATGTCATCCGGCTAAGCCGCGATTACCTAAGGCAGGGAAACACAGTATGGGTGATGAAAGACGGAAAGCTGGACATCCGGAAAGTAGATGTGCTTTTTGATGATGCCGAATACGCCTATATCAGTAAAGGACTTTCCGATGGAGAGATGGTTGTAACAACTGATTTATCAACCGTGGTGGAAGGTTCTAAATTACGTACTGAAAGTGGTGGGGCTGCGCAGGATACTGCTTCAACAGAAAGGAATCAGGAGTAAAGTATGAACGAGCAAGAAAAACTGGCTGAAAATACACAGAAAGGTGCCATCGCCTTTATGGCCCGCAACCGCATTATCACCAATCTGCTAATGTTTATACTAGTGGGTGGCGGAATCTGGACGATGTACCATGTGCAGAAAGAGGTTTTCCCGCAGTTTCAGCTGGATTACGTTGAAATCAGCGTGGTGTACCCGGGGGCTGCCCCAACAGAAACAGAGCAGGGGATCGTGTTGCCCGTAGAGGAAGCCATCAAAGGGGTGCAGGGTATAAAAGAGGTTACTTCTGTAGCAAATGAAGGCTCCGGTACAGTGACGGTGGAGCTGGTGCCTGGATCGGACAGGATGAAGGTTTTTCAGGACATTGATCAGGCTGTAAGCCGCATTCAGACTTTCCCTGATGACATAGAGCAGCCACAGGTAACATTGCTGGACCAGCGGCAGGATGTGATGCAGATAGGATTGTATGGTGATGTGGATGTATGGACACTTCGCATACTTGCCGAAAATCTACGTAACAGGCTCTTGAGTAACGACGAAATCACGCAGGTTGAGATAGGAAACGTACCCGACTTCGTGACGCACGTTGAGATACCGGAGCATACGCTGCGGGAATATAACTTCACGTTGGGCCAGGTAGCAGAAATTATCCGCAACTCCAGCGAGGATGTGCCGGCAGGCTCCATTGAGACGCAGGCCGGCGAGGTGTTGCTTCGGATGCAGGAGCGCAAACTATGGGCCGCGGAACTCGCCAATATTGATGTCGTTTCTTCGGAATCGGGTGCAACGGTAAAACTGGGTGATATAGCTCAAATTACAGATGGGTTTGAGGAAATAGGCTTTCACGGTCAGTTTAACCAGCAAAACACAGTAGATCTGGAAATTTTCAGGACAGGCAAACAGTCTCCCCTGGAAATTGAAGAGCTTGTAAAGGAGATATTGGCTGACTACGAGAAGTCCCTGCCACCGGGCGTAAACGTTCGGATAGACACGAACAGGGCAGAAGACTTTCGGGAGCGCCTTTCGCTTTTAACAGAGAACGGTCTGATGGCCATCGTGATCGTCATGGTGATCCTGGGACTGTTCCTAGAATACCGGCTGGCGTTCTGGGTAATGATGGGCATGATTATATCCTTTATCGGGGCAATGGTGCTGTTACCGGTCGTGGACATCAGCATTAATATGATCTCGATGTTCGGCTTTTTGATCGTGATGGGTATTGTGGTGGATGATGCCATCGTGGTGGGGGAGAACGTATATGCGTACCGGCAGAAGGGGTATAACTATATGGATGCAGCCATACTCGGTGCAAAGGATGTGTCAAAGCCCGTTATCTTTAGTATTATGACCACCATGATTGCTTTTGTACCGCTCCTGTTTATGCCCGGAGAGACTGGCAAGTATTGGTGGCCTCTACCCGTAGTGGTGATTGCGGTGCTGGCCGTTTCGCTTTTCGAGGCGCTGTTCATACTTCCTTCTCATGTGGCACATAAGCCAAAGCAAAATAAGTCCAAAGCCTTACGGAAACTGGAGAGCTGGCAAAATGCTATAGCTAAAGCCTTTAGTCGGTTTGCTAACAAGCGTTATGAGCCTTTTCTCGACCTTTGCCTGCGCAACAGGTATATTACCTTAGCGTCTGCAGTTGCCCTGTTGCTTTTAGTCGGCGGCTACGGCTACAGCGACCACATGGGGATGGTGCTGATGCCCGAGTTGGCTGCGGATGAAATTGAGTGCGCCGTCAGGCTACCAGTAGGCACTACCACTGAGCAAGCCGCTAAAGTTGCCATTGAAGTCACCAACTCTACCCGCCGCATGTTTGAAGAGCATAACCTGTACGAAGTAGCGGAAGGTATTAAAACGAACGTTCGGGGGAAAGACTTTATTGATGTGGAAATTGTGATGAAACCGCCTGACGAGACAGACATGACGGCCAAAGAGGTAATCGCCCTGTGGCGTGAAGAGATCGGTGACATAGAAGGCGTAGATCAGATTACCTTTGAAGCAGAGAGAGGGCCGGGAGGTGCGCGCCAGGACATAAGTATAGACTTGAGCCACACCGATATTAAAATGCTGGAGAGGGCCAGCGATGCCTTTGTGGAGCGAGTAGAATCATTTGCGGAAACCCGCGATATAAGCGATAATTTTAACATGGGCAAAGTACAGCTGGGCTTTGAGCTGTTGCCGGAAGGCAGAAGCCTCGGGTTTACCCCCTCAGCAGTAGGGCAGCAGGTGCGTGATGCTTTTTTTGGTGCATTGGCCATGCGTCAGCTTCGCGGCATCAATGAAACGGAAATTCGTGTGAAGCTGCCGAAGGAAGAACGAAAGGACATATATAACCTGGAAGAATTTATCGTCCGGGCACCTGATGGCACGGCTGTACCCTTGCTTAATGTAGTGAAAGTAACGGAAGGAGAAACGTTCACCAACATCAACAGGCGAGACGGACGCAGAGTAGTAAACGTGGGTATGGACGTAGAACCAGCTGGTGCCCAAACCCGCGTCCTTAAATCATTGAACGAGGAAGTACTCCCACAATTACGAGCCGACTTTCCTGCTATTACCTGGACCTACGAAGGAAGCCAGGCAGACATGCGGGAGTCCACGCAGGCGCTGTGGTCTGGCTTTATCATCGCCATGCTCCTCATCTTTTCTTTGCTGGCGGTGGCGCTCAACAGCTATGTGCAGCCCATTATTGTGATGCTGGCTATACCCTTTGGCGTGGTAGGGGCGGTGATCGGACATATACTTCTGGGCTACGACCTTTCACTGGTGAGTCTGATGGGTATCATCGCTCTTTCAGGGGTAGTGGTGAACGATTCACTGATTATGATCGACTACGCCAACAGACATCGGGGTAGCCACTCTGCATACGAAGCTATCCACGAAGCCGGCATCAGAAGGTTCAGGCCGATCGTATTAACCACCCTCACCACCTTCGGCGGTTTGACTCCTATTATTCTTGAAACCTCCAGACAGGCTTATCAGCTAATACCTATGGCTATTTCGCTGGGCTTCGGGATAATCTTTGCTACCTCCATTATTCTGGTGATTGTGCCCTGCCTTTATATGATTCTGGATGACCTTGTAATGCTGATCAAAAGTAGACAGGTTTCTATTAGTAGTTAATGACTTATTTACCTCTAATGAAAGTCTTTTCTTCTGGATATAAGCACAATCCACTCGTCAGAAAAGGGAGTAGCGAAATTAAAGCTGTTTTGAATTTATTAAGTAAACCCTAGCTAGCAATTGTAATATAGAGAATAGTAGGCTTACTTGCTTTAGTAGACCAAAGAATCGAGTCATCGATCCTTCAACAGGGATTTGGAGGCTTTGATGCTTTCCTTCAGCTAGACTAGCGGTTCTTGAACACCTCATCTTTTATGTAAAAGTAGTTACGGGAGGTATCTTTACTTAGCAAAGTCATCGTCACGTGTCTTATTGCTTTGCCGCCGGATCCGGAAATGGCAGAAGGGTATCAGTACCATTCCTATTACCTCTCATTTGAGGCTCGACTCATGCTTCTACACTGTTCTAAGTTAATTATCTTCTATATAAGTGAGGTAATCAACAGCATACCTTGAGTAGCATCTCGCACCTCCTGTCATTGGTACTGCTATGATAGCTCTTATCCATCTGTACTCCCAGTATCCGGATCTTGAAGTAACAGACACCCGGATGCTAGGAAAAATGAACTTGTATTTTTTTTGTAAAAAGTTATTTTAGTGAAATTGTTATGTTTGAATTCAAAACGAACTTTTTACCATTATAAATCATTTGCAATAGGATTTATTATATCAAGATAGTTTCTTGCTACTTCTGTTATTATATGAATAAAACTCTACTGCTGTGCTTGTTGATGGTTATGACAGGGCACGCTTTTGCCCAAAAAAATGTTTTTCAGAATTACAATGGAACACGAACATCTGAGTCAAGTCATTCAGGTGGCCAGGTTCTTTTATCAGATAAGAATAAAGCGGCAAGCCCGGCACTACAAAATCCCATTGTGGGAGAAGCATCATATAGTAAAAGCCAGAGGAGTTTTAGTTTTCCGGATTATTGGCCAGACAGGCTTTTTATAAAGCTAAAAGAGGGACAAAATGGAAAGCTGCAGACTTTTGAAACCAGAGGAAAGGATCCTAAAGTAAAAGATGGTGGTAAACTTAGTAGTATGCTGTTAGGCCATCAGGCGACTTCAGTAGCTGAACTTCCACGAATCCAAAAAGGGGAGAGGGACCAGAAAGCCTATCAGGTGATGTTGGAAAACAGCGGCAATCTGCAACTGCTGATGCAAGAGTTAGAAGCATTACCTGAGGTAGAGTATGTTGAACGTGTCCCATATTACGTGGCACTGCAGTCGCCTAATGACCCGGAGTATCTTACGAATAAACAGTATGCTCTGCACAAGACAAAAGCTGCGGAAGCTTTTGGTATCCACACCGGTAGCTCCAAGACTTTGCTGGCCATTGTGGATGATGCCGTTCTGATTTCACACCCGGACTTAGCTACCAACGTTAACATAGCTAAAAGTTACGATGTGGCGGATAACGATGATGACCCAAGGCCGCCATCATCAGGTGCAAACAAAGCTGGGGTTGGCAACTTTTCACACGGGACCCATTGTGCCGGTATTGCCGGCGCAGTTACAAACAATGGAGTGGGAGTTGCGGCTATCAGTAACAATAAAGTAAGTATCATAGGTGTAAAATGCACCCGCGATTCTGCCCCAACTTCCCGAGCGATTGAATATGCAGCCGAAGGTATTATCTATGCTGTCAACCAGGGAGCAAGAGTTATTAGTATGTCGTTTGGCGGCGGAGGCTATAGCCAGACGATACAGAATATTATTAACGAAGCAACAGCCAACGGGGTAGTGTTTGTGGCTGCAGCCGGAAATTCTAATACAGAGGTTAAAATGTATCCAGCTGCTTACGATAATGTGATAGCGGTTGCCAGTACAGATGCCAACGATCTGAAAAGCAGCTTCTCCAACTACGGCAGCTGGGTGGATATATCGGCTCCTGGCTCAGGTATTCTAAGTACTGTAACCGCTCCAGATGGTATAAGTGGTGCTTATACTTTTTACAGCGGTACATCCATGGCCTGCCCAATGGTTGCCAGTCAAATTGCTTTGATGCTGTCTGAAAACCCTAGCCTGACACCCCAAGCTGTTACGCAACTTCTGAAAAGCACAGCAGATCCTATCGATAACATCCCAAACCAGTCCCCCTTGTGGGCCGGTAAACTGGGTGCTGGTCGCATCAACGCATTCCGTGCGATACAGGCCATAAAAGGTATAGCTAACACAGTAGCCCCAACAGCCATAACTAATCTGCAGGTGGTCCGGGCCGGGCAGGCTGAGTTAGAAGTACAATGGACAGCACCTGGTGCTGATGGCTCTGCTGCCTCCTTATACGACATCAGGTATTCCACGGAGCCAATCACAGTGGCTAACTTTGAGGAAGCTACAAAATTAAAAAATAACATTTTTCCGGATCAGCCTGGGCGAATACAAAAGCTTGTAGTACAAGGACTGGTGCCTAGCACTACATATTATTTTGCCATAGTATCTAAATCATTTTATGGGAATTCCTCGCCCATTTCAAATGTGGTAAGTTCTTCAACACTGGCTGCACCATTTATACATATAACCCCAAACTTTTATAACCTTGGCTTGGATCGCACCAACAGTAGTACCATCTCCAGGAGTTTTACCCTTACCAATCAAGGAACAGCTCGTCTGAACTACAACGCCGCTCTGGTGCCTGTTGCCGGAAATAATGTCTCTGCTTATGATAAGCAGCAGCCAACAGCCGATGACGCTGTTGGCCTTGGAGGCAGTGGCTTTATTACTGCTGTAAAATTCACAGCGGGAGCAAAGGGATTTAGCCTTACACACGTTCAGAATTTTTTGAACAGCAGTACTACAACCGCGAGCCTTCCTATTGGTATCCGCATCCTGAAGGGGGGGACAAACCCGGCAAATGCCACGTTAATATCTTCTGAAACCTTTACCAGGGCTGTACCGGCAGGTGGCAGACTTTTTAACTTTCAGCTGCAGACACCACGGCAGTTCGCACCCGGCGAAACATTCTGGGTAGCGTTTGTTTTGCCCAATGGGTTGGATTATCCCCAAGGGTTTGATGTTGTAGACTATATGCCAAATACGTTCTACGTGAGTACAAACAACGGAAGCAGTTATGAAGATGCACAGACGTTAGCCTCGTTTCTGGCGAAGTCTGCCTTCAAGGTACGCGTTGCCAATGCGAACTGGATATCCCTGGAACCGGTGTCAGGTTACTTGGAGCCTGGGCAGAGAGCAGATGTTCACATGGCTTTTGATGTAACCAACGTGC
Source organism: Pontibacter korlensis (assembly GCF_000973725.1). Classification (NCBI taxonomy): domain Bacteria; kingdom Pseudomonadati; phylum Bacteroidota; class Cytophagia; order Cytophagales; family Hymenobacteraceae; genus Pontibacter; species Pontibacter korlensis. Next base: position 4,648,457 of record NZ_CP009621.1, on the reverse strand, counting down.
CTGATGGTGTTTATCACACGAACGTTTCCTTTGCAAGCAATGATCCGTTCAACCCGGTCATGGACAGACCCGTGACTTTAACGGTTAGGGGTGGTCAGGCCAAACTTGCGATGGAACCGAAGGAAATAAGCTTTGGAACCCTTTTTGTTGGTGCCAGCCATACCGTTTCGCTTGTTGTTGCCAATACTGGGGCAGCCACCATGACCATCAAAGCAGAAACGTTGAATTCAGAAGCTTTTGCAGCGACAGATTTCATAGTTAAGCTGCAATCGACTATTTCCCTTGCACCTGGCAGCCGGAAAGAGATACCTGTCACATTTACGCCGTCCCGAAAAGGTGTATTGAACGGATCGATCACTTTAAGCACCAATGGTCCTGCGGCCAGTACTGTAACTGTTCCTGTTGTGGCGAATGTCGTTTCGGCGCCGGCTGCCATTGTAACACCTCCATTTATGTACTTTGAGCTGGAGCCTAAGGGCGAAACCACGGCAACAGAGGCGGTGAGTATTCAAAATAATGGTGAAGCTGAGCTGAGTTATGCACTGCAGGCGCTTGTCGATCCACTCTCTACAATTAGCTATGACGCCAATCGAAATCCGGACAGTTACCTGGGATTTGGCTCACAGTATCCTTACATCCATACAGCCCTTAGGTTTGATGTAAAGACAGCCACTTTTAACCTGACACATCTACAGAATTTTATACGCACGGAGGTTGCCGGTGACAAGACTATGAGCCTGAAGGTTTACAAAGGAGGGAATTCGCCAACAGCGGGCACCTTGCTTTTAGAGCAAAATTTTGAAGCACCAGCTTCAGCTGTCGGTGGAGCCTTGGTTACGCTACCGCTACAGCATCCTAAGCAGTTTAAGCAGGGAGACGTAATCTGGGTTGTATTTTATTACAGCGGTATCAACCAACCTCAGGGATATCATACCAATACACCTAATCCGGGGCGTAACTTTTACAGTCCCGATGGTTCAAGCTGGAGTTCACTGGAAAGTGCGGGTGGAAGTTTTGTATCCAGTACCTATCTCATCAGAGCTCTGGAAATGCCACAATGGCTAAATGTGTCTCCAGGCACTGGCCAGGTAGCTGGGGGGGAGAGCCTACAAAATGAAATTACAGTTAATGCAGCCGGTCTAAAGAAAGGCAAGTATAAAGGTAAGATTCAGGTCATGACCAATGATCCGAATCAGCCGCTGACCACTGTAGAGGTAAGCCTGCAAGTGGAAGATTTTCCGGCGGCTGATTTTTCCGCCAATATTACAGAGGTTATACCAGGAGAAACAGTCACATTCCTGAACTTATCTAAAAATGCAGATGTGTTCGAATGGGAATTTGAAGGAGGGGAGCCCGCTTCATCTACCCTGAAATCTCCTGATGTAGTTTATAGCACGCCTGGTAAGTATAAGGTATCGTTAAAAGCTAAAAGCACCCAAACTGAAAGGGTATCAGAGGCCTTGGTTAAAGAAGACTATATTGTTGTTCAAAATACGTTGTGCCACAACTTGAACTATCCCTTCAAAGGAATTGAGTCACTGACCACCACTGATGATGGATACATTACGGGGAATAATAAGCAAGGCGACAAAGCTAAAGCTAACTACTTTAACTTTGATCGTCCAGATGCATATGTTACAGGTGTTGAGGTCAAATTTGGCTTCGCTGCTGCTGTCAGTCCAGATGCAACGATAACAGTAGCTGTCTGGGATGTTGATGCAAGCAGTGGTGAACCCCGTAGCATATTGGCTTCAAAAGAGGTGAAATTGGCTGACGTTGCAGCCGATGTAGCTACCGGGCATGTGACCGATGTAGTGTTCGATACACCAGTACGGCTGACAGGTAGTTTCTTTGCAGGTGTTTTGCTGAACACAGAAGGGGGCAACTCTGTGGCCATTGTGCACAATGACAATAGCGAGCCTTCGCCTGGTACAGCGTGGACTCAGGACAGTCAGAATAACTGGGCCTCTTTTGGAACTGTACGGCCAGGCATGGCCAATATAGCCCTGTACATTCAACCTGCCGTTACACAAACTCTTACTCCTCTGGCAGCAAACTTCACGATAAGTTCTGAGTCTGTGTGTGTTGGTCAGCAGGTGCAGTTAGATGCCTCTTCTACCGTTGGGGCTGTCCGTTACGAATGGCTCTTAGAAGGTGCTGTTACCACAACCTCTACAGCGGTTAATCCTGTGGCTGTTTATGCTGCAGCAGGGACTTATAAGGTAACTTTGAAAGCCTATGACAGCTGCAGCGGTGTTATTGTTACCACCAAAGAAATTAATGTACAGGTCCTGCCTGATGATGCTGTTACTATAGCTGGCTCAGCAACCCTCTGTGAGGGAGAGAAGGTTACATTATCGGCAATGGCGGGTGACGGTTTGACTTACAGATGGTCAAATGGCGCCACTACCCGTTCCATTGAAGTAAGCACTCCCGGGGAGTACACCGTTACAGTTACGAATGCTGCAAACTGTACAACCACATCCAAGGCTGTAGTAATAAAGGTTAATCCATTACCGGCAGCCCGTATTGCTGCGGATGGTTCTACAATTTTGTGTGAAGGCGAAAAGGTTGGGCTAAGCGCCCCTGCCGGGGACGGGTATACTTACCTCTGGTCAAACGGAGCTACTACACGCACGATTGAAACGGGTACTGCCGGAAATTATACTGTTACAGTTACTAACAACAACGGTTGTGCTACTGCTTCCGAGGCGGTAGTAGTAAGCGTTAATGCCTTACCGGTAGCACACATTACTGCCAGTGGTCCCGTAACTTTCTGCCAAGGCAACACTGTGGTTTTAACAGCCTCAGAAGGTAACAGTTACCTGTGGTCTAATGGTGCTACAACACGTGCTATCACTGTTGCTGAAAGTGGCAGCTATACTGTTAGTGTAACGAATAGCGATGGTTGTGCTGCAACTTCCCCAGAAGTACGAGTAACTGTAAATCCATTGCCAGATAAGCCATGGGTGTATCGTGATGATATCACTCTTACTTCCGGTGCGGCTACTGGTAACCAATGGTTCCGAAATAACATTGCCATACCTGGAGCTACTGGTTCTGTTTATGAAGCTGTGGAACCTGGGGTTTATCAGGTTTTGGTTACCAACGCTAGCGGCTGCTCTTCTGAAATGTCGGAAGAAATCAAAGTGACAGAGGTGGAGTTGGTGACCAGTTTGAAAGTATATCCTAACCCAGGAAATGGTCTTCTCCATATTACCTTTACCGGTTTAAAACCGGACATAGTGAACGTGCGCATCTTGGATATGACTGGGAAAGTAATTTACGAAGGTAAAAAGAGCATGTTAGATGATCGTGAACTCCAAGTTGATATATCAACTGCTGCTGCCGGTGTTTATATGCTGCAGGTTCAGTGCAAAACCAGCAATTACAGTCAAAGAGTAATAGTTCAACAGTAAATCTTCTGCTATTACAGAGTATGAGCCGCAAGGGCAATGGCTGGAAAAACGCTGTGGCTTGGGCGATTTAGTGTGCGTCTACGCCCATGTTTACCGGTAAGAACTGGTAAATACGGGTCGCGGCAGACGAGGTCTTGGGTGAGTTTAACCCACTGAGATTCTTTGTGCCGGAAGCGGAGGTGAAGGAATATGAATTATAACTAGCAGTTGAAAAAGAGGCGGAAGATGTAGAAGGTGTGCGTGTTTTTCCTATTTAAATGATTCCTAAAAAGAATCAAGAGGAACTTATCGAACCAAAAAAGCCGCTCCATTTGATGTGGAACGGCTTTTTTGAAGTAGTAGACCCAAGGAGGAGCACAGCAAGCTAGCATTGATTTCGTTGACGTTGTGCGTGGCGATCTTCATTTGCAAGGGGCATGTATTGCTCAACTTCCTGCAGCCGTTTACATGGACCGGTGCTGCTTCGTCCTTTCCCGCAATGCTTCGAAGTTGGCGGCGGCAAAGGCATCGATTTTTCTTGGCTCTAGAAAGTTCACCTTTACCTGCTCCTCTCGCTCTTTTCCGCCGAGGATCACGTTGATCTCCCTCTTGAGAAGTCCCTCCACGGAGGCCTTGGCCACCTCTTCGGGTGTGTCCATGTTGCTTACGACTGCTGTCTTCATCATGTCAGTGTCGGTGGCCGAGGGGTACACGGTCATCACATGGATCGGGTACTGGTGCAGCTCCCTGCGCATGGCGTCGGAAAACTGCCCCACGGCCGCCTTCGTGGCAGCGTACACGCTGTAGAATGGCATGGCGATGTACCCGTAGCCGGAGGATATATTCATGATGGCGCCTTCCTTGCTCTTTATCAGGAGCGGCAGGGCCTTCTTTGTCAGCAGGATCAAGCCTGTCACGTTAATGTTGATCTGGTTGATGATGTCCTCATCGCTCAAGTCGGAGAGCAAGCCGGCGCTTACCACCCCGGCGTTGTTGATGAGGATGTCCAGCTCGTCCCAAGCCTCTGATATTGTGGAGACGCCTTTGTCCAGGTCGTCTATTTTGGCCACATTGCCCTGAATGGTGAGAAAGTTAGCGCTGGGAAACTCAGACTTCAGCGCGTCCAGCGCCTCCTGTCTTCTGCCCATCACGGCAAAGTCCCGCACTCCCCGTTGCACCAACTCCTGAATCACAGATTTTCCTATTCCGGCACTACCGCCGGTGATCAGCACTTTTTTATTTGTAAGGTCCATAGGTAAACACTTTGCTTTCTTAACTTGAAACGTGACCAGGAGTCTGAGGTTTTACTATCTAACTTTCGCTTTGGGTTTACCAGGGTAAAGAATCAGTTCTTCCTCCCAGGTGCTTTGCATTCCTTGAGATAGGCTTTTGGTGAAGTACTTCGGAGGTTTAACGGAAGGCAACCTTATGCAGACGCCGCAGGAGTATGATGGGGTAGCTTCCCGGATAGAAGACTTGCTGGATGCCTTGCCAGGGTCAGCGAAGGCAATGGAGCTAAGACAGCTGACGAAACTAGTAGTAGAGTTCGCATCCACAGGCCTGCCTCTTTAGGCGCGATCAAAGCTGTGAGTGCCGGGGCAACTGTCTATACAAGAGGATAGGCAAGTCTGGTCCCTACTTATCATAAAGGAGCACATGGGCTGTAAAAAAGAAAAGGCCCTCGGGATGAGGAGCCTTTCTTTTATGATCAGTTTTTAAGAAAACTTTTCAACTTTTAGCCGTGCTTTTATACGCAGGCACCTACAGTTGGGTTATGATGAGCCGGATAGATAGTGCAGTTTTTTTGAAGTCCCGATAACGGCAGGTTTGTTCAACAGGATCCGTCTGTGCCTGGACGTTGCGAATCGTTACTCTGGCATTATTAGCGTTCGCTGCCGGTATCAAAGGTGCGGTTGATGCACTTATCACTGCGCTTTCCCATTTCCGGAGTTGGAGAAGTAACCTGTTCCCTGTTCCTGCAGATTTACCTTGATTTCTTTACCGGGTTTTTTGCCAGGTTGCTACCCGTAATCCCGCTCACACCCACCACTAAGGCTATCTGTTCATACTCCTTTCTTTGAGTTCATCTAAAGCTTATAGGTACGGCTTTTAGCTACATGGAGCTATAAGCAACTAAAGTTATGATAAAACAATTTTGCCGGGCAGGACAAATGTCCTTTCAAGCAGCCTGCTGTTTGATGTAACTTTGTAGTATGCAAGAATATAACATGTTAACCGAGTACAGAGCAGCCATTACGCGTTACATGCAGGCGCACCTTCAACTAATGGAAAAGTATGAGATTAGCACTGAGAAGTACAAGCCACTATACCAGCTACTAAAGCAGGATGCTGCACCACACGGTGTTTTCATACTCCAGTCGGGTTTGGTTAAAGTGGTTCGCACCACATCCCTCGGCCAGGCTTACTCATTGGGTATATTCGATCGGGGCGAAGTATTGGGCGATGTGGAAGCCATTATGAACATGCACCACTTCGGAACCGTAGAAACCGTGAGCAGCTGCACCTTCTGGAAGATCAAGCCTGAGCAATTTCTGAACATGCTTTCGCAGGAGCCCGAATTCAACCTGCTCATCCACCAGAATGTGATCTCAAAACTGCTCAACACTTCCCAAATGGCAGCGATCCAGAGCACAAACAAGCTCTTCTATTCTTTGATGGTCGTGCTCCGGGAATTCTCTAAACTAAATGAGCTACGCATATCTAAGGCACTTTTAGCTGAGGCGCTTGGCACCTCTACCCGCAACCTGAACAGGTTGCTGGCACAGTTGGAAGAAGAGCATATCATTCGGATACAGCAAACGATCATAAAAGAAATTAACCTGCAGTTGCTGCAGCAAAAAATACATGCATATGAAAACACAATACAGTAAAACCAGGTTCGAGACCAAAGGCTGGGCGCGGGAGGAGCACTTTCACTTCTTCAGGTCCTTTTCGCAGCCATTCTTTAACGTACACACTGAAATAGATATGACCAGTCTGTATCATTATGCCAGGTGGGAGGGCCTCTCCGTGTCGCTGGCCTATCTGCATGCAGCCACTGAGGCTATCCGCAACACGGATAGCTTTTTGCTTAGGTTAGAAGGCGACGAAGTCGTTAAATATGAAGCGGTTGATATGTCCACGACCATTCTCAAAGCGAATAAAACAGTCTCTTTTGTACACCTGCCACACCACCCTGATCTTCAAACGTTTTGCAGGCAGTCCTTAGCCATTATAGAGGAGGTAAAGGAGAGCGATGCACTGTTCAGTGGCTACAATGGTCCTGACCTGATTCATGCCACTAGGCTGCCGTGGTTTAAGTTTAACGGTTTAGAGCATGCGTGCACAGGTGATTCAAGTGACTCCATTCCAAAACTGGCTTTCGGCAAGCTGGAGTTCAGAGATAAGCGGGTCATACTCCCCCTCAGCATTCAGGTGCATCACGCGCTGATGGATGGATACCACATCCACTTGTTCCTGGAAAATTTGCAGGGTTCTATCAACACGTACGGTGTCTCCAGGAAATTCCCGGCGGCAGTAAAGGTTCCTAAACAGGTGAAGCCGATGGCGCTGGTACAGCGGTTTGTAAGTTTATTGATGAACGGTAGCCAAAGCTCCGGCAGCATGAAGAAGGTCGGCTAACAGGTACGACGTGTAGCTACATGTGAGCTTCCCACAAAACAAAAAGGCTGCTTCATTTGCTTCTCTGTTTTGCCTCAAGACTACTCCTTTTCAAAAATCTTCTTCCGGTGGTTCATCCCCCATACCTTCAAGGCATCGATGATAGGAACTAAGGTATCGGCATAGGGTTCCGGCTTATACAGGATCTTCACCGGGTAATCCTCTACCACCACCCGCTTGATGAGTTGGTGCTGCTCCAGGTCCTTCAGCTCCTTGGCCAGCACCTTTGGTGTAATTCCGGGTATACTTTCCTGTATATCGGTGAACCGCTCATTACCAGTCATCACAGAGATGATGATAGGCAATTTCCATTTGCCATTAATTACGTCGATCGCGTCCCGCACCGGCTTTACCGTGTCCAGGCATGACAGGTATCCCATTTTATTAGCCATGGCTCTTCTATTTTAAACTATTCCACTTTCCTTTGGGAAAGCACTATACAAAGGAAAGTAATAAGTCCTAACTTTGCAACAGATTATTCAGAGCCTTTTTTGATGCTTCAAACAGAGAAACTCAATACTCACCCATAGAGAAATTTCAGCATGTGTAAAAACTGGCATCAATAATTATTGATATGGAAAATAGAAAAAAGTTAAAGCTGGCGGCCAATATTGATGGGCTGGGATGGAATTACGTGGGCTGGCAGCACCCCGATATGCCTGCTGATGCCAGCGAGAATATTGATTTTTATATTCAACAGGCTAAGCTTGCCGAAGCAGCCAAGTTTGATACACTCTTTCTGGTAGACGTGAGCCATGTAGGCCCGGGAAATATCCCGCATTACCTGAGTATGTTTGAGGGTGTCTCCGTCATGTCTGCCCTCAGTACGCACACCAAAAACATAGGACTTTCGGTTACCATTTCAACCTCTTATGCAGATCCCTACAGTGCTGCCCGGCAAATTCTCTCGTTGGATAAGATAAGCAAAGGCCGTGCGTCCTTAAACGCCATCACCTCAAACCCGGGAGGTATGGTCAATTTCAGCCGCGGGCATCTCGGTAAGGCAGACCAATACCCCATGAACAAAGAGTTTATGGAGATCGTGTTGGGGTTGTGGGATACCTATGAAGATGATGCCTTCATCCGGGATAAAGAAAGCGGCATATTCTTAGATCCCCGAAAAATGCATACGGTGAATTACCGGGGGAAATATTTCCAGGTAGACGGGCCATTGAATATTAGCCGTTCCGTTCAGGGGCGGCCGGTGCTATACACAGCTGGTATGTCTCAAACGTTTATGGATCATGCCACAAGCTACACAGACGGTGTCTTTACCCATGGCAATACACTGGAAGAAACAGTGGCAATCGCCAAGGAATTAAGACGGCAGTTAGTTCAAAAAGGCAGGAGGCCGGAGGATTTTATCGTGTCCATCTCACAAAACCCGATCGTTGGCAGAACAGAACAGGAAGCCCTGGAAAAATACCTGGAGCTGTTGCGGTTAATCCCCAACAACAGCCTCCCGCGTTCCCTGTTTTTTGGCTCAGCCGAAAAAGTGGCCGATCAGGTACAGCAATGGTACGAACAGGGAGCAATGGATATGTTGATTCTTCGCCAGGACCATCCCCACGGCTTGCGGGATTTTATTGAGCTGGTCGTACCTATTTTGCAGGAACGTGGCATATTCCGCACCGAGTACGAATCTGATACACTTCGAGGTAATTTAGAGTTGCCCAAGCCAGCTTTCAGAAAGGTAGCATACCAAAAGAACTGAGGAGAAGTAGTTGCCATCAATCGCTCGGTTGCTGCTGGAAAACTGAAATGGTTTTATTTGACTTGCACTTGACTTTCGGACTACCTGGTTAGTATAACTACCTGGTTAGTATATAGGTGTACTAGATAAACAGAAACGAATAAGTACTAAGAAAGCATTAAATATTATGGAACATAAAAACAGCATACTCCATTTTAGAACTTGCCATTGTATCGCAGGGAGAGACCATACAACAGCCCCTGCACAATTCATTGGCATTGGCAAAAGAAGCGGAGGCATATAGTTACAAACGCATCTGGTTTGCAGAGCATCATAATTCAGATAATATTGGCAGTAGCGCCACATCACTGCTCATGGGTTACGTGGCAGAGAACACATCTACCATCAGGATCGGCTCAGGTGGTATCATGCTGCCCAACCACTCTCCCCTGATTATAGCTGAACAGTTTGGAACCCTAGCCCACTTATACCCTAACCGCATTGATTTAGGCCTTGGCAGGGCGCCGGGTACGGATCAGCAATAAAGAAGCAAATTCAGGAATTTCTGGAAGAAACGGGAGTGGATGAATTGATAACTATCTCCACCATGTACAGTATGAATGACCGTTTAAAATCTACTAGACACTTTGCAGAGATCATGACGGAAATAAACGAAGACAGGTAAAAAAGAAATTAAACAACGGATTATGCCCCTTCTATGCTTAGGGAGCAGGATAGAGCAGGGTTGTCAACTTTTTCAGGACGAGTCACATTTGTTTAGAACTGAAACAGGTGCCTCAGCAAACGGTGCATTTGATAATAGGAGGGAGTTTGAAGGGTAAAGTACTATAGCGATGTCCAAATTTTCCGTCTCATAAATCAAAAGGAGGATTTGACTAGTAAGATGGAGGAGTAGCAATGTTCAAAGAGATTTAATTCATGGATATGGCAGGGGAGGAGCAATACTCTAAAAGGGGAACTCTACAGCTATTTTACCTCTTTCAGCAGACCTGCTGAAAGAGGTAAAATAGCTACGGAATTTAGCGTCCGAAGAGCATAAAAAAGCCTACAGCGTTAGCTGAAGGCTTTTCGTGCAGCCCGAAGGGCTGAATTATCGAACTTTATCCACAGTGATTTAATGGCCGTTAGTAAGTATTTTGAGGTGAAAGAGTAGTGATAAATCTCTTTCATTATTTTTAAGTGTTTCGGTAAATAAAAGTTGTTAAGCAGCATCAAGTGCTTCGCGCAAAGCTTTGGCAGCAGCAGCTGGATCTGGGGCACCGTAAAGCGATGCACCAGCCACAGCAACTACAACACCTACTTGCTTTACAGCTGCTATGTTATTTACGTTTACACCTCCTGCAATTGAAACTGGTACACCAACACGAGCTGCCTCATCAATCAGTACCTGAATAGAATATCCTGGTTGTGCTTGCTCGTCAAGGCCTGCATGTAATTCTACGAACTCAACACCCAAGGCTGTAACTTCCTGTGCACGCTTTACACGGTCTGACTCTCCAATGGTGTCAACTACAACTCCTTTACCATATTGTTTAGCAGCTTTAACAGCGCCTTCTATGGTTGCATTACCCGTTGTTGCCAGCACAGTAACCAAATCAGCACCAGCCTTAAATGCCATTTCTGCCTCAAGAGCACCAGTATCTGCAGTTTTAAAATCAGCAAAAACAATTTTTTCCGGGAAAGCATTTTTCATCGCAGTGATAACTGATAAACCTTCGCTCTTGATCAGGGGAGTACCTAACTCAATGATGTCGATATATGGAGCTACTTTTTCTGCAAGAGCCAAAGCGTCAGCTGTTGTTAATAAGTCTATTGCTACTTGTAATTTTGTCATTATTCTATCTTTTATATTTTAAAAGGAATTTTTCTGGATTGTTATTCAAGGTTTGCATGCCGCTTCCAGAGCTCCTCAGCAGGCGTTTTGTCTATGCCCCATAGGGTTTGAAAGATGGCATCCGTCAGAAGTAGGATGGCCTGCTCAAATAAGCTGCCAGCGTATTGCTCTGAAACGGTGGTGCCATGGTCCTGCTTTTGTGCAGCCGGAACAACTGCAACATGTGCAGCCAGTGTTGCTAAGGGTGAGTTGGCTGTAGTAGAAAGTGCCACCACTTTAGCGCCGGAACTAACCGCTTTCTCTGCCGCTTTTACTATAGAGCTTGTGGTGCCGGATCCTGATGCTGCCAAAAGCAAATCTCCCTTCCTGATAGCTGGTGTTGTAGTTTCTCCAACCACAAAAACGGAAAGTCCCAGGTGCATGAGGCGCATGGCAGCCGAATGTAAAGAAAGCCCCGATCGTCCTGCACCCACTATGAAAATTCGTTCAGCATCTTGAATGAAGGGTATAATTTTCGCGACTTCACTATACGCTATCTTATCAGCTAGCTTTCGATTTTCTTCTAAAATAAGCGCAAAATTGCTCTTTAGAGAAGCTGCTAAATCCTGACCGTTTGCCTTTATCACGTGGTAGTAGGTTTGGTTAATACAATGAGCTGTGCGTAAGCTTTTTTAATTACTTTCTGTAAGCTGTTACAAAGGTAGGCCAGAGGATTAAGGCTGCTCTTATACAATCAGCGCAATGTGTTGGACTATTTAGAAACTTTGTAGTTGTAACTTAGTTGTACCGATACAGCTGGCTATGTATATTAAATGAAACTGTACTTTTGCGACACTTTTTAATCTGCTTGTACATGAGGTGGCAGATTAGTTATTCCGTTGTAATCTATATTGCCCGGAGGGGATGAACTAACGGATACGGATAAGCAGAATAATAAATGATGAAAGAAAAAGTAACAGATGAGCTGAACAATTCACTTATCTATATAAGAAATCTTGCTAATTGCCCGCCAAGCTATTTAAATGATCCTGGCAGAAAGGAGTTTTTTGAAGTAGTCTGGCTAAAGAACGAATATCCTTTACATGCTCTAAAAGATGAAGGTCAACCACAAAAAGGACATTGGATCTACCTGTTGCCACCCTATCGGGTGCATCAGCTAAACAAGGCAGGTAAAAAAGGCGTTTTGTTATCTTTTAAAAGAGATCTATTGGATGAAGAGGCTAAAGAGTTCTCTCTGGATGTTTTTAAAATATTTAATGTACAGGGTGAATACTCTTTCCTGAAGGTTAGTAAAGAATTATCTGATCAACTTTGCAAGGTGTATGACCTGATGGAAGAGGAGTACCAAAGTGAAAACCACAGCCTACTGATCATAAAGTCTTTGTTAAAAGCCTTCCTCCTGAATATTATCCGGGTTAAGGAGCATGAATTCACTATGCAGGATGTAAACCAGAAAAGAGTATATGAATTTATGCTATTGTTAGAGGAGAACTACTTGCATATCAGGAACACAGACTTTTATGCCGATAAGATAGGAATCAGCTCTAAACGTTTAAATCAGATATTAAAGGAAAAGTTACAAAAGACAGGGCTGCAATTAATTCATGACAGGGTAATTCTGGAAGCAAAACGACAGATTATACACAGTGATCATACGCTTAAAGAGATAGCATACCTGCTTGAGTTTAAAGAGTACTCATACTTCAGTCGCTTTTTTAAGCAGCACACAGCCCAAACACCGGAAAATTTTAAAAAACAGGTACACAACCACATTGCTTTGAAAGCGAACACTTTAATTTAATGTGGGGAACATTTCTTAATTAGTAATAACATGTAACCTTTGGAGCTATAGCTCTTAGGAATCGCCAAGTGAACGTTTCTTGTTTCTGCTTTTTGTCTGTTTCTTACGATGCGGTGTAACGTGAGATAAGTTTACTAGGTGGTGCCTCCCTGAATTTCAGGCTGAGTTTATAAGCCATTGATGACTTCTTGATGTGTGCTCATGCCTGAGTAGCTCCTTTGACTTTCCCTTTTTCACATGTCGGGATCTATGCTTAGGCAACAAGGCTTTGTTTAGATGATACTATTGATATGAAACTGGAGGTAAAGCATGAGCTACTAAAACAGCTATGATAAGTTAACAATTATGCCCTCATATAAACAGCTAAATTAACAGAAGGGTAAGGGAGAATAAAATATCGTTGATCATTCCACCTATCCAATTAAGCATGATTTCTGTTATTCTCCATCAGCTGTTCCCTAAATATTTTCACCGCTTTCTTCTCGTATGCTTCTTTCAGCGAAATGATCATCGCAGTACGTACCATACCTTTCTCTTTGATTGGGATAGTGGTCAGCAAGTCTTTTTCATTCACACTGGTTTGAACCAGAATACCGTGCCAGTGCCCTGTTTTCACCAGGTCCAGTATGGTAGGAATATCGTTCACTTCTATTGAAACTTTAGGGTTCAGGCCACTCTTATTGAAAGCCCTGATGATAAAGTGGCTCGTACTGTCTCCTCTCGACGAAATTACCAGAGGAGTTTTGGAAAGTTCTTCTAGGCTGATGGATTTTTTATCGGAAAGTGAAGATTCTTTGAAAGTAACCAAGGTCACTGGCGAATCAAAAAGGGGCTGGTATCTAAAATGCTGATCTGTAGTGGACTCATTGAAAACTAAAATCAAGTCTAACTCAAGCTGGTTTAGCTTTTCAATCAATTCTTCCGATGTGCTGAAAACCACCCGAACATTGACTTTTGGAAATTTACTGGCAAACCGTACTAATGCCTGCTTGAGTAGATTTCGTAGTCCGTAGGTAACACCAATAGAGATCGTGCCTGTATTCAAATCATTCAGGTCTTTCAGCAACAGCAAGCCATCATTTGCTTTCTTTAAACTTTGCGCAGCATATACCGCAAACAATTCCCCTGCCTCTGTTAGTGTAACCCGCTTTCCTATTCGGTTAAACAAAGGAATATTCAGCTCTTCTTCCAATTGCTTTATCTGTTGAGATAACGTGCTTTGACTTATATGTAAGTTATGCGCCGCTTCTGTAAAGTTCAGTAGCTCCTTGGCTTTCAGAAAATATCGAAGTTGTCTTGATTCCATTTTGTAAATCGGTTTTAACGATGGGTTTTATCGAAAAATAACGTTTTACGAATTTATTCATTCTTCTGATTTTTGCTAGTAGAAAGTAGGGAAGGTATATATGTCACTGGAAGTCCTAAAGCCATCTATCACAAAAATTGTGGGGCTGGGTATAGCTCAGATTCTACTGTGGGGTGGTTCGTATTTTATTTTATCAGTTTTGGCTGAGCCGATCATGAAAGATACGGGCTGGTCATACCAAATGGTTTATGGCTCGCTTTCGTTGTCGTTGTTGATCTCCGGACTACTGTTGCCCAGGATCGGGAGGATAATAGGGACTCACGAGAAAAATATTGTCTTGCCATATGCAGGCGTGGTTATGGCACTGGGACTGGTTGTTCTGGGCCTTTCGGAGCAATTTCCTGTATTCCTGTTGGGATGGGTGATTATGGGCGTAGCCATGGGAATGGGGCTGTATGATGCCCTTTTTGCTACACTTGGTAAAAATTATGGGAAGGCTACAAGTAAGGTAATTGTCCAGATTACCTTGATTTCCAGTCTGGCTCCTACTATTTCCTGGTCACTTGTCTCGCTTCTGCTGAGTAACTATGGGTGGCGTACTTCCTGTTTTATATATGCGGCTATACTGTTGGTTACCATATTTCCAATTCATCGGTTTGCTTTACCTTCAGCAGAAAACAAGATTACCAAACAGCCACAGCTAAGTAATAAGGGGGCTGTTTTAAACGAGCCGTTCCGCTCCAACATCTTTTATTTACTGCTTATCAGTTTTACAATAGGCGCCGTTTTAACAACAGGGGTTATCATTCATCTTATAGACATTCTGCTGGATAAAAAGATGACGATGGCAACTATAGTGGGTATCGTTGCTTTTCTAGGGCCTAGCCAGGCAGGTGTACGGGTAGTGGAGTTGCTGTTTTCTAGAAATGAGCCTGTCAAAACAGCTGTCATTTCGGCTGTCGTCACACTTTTAGGCATACTGCTGTTCTTGCTCGATCCTACAGTCGCGATTCTGGGTGTTATCCTTTTTGGAATGGGAAACGGAATGCGTTCTATTTTGAGGGGAACGCTACCCCTGGCTATATTTGGACAGGAAGGTTATGCCGTTGCTGTGGGAAAACTGGCCCGCGTGCCTTTGATTGCCCAGGCATTAACGCCTTTTGTAAGCGGTTTTTTGATACAGCAGTTTAGCATATCAGTATTTCTCTACTCATTCTGCGCGTTGGCTTTCATCAATATAATGCTCAATATACTAATACTGAAGGTAGCGCATCAGCAAAACGAATCAAGCAGTGATGTGCTACTTAAGGTGCCTATTAATAGTTAATTAATCATTCATACTGTTCACGTAGTTAATATCAACTTTAGAAAAATGAAACATGATTTCAGAAAGGCTAGCCTGGCGGAGCTACCGCAAATATGGGACATTTTGCAGGGAGCAATCAGACGCAGAAAAGAGGACGGCAGCAACCAATGGCAAGACGGTTATCCGAATCCGGAAGTGGTAAAGCAAGACATTGAAAATGGTGTAGGGTTTGTTTTGGTTGAAGGAGAGACGGTTATTGGATATACTGCAGTATTGATCAATGACGAGCCAGAATACGCCAATATCGAAGGAAAGTGGCTGACAAACAGTGACTTTGTTGTGTTTCACCGGGTAGCCATTTCTGATAGCTATTTAGGGAAAGGGTTAGCCAGTAAGATGTTAGAATTTATTGAGTCGTATGCGCTCCGCAATCATATATACAGCATCAAAGCAGATACAAATTTTGACAATGTTGCCATGATGAAGATCTTCGATAAAATGGGCTATGTATACTGTGGCGAAGTGTACTTTAGAGGTAGCCCAAGAAAAGCATTTGAGAAAGTATTGGCCAAAGCCGACTCTAAAGCAGGTGTGTAATTTCTTAAGAAGAAGATTTGCACGGTTAAAAAACGCTTCATTTACATGTAGCAGCCCCTTTCATCTGTAGTAGCCCAGGGAACTGAACTAAAGCCGTATCTCGCTATTTTGTCAGCAAATTATGTACTAAGGAGTTAACTGAAGCTGTATTTTACTATCAGGGGAACGAGTACTACAAACGCTTATTAACCTGATTCTGTCCTTAAAATTCGAAAATAACCATGACTAGTCCAGAAGAGCAGCTTAAAGCCCTTGGTATAGAACTTCCAGTACCGGTGCAACCTGTCGCTAACTACATAACAAACCTTCAGGTAAATAACCTGTTGTACCTGTCGGGCCATGCCTTTAGCGGAGAGCCAACCCCTGTGGATATCGGCAAGTTGGGAAGAGAACTGACCGTAGAGCAAGGGTACCAGGCCGCACGCAACGCAGGAGTCTGTGTATTGGCCACCATCAAGGAGGCTCTTGGCGATTTGAACCGGGTAAAAAGAATTGTGAGGGTGTTGGGAATGGTTAACTCCACCGAAGACTTTGCAGACCACCCCAAAGTAATCAATGGGTTTTCAGATCTGATGGTAGAAGTTTTCGGGGAGAAAGGAAAGCACGTACGCTCCGCCGTAGGCATGGGGTCCTTACCTGGTGGTATAGCCGTAGAAATTGAGGTAACTTTAGAAGTAGAAGCATAAGCCATTGGAGGCTTTTAATCAAAGTAGTATGTACAGCAAGGAAACAGACTGTGTTCATAACCAGCAACAGCAGCAGGGAGTGAACACCCCTATCTATACCTCAACTGCCAACAGGTATATTGGGTACGATGAGATATTGTACCCCCGAAATTTCAACACAGAGAATCAAAAAGCTATTGTTGGGAAGCTTTGCAGGCTGGAGAAAGGGGAAGCCGGAATGGTCTTCGGTTCAGGATCAGCGGCTATTTCTACTGTCCTTTTCTCGTTTCTCAAAGCAGGCGATCATGCTTTGTTCTCTCAGGAGATCTACGGGGGGACTGCCAAGCTGATCGTGGAAGAGTTTCCCAAGTTCAACATAGAGTTCGACTTTATTCCCAATGCTGAAATAGGTAAGCTGGACTCCATGATCAGGGAAAACACCAAATTGATTTTTACGGAGACACCTTCTAATCCTTTACTTTCTATTGTTGATCTGGAGGCAGTCAGCGCAGTAGCCAAGAAGAACAACATCTTGACGGTGGTAGATAATACTTTCGCCACACCAATCATCCAGAACCCGATTTCTCTGGGATTTGATGTTGTCGCCCATAGCGGCACGAAATACCTCGGAGGGCATCATGATCTGTGCTTTGGTGCCATTGTTACATCCCAGAAGTTAATGGATGTTATTTACCAGAGTGCCTTAAATTTTGGGGGCAGCCTGAACGGGTTAGATTGTTACCTAATAGAGCGGAGTTTGAAGACCCTGGCGCTTAGGGTTGAGAAACAAAGCTCTAATGCCATGAAGTTAGCAAGAGCACTACAGGAAAACCCGGCGATATCAGCAGTCTACTATCCCGGTCTGGAGGGGCACCCGAACCACATGGTTGCTGCCAGGCAAATGAAAGGAGGCTTTGGAGGAATGCTTTCTTTTGAGTTGAAAGATGCCTCTAAAACAGAGGCGTTTCTAAACAGGCTGCAGCTTATTATTCCTGCCCTGAGCTTGGGTGGTGTAGAATCTACCGTTTGCCAACCCTCCACATCATCCCACGCCAGCTTATCAGAAGAAGAGCGGCTGGAACAAGGTTTCACAGACGCCCTGTTGCGCCTTTCTGTAGGAATAGAAGATGCAGACGATCTGATCCGGGACATAGAGGCGGCGATAGCAGGTATTCAGTAGAAAAAAACGAGTGTAGATTATTTTCAATCTAACCTAACAGATAAACTAATGAATCCATCAAAGGGCAGACGCCTTATTAACAGAACTGTATTCTTCTCCATGGCTGTTCTGTTCTCATTCACCAAAATCTCCTGCCAGACTCCTCCGGGTGAGCAGCAGGTAGTGAGTGCCGTCAATTCTGAGATTGTAGAATTAGACATTGCCCAGCTTCAGCAAAGTTATAAAGTGGGTAGCCTTACCTCGGAAGAAGTAGTGCAGGCTTACCTGAGCAGGATTGAAGAGATTGATGACAACGGGCCTTCGCTCGGGTCTATCATCATGGTAAACCCTGATGCTTTACAGATTGCCGAAGAGCTGGATAAAGAGATGAAAGCCGGAAAAATAAGAGGTCCGCTACATGGCATACCGGTTGTGTTGAAGGACAACATCGATACACATGATAAAATGCCGACTACTGCCGGCTCCAAAGCCCTTGCAAATTCTTACCCGCTGCAGGATAGCTATGTGGCGAAACAGTTAAGAAAAGCCGGGGCAGTTATTATTGGCAAAGCCAACCTGAGTGAGTGGGCAAATTTCAGAGGTGAGCTGTCTACCAGTGGCTGGAGTGGCGCTGGCGGGCAAACAAAGAACCCCTATGTTTTAAGCCGGAATCCTTGCGGATCAAGCTCAGGATCGGCTGTAGCAGTGGCTGCTAACCTTGCCGTACTTGCAATCGGAACAGAAACCAATGGCTCTATTGTTTGCCCTGCGCATGCAAGCGGTGTGGTAGGCATCAAACCAACCGTTGGCCTGATCAGCCGTTCCGGTATTATCCCTATCTCTTATACCCAGGATACGCCAGGCCCTATGGCCCGCACTGTACGTGATGCAGCCATCGGCCTAGGAGCCATGGTTGGGGTTGATGCAGCAGATGAAAAAACAGCAGCCAGCCAGGGGAATTCGCATACAGACTACACCCAATTCCTGGAAGCGGACGGCTTGAAAGGGAAGCGAATCGGATTTTACAAGGCACCTATGGGCGTAAACTTTAAAGTAGATTCGCTCATGAACCAGGCGGTGGCTTTCTTAAAAAGCCAGGGGGCAGAGATTGTGGAAATTGATGCGATAGGGAGTAGAGAAGTTGGCAATTACTCTTTTGAAATCATGCTGTATGAATACAAGCACGGCCTGAATGAATACTTTAAGTCGCTTGGTCCTAAAGCACCAATCAAAAGTGTGGAAGAATTGATCGCTTTTAACAAAAAGGATCCGGAAGAGCTGAAGCATTTCAATCAAAAGTACCTGGAAATGGCACAGAAAAAAGGTGACCTGAATTCGAAAGAGTACAAGGAGGCATTAGCCAAATTGATGAAAGGTGCCAGGGAAGAAGGCATAGATAAGGTGATGGAAACACACAAACTGGATGCGATAGTAGCGCCAACAGGCGGACCTGCCTGGAAAACAGATCTCGTAAATGGTGATAGTTTTCAGCTGGGAAGCTCTTCCCCTGCAGCGCAGGCCGGCTATCCGGCTATCACGGTACCAATGGGTTTCGTGGAAGAACTGCCTGTAGGTATTTCTTTTTTCGGAAGGGCCTGGAGTGAGCCAACTTTAATTGAAATCGCATACAGTTACGAAACCGGTACAAAACATCGTAAAGCACCTAAGTTTTTGCAATAGCAGGAAGGAAAGAAATTACTGAAAAGGCCGGTCCGAATATTTTGGACCGACCTTTTCAGTAATACATGGTATCAGGAGAGATACTGCTTACTTAGGTCTGATATGGACTTAATGCCAGAGCGATGCTAAACGGTTTATGGAAGAAGAAAGTTATCTGGAATAACCTTGAATAGAGGTTTAGGAATGTTGTAGCAGGAGCATAAAAAAGCCGCTTCAGTTTTACCTGAAGCGGCTTTCGAGTAGCCCGAAGGAGTGAAATATCAAACTTTATCCATAAGGATCTAACCGCTCTGAACGATTATTTACAGTAGGAGAGAGGAGGTTTGACTTCCTGAGCTAAGCCTGTTTACTGTAATGGTGGTGATAGTCCTTCTGCCAATCGTTTTCAGGATGTGGTTTACCTCATCGTTGACTTTTGTGATCACATACAGGAAGTTTTACATGCTTACTGCAGTCCGAAAACAGACCTGGGTCATTCAAAATATTTGGACTGTTTAGCATAGGCGGATATTCCTACCCACTTTTCTCTTGCCGAAACAAAAAAGAGTTAGCTTAAAGATTTGGTCCTACCGAGGAAAGCGGGGCACTGAAGATTCAAAGAATGTTAGGTGCTCAAATTCTTTTACCTTTGTAAGCTTTCCGTTGAGCCTTAAAACTAAAGTGTAAGCCAAAACCGGGGCCTAAGATCAGCCTCAGCCTTATGAGGGGAGTGATGCCTCTCCTTTGGAGCACCATCAACCTTTGTTATCAACCAGAAGGCCGTGCAAACCTTAATGGGCAGCTTTTCTTATTAGCACATGAAGCATATGAAGTACAGTATGAAATGGAAATATATCTTGAGCTTTTTAGCTATAGCCTTACTCCTTGCTTTAGGCGTATCCGGTTGCTATGTAAATAACCAGATTGGCAAATTAAAATCCGGTGACGAGCGCAAAGGCGAATATGCAAAACTTGCCTATTATTCAACCGGGAAAGATGAATTTTTAAGCCCCAAAGAGATAGTTTCTTATCCAGAGCAAACTACTGGAGGTAACCCTGGTTTTTGGAGGTTCTTCACAACATCGCCCAATGCTCCGGAGTTTGAACTGCCGCAACAAGCACTTACCAAAAGTGATTTTCCAGAGGTACCTTCTTCTTATGCTGCCTATTGGTTAGGGCATTCCACAGCTATTATTGAGCTTGATGGCTATCGTGTTTTAATAGATCCGGTGTTCGGCAATGCAGGTCCCTTACCTATAATTGCCAGAAGAATGAGCATATCTCCTTTGCAGCGGGAAGAACTTCCAAAAATTGATGTTGTGATCATCACACATGATCATTACGATCATCTGGAAGCTGAAACCATAAAGTTTTTAGCAGATAAGAACATACAGTTCATCATGCCGCTTGCCGTGGGAGCCAGATTAGAGGGGTGGGGTGTTCCAAAGAATAAGATTACAGAGCTAGCCTGGGATCAGACTACTAGCCATGGATCACTAAGTATAACCGCTGCCCCAACGGTACATTATTCGGGAAGAAGTTATAACGATAGAAATAAGACGTTGTGGGCTTCCTATGTTATCAAAGGAGAAGAGAAGAACCTGTATTGGAGCGGCGATACGGGCTATGGAGAGCATTTCAAAGAGATAGGCTTGAAGTATGGCCCTTTTGACCTGGCTTTTATGGAGATAGATGCATGGAATAATGGGTGGCCAAACACCCACCTTTTCCCTGAACAGGTAATAAAAGCTTGCCAGGACATAGATACCGAGCTCCTGTTCCCTATTCATTTCTCGACCTTTGATTTAGCGTTACACCAGTGGGACGAATCCATTAATATGGTGGCTGATATGGCCTCACAGCATAACATAGAAATAGTAACTCCCATTATGGGGGAGAAAGTGGTACCGGGAACAACCCAAACAACAAAATGGTGGATGCCACAATAAGCACATCAGAAGAATATATGTCGCGGATGCCGCTTTGCGCACCAGTATGCTCAGCAAAAGCCGCTTTGCATCAGACCAGTAGCCAGGCTTCTTTAGAAAGAAAACCAGACCCTATACCTATAGCTTCACGCGTTGGCCCGACTCTGCGGCTTTATAGATCGCTTCCACTATCCGTATGTCGCGGAGGCCTTCTTCGCCTGGCACCAACATCGGCTTGTCCTGCATTATAGCCATGGCATCATCGTCCATTTGCTTTGCCTGCTGCCACGGCACCTGGTACGGGTGGTGGATTTTTCCGAGGGGGCTGCTGCCTTTCACACCGGCATAGCTTTGGTACGGCTCCACCTTAATTTCCCCTTTCTCGCAGACGATGTTCAGGTAGTTCATGTTCTCACCGAAGCTGGTCTTGATGTCTGCGACCACACCCCCCGGAAACTCTAGCTTTGCCACTGTTGTCTCATCGATGTTGGTGTAAATCTCGGGACGCGTCGTGGAAATTTTAGCCGATGCAACGGCGATAGGCTCCAGGCCTGTTCCCAGCCGGGCACCTTGTATGGAATACACGCCCATGTCGTAGAGCGCACCCCCGCCTAATTCCTTTATTTGTTTCCAGTGATTTGTGCGGCTCTCGCGGTAGCCGGCGGCACAGCTTGCCTGTTTCACCCTGCCCAGCAGCTTCTGGTTTACGATTCGCATGTACTCCTGTGTGTTGGGTTCGTGCTGTAGGCGGTAACCAACCGCAAGCTTTTTCTTGTTCTTGTTACAGGCATCGATCATCTCCCGGCATTCCTGCTCCGTCATGGCCATGGGTTTCTCGCACCACACATGCTTGCCGGCATTGGCCGCCCGCACCGTGTACTCGCGGTGCATGGACGGGGGCAGCACCACGTACACCACATCTATAGCCGGGTTATTAGCGATTTGATCAAAGTTCTGGTAGTTATAAATGTTTTTGTCCGGGATGTTGTACTTCTTCTTCCACTCCTCGGCTTTGGAGGGGGTGCCAGTCACGATGCCGGCGAGGTAGCAATTTCTCGTCTGCTGCAGGGCCGGTGCCAACAGATCGGTGCTATAGTAGCCCAAGCCCACCAGCGCCACACCGAGGCGGCTTTTTTGCTGGCGTGTGGCCGCCAGTAGCGCATGTGGTGAAAAAAGAGCGGCGGTAGTACCCCATACAAGGTTTTTCAGAACATCACGGCGGGATGAGGAAAATGTCATAGCTTCTTTTTTTGTATATATACGTAACGAGTTTTTATAATTTAGGGGAGTTACATATAATGCTAGGTTAATTATGAAACCTGATGCTTTCATACCAACAGGGTTACTATTTGGCTGTTGGCAGATGTTAGTTACTCCCTAAATTGTCTTCCTGCTAAAATCAGGACTATTCTTTAATAGAGGAAACGGAAGTTTGTTGCACTGAAACAAAAAGAATCCCCATAAATAAGACAAGGTTTACAGAGGCGCAGATCAAGTTTGTAGGAAAGAATTAATAGGCAGGTATTTCTGTGGCAGAAGTGTGCTTCAAGATGATAATATCGGAGGCCACCTCATGTAACTGGAAGAAAAATAGTGGTGATTTAGGAGTTTAGGAATCGAATAAGCTGCGGTAGTAGGAGGATGAGCATTATTGATTGAAGAAGCTAGTGGCTGACCCAAGTCTTTACAAACAAATGCTGCATAGTAGTGAATGGGTGCTGAAAGATTGGGCGCAAAACGGGACGCTTTAACTCCTGCTGACTAGCTTATAAGAGTTGCTAGTAGGGGAATAGGAGTATGTAATAGTGTCCGAAGCAAAAGAAAAAAGGCCTCTAGTTAATACTGGAGGCCTTTCGTGTAGACCGAAGATACAATTATTGAACCTTTTCCACATAGATTTGGCTGCTGTGGCAGCTTATATGAGGGGAGGAGTAGCCTATTTGTCCATGTAAGGCTGCCAGTTGACGATCAGCACCTTCTCCTCGGGCAGGAGCATATAGCCGTAGTCTTAGCGCAGGTGGTAGGAGTTGCCCTTCTGCGTACGGTAGATCTGGGTGAGGTAGCGGAAGTCAAAGCCGGCCAGCTCCAGGTACTGGCGGGGGACGGTGGTCTTGCCCTGCGGGCTGAGCTGGCGGAGGATGCTGCGGTTCCTGCGCAGGGCTGCGTTAACCTGCTGAACCCTTCGCTCGCCCTGGTTTTGCTGCTTTGCCTTGTTGTTTGCCAGGTAGCGGCACTGGTCGGAACAGTGGCGCTTGTCACTCCTGCCGACAATGGCGGCGCCGCACTCGAGGCATGTCCTGTCCTGTTTCATTGCTTATCCGTGTTATTACCCGGGTATAAACGGATATACCCGGGTAATAACACGGTTACGGGAAGAGAAGGTTTTACTTTTACGGGTAGTAACTAGCTCATTTGCCATGGCTTACCCTGCCCAACTACCCGTTCTGTTTCTCAACCCGCTGGACCATGCGGGTAAACGGTTCATCCGCATCTGGCACAAGCCCAACCCTTTTATCTCTAAACGCTTGAAAGAAGCCAACTGGATCCGCTATAGCAAGACCTACAAATGCTTTGTCATGCAGCACTCGCCGCAGGCCATTGAGATGACGCACCAGCACTTCCAGGGGCTGGCCAAAGTGGACGCCAGGTATTTGTATAGGCCCAAGCGCCTGCGGCCTGCGGAAGGGGCCGTGATCCTGCAGCAGGGCAAGCAACTGGCAGAACCGCTGGAAAAGGTGCCTGCACGTCCCGTGGTGCGCCTGCAGCCCCTGGAGCACGAGGGGAAGCATTACGTGCAGCTCAGTTTCCCCTACAGCAAGGAGATCTACGCGGTGCTAAAGAAGAGCCAGGTAGCACAGTGGCTGCCTGACATGCAGTGCTTTGTGATTAGTACTGACAGCAGCAGCCTCCGCACGCTGCTAACCCAGGTAGAGCCAGTGGCCCAACTGTGGCTGGCGCAGACCATGCAGGTCAAGGACATGCACCTGCAGGCCAGGCTCTGGGAGCAAAGCTACCGGAAGGGCAGTGGCTACATTCCCTGCCCGCTTGCCTACCTAGAAAAGCTGTTTCTCTTGAACTACAGCCTGAGTACCATCCGCACATACCATAGCCTGCTCCTGCGCTTTCTCAATGCGCACAAGGACAAAGGACTGGAAAACATCAACGCTTTCTCGGAAGAAGAAATCAATGCTTACCACCGCCAGATGGTGCAGGCCGGCACCTATTCCTGCTCCTTTGTCAACCAGTCGATCAATGCGGTGAAGTTATACTACCAGCGGGTGCTGCTGCGCCACTCCATTGCCACCCACCTGCTCGAGCAGGGAACGGATTTAAGGTACATCCAGGTGCTGCTGGGCCACCGAAGCAGCAAGACCACCGAGATCTACACCCACATCACCACCCATGCCCTGGATAAAATCGTCAGCCCGCTGGATAATCTCTAGCAATTTGCTACATTGGCTAAAACATATATGCTCATGCACACAACACCTCATCTTACCAGATCCAGGCTGCAAACAAGCCAAAAATTAGGCAACAGGAGTTACGTACATAGTGCAGATAAGCGTATGTTTTCGTTTATACAGTAGTGCCTGTATTGGCCCGCCAATGTTTCTGACATGATAACTTAAGCTCAGTTCTTTAGCCGAAAATTTGGGGAGACAGTAAAATTAGTTACAGGAGCTTTTGCAGCAAGACCTTTCCTAACATTGAGTGGGTGAACTCTGCCAGTAGTGTGGTTCTGCTGCCCCATTTGGTTTCAAACTGGGCGTTAGAGCCCGCATAGAAGAGTAAGCTGACTGGGCGGCAGGCAATGGCTTTTGTATTTATCCCAAAATATTAAAGCCTATGAAAAAGCAAACCACTACAAGAGAGAGTGCCATCAACATGCAGCTGGCCAACCCGAACGCGGCAGGTATTGATGTGGGAGACACCATTCACGCCGTTGCCGTACCCGAGGGCAGGGATACGCTGCCGGTCAGGTCCTTTGGGACGATGACCTGCGATCTGGAGGCCATCGCCGCCTGGCTGCTCGAATGCGGGGTGGACACGGTGGCCATGGAGAGCACTGGCGTATACTGGAGACCCTTGTTCAACCTGCTCACCCAGCACGGCCTGGAGGTGTACCTGGTTAATGCCAAACAGGTTAAAAACGTGAGCGGCAGGAAGAACGATGAGGATGATGCGCGCTGGATTCAGAAGCTGCACAGTTGCGGACTGCTCCGCAGCAGCTATCTTCCCGACGACCAGCAGGAGGCGCTGCGCACGCTGGTTCGCCACCGCAGAACGCTCACCCAGGATAGAGGCAGATGCGTGCTGAGGATGCAGAAGGCCTTGGAGCTGATGAACGTGAAGGTGCACACGCTGCTGCGCGACATCACCGGCAAGAGCGGCCTTGCCATCATTGAGGCCATCCTGAGTGGGGAGAGGACAGCGGAGAACTTCCTTACCTGCGTCCACTTCAAGGTGAAGGCCGACAGGGCAACCATCCTCAAGTCCCTACAGGGCAACTGGCGCGCAGAGCAGCTTTACCTGCTGGAGGACTGTTACATGAGTTATAAGTACCTGACCGAACGCATCGCCTTGTGCGATGTGGCCATTGAAAGGCAGCTGGAGCATTACTATAGGGAAATCCGCCCTGAAGCGGCGCCTGAGTGTGAGGCCGTCTCTGCTAAGAGGGCCAACAGGAACAAGCCATCGTTCAACACCTGCTCCTACCTGAAAAAAGTGCTGGGAGTGGACGTGATGGCCATTTACGGTATCAGTGACATTGCCGCACTGGAGATTCTCTCTGAAACAGGCACAGACATGAGCAAGTGGGAAACGGCTAAGCACTTTGCCAGCTGGCTGAACCTGTGTCCCAACAACAAAATATCAGGAGGGAAGCTTATTAGCAGTACCCTTATGAAAAAGAAGCCAAACCCGGCAAGCCAGGCTTTCCGTAACGCCGCCAATGCCGTGCAGCGAAGCGACAACTGGCTCGGTGACTACTTCAGGCGGATGAAAGCAAAGGGTGGTAACAAGTACGCCACTGTGGCCACGGCTAATAAGATTGCTACAATTTACTACAAAATGGTATCTTGCCAGCAGGAGTTCAGCCCTGTTGAACCGACTGCTTATCAGAAAAAGTACAAGCAGGCGAAGATCATATACCTAGAGCGGAGGCTCTTTGAACTAAAAATGGAAGCCGCTTAGTGGAGTTATATAGAAGAAGAAGAAGAAGAAGAAGAAGTTGGCAAAAATGTAAAAGTATAGATGGAATATAATACAGGAAGAAACGACAGTTTTTACTGGTTTGAAACCCATGAAATCAGTTTAGGACAGTTGGTTAAAGAATTGCCAGAACTATTCCTTCAAAAGCATCCTGTAAGCTTATACTTTGACGGAGCACCTGTGAAACTTGAATCAGTTGAGGTAATAGATTCAAGAGCTTTAAATAAAATACCAACGGACAACCATGACCAATGGATATTAACGAAGGAGAAGTCACAAATTACAAACACTACTGACTTCGTGAATTTTACTTATTTCTCATTGGTGGATTGGGACACTGAGATTAATACTTTGCAGAGTGATGATGACAGGAAGTTTATTGAGCTCTACTTTAATGAGCGGAAAAAACTCAAAGAACAGTTTTGGAAGGAAATAGAAGAAATTAATCCTTTTAACTTTATCTCAGATGGCAGTAAGCTAATTTTTGTGACCAGAGATAAAGGTGAAGTAGAAAAAATAAGAAACACTTTTGCCAACCAAGTTCAGCCTTAACCCTTGCTGCGCTATGGGCTTCGGCTGCACAAGCCGTTGTGTGCAATAGGAAGTACAGAATAAAAAGAAATGTCACTTTATAGCTTCTATAGAACAACCTTTGATAAATGGC
Organism: Pontibacter korlensis; assembly: GCF_000973725.1. Lineage (NCBI taxonomy): Bacteria > Pseudomonadati > Bacteroidota > Cytophagia > Cytophagales > Hymenobacteraceae > Pontibacter > Pontibacter korlensis. The sequence goes on along the minus strand of NZ_CP009621.1, from coordinate 4,621,534 downwards.
ATAGACCATTCATCTTTTTTGCTTTGGCAGCAGGGCTTTGGGCTATAAGTATGTTCACATCTTCATTTGTGCTACAGCTATCTGGCTTTTTTCTGGTTTGTTTAGCCTTCCTTATTCTCTTTATTTCTACTAATTACCAATTCATAAAAAATCGCTGGGTAAAAGGAATGCTAACTGGAGCAGCATTTTGTATTGGAGCTTTTGCATTAGTTGTTCTTTCAGTAATGTCCTTCTTTATTTCGCAGTCAATGCCTGACCCATTTACTGACGACTTAACAATACCAGAAGGAATAGAATTAAATAAACCTATAGGTTCAGACTTTGACTTTGCCAGAACTGATTCTGTAGTAGAAAGTAATCATCCTGACTTCGTACTGTACAACTCCTTTCAGCCAGGGCTTTATGAATATGACCTGTGGGTTGAAAATACAGAGAGCGGAACAGTTTACCTTAAAGCTTACGAAATAACGAAGAATATCCCCTTGTCATCAGGTAGATTACCAAAGGCAAGTTCTATCGAAATAGCCGATTCGAAAAAGGAATTAACAAAGTATGGGACGACAGTTAACTTCACAATCTACGAAGGAGACTGGGGCAAGCCCTATGCAGCAAGATTTGAAGTATGGCTTAAACCTGCAAGCGGTAATCCAGAAAGAAAGTTGATGGAGAAGAACTATATCATAGAAGGCTGGCAACGGTAAAAGAAGAACTACAGCACACAACAAGGTTTATACCTTATGCTTCGGCTGACAGCCTTGCACATGGTATACACTAGACGTTAGCAGTATTTAAAAAAAATAAAATATCATCAACTTATATAAATGAAAAAGCTTTTTCACCTTCCACTGCTTCTTACCCTGCTCTTATCAGCCTGTGATAAAGAAGACACAAAGCCAGCAGATACAGCAGCCGAATTGATAAAGGGGAAGTGGACCTGTACCACCTTAACAAAGAAGTACTATGATGAACAAAAGAATTTGATACACCAGGTAACGGTTGATATGGGGTGGTACTATGATTTTGATGGAAGGTACCGAAAAATCATTATTCCTTCTGACGAACGGGTAAAGCCTGCGACCTTTGATGAAGTCTTCGTTGATGAATATGTTGTAGTGGAAGTAGACGAAAAAGATTACTTCTACCAAGTTCATGAGGGAGTCAAATACACCCCTGTTGAGATTATAGGCATATCAGATTCAAGAATGACTTGGATTCAGCACGATTGGATACCAATATTCAACGATGGCACAGGTGAAGTAACTGCGGATAGTGCAGCCCAGGTTATCAAGTTTGTTAGGAGGAAGTAAAAAATAATTTCTCCTAACGTGTTGGTATAGCAGTCATGCTTCGGCTGGCGCCTTGCCATCTGCTATACCAACACGTTAGGAGAAAAAAAGACGTAGTACAACAAGGTTCATAGTTTAGGCTTTGGCTACGCCTCGCACATCGTCTACATCAGCACGTTGGACAGCAACAACAAAACATAATGCTGTTGTTGCCTTATGTATCCCTTGTTCCGATAAGCCCTTTGGATTTTGAGTAGAGGTGGTGAATAACCGCAAAATTAACCACTTATATTCATGCTGTGTTCTAGCATACGCCGTTGCGGACGTGTTGGAACATGCTCTCCTGTGCTGTTGCAAAGGGTTATCTAGTATTGTTGCTACAAGCCCGCAACGGCTCAACAATAGACTTTTACCGCTCCTACAGCCGTTTTAATGACATATCACACCGGCCTTTTTACTTCCTGTCAAAGGTATTTTAAGCTACAGGGGCTTTTAAAAGCCTGCTAGTGGGGGAGAGGTGCCAAGTTTCTATTGCAATTTTCGTGTCTTGCCTTAGAAAACATACCACCCGCTATGCAGTACACCGTACTCCGGCCGAAACAGTCCATGAACAAGGCATGCTAGGCTAGCCTGCATCAGGGACTGGTAGGCAAAACCAGCAGGAAGTCGGCTATATCCAGCCCCTCCTCTCTTTGCCGCTCACTGGCAATACGCTCTAAAAGGTCTGATACTGTGAAGGAAGCGATGTCCTGTAGCCCCTGCGCCTTCTCCTTCCACTTCTCATAGCCGCCCAGGTCCGGGAATAACGTGACCTCCCTGCCTTTCAGCACCCGGCACCGCTCCGCCGTCAGCATGGACAGGCCGCCCAGCGCCAGCCATACGTACCTGGGCAGGAGCAAAGAGCAGATAATCGCCGTTTTCTCGCTCTCCACCACGGCCACCGGCTTACTGGGAAACTGACCTAGCAGGTGCTCTCCGAACAGGCACTGCCTCAGGTTATACTCCTCTAGGCCCAGCGCCTTGTGCACCCAGGTGAGATGCGCGTACGGCTTCTTCACGCGCTTGCCCGTGCTCTTGTCGTAGAGCATGATCTTGCCCGTCCTGACCTTCCCCTCCCGGTCTAGCTGCCAGAAGATCGTGGCGCCTGGCCACTTTTTGGACGTGCCGACGTGGTAGCGCGAGATCAACTTTTCTGCTGCCTCCTTTCCGAACCTGCCTCTTAAAAAGAGGGTAAAGTTGTTCTGGCCGTAGTGCCTGCGGCTTTCCCTGAACTTGTCATCGGGAATGTAGGAGACAGGCAGCTGCGCATCGCTTGGCTTCCTAAGAAGCATGTTAGGATTGCCACTAGGCTGGACTTTGCCGGCTGTGGGGTGTGCCCAAGTTAAGCTTTCCTTTTCCTGCAGGTGCGGGTTATCGGCAAAGTACTGCTTGGGGGTGTAGTGGTAGCCGCACTTGCTTTTCCGGTTGCAGCTGCCCACGCTATCATGCAGGTGCCGGCCCGTCTCGGTGTCGATGTAGCGCGTGAACTGCCTTTTTTTTCCGCAGCTGGGGCAGGAAAAGCGGGTGCTGCGGCCGTTGCCGTAGGGCTCAAGGGTGAAGCGGTGTTGGGTCATAGCAGAGGTAAGATATGAAAATGCAACTGTGTTAAAGCAGTTTCTCGTACTGGCCGTGCGCCGGCCTTGCAAACAGGGTCTTCTAGGTCAGGAACTTCTTGAAGGTGCGGTCCGGCACCCCCAGCCGCTGGGCTGTGGTCAGGCCCTCGGCTGTAGAGAAACCCTGCGGAAGTTGCTCGTAGAGCCTTCTTTTGCCGTTGTCAAAGCGGTCCAGCGGGTCCTCCCGGTGCACGATGAGCTGTACCACCTGCGCCGTCTTCCTGAAGTACTCCACCAGTTTGATGGCTCCTTCTACGGCTCTTTCCTCTATCGCCGTTCTCTCCGCCTCGTTGCAGCTGTAGGCCATCAACTGCAGGACGAGGGCAAGGCGGATGGTGTAGGGCTCCAGCTTGGTATAAACGCCCTTTAGCGCCTCGCTCTCGGCCTCATTGCATAAATCCGTGTTATGGCCCTGCCACTCCTGCAGCCTTGCCCATGCGGCTTGCGAAAAGTGAAGCTGCCGAGGCACCGGCGTATCCCACTCATCCACTTCCAGCTTCAGCTCCAGCAGAAAGGAGAGGTATTTCTCCCAGTTGTAGGTGTGTACCGGGTCAAGCGCTGTGTGGCTCCAGCGCTCCTTTCTCACGTCCTCGGGCATGGCGAAAAGGAAGCGGGCCAGAAAGTCGTTGTCTGACTTGCCGTCCTTGGAGAGCTGCAGCAGCACCCCGTTCTGAATGGTGCCGATGATGGGGATGAAAGGGCGCCTGATGCGAAGCGACATTCTGGAGAGGCGGTCCACGCTAACGGACTTGCCGCTCCAGGCGCTGAGCCAGAACTCTGTCTCTCCGCCGCTGGAGTAGCGGTTCAGGTTTTTGATGAAGCCGGCCAGCTCATCGACCTGCACGTATACGCCCCTGCTGTTGTGGCTGTGGGCCTCTGTGAGTGCCTCCTGCGTGAAGTCGGAGACGAGTATCTTCCTGAGCACAGGCTTTTCAATTTCTTCCTGCTGGGCCGGGTCGCGCTGCTTTTTGGACATCCCCGATGTGATCTCTCTAACTGCAATTAGCTGCCTTAATATCAACTACTCATATCATAAACTCAAACTACGCCTCATTTACCTTGCCCTCCTGTACTAATCGTTTACCTACTCCTCTAAGTGAGTTTTCACCTCGTTGGAAACATGAAGAAAGGAGCTGCAAATCATTGGTGTATTTTAAAACCTTACTTAAAAACTCAAATTCTTTCGCTGACCAAGGTTCATATGCTCTTGCATAAACAGTTCGTGCTTGGATGATATAGTCTGAAAGGAGTGGGGGATGCTTTTGCATCCCTAATTCAGTAATTTTTTCTTTTAATTGATTAATTCCCTTATCCGAGAGGGTACAAAATGTCGGTTGCTCAAAGTAATCAACATTGTCCCACGGTTTTACTTTTGGAGCAACAACCAAAGCCGCTGAAATGTCATGATTATCTTGTGCCAATTGAGCTATAATTGGTTTTAAGGATGTGTAAGTAAACTCATGTCTGAGTGAGCCATAAAGTTCATGCTTTGTAATCTCACTGTTTTTGAACTGCTTGCTGCCCAATAGATATTTTGTTAGTTTACTTACAGTGGGCACCAAACTAGCGGCCTTCATAACACCTGTCACAGCCATCACAGTTTTTACATCCACTGAGGTTGCCGATTTAGGGCTAAGCTGCTGATTCGGAATTGGTCTCACATTCAATGCATCAAGATCCACCTGAAGGGCTCTAATAATTTTCCGCTCGTTCAATATGGATTCATTCTCTAAAAGTTCACCGGTGAAAGGGGAACATCCTTCGGCCAATGCATCCAGAATAATATAAGCCTCTTCTTTATTCATATTCGCAACTAGTAAGGGAAGAATTTTCTATACTGTGTTTGTCTAGATTAGACCTGTTAGTTTGTCTTGTAAGAAAGAGCCTTGGCAAAACCACTCGATATTCTTTCCCGTCATCCTCGCAATACCAAACTACAACATGCGCTATTTCGGCTCTTTGTAGGGTATAGCCTTGGGTAAATAACTTGGCGAGTTCTTGCTTAAACTTTTGAGAGAAGGCTACGACAGGAGCAGCTGTGAACAACAAACCATCTGCGGAATCTCTTGGCAGCTCTAGAGAAGTACCAGCCTTTAGTTGTTTAACCAACTCTTTAGTATGCGGCTGCATATAGAAACCTAGTTTCACATCCTTCATACTCGTTTCCAGTCGCAGCTCTTTCGGCGCCGGGTATAGGGTATGGTCTTCGACTTTCGTCAGCTGATCAACTTTTATCTGGTCAAAATAAGACTGGTCAGTATGGATATGCAGGGATTGCTTGGCTCGGGTAATGGCCACATACACGACACGCTTATTCGACTCTTTCTCCAGCTTGTAATTTTTTAGTAGCAAAAACACATGGTCAAACTCCTTTCCTTTGGCCTTGTGCATGGTAGATACTAATACCTTTTTCGCCTCCGGGTAAATAAAATCCTCGGCACGTGCTTCCTGTACATAAGCTAGCCAGTCCGACCAGAACTTTCGCTCGCCGCTAATGCGCTCAAATTCAGCTATCACCTCTAAGCTCAGGCCTAAATTAGATGAACCGGATAACTCCTGCTCCATCCGGTTGCGGCTTTGCTCCCAGTCCTCCTTCGCGATAAAGCCAAGCTCGCTGCTAACTTTATCGCGTATGTACCAGCTAAAGCACTTCATTTCCAGCAACTGTCGCAAAGAGAAGCCATCCTGCGCCATGATTAGGCGGCTAGGTATAGTATATTGAAGCAAGAGGTTTTGTACTAGCAGGGCTTCCTCATTGGTATGCGTTAGCACGGCTACGGTACCTGTAAGCTTTTGCTTTACTACATCCTGCACCAAAGGAGTCACCAGGTCAGAAGTAGGCTTGTAACGCGTCAGGCGGATATCTCCAAAGGTCTGCTTATAGGCCATCAGGGGCAAATCAGCTTTTAGCCTGTCGGATTTGAAAAGCTTTAGAAATTGATTAGAGAAATCTACCAGGTTAAAGCAAGCCCGGTAATTAGTGCTGAACAGGTACTTTTTTGCCTGTTTTTCCCGCACAAAATCACGCATAAAGGCCACGGAAGAACCCCTGAACTCGTAGATGTTCTGATCATCGTCTCCCACCACGATCACGCGCACATCGTCAGCCAACTCGATAATCTTGTTCAGGAAGTCGTACTCCTGCTGGCTGATGTCCTGGTACTCATCTACCACAATCACGCTCTTGCACTTGAGCCGGTCGCTTGGAACATCGTCGTTTGCCAATCCCTCTGTAGCCTGCTTGATAACATTGTCAGATTTCTTCAGATCGCCAACTCGGCCCAAAAGCTGAAAGGCAAAGCCGTGGTAGGTATAAATGTCTATGTGGTAGGCTGACTTGCCGATCAGCTTATGCAGCCTTTCTTTAAACTCGGTAGCGGCAGGGCGGGAGAAGGTCAGCATCAGGAATTGCTCCGGCTTGATGTCCTCCATCATCAGCAAAGCGGCCACCTTGTGCACCAGCACCCGCGTTTTACCGCTGCCAGGGCCGGCACCCACTAAAATGTGAGGGCTCTTGTTGTCTTGAATGACTTTTAGCTGGCTTTCTGATAGAGCCCCGAAAATTTCCCGGTACTTCTTATCAGTAATAGGCTGTTTTATCTTACCCTTAGCATTTCGGAAATGCCGTTGCACAAACGCCTCATAGCCCAGACGGAAATAGTCATCCACGAAGCTAAGGGCTTCGATGTGGTTGCGGAGCTGCTTTTTGGCGTACTCGCCTATGATATGGATCTGCTCTACCTTTTTCTCATAATGACGCTCCAGCTTGCTGTAGTCTTCAATGGTATACTGCTTTCTGTTATCCTCTATGAGCCGCTCAATGGTCATCGGGTTATAGAGTACAAACAGACCACCTTCCAGTTTGATGGAGCCAATGATGTGCAGGTATAGCAGGTCAGCCTCATACTCCGTGAGCGAGGCTTTCGGCAGCATGATGTTATTCCGCTCCACCTGCTTTTTCATCTCCACCATCGAGAACTCGAGGGCAGCCTCATCCTGCTTCTGTTTATTGGCTATTTCGAGCGCGTTCTGTTGGCAGAGCCACTGCACGACATCTGCTGACCGGGTAAGGCGGTCATGAATTGCTTTCTTTATCTCCTGCTTTTCTTTGCGGAAGCCAATGCGGTAAAGCAGGGTATGGGCATCCAGCCGCTCTTTCTTGATGTAATGCTTGTGCTCCCAGAATTGCAGCAGGTTCCTGATCGCCTCTATGGAACTGTCATCACATCCTTTGTCAATCAGCTTCTCATTAATGTCCCGCAGGTGCATCTGGAAAACAGCCGGTGAATCCTCAGATGGTAGCAATGCCTCCAATAGCGCCTTCTCCAGTTTCGCATAGCGCTGGTAGCAACGCTCAGAGTTCTTCTCGCTTCGGGCAGGGTTTATGAGTGCTGTCAGATCTCTGGTATCGCCAAGCAAACCGAGCTCCTTGAAGTAAAGCAGGATCCTAACTACTGTTTCTTTTTCAATACCCAAATGATCAGAAAGCGCGTCAACCATCGTGTCTTCGCGGGAGATGAGGTACTGAAAGATCCTTACAGCCTGTTGTAGTTGATCGCCCGGAAATTTGTCTGGGTTGGCCTGTATGATTTTATTCGCAGCCTCTACATTGCGCACCAGGATACTTTGAGCAAATATCCGGGGCGAGTCCATTTGCCGCTTTAGGTAGCCTACATCTTCCAGCGCGGCTATGGCGGCCTTAACCTGCGTTTCCAGGTTCATCATATCTGTGTCCCAGCCAGCCTGCTTGGCCAGTTCCAAGGCAGATTTCGTGAACTTCAGCCGCTTAAAATCCTTTACAGCTTTCCATATCTGCCCAACCTCTTTTTTGGAAAGCTTTGTTTGGTTTAAGAGAGCAAAGTGATCGTTCAGATCGTTCTCATCGAAGAGCAAATGGCAGTCAGCCTGTAAGTCTGGCTTTCTGCCAGCACGACCTGCCTCCTGCAGGTAGTTCTCCAGTGAGTCTGAGATGTCATAGTGCACGACCAGCTTTACGTTTTCCTTATCAACGCCCATCCCGAAAGCGGAGGTGGCCACAATCACATTGGTGTCGCCAGCCATAAAGCTGTCCTGAATCCTGATCTTCAGATCAGACTCCATTCTGCCATGAAAAGCTGCAGCTTTGATCCCTGACTTTTTAAGCTCCTCCGCAACAAACTCAGCCGTCTTCGTTCGGCTCACATACACAATGGCCGGCTCCGTCAGGTCCTGCAACAGGTCTTTTAACTGCTGTAGCTTGGCTTCCTTTCCTTCGGCTTTTGAGGCATTGTAGGTCAGGTTTTTACGGGAAGCATTGGTTTGGTACAGCTTAAGATCCAGATTCGTCTGCTCCTTGAAATATTTCACAATATCCTGCACTACCTCAGGCTTAGCCGTGGCGGTAAAGCAGGAGACAGGTATAGGATGTTGCAGGTTCTTTGCTTCAGCCAGTTCCTTTAAGAAGCGACCGATATAGAGGTAATCTACCCGGAAGTCCTGTCCCCAGGAAGAAAAGCAGTGTGCCTCGTCAATTACGAATCGTTCAATTTGTCTGCCTTTGAGGAGGCGGTAAATGGTATTGGAGCGCAGTGACTCAGGTGAAATATAAAGTAATGTTGCGCCACCTTCCTGCACCGTCTGAATGGCATCAGCACGCTCCAATGGAGAAAGCAACCCATTGATAGCGATGGCAGTGGTTATGTCGAAGCGGTTTCGGAGCACATCCACCTGGTCTTTCATGAGCGCCTGCAGGGGAGATATTACAACGGTTAATCCACGGTTTGCTTCCCCCTTCATGAGGGCAGGCAATTGAAACGTCAGCGATTTACCACCACCCGTCGGGAAAATAGCCACGAGTGATTCTCCCTTTAGTCCGGCTTCAACTACCTGTTGCTGTAGGGGAGTTTGCTCGTTGGGAGTAAACTTCCGAAATCCTTCATAGCCAAAATATTTTTGTAAACCTGCTACAGGCGAAAGATACTTTTCGCAATAGTGGCAGGAGGGTTGCTGGCAGGAAGTGCCTCTGAGCTGTTGTAAAACAGTAACGATCTCCGGAAAGCGGTGCAGGAGCCAGGGCGGAATGATAGAGCCTTGGTTTGGAGCATTGATCAGAGACAGGGCATAGGCTAAAGGAACAGGTAACTGAGTGATGAGTGTGCCCAGGTCTGTGTTCTCGCAGATTCTGTTCTGGAAGTATAATCTAATCTGTTCTTCAAGCGCTTTCTCTTCATTCCTTAACCAAGTGTCCTCTATAAGCTCAAAAAAAGCACTGAATGATGTGTCAGTGTAAAGGAGCCTATTTAAGACTTCTCTTAGCATTGACGGCACATTGTAATAAGCACTAATGCAATCCTGCAGGAGATCTGCCGCTATTTTAGAGTCTTCTACCGGGTTGTTGTAGTGCTCGCTTACCAGGCGGTAGTCTTTAATTAGCCGATGGTAAGGACGGTTTGGGAAGAAGAGCGGCGACAGGTAGAGGGTGTCAATAAAACGCTTATGAAAAATAGGTGCTGGAGCCCCAGCAGATTTTAAGATGGGTAAGTCATGTGCTAGGATGTTATGTCCGCACAGGAATCGTGCATTCTGCTGAAACACCTCAAAATCGTGAACTGATGTGCTGTGCAGGGTGCTGCCTCTAAACCATGCCCCGATGCTTTGGATTCTCGTTTTGGGCTGCTTACTGACTTCAAGATCAAAGAATGCAACGTGCTCCATTTGTATAGCCCCGAGGAGTTGATTAAGCTTTCTTGATTATGTCTTAACATCTGTAATCAAGAACAATTATACTTTAGAATGATGCATTGACACCTCTTACATCAATGCTAGATATTTTATTGTTACCTCTTTAAAGCCATTAACCCAATACAAAATAATTTTATATTTAAGTTTAAAGACATTTATTGTAGGGGTGACTTTATTGAGGATGAAATTTTTGGTTAAATAAAGAAAAAAAAGATAATAAATCTAATATAAGTAAAGCTTGATTTATGTGTAAGCAAAAGTGCTATGTTGTTTGGAAAGGAAAGAGAAGCAGGGGTTTTCGATACTTGGGTTGACTATAAAAAAATAGATGGAGTTTAAAGGCGCACTTTACAAATCATTTGATTCGAGGGAAATAGCGGGAGCTTTGCTCGATTTAGGTTTCTTATAGATCCGTTTGACAAAGAAATGTGATTACATAATCAACTAACCATGATATAGAAAGAGCTGAAGAAGTACTTCTAGCATTAGGTAGGTTGAAATTTAGCGTCCGAATAGTGTCCGAAGTGCTTAAAAAAAGGTACTGTGTTAAAAATCAACACATTTTAGTAGAATCTTCCGTATATTCTATTGCCGAAGGAGAGGCTTTCTCTCCTGATCTCCGGCAGCTATGTTCCTGTCCTGGAATACCGTGTCGTTTTTCCACATGGAGTAGATGAGCAGCAGCAGTTTGCGCTGCAGGCTTACCACGCCCACCATCCTGCTCTCTTTCCCTGCGTTGATGCGCTGGTAAACAGCCCGCAGGGCAGTGTTGTGCCGGCTTGCCACCAGGGCCGGGAAGTAAAGGGCCGCCCTTATCCTGCCGTTGCCTTTCTTGGGTATCCTGGTCTTGCCCCTGACGCTGGTGCCGGACTCCCTTTCCACCACATCGAAGCCGGCGTAGCTGGTGAGTTGTTTGGCGTTGTTTATGAGGGCAAGGCACCAGTGGTTTGCTTGCGCGCCCACTTGAGCAGCTGGTTGAAGCCCCTGGTGCTGTTGTCAAAGGTTGCCACCTGGGAGAAGCACAGGCCGGAGTTGGGGGAGAGTTTGCAAACGCAGGCGGTGAAGCTCAATTTGGCAATGTCGATGCCCACGCACTGTCTTGTGATCTGTTCCATAGCATGAGTGGTTAAAGTGAGCGACCTTTCTTTCTCCCTCGTCTTGCCTTTTGTCTTACACTTGCTTATCCTCATCGATAGCCTTAAGTACTGTCCAGACTCTCAGAGAAAAGGTAAGGGGGAATGGAGCTTCCTTTTTTACGGTATAGTATTGCTGACTTACCTGCCCCTCAGTCTCTCATTCCCCTTGGTCAATGCACCTAGTCTAACTACGATGAAAGGACCATTCTAAAACCTGCTATAAAAGTAAAAGGCCTTCAGCGTTAACTGAAGGCCTTTCGTGTAGACCAAAGGAGTAAATTATCGAACCTTATCAACATGCATTTGATCGCCATAGGTGATTATCCTTTAGTAGAAGAGTAATATGTTAATATTTATATTTTATTGATGATATAGTTCAAGCTTCAGTTGTCTTGATTGTAAAGGCCTTCATCTAGTATAATGATCATAAAAACTGTCAAATCACAAAATAACTATTTATCAAGGGAGACTGAAATAGCCATAGTTTCAGATATTACTTAAAAAACAAAATTTTTTAAATTTAAAATATTTTTTTTCGTACTACTTAATAACAGTATTATGATAAATGGAATTCTATTTTATTGTTTCAGATTTGCAGGTTTTAATCTGAACATCTTAATAATAAGTTACTTTCTGTAATGTAAATACAGAGGAAAGTCATAAACTCTTTAGCAAGAGAAAAAGACCAAAGTGGCTGTATAGCTTATCTTGTATTATTTTTTTAAGTACATGCCCAGATGCATTTAGTATGACCAGAGAATAATTGAATGCAATTGCAGGGTGCCCAGAACCTATAAGCTTCTGCATAATAAATCATTCAAAGCCCTTATAAAAGTATGACATAAAGTACAATCGGAACTTCTGCAAAATTAACATATAGCTTATGAGACTTTTCTTCAAAGGTATAATTCATGTTTTTTGCTGGTTCTTATTTCTTTTTTATACCAGTGCTTACTGCCAAAGTAACACGCAAATTAGGGGATTTGTAGATGCTTCTGCAACTTACTCCAGTAATGGGCTCTTCTTTAGTTTAGGTGAGCAGGATTTGTTTATCACTTCTGATATCAGTGATCGCTTGTCCTTTTTGGGAGAAACTGTTTTCAAGTTTGACCCGTTTTCAGAAACAAATTTCTCTGTAAGCATTGAACGCATTATCTTAAAATACAACATTTTAGGGAACCACAACATACTTTTCGGTAAGCATCATACTCCTGTTAATTACTGGAACGACACCTACCACCATGGAAGGGTTTTCTTTCCAACCATATCCAGGCCTTTGCTTTTCTCCTCTGAACTCTTTCCGCTCCATACAACAGGCGTTAGTATACAAGGCCTTAACTTGGGCCCATTGAAATTTGGCTATGATATTATGTTTGGAAATGGGCTGGGGTCAACAGACGTTATGGATAATGACAGCTATAAGTCTATAACGCTTGCAGGACACATAAAACCAACAAATACCCTACGAATAGGGGTTTCTTATTATCATGATGTCATTGACAAAGGGGTTGAGCTACATAATGGGCAGGTAATGGCCTGGAGGTTGGAAGAAAATTTAGTGACAGGATCCATCGCTAGTTTCGGCAAAAATGTTGAGTTTTTGGTTGAAAGCATGGCAGGAGTCACACATACAGATTCCACGGGAACGCGTAAATCCTTATCTTCCTATATCTATGCAGGATATAAAGCTACTGAAAAGATAATACCTTACATACGTTATGATAACCTCCGTTTTCAGGAAGGAGAATTGGGGTTTCACAAGAATAATACGTCTTCCTATTTAGCAGGAATAAGGTATCAAATAAATTACCTTGCTGTAATCAAATTAGAATACCAACACCAGCGTTCAGAGATGCTTTCACCTGTGAACACAGTATCAACCCAATTCGCCATTGGTTTTTAATGGAGAACTCAAATAAAACCCTCAAGCATACCATGGCCAGATTCCTAGTCTTGTTGCTGATCTTATTAACAGCACCCCAGGCACGTGCTCAAGACACCCTCACTGCTATTGCCCATCAAAACGGGGCACCTGCCGCTTTGTCTTTCAATGAGTTGCAGTCTGTGCTTTTGGGGGAAAAACAGCGTTGGAGCAATGGAACGAAAGTGGTGATTGCGTTGATCAAAACCAACAATACGCTAGGGGCAACAATCTGCAAAGTTGTTTTCGAAATGAAGCCAGACGAGTTAAACAAACACTGGCTTGCCCTAGTCTTTCAAGGAAAGGCATCAGCTCCGTATTTTTTCAACTCTGTTGCTGAATTGGAAGATTTTATCTCACAAAACCCAGGCTCAATCGGTATCACTAACAAAGCCGTCAGCACACCTAATGTCAGGACGGTCACCATAGATAGGAAAGATACTATCTAGGCATAGCGGTGGTAAACAAGGCGATCACATAGTAGTAAATTTAGTTGAAAGGAGTGGCAAATGATCATGAACTTAAAAGCCAAGATATGGCTCACAGTTGCTACCATCGTGTTGATGTTCTCTTTCTTTACACTCTTTTATTTCCCAGACCAGCAGGCAAAGCTCCTTTTGCGGAATTATAACAACGAAGTACAGAACTTAGCCAATACTGTTTCATTGGGAGTCAAGATAGCTATTACCGAGCAGAATTTTGAGGGTGTTCAAACAGCCCTGGAGTTTGTGAAAGGCGACCCGCGGCTGGAGTTCATCAGTATGCTGCAAACAGATACACTCTGGAATGATACCCGTACGTCATATACTATCAGTGAGAAGCTTTTCAAAACCTACCCAGAGAACAACACTTATGGTCCTGCTACTGTAACAGATGAAAGAATCATAGTTAAGCGTTCTCCTTTTGAAAGCTCTATGATGACTGGTGCCATACTGTTAGGTTTCTCCACCGATGTAATTAACTCTAGCAAGGAGCGAATCAAGATCACCTCGCTTTTGGTAAGCGGTGTAGTGTTTGGTATAGGCATCATCATCGGATTCTGGCTATCTAAAAACATCTCTGACCCAGTGCTAGCCCTGCGAAATGCCGCCATACGAGTAGGAGAAGGAGACTTTAGCACAAGAGTGAAAACTGATACCGGGGATGAGATCGGTGAATTGGGGAAGTCGTTTAATAAAATGGTTAAATACTTATCCAAGACTACTAAAAAACTAAGGAAGGCCAACCTTACCTTGGCTGCCACCAATGACACTCTAAAAAACACGGTGCAGGAACTGAAAGACACGCAAGCGCAGCTGGTTCATAAGGAGAAGATGGCTTCACTCGGTGAGCTCACCGCCGGCATCGCCCACGAAATTCAGAACCCGCTTAACTTTGTCAACAATTTCTCAGAGACAAACCAGGAACTAATAGAGGAAATGCTACAGGAATTGATGAGAGGCGACACAGAAGGTGCTATTGCTCTGGCCAGGGACATCAAGGCAAATGAGGAAAGAATTCATATACATGGAAAGCGTGCAGGTGGTATTGTAAAAGGGATGCTGCAGCACTCGAGAACAGGCCCCGGCCACAAAGAACCTATTGAAATCAACGCTTTGGCTGACGAGTATCTCCGCTTAAGTTACCATGGTATACGGGCAAAGGACAAAACATTCAAAATCAAGTTTAGAATTTGCTTCGATGAAAGTATAGGCAAGGTGGAGGTGGCTCCCGAAGAGTTGGGAAGGGTCCTGCTTAACCTTTACAATAATGCTTTCTACTCCATTATAGAAAAGAAGAAACAATCGAAGCAGGCATTTGAGCCAATGTTGGAGGTAACGACCAGGAAATTAAAAAATGCAGTAGAGATATCGGTAAAGGATAATGGTTTAGGCATACCTAAACAAATAATTGGAAAGATCTTCCAGCCTTTCTTTACTACCAAACCAGCTGGCGAGGGCACAGGCTTGGGCTTATCTATCAGCTACGACATCATCACCAAGGGACACTGCGGCGAGTTGGAAGTGGAGGCTCAGGAGGGAGAGTTTACAAAGTTCACTATCAGGCTGCCCTTGGTCAATAATTCCAAAGAATAGGCGCCAGAGTAATTGTGATTGGCACATTACTCCATTGCTTAGTGAATGCGAACGTAAAATAGTACTCGGAGGAATTCTGTACTTTTCTCCCCTCCAACTATGTCTTTGGATAATGAGGCAGTAGAGTCGCACACCAAGGGTTGGCGATGCAGTTTATGAACTAAGAGTAGTTTGCGGGGTGGTATGGTGCTACTGCGGAGCAGAAGAAGAGGCCGAAGAGCTGCTGCGGCCGGTGCGGGAAGCGCATCCTCCCCGGTTTGAGCATTTAGGTACAATGCCTTATCTTTCCGTACAAAGTGCCTTTGATGCTTTTTATCCGAAAGGGTACAACTGGTACTGGCGGGGCGACTTTGTGAAAGCAATAGCCGATGAGGCAATTACCAAACCTGACATGCTTGGCAATAGCCGATGAGGCTATTGCCAAGCATGTCAGGTTTGGTAATGACTTACCCACGATGCTATTATCCATGCACCTGTACCCAATCGATGGAGCTGTTAATCGGATGGGCAGGCATGATACTGCTTTCAGCTTCCGGTAGGCCAACTGATCAGAGGTGATGGTAGGTGTTGATCTGGATCCGGCTAACAACAAGCGGATCACAGACTGGGCAAAGGCGTACTGGAATGCCACTCACCCCTACTCCCTCGGCGGCACCTGTGTAAACTTTTTGATGGAGGAAGGCCAGGAGCGGGTGAAAGCTACCTACCGGGACAACTATGACCGGCTTGTGCAGGTGAAGAGAAAGTACGACCCGACAAACCTATTCCACATCAACCAAAATATTGTACCTTAACCTTAAAGGCAACTGCTATTGTTCTGGCAAATCTTTCCTGTCTACTTTATATTAATTGCTGTGCCAGCTATACAGCCCTGTTGGTGAATGATGTGTAAAAGTGTTTGAACTGTTAAAGGCAGATTACAAATTGCACCGGTCACTAACCCATGACGAAGGGGAGCGGAACTAGTGTCCGCAGATAATAAAAAAAGCCCCTCAGTTGCTGTTGAAGGGCTTTTTTGTAGACCAAAGGACTGAATTATTGAACCTTATCCACATTGATTTTACGGCTCTAGTTGACTATCTGATGGTAGGAGAGAAGTTTTAAAAATTTTGTTTTAAAGATAGTTTTTCCTCAAAACTAATAGGTTCCAAATATTGGAGGTAGATTATTATAAACAATGGCCCTTGTTTACGATAACATAGATATTGCAGATCACTGTAAGCTTACCTGAAGTTCGGCCATTTAAAAGTTGGAAAAACTACTAATTCTAAATTGAATGAAAAAGACAAAGTTCACCGAGACACAGATCATCAAGGTTATCAAAGTGCACGAGAATGGGCGCAATGCCCAGGAGCTATGCCGGGAGCTTGGTATCACCACGGTCGCTTTCTACAAATGGCGCCAGCGCTATGGGGTCCTGGAAGTAAAAGAGCTAAAGCGGATGAAGGAGCTGGAGGAGGAGAATGCCCGCCTCAAAAAGATGTTCGCCAAGCTCTCCCTGGTACACCACGCGCTAAAGGACGCGGTAGAAAAGAAGGTTTAGGGCCTGATGAGAAAAGTCTCATTTACACTCCCAACACTGTCCGAAAAATGGGGTACTTACATCTCTGCAGCCTGACTAGTGCTGACAGGCCTGTTGGATTGTAGGCCTCGCCGTCTTCTCTGACAGTTAGCTTCACCTCCTGCTCTCCTATGTAGGGGAGGGGCAGGGGAGCCACTCTGACTTTCTTGCCTGCCTTCACTTTCATCCAATGGCCTGCCTTGGGGAGCGGGACCTGAAGCTTAATGCAAGTCTTCCTGAGGCCGTTATCAGAGAGGCCGTACCTTTTGGCTAGTGTGGTCATCGGCTCTTTCCAGACCATGTTGTAAAGCTCTTGTCTAGTGATAATAACCTGCTCCATTCATCTTGTGGTTTTACAGAATAGCTAATAATATATCTTATATCTTTAGTACATGTTACACTATTAGCTATTTATTATTTTTGGTCTAAATTGGTGTGTATGCATGACAGATTTGAGGATATAGATTATTGGAAAGCCATCATACTTTATGGTCTGAATGCGGCTACCTACAAGATTGCCCTTGGTAAGACTCTTCTGGAGCTAACGAAGCATAACAATGAGTCCTTGGAGTGGTCTACTTTAGCAAAAGCGTACCTTGACAACTACATCAATCGGCTTTCTGCTAATCCCTTGCCCCAGCAATCTAATCCTAGCAGAAGGACTGTAATGGAGCGCATTACCACCCAACTCAGGTTAGGGACTATTACCTATGAGGAAGCCTTGGGTATGGTCGAGCGTGAGGCTTTCAACGATGTGATCCCAAGGTTCCACACCATAGGCGTTAACAAGCTGATGGGAGCCGAGAAGTTCTACCACTTTGACCATGGCAAGAAGCTGTACCTGCACGACAGTCTCTTCAGGATCCATGAAAGCAGCAGCGGAGAGCTTTATAAGGAGCTTGATGCCAGGTGGAGCCTTTTGGAGGGTGCTTTCCAGATGGGCCATGACAACTGGGATTTGGCTAATGACATAAGGGAGATATACATCAAGAAGGGAACCGAGAGAACCAATATCACAGGCAATATTCCCTTCCTGAACGGCTATCAGGGGAATGTGTGCTTTTACTGTGGGGAGCAAATGGCTCCATCCGACATCCACGTAGACCATGTGCTGCCAAGGCAGGTTGTAATGCATGATGAAATATGGAACCTGGTTCTGAGCCACAGCCTCTGTAACCTCCATAAGGAAGATTTTTTGGTGGGAAAGCACTATCTTGAAAAGCTGATTGACCGGAATGAGAACATAATGGGGAGCAATCATCCCTGGAAGCACAAGATATCAGCGTCACTGGGTGCCACAAAGGTAGCCAGAGCAAAGAGCACCTACTATCACTATGAGAATGTTAGGCAGGTGCTGGGCAACAGGTACTGGGAAAATAGTCCCACGTACAACCGGGCAACGGACCCCTTTTACAAGAAACTCATCACCCAATTGAACAACAAGCCATGAGTGTGTTTAGCAAAATACCAGAAGACAGGGTCATTTATAGAGGGAAGAGCTTCTTCCTTATAAGAGACGCTTTTCCTGTATCTCCTGGTCATACGCTTATTATTTCCAATGAGGAAAAGACTGATTTTTTTCAGTTAGATGAAGATGAAAGGGGCGAACTAACAGAGCTTATTATAACAGCTAGAAAATTAATAGAGAGGGAGCTTTCACCGGATGGTTACAACATTGGCATGAACTGCGGAGAAACAGCTGGGCAAACAGTGATGCATTTCCATTGTCATGTAATTCCACGATATTCTGGAGACATGGAGAACCCTAGAGGAGGAATCAGACACTGTATAAGCGGTAAAGGGTACTACTAGAGTTTACCATAAGTGATGGTTAAAGGATTTATTTTTATCTACTAAATAGAAAGTTATGGGGCCAATCCGCTGCAGGCAGGTGTAGGGGTGTAAGCATGCAGTAGATACTTACAGGATAGAAGATAAAAGCTGTCAGGTATGTAAATACACAAAGAATTCGACGATTAGATCCTAAAACAATACTTTCAATACAATTTTAGCGTCCGAATAGTGTCCGAAGAGTATAAAAAAAGGCCTCCAGTGTGCACTGGAGGCCTTTCGTGTAGACCGAAGGATGGAATTATCGAACCTTATCCACATTGACTTGGCTGCTATAAGCGTTTATCTGAAGGTAGACGATAAGTAGGTACACTACTCTTCTTACTTTACATAAGAGGTGTTATACAGCAAATCCCCTTTCCAACCTCCTGGATGGGGTAAGGCTTTTAGCACTTTCCCAAGAGAGACAGAAAAGAAGCGAGCCCCGCTACCTGCCGTAGGTGTAGGAAAGCCCGAACTGCAGGACCCTGTTGCCCCCAGGCCTATTGAGCACGTACGGCTTACCGGGATCCTCCTGATTGGGTATCTCGTCATGCTCATTGAGGGTGTTGAAACCGTAGCTGTAGCGCGCCTCGATGCCAAGGGCGGGGGTGACGGCGTAGGACATGCCAAGGTTCAAGACTTCCTTTTTCCCCTTCCAGCCTGACATCGCTGTTCTCAAGCCAGAGCATTGCCGCATCTGATAGCTTGTAACCTTTGAAAGTGCCATCGGCATCGTAGAACGGCTCTTTGAAACCAACCATAGTTTGCAGTACCTTATCTTTTAACTGGCCCCGAAACTCAAAGCGCTCCTTTTTGACAAGAGCTGAATCCAACAAAGGTGTTAGGCCGCTTCCCTCATTGTTCTTCAGGTAAATCCAAGTACCGTCTGCCACTCCCTTCACAATGCCTGTCATTTTATAGCTTCCCAAGGGTGAAGTATGTTTCCTGCCTGCACAGTAGCTTAATGTTAACAGACCAAAAAAGAGGGCTGGTAGTAAAAGTTTGTTCATAGGTTTCAAAAGTTGCTCATACTTTAGCTTACACTCAACGTATTGGTGCAGCCGAAGCCCGAAACGTAGCAAGGGTTAAGGCTGAACTCTGTTGGCAAAAGTTATTCTATTTTCTTGGTTAGCTTCACGTTTAACTGCTCAAGTCTCTCCACAAATTCTAAGAAAGTTTGCTTATCTGATTCATTATAAATTTTAACATATACTCTTTGCCC
Organism: Pontibacter korlensis; assembly: GCF_000973725.1. Classification (NCBI taxonomy): domain Bacteria; kingdom Pseudomonadati; phylum Bacteroidota; class Cytophagia; order Cytophagales; family Hymenobacteraceae; genus Pontibacter; species Pontibacter korlensis. Next base: position 4,602,128 of record NZ_CP009621.1, on the reverse strand, counting down.
ATTGACTTCTAAGTAGTCATAAAGGTCAATTTGGTCCGAAGTGTACCATAGGTGGTCGTACCTGCACAATTGCTTGTACCACATCAGGGGCTTAAAGTTTGACTTCCAGTGTTTATCGCCAACATTGTTCACTTTTATAGTAGTACTCTCTGAAACAGGTATTCGTGTTTTACTTTTACTGAATTGAATCTCACTATTTGTGAGCGTAATTTTACCCATGCTAATAAACCTAAACTTTCGTGCAAAGAACCTGACTTCAAAGAATGAGAGAATCAAGAATATAAGAAAAGTGGCATAGAAAGTAGTTTTAGTAGGGGTGTCAAAAAGTACAGCATAAAAATAGAAGCACATAAAGAAAAGTAGGAAGGAGATGGGTAACGTTGCTATTAGGAGCCACCACGGGAGTGTAATCTAAACTGTGTCATTTCCTTATCATATCGTTTACTGGCCCTGTTGGTGTACTGGTGTGAATCCTTACAGCAACAGGGCCAAACTTTTGAAGTGCGTCTCACTTCAAGTCCAGCTGCATCCTGTCCCCAAACCAGATTGACAACTGCTGGGCTGTCTGGCTCCAGTTGGCAAGGGGCATGACCCACTTTCGGCTGATGTTCTGGTGCGAGAGGTAAATCAGCTTCAACAGGGCCATGTCGGAGGGGAAAGCTCCCTTCGTTTTGGTCACCTTGCGCACCTGGCGGTGAAAGCCCTCGATGGTGTTGGTGGTGTAGATCAGGTGGCGAATCGGCTCGGTGTACTTAAAGTACGTGGAGAGCTTGTCCCAGTTCCGCTGCCAGCTCTCGAGCACCTTGGGGTATTTCTTGCCCCACTTCTCCTCCAGCTCCAGCAGCCGCAGCTCGGCCAGTTCCTTTGACTCTGCCCGGTAGACGGGCTTGAGGTCCCGCATGAACTCCTTCTGGTCCTTGGAGGCCACATACTTGAGGCTGTTTCTGATCTGATGCACGATGCAGCTCTGCACTTCAGTTTTTGGAAAGACACTGGTAATGGCCTCGGCAAAGCCCTTGAGATTATCAATGCAGGCGATGAGCATATCGGCGACGCCCCGCTGCTGCAGGTCCGTAAGCACACTGAGCCAGAAGGTAGCCCCCTCGCTTTCCGAGACGTACACGCCCAGCAGCTCCTTGTGGCCGTGGCGGTCAATGCCTAAAATATTGTAGACGGCCTTGGAGACGGTCCGCCCTTCCTGCCGCACCTTATAGTGCATGGCGTCCAGCCAGACGATGCAGTAGAGCCTGTCCAGCGGCCTTGCCTGCCACTCCTTGACCTGGGGCACGATCTTCTCGGTGAGGGCGGCCAGGGTGTCGTGGGAGATGTCCATGTCGTACATCTCCTTGAGATGAGCAGAGATGTCCCGCAAGCTCATCCCCAGACCGTACATGCTCAGGATGCGGGGCTCGAGGTTCTCGGCCAGCACCGTTTCCCGTTTCTTGATGATCTGCGGCTCGAAGCTTGCCGAGCGGTCGCGGGATGATTCCACCTCGATCACGCCGTCTGAGGTGCGGACCTGCTTGCTCACCTTTCCGTTGCGGCGGTTGCCTTGCTGGCGCTGCTCAGCATTCAGGTGCAGGTCCATCTCCGCATCCAGGGCGGCCTCTAAGAAGTGTTTCAGCAGAGGGCCCAGGGCGCCGTCTTTGCCGAAGGTGGGTTTGCCGCTCCGGAACTCCTCCAGGAACTGGCGCTTGATCCTCTCCAGATCCAGCTCGTTTTTCTCTTCCATGTTGACTGTGTTAAAGGTAATACTCAAATAACCTTGACACAGTTGACATTACACCCTCACGAGCGGCAGCTTTGCTTCTCGCTCTCAGCGCACGTGCCGGCGCACAACTTCTACCGGCGGCTCAAGGACAGGCTCGACCTAGAGTTTCTCTACGAGCTGACGGCTCCCTACTACGGGCGCTGCGGCCAACCCTCCATTGACCCGGTCGTCTTCTTCAAGCTCTGCCTGGTGGCGCGCCTGGAGAACATTGACTCTGACCGCCGTCTCATCGAGCACTGTAGCCTGCGCCTGGACCTGCTCTACTTCCTCGGTTACCAGCTCGACGAGCCGCTTCCCTGGCACTCGACCGTCTCCAGAACCCGGCAGCTGTTGCCCACGGCGCTTTTTGAAGAAGTTTTCACCCGCGTACTTTCTATGTGCACGGAGGCCGGCATGGTGGCTGGCCATACCCAGGCTGTTGATTCGGCCCTGGTCAAGGCTAACGCCTCGATGGGTTCGCTGGAGCTGAAAGTGCCCCCTGAGCAGCTCGAAGCCCGCCTTAGGCAGGTAAGAATCTTCAGCAGCGCTGACCGGCGGGCCAGGTGCGATAAGGCCCCACTCCGAGCAACGCACCCTCACGGCCAGGCAGCCGGAGCTGGACGGGCTCCAGGCCCTGCACGGCAAGTGGCGCGCCCAGCAAAACCTACGTCCGGGCGGCTCCAACAAGGGAGCCAAATACACTTCTAATAAAACCCACTACTCGCCCGTGGACCCTGATGCCCGCATCGCCGTCAAGCCCGGCAAGGCCCGCCGGCTCTGCTACCACCTGCAGCTGACAGTCGATACCAACCGCCACGTGATCAGCCACGTGCTGGCCGACCACGCTGACCGCAAGGACAGCCGCTGCCTGCTCACAGGGCTCACCCACCGGCTGCAGGGGCAGAGCTTAAGGTGCACCTCGCTGCTGGAGGGAGAGGGCATCGCGGCCTTTATCCCGCCCAACGGCCGGTACAGGGGCGCCCCCGAGGGCTTTACCTATGACAGGGAGGGGGACTTCTTTCAGTGCCCGGAGGGCAAGAAGGTTGTTTTTTGCCGGCAGATCAGCAAGACCAAGGATGGTCCGGCCCACTTCAGGTTCTACCGCACCTCGCGTCAGGACTGCAGGGACTGCCCCCTGAAAACGAGCTGCTGCGGCAAACTGCCCTAGAAAAGAATCGCCATCACCTCCTTCCGCGATGAGTACGAACGGACCATCACCCGGATTAGCAGCCGCTGGGGGCGGCGCATGAAGCGGCTGCGGCAGGCCACGGTGGAGCCCGTGCTGGGTACCTTATTAAATCATATGGGCATGCGAAAAGTCAACACCCACGGCCTGGAGCTGGCCCACAAAGGAATGCTTGTGGCTGCTGCGGCCTACAACCTGCAGAAACTGCTGCACTTCACCCCCAGAAGGAGCCAAACAGCCGTCGTCCTCCTGCCCAGGCCCGAGCAGGAGGACGTTTTTTGCTTACATTTCTGGCCAAACCAAAAGGTAACCGTAGAAAAAGGAATAGTAGTCGGAAGATACGAGGGCGTTGTGCAACAGGCACCTGTGTCATTTCTATATTTCTATTTGCTGGCCCTTTTGCTGTTCTGGCATGAGTCTTACAACAAAAGGGCCATTTTCCCAATACAGGTTCTAGAAGTTAGTCGTAGTATTCCCTGCTGGTTGCTGGCTACTGTCCCAAACACAATTCAAACCTCTGGCACCCGAAATCAACCGCTATTCAAACCAAAACCAAACCGTTTCCACCGTCCCAATCTGCCAAATGACAAGGCCCAGGAGTGGTGGCTTTCCCTCCAAATAGAAAACTGCTATATTTAACAGAAGGGCGCGCTGACCGGGCACGCTTTTGTATTCTGGAGCACTACGACCCTTGGGGCCTCAACTTAGTGGGCATAGAGCGGCAGGGGACGCCGGACCACAGGTTCCAGTACAACGGCAAGGAGAAGCAGACGGAGCTGGGGCTGAACTGGACAGACTACGGGGCTAGGATGTATGATGCACAGATCGGCAGGTGGCATGTCGTGGATCCGCTGGCGGACCAAATGCGCCGTCACTCGCCATACAATTACGCATTTGACAATCCGATCAGGTTCATCGACCCGGATGGAATGGCTCCAGCAGGTTGTAACGGTTGTCCTCCCGAGCTACTTAAGGAGCTGCAGGTTATCGAGGGTACCTTTAACTCTATGGGGAATTCTGTGAAAAGCTCTTTAAATAGTGGGGTAAATAGTCTGAAAAGCAGTTTTATAAGTTTGGCGAACGATGTTTCTGTATTACTTACAGGTACTCGTTTGACCAATGATATAGGTGGGAGCAGTGGTAATGAGTCTAGTGGAAGAAATTCACAAGATGAAACGGACGTTACTAATATGCCTGGTGTTGCTGGACAGAAAAACCCTTTCAAAAAATCAGACAAAACCATAGAGACAGTCACAAAGACAGTGGAGGCTGTTAACTTTCTTAATGAGGCTGCTCAAAAAGGGGAGACAGTGTCAAAGTTGGTAGACAAAGCAGCTGATGCTTATAAGAGCACCAAAAAAGTTGAGCCAAAGAAGGACGATACGACTCCTCAGGATTCCGCTTGGCAAACCTCCTATAAAACTGATGCGTCTGGCAGATCCCGAAGAGTAGTAGAAAAAGTAAAACTTAACCCACAAGATTATGAGTAAAAAGAAAGGTAATTCGTCTGGTTTCATTTACTTGAGTGTTACAAGGTGTTCTTTGGTTTTGATTATGCTTTGTTTTGCCTGCACAGAAAAAAGGAGCTACGTACAGCGTGAGTATTATCCTAGCGGGCAGTTGAAAGCCGAAACCGAAGTACTTGACGGTGCTTGGCACGGCAAGAGGGTGGAGTATTACCCAACCGGAAAAACCAAAATAGTAGGCTACTATAAGCATGGTAAAAACCATGGATCCCTTTCCGACTACTACGAGAATGGTTCTTTACAAGGCGAAGTCAATTTTAAGGAAGGGCGCTTGAACGGAGTTTCAAGGTGTTATTACCCTAATGGCAAGTTAGAAAAGATGGTTCCCTACAAAGATGGCAAAAGGGTTGGCTGGGGGAAATTTTATCGTGAAGATGGAAGCTTGGAGTCAATGGAAAGCAAGGTGGTTAATATTTACGAGCAGAATGGGAAGGAAGAAATAAGTCAGGTGCTCAGGTTTGATGAAAGGGGGAAGATTATCAAGGACAACAGCTATTACTTGAGCGTAAGCAGCAACTGCGATACACTTGAGCTGGGTGATACCTGCCAAGTAACTGTCACGCTTGAGACACCTGTGCTTAAAAAGGACATGCAGATGCTCGTAGGTGGATATGATGAATTTTACAAGCTAGTTGATAAGAGTCAGCAGGATACGATCCTTGGTAAGGACTTCAAAGCTACCTATACCTTTGTTGCAAGTAGTAGGGGGCGCCATATGTTGCGGGGACGAGTAGATGACTTTATTGACTTGGTAAAAAGCGATACAGCCTTCGTCCGACGTGAGCGTCGTAGTTTCTTCACAAAGAAGCTTTTTGTGAGGTGAAGCAGAGTTTGTGCTCCTTCATGTTGCTGCTGGATAAAATGGTCCTGCACTACCGCTTGACCAAACTAAAATCAACCCTATTTTAAACCGAAATCAAACCGTTCCTACTGTCCCAGCCCTTAGAACGAAGGCCCGAGAATAGCGACTTCCCCTCCAAATAGAAAACCGCTATATTTAACAGCAGGGGGTGCGCCGGCCGGGCGCATTCTTGCACTTTGGAGTACTACGACCCCTGGGGGCTGAATCTTGTGGGTATTGAGAAGCAGGGATCGCCGGATCATAAGTTCCAGTACAACGGCAAGGAGAAGCAACAAGAGCTAGGGCTGAACTGGCACGACTACGGGGCCAGGATGTACGACGCCCAGATCGGCAGGTGGCATGTGGTGGACCCACTGGCCGAAAACTACTTCTCTTTAACTATATACCAATATGCAGGAAATACGCCTGTTAATGCAATAGATACTGACGGTAGGCTATTCATTTTTGTTAATGGGTTTGTTCCTTCTCAATGGATTTCGACTAAAATGCCCACTCATGTACCCAATAGCTATGGTACAAGACCTAATAATCATTCTTTTCATGAGAGTTTAAATACTACTTCAGGAAGAAGTTTCTCATCTACGGATAATGATGGTTATTGGCAAAATTTAGCAGGCGCCTATATGAATGCATATACCGATGACAACGCACAGTATATTGATGGGTCCTTTACTCCGAAATCTACAGCTAATGCTAGATATGAAGCAGGTATAGAAGCTGGAGAGAATTTAATAAAATCTTTAGAAGCAGGGAATATCGAACTAAAAGATGGGGAAACAATCAAAATCGTGGGACATAGCCAAGGTGCAGCATTTGCGGCCGGGATTGCCTCAACATTGGCAAAACATGAAAAATTCGGCGGGCTACTTGAGTTTGTCGATTACGTTTCTCCACACCAGCCGGGTAGATTCAGACATCCTCAAGGTGTAAAAGGGAGACAATTTTCTACAAGAAGCGATAAAGTTTCTTCAAAAGGCTGGTTAGCTTATTTGTTTGGCCGATCAAATTACTCTCAAATAGAAGGAGCCGAATGGGGAGTGGAAAGAGATAACTATAATAGTGCTCTAGGGGGGCATGAGGCAGAAACCTGGCTAAATAATTTCATTGAATACTGGAAAGGTCTTGGGATAAATGTTAATGTGATAGAATAATGAAAAGCTTACAAGTATCTATAATGCTCCTCGTTGTGCTGTTCACGTCATGCACTAAAAAACTTGATTTCAATAAGTTTGAACTGTCGCTTCTTGATGTATATAAGGAAGGTGATACGCTGATATTTCAATCAAGTAAAGGCGATCTCGATACAGTGTACATTGTAGATAAAACTATTAGCCATGCTCAATGGAACCCCCTTGCACATTCCGGGAAGTACACACCGCTAAATGGTAAGATATATTATGCACGAAAAAAACTTCCAAATGGACAAATGAACACAAGGCCGTTTATTCACTTATACAAGAATGAGCCTGATTCAACATCTCTCTATATTTTCTATAATATCTTTTTTAGTAAAAAATTCAGAAATGATAACCCTTCTGAATTAATGAGTGTTATGCAGGATGGCACATACATGTTTAGGAATACTATAAGTAAAAAAGATTCAGATAACCAAGAAGTAATTTATTGGAACTATAAACATGGTATAATAAAGTATATAACCCCTGAAGGTGTAATCTGGACATGTTTGAGTTGCAATTATGAGGAATAACGCTAATCCAAGCATTCTTCCGCTGCTACAGGTTTTTAGCCCTGTTTTCGTTCTAGTATAAAAGCAGATGCCCTTTCCGTCTAGGTTTGGGCTTCTGCTTTTTGACAGAGTATCCTAGACTCGGATCCCCTATTTTAGAGCTGTTTAGGAGTAGAGGATACAACAAATTTCAAATCACTTCTACCACCACTACTATGGGTGTTCATTGTGGGGTAACCCTGGAAGGGTTATCCACTGTGAACACCCTGGCGTACTCCACCGGGCGAGAGGGCTTAATCCTTTTGGATGGAATTAATCAGTAAGACGCTGGTGAATGCGCTGTACCTGTATTGCCTGGAATGCGCCTCCCCTACTAGCTTTGAAACCTGCCTCATTGAGCTTGCGGGCGATCTGTGACCATGGCATGCCTTGCACCCGGTAGGACTGGATCAGGGCAGAGGCGCGTCTGTTGTTAGCGTTCTCCTCTGCCTTCCTAATGCGCATATATTCCCCTTTCTTACGGGCCAGTACAGTCAGGTTCTCTGGGTTGCCCAGCTTGGCCCCTTGCGCCTTCTTGACAGCCAGCGCATCCTTGGTACGCTTACTGATCAGCTCCCGCTCATGCTGGGCCAGTACCGCGAAGATGCCGATGGTGAGCGTGTTGGCCTCAGGGATATCAGCGCACTTGAAGTTTACCCCGCTGTCCCTTAGCGTAAAGATAAAGGCGGCGTTGCGGCTCAGGCGGTCGAGCTTGGCGATGAGCAAGGTGCCTTTGATTCTTTTGGCGTGGTCGATGGCGGCCTGCAGCTGTGCCCGGTTGTTGCGCTTGCCACTCTCCACTTCCACGTACTCCTCGACTATCACATCACCTGGTTTGAGAAAGGAGCGCACCGCGTGCTGCTGGGCTTCCATGCCTAGTCCGCTCTCGCCCTGCTTTTTGGTTGATACCCGGAAATAAGCAATGTACTGTTTCATGGTGTCGGTGTTTGTGAAGCGGCTTCAACCGCTTGCCACAGCTTTTCTACCTTTGAGTAAATGTCGAAGGCCTTGGATGTATTATTAAGCAGTGTACTCCACTGGTACTTACGGACCGTCTTCTTTGCCTTAACGCTATCCTCAATATCGTCAACGCACTCCAGGGATGACTCTCTCTCCTCCTCGCTCAGTTCTGTGCTCTTCTGGAGCTCTTCTCTTACCGCCTTAATCAGGTCTTCGGCTTCTTTGGTCGAGGTGGAGCTTGACTGTTGGATGTGTGAATTGCCATTCCCTAACACAGCATTGTTTGCATGGAAATTACCGTTAAAAACGTACTGCACTGAGGCGTCAGGTTGGCTAGGTTGAGAGAAGGTTTCACCCTCGCAGTAGCTAATCCCTTTGGGCGTGATTCCCCGTACAATACCCGCTCCGTCTGATACCGGGAAGATAGTTGCAAGGTCAAGCCGGGTAAGTTCATTTGCTATGCGCTCGGCCTCCTCTCTACCCTGGTAAATGCCCAGCTCTTGCATGATCGGCTCCAGGTTTCCAACCAGCCCTTCCTGGTCACGACGGTCATAGAGCCAGCGCAGCACTCTATCCAGCTTCTCGGATTGCTTCATGCCGCGCGATAGGTTTTGTTCGTAATAGTCGATGCCGTGAGTAGTGATTTTAATATAAACCCCTTCTCTTACCCACGTCCCTTTAGCAAGAAGCTCATCCTCCAGTCGTGTGGCCAGGCGGCGCATGTCCGAATCAGTTTCGTAGATATCGAGTTCCTTCATGATGGAGGTTAGGGTGTGAGAGTATTTATCGTCCCGTAGCTCAAAGAGCCGCCTCATGATGAGGTCTAGTTTTTCTTTCTGTGTCATTGGGGAAGGGCTATATATAAAGATAAGGATTTGTAAGTGTAAGTACCCCATTTTTCGGACAGTCTAAACGAGACATTTCTCACTCCTTACTACCACCACTATGGAGTGGTAATGTGGTAAACTTCTGGGGTAGGCACTGAGGCAGAGGTGGAGTTTTCCATATTTCCACTTCTGTTCCTGAGTGGCCACTCGCTCGGTGTCGGGTTGCCCAGCGCCTCGTGCGGCCTTCTGGTGTTGTACTCCTCCACCCATTGCTCGGTCAGCTCCCTGACCTCCTCCAGCTCGAGGAACAGGTAAGCATCGAGTACCTCCCTGCGGTAGCTGCCGTTGAAGCGCTCAATATAGCCATTCTGCATCGGCTTGCCGGGCTGGATATACTGCACATGGATCTCCTTCTCCCTGCACCAACCGGTAAAATCAGCGCTGGTGAACTCTGGTCCGTTGTCCACCCGGATGGCTACCGGTTTTCCCCGCCAGTCGATGAGTTGCTCCAGCGTCCGGATCACTCTTTTGGAGGAAATGGAAGTGGCCACCTCTATGGCCAGTGCTTCTCGGTTGCAGTCGTCTATCACGTTCAAGGTCCTGAACCTGTTGCCCGAGGCCAGGCTGTCACTCATAAAGTCCATGCTCCAGCTGCTGTTGAGCTGGCTTTGCTGCACTAAGGGCTGTTTCACCCGTGCCGGCAGCCTTCGCTTGCCCCTTCTCTTCTTATTGAGCCTGAGCAGCCTGTAGACCCTATACACCCGCTTGTGGTTCCACGTCTTGCCAGCCCGCTTCAGGTAGGCCAGCAGCTTGCGGAAGCCATAAGTGGGATGGGCATCGGCCAGCTCCTGCAGGGCGGCTATCACTTCGGTGTCATCTTTTCGGCTCCTGTAGTAAAACTGAGAGCGGGCAAGGCCAGTCAGCTGGCAGGCCCTGGCAACACTCAGGCCATAATCCGAGATGATCTCCTCGGTCAGCTGCCTTTGCTGCCCGTGGCTGACAGCCTTTTTTTGTGATGACCTCCTTAAGGATCTCGTGGCTGATGCTCAGGTCGGCAAACATCTTTTTGAGCCGGGCATTTTCCTCTTCCAGTTCCTTTAGCCGCTTCACTTCCGAGATGTCCATGCCCCCGTACTGGCTCTTCCACCGGTAAAAGGTGGCTCGGCTGACATTGAGCTCCCGGCAGATGTCCTCGGCCTTCCGTCCACCCTCATGCTCCTTGAGTGCCTTAATGATCTGGCTCTCGGTGAATTGTGTCTTCTTCATCTTTGCAGTTTAAATGTATAACCTTTTTGTCTACTTTTAAACTGTCTCGATTTTAGGGGTACTTACAAAAGCACCAACAGAAAGAACAACTAGTTTTCTGTTGGTGCCTATCAAAAGACAAATTATACCTCAACAACTATCGGTTTGTGCTTAGCATACTGAAGGAAATCATTGGTTATATATTCGGCCTTAATCTTCATATAACCTTCTGTTGTGCCATCGCTGCAGCCATAATACTCCGCTGATACGACGTCTTTATCGAGCAGTACCTGTACAGCATTGCTTGTGTCCAACATAACGCTGAAGATGGTAGCCGCTCCCACTTTTGTCCCAAGCATCTTTTCGAGTAAGTCCACAGGGGCAAACGACAGACGCGGAATATTCAAGGCGGCACTTAGCTCCTTTGCCCTGAAGGGTTTATCTGCGGTAGTGACAAAAACATAAAAATCTGTTTGCTGCCGATTGCAAAGGAAAAGGGTCTTCACCATTTGCATATCCAGCTTTTCATTGATGAGAACACAGTCCTCCATCGAAATCGCCTCGTCAGTGTCAACGCGTTCAAAGGGTACACCGATTTTTTGCAGGGTGGCATAGACCATTTGCTGCAGCTCCGTTTTAAACTCAGCCGGAGCAGTGTTTTTCACCTCGCTTATATAGAACATACTTGTTTTGCTTTTCTGGTTTTCAATGATTTGTAGTAGTTCATCGCTGCGATCGCTGCCAGCATGATCAGGATGCCTGCCAGCTGCACAGGGCTTGTGTGCTCCTTAAGGACGATGCTTGCGCACAAGACGGCAACGGGAAGCTCAACGGTCATCAGTATGGAGCTGATGCCAGCACCTATCTTTGGTATACCGGCTGCGAAAAGCGCTGTCGGAATGGTAGTGCCCACTACAGCGAGAAACACCGCTATGAGCAGGAACTCATACCCGAAATGGTTATCAGTGATAATGGTTTCCGCATTTACGGTAAAAATGGCCAAAGCGGAACCCGCCATAATCAGCGTGCTCTTAGGCAGCCAGTCCACATTTTTGCCAACCCTGCTGTTTGCTACGATATAAACGGCGTAGGTGAAAGATGAACCAAGAGCCAACATGACTCCTGTCCAGGAGAACGATGATATTTCTGCATCGAAAAGGTTTCCTGCCATCACAGTACCTACAAGGATGAAGAAAACAGTTAGGAGTTCCAGTACGCTTGGCCTCTTGCGAAAAACTGCCCACTCCAGCAGAATGCTGAACCAGGTGAATTGCATTAGCAGCACGATAGCCAGGGAGGCGGAAATGTAGCTGACAGATTGGTAATACAGGAAGTTAGTAAGCCCTATCGCACCGCCTGTCACCAAGAGCGGCATAAGTTCATTGCGTGAGAGCCCTAAGCTTTCTTTTCCTCGGGACAACAATAGACACATCCCAAGAAAGATTGCTGCCAGAAGAGCCTGGGAGAAGGATAGCTCGGCAGCATTGTATCCCCGCAAATGGAACAATTTGACGACCGAAGACATCGTTCCGTACATAGCTCCCCCTATGAGAACCATTACTGTATATTTAAGATTTTTCACTTCAGGATTGTTAATTGAAATATAAGATTTAACCAAATACCGATGTATGAGGCTAAATAACCCTGAATGATTACATTAAGATGCACGAAGACATGTCCTCACTGAAGAGTGAGAATGCAGTAATGATAAAATCCGGTTATTCAGCCTTTAGGCTACCGGGGGGGGGAGTATTTGAAGAGAATAATTTGTACATATAACTTAATTATAGCGACAGTAAAGGTAAGAGAAATTCTATAATTTTCTCTTTTTGAGACATAGGGATTATAACGTTTATCCAGCTACCGTTGGTCAGATAAGCTAACTGGAGAAACCAAATACTATCTATCCGGAGCAATAGAAAGCAACCTACTAAGTGTTGCTGCTCCTGCTATAGTACCAAAAGCGGTACCCCTTCCAGGAAGCTGGAAAGGCGGCTTCTCCTATAACTGCTTTTGTGTAGATTAGAGATGGGTTTAAGGCGGAGTGCAGTTTTAAGGCAGCAGCCGTCGTCTGCCGCTAAGACAGGACGCTGGGACAGCGGTACAAACCAGCTGTGCCAGTCGTATTTTCCCCGATACAGGTTTTGTAGATCAGCTAAAATATTACCCTTGGTTGCCCACGGTTGCTTTGGGTTGCTCCCGGCTGCTGGCCTATTCCAAACCATAGACACCTGTAGAGCAAACAAGGACCAAACCGCCGCCACCGCTTTTCCTTGTATCAAGAAACGGCCGTTTTAGCGATACTTACAAGCAGTATGCAAAATTTATGTGTAGTAAGTCCCGAATTGCCGTCTCACAAATCAAACCAGTATTTTGATTTATGAGATGAGTTGGTGATACAGTATAGCAGCTTTACTTCTAACACGTATCTCCAGGCACTCGAAGGAGGTATGAGGTCAAGAGAGTGGGAGCACGTAGCGCTAGAAGATAAAAGGTGAATTTAAGACGTGTTGGCTCCCGTAAAGGGTCTAATCAGCCTACTTATGGGGAGCGTACAACAAAGATGCACAGCTTTAGTGTCCGAAGTGCATAAAAAAAGGCCTTCAGTGTTAACTGAAGGCCTTTCGTGTAGCCCGTAGGGGAATCGAACCCCTGTTACCAGAATGAAAATCTGGCGTCCTAACCCCTAGACGAACGGGCCGTTCGTTTATTGTGATGCAAATATAGCGGGTGTTTTTGATACTGCAATACCCTAGCGTTAAAAAAATGCATGTTACAGCGAAAGAGGCTGGTAAACAGTGAAATAATTTTTACTTCTCAAAGGATATCACGCTATACAACTCTGGCTCCAGAAACGGACCGCCCGGATAGTCGGCTGTGTAATCAAAATTTATCCAAAGATCTTCACCTGTTTCGTGGAAGTGTATTTTACCTCCTGCAACTTCGTCCGGGAAAAGCGTGCGTACAGCATAACTGATTTTCTCCAGGTCATCCACATGTCCTACCTTTACCTCAGTATACATATGTGTAGGTGAGATTACAACGCGCGCCTCTCCACCAATAGACATAATGGATGAAGCCATAAGTATAGCATAGTCATCACAGTCGCCTGCTAAAAGTTGCATGCTTTCAGTAGGAGGGGAGTAGTAGTCCATTCCCAAAGGATCATTCACATATCTCCAGTTCAGGCGGATGTGCTTGAACAGTGAGAAATAGCGGGTCATCTTACCAAACTTACGATAATACTCATCATGAAAGTAGCGGGTAGAGTTCTCCACTGCAAAGGCTCGTACTTTAGGATGAGTTGGCTGCATCGCACTTTTAACTCGCTGGTTCTGAAAATATGTGCCACGAACTGGTTTAAAGTAAGAAACCTTGTGTGGGTTGCTTGTCATGTTTACCAGCATGGAGTTGTAATCGTCGTAGATGCCTTCAAAGGTCTGTGCTTTGAAAGTGCTGTTAAAGGCGAACATCCCCAGAATAGCGATGAACATGAGCACTATTAGCTTTCGGCTATACTTTGTAACCAGTACCGAAACGGCTGCGGCTACCATTAGGCATAGCAGAAAGTGCAACTCATAGTCCATGGAGTTGTAGGGCTCTATGTAGAAGCTCAACAAAACGGCCATCGGGAAGACAATAATAATCTGGATGAACCGCACTGCAAAGTTCAGTAGATTGTGGTGTATGAAGTGCGTCATATGGGTCCTGTTAGAGGTTTGGCGGCTTCGGATAGGAGTCGAAGGTAATTTCTATTGACTCTATACTGAACTAACGCAAAATCCAGGCCTTTTTGCTCCTTAGCAACTGGATTTTTTTACTTTTTTTCGCCGTTCCTGTCCGAAGCTACAGTCGCTTTACTTTATTGTTTAATCTTTTAATTTAAAAAATGACTGATTACCAGTGATTTGCTTTGTAAGCTTACTGGTATTGAATATAAAGAGGTGTAGGCTTAAGTCCTAAAATTTCCTCCGGCGTCATTAGGCGTGGGCTTTTGCGAAGGTCATTTTTGTAAAACAGCTTAAAGCCAGTAAACTGAACAGGTTCTTTCTGGATGTAGCGTCGGAAGGTATCCTTTTTAAGTGCCGGAGATCCCCAGCCATCCATATGCATAATTACCTGCGTTTCGGGTCTCAATTTGATGTTCTCGTAATTGGTGATCATGCGCTGTGTAAAGCGATGCACAATGAGCAGCTTAGGCGGAATATTATGTGTTTTCACCAAGTCTGCCAGATAACCTGTGGCATAGTTGATATCTTCCGCATCAAAGGTGCCAATGCTGCGACCCGGTATTCCGCCTTCTTTCATCGAAAACTCAGCGTCTATACCTAAATGCACGTTAGGCATCTTCAGGTACTTTTCTAACGGAGGAATCTCTTGCTGTAAGGTGCTTTGCCCAACTTGTATATCCAGAAAAACGATGGCATCCCGTTGTTTGGCAAGCTCTAGTACATCATCAATCATTTTGTGCGTCATCCGCAGTCTATACTTGCCACCTGCACTCGGGTGTCCCTGGGCTGTTACCACAATGGCATGTAAGGCGGGCTGAACAGGAGTTAGTGAGTCGGCTTTAGCCCATTTCGCTACTTCCTCGTCTAACTTAGCTAGCATCTGCTCTGGAGGTAGTTCGCCTAGTATACCCATGCGTTTGGAGAGCAGGTTGCCATAGTAGGCTATGATACGCTTTCCCGGAAGTATAGCCCCAGGCAGCGGCGCAGGACCAGGATAACTTTCGGGCTTTGCTGTCTCTTCAACTGATGCTCTCTCTACTGCTGCTTTTTCTGGTGCTACAGGCCTAACAACTGCTGCAGTTGTGGTTGTGTCTGTGTTAACTGGGGCAGAAGCCGGTTCAGGCGCTGCGGAAACTTCAGGTTCAGTTACAAGGGCTGTGGCATTAACATCCTGCTCTTGTGGGGCACAAGAGGTTAAAGCCAGGGCGCAAATAATGGCGGCACCAGAAGTATAACGAAGTAAAGGGTGTGAAGAAGTTTTACTCTTGTAAATCTTTATTAAGGTTTTGCGTGATAAGGGGTACTCACGCACCAAGCGGCACAAAATCATCAACTCGTCTCTAAAATGTATAAGGTTGGTTTAATTTATACATTTTTGGTAAGTATTGCTGATTCCGTGACCTGTTTTTTGTAAAAAATCATTTGTGGGTGTAGTGCCGCTTCAGCCACTGACTTAGTCCAGACAGACCAGGGAACAAGACACGCTCTGTTATATTGGCCTGGTCAAGCTTATCACGCACTTCCCATTTCAGTTCCTTTGGTATAATCACGCGGAAGTATAGCTCGGGGTGTTGCTGCAGCCATTTGCTTAATTCTGCCTTTACATCAGACATCATTGAAAAGAGGGCATACTGGTGCACAATGCGCGCGTCAACAGAAGGTGGTTCTAGAAACAGTACATACTCTTCATCCTGAAAACTCTTCAAGGCCTTGAACGATGGTGCTACAGGTTCCAGCATTTCAGGAGTGAATACATTAGAGCCTTCTTCCTGCAGGGCAGTTCTAAGAGGCGGTGGCAGGCATTCGCTTGACTTAACATAATTAACGCACCAGATACAACCATCTTCATCATAGTGGCGCAGGTTAGCTGTGGCAAAGTGTAGCGCAACATAAGGGGAGTAGGTCCAGTCAAGCAGACGCGTAGGCAAACCGTGGTGTTGAGCTACTGCCAGCCAGTTCCATATTGAGTCACCTGGAGTAGCGTTGTTGTGCGCGTACTTTCTGAAGTTGCGCAACAGGTGTGGCTCTAACTCATCATACTTGCTGCCAATGCGCATGATACTTGTCCTCAGGTCAAAAGACTTGCTCCAGGTGCCGCGATAAATAAAGGATGAACGGAAGCGCTGGATTGTTTCATCCCAGCTATGGTCAAAGAGGGCAGCCTGAAGTTCTGCCCAGGAGCTAACTACTATATCTTGTCCTTTTTCCACGCAGTGTCACTTTAGTTTGGAAGTCGATTAAGTGTGCAGTAAGCATATACTGCAGCAAACTGCAATAGTTTTACTGAAGATTTCTTGCACCACATTTTCTTGATAGGTCACTTAGGATGTACATCTGGAGCAAGTATAGGTATAAAACCTACAAGCCCTATATAGTAATATTAGTACAGTATTGAATTTGTTTGATGATTAATGGTATAACTACATGAATCTCGTAGCGTAAAAGTTTGCTATGTATAACTAAAATATGAAACAAGCTTATGTTTTATCATGACAGCAAACTTCAGTACAAAGTAAGGGTAGAGAAACCAAACCCAGCTTTTGCTAATATGCTTCAGCAAGCTATTGGTGGTATAGAAGGCGAAATCAGAGTCTGCTTACAGTATCTCTTTCAGGCCTGGGGCTCCAGAGGGCCGCAGAAATACCGTGATATGCTGATGGAGACAGGCACCGAGGAAATTGCTCATATCGAAATGCTGGCTACGGCTGTTGCACTTAACCTGGAGGGAGCACCTGTATCTTTACAGGAAGAAATGGCTAAAGACAAGGTTATTGGCGCTGTAATGGGAGGCATGAACCCACGACATGTCTTATCTTCCGGTTTAGCAGCTATGGCAGTAGACAGCAATGGTGTGCCATTTAATGGCTCATGGGTAGTAGGCAGTGGTAACCTTGCTGCTGATATGTATGCTAACGTAATGGCTGAGTCCACAGGTAGGCTCTTGGCTACCCGGCTTTGGGAAGCTACTGATGATCCAGGAATGAAGGATATGCTTGCCTTCCTGATAGCCCGCGATACCATGCACCAGAACCAGTGGTTGGCTGTACTGGAGGAATTGGGTGGCCTGAACGGAGTTCATCCTATACCAAACTCATTCCCTCAAGCAGAAGAGAACCAGGAGTTCAACTACGCTTTTGTCTCAACCAAGATCAATGATGAGGATGGTGCTGCTGAGCGAATGAAAAGTAGCCGTTGGGGTACCGGACAGTCTATGGATGGCAAAGGTGAGTTTAAAGTAGTGCCTGCCATGCCTAAAGGTCAAAAACCAGAGCTTGCTCCACCAGACCCACGTGGCCATGCCCAGAAAGAGCAAATGACAGGTGGTGCCAGTGGCTTGGTAGATAAAGTAAAAGAGAAGTTAACCTAATAATAAGATTGCTTAACGTTGTTGAAAAGGGAGCTCATTTTGTGAGCTCCCTCATTTTGATCAAAAAAGCCCAAGCTGTTTGCCTTTGCGCTGGCAAAAGTGGCCGTAGTTGTAGGGTTTCATACTTCGGCCTGCCATGTGTTTCTGTTTACTAATTCTAAACATCTTATAGATCATCTCTGCAAATTTGCCTTCACCATGCATGCGTGTACCAAACCTGCTGTCGTTCAATTGTCCTCCATGGCAGTCGGCAATCTGGCTTAAGACTTTTTCCGCCTTCTCTGGCAATGCCTGCCGTATCCAATCTTCAAAAATAGGCCCGATATTGCCGTTTAAGCGCACCAAAGTATAAGCCGCATTACTGGCTCCGGCCTCTGCGGCAGCTTGTATCAGTTTCGGGATTTCTGAATCGTTCAGGCCGGGTATAATAGGAGCCGTCATTACATTAACAGGTATACCTTCTGCACTTAGCTGCCTCACAACGTCAAGCCGTTTAGCAGCAGAGGCAGTGCGTGGCTCAAGATTCTGTCGTAGCTTCTCATCCAATGTGGTGATGCTGATGTTAACATGCACCAGGTCATACTTATTCAGCTCCTTTAGCAGGTCTAGGTCTCGGAGTATGAGCGCATTCTTAGTGATGATGCTAACAGGGTGGCGATACTGTAGCAATACCTCCAGCACCTGTCGAGTCAATTTCTTTTTAGCTTCTATAGGTTGGTAGCAGTCGGTGTTGCCGGCAAGCATGATAGGCATTACTTTCCAGTTCGGGCTTTCTAACTGCTTGGCTAAAGTTTGGGCTGCATTTTCTTTGATGATGATCTTGCGCTCAAAGTCAAGCCCAGCTCCATAGCCCCAGTATTGGTGGGTGTTGCGGGCGTAACAGTAAACGCATCCGTGTTCGCAGCCTTGGTAAGGGTTTAGCGAGTAGCCCTGACCCAAGTCAGGGCTATCCACCTTATTAACAATCTTTTTAGGGTGCTCTCTTAGAAATTCTGTATTGGAGTTACTAAGCATCTGCTCGTCCAGTCCCTCTACATGCTCTGCCACATACTCTTGCTTCAGGTACGGGTTATTGGGATTATACTGTGCACCTCGGCCTTTGAGGTAATCACCTGCCTTTATCATAACAATGTATTCTTTATGCTAATATAATTAGTTTAGCTAAATAATTTAGTTTTATTAGCAGCAGTAAGTAAACTTTTTGCTGGGGTAAAGGTGGAGTGGAAAAGAGGGAGATTGACTTTCACCATTTTAGGAGTCAGAAAATAAGCCTGTGGGCAGCTGTGAAAGCAGAGGGCTGGGAGTTTAGCATTAAATTATTAACTTTCCGCTGTACGGTTCTTTTCAGGTGTCCGGAGGGTCAGTTGCTACAGTTTCTTCCTGGGTACGTATTATGTCAAGCGTCTCTTTTCAGCGGCAGATAGTGATTTGCACTTACTCTGGTGCTTAAACAGCAACTTTACCCTATTAACCCAATGCAGAATTACCCTAATTTCAAGGTTGATCTTACAAATTGCGATGCGGAGCCAATCCACATCATAGGGCGCATTCAACCCCACGGATTTTTGCTGATCCTTAATGAGCAGACCCTTGAAGTTGAGCAGGTGAGTGAGAACATCGGAAACTTTCTGCAAGCTGACCCAGCACAGCTTGCAGGAAAAACGTTGCAGGCACTGGTGGAACAGGAGGAGTATGAAAAGTTAATAAGCCAGTTGAGGAGTGAAGGGCAAGCAAATCCGCAACTGCTACAGCTGCAGGGGGAACAGTTCTTTGGATTTGTTCATCAATCTCAGGGAAGTCTTGTATTGGAGTGTGAGCCTTATGAACAACCTTCAGGAGATGAGGAGCTGCTGGCCTTGACAAGTGCCTATACCAACTTCCAGGCTGAACTGGACCGCAGGAGTACCTTAATTGAGCAGGCCGAACTAACAGTGGGCTTTGTGCAGCAGGCAATCGGCTACGACCAGGTAATGCTCTATCGATTTGATGAGGATTGGCATGGGGAAGTAATAGCTGAAAATGTAAAGCCTGGTTTGCAATCTTATCTGTACCATCATTTTCCGGCCTCTGATATTCCTGTGCAAGCACGGGCGCTTTTGGTGAAGAAGCCTGTGCGCCAGATTGCTAATGTGTCGGCAGTTGCTGTTGATATTGTGCCGTACCTTAACCCAACCACAAGTTCACCCTCTAACATTATCCGTTCAGAGTTGCGTAACCCTTCCGAGATTCACCTGGAGTACCTGCAGCACATGGGTGTACAAGCTACGCTTTCGCTTTCGGTACTAGTGAATGGCAAACTGTGGGGAATCATTGCCTGCCAGAATAAAACTCCTGTTCTCGTAAACTTCTGGAAGCGTCAGCTCTGCTACAATGTTGCGCAGGCCTTTGCCAACGTAGTGTTGGCCCAGCAAGAATACCGCGATCAACGTAAATTTGAGAATTATAAAGTAATTGAAGAGCAGCTGCTGGAGCGAATTGTAAATAGCAATAGTGTAAACGAAGGGCTTGAAAAGAACAGGAATAGCTTGCTGGAACTTTCAGAGGCTACAGGTGCGGCCCTGTTCCTGAACGGGAACATGTATACTACAGGCGATACTCCTAGCGAAACGGCTTTAAGAGAACTTGTAGACTGGCTTACAAATAATGTTACTGAACGTGTACTCTTTACTCGTGAACTGTCAACCATATACTATGCTGCAGCGGACATCCGCCAACAGTCGGCTGGTCTTCTAGCACTTGAGATATCGAAGTTCAATAAAGAGTATCTTTTGTTTTTTAAGCCGGAGATACTGGAGAAGCGTATCTGGGCAGGTGATCCTGAGAAGCCAGTGCAGGAAGATACCAAGCGCGTTCACCCCCGGAAGTCATTTGCAAAGTGGGAAGAAATCATCAAAGGCAAATCACAGCCCTGGTCGCTAAACGAGATAGAAATTGCGCAGCTGTTGGTTAAAGACTTGATTGCGGTGGTGCTCCGAAACCAAAAAGCAAAACTGGAGGCGCTAAATACTGATCTTTCGGAAACGACCAGCAAGCTCTTGACAAAGAACAAACGCCTGGAGGACTTCACGCATATCATTTCTCATAACCTGCGGTCTCCGCTAAGCAACATGCTTGGCCTTTATGATTTGTATGAATCCAATCCTGATCCGGATACCACTAAGGAGGTAATGGAACTGATGCGGAACATGATTCAGAACATGTCGGCCACCATCGATGATTTGAACCTGATTCTAAAAAGTGAGCTAGAGCAGCAACTAGACCACCAGGAGGTGAGCATTTCGGAGGTAGTGGAGAAAGAGCTGCAGAACCTGCAATCGCAGATACTGGAATCAAACGCACAGGTTAAAACTGACCTGAAGGTACAAACCGTAAAGGGGCCTAAAATATACCTTGAGAGCGTGCTGCACAACTTGTTATCCAATGCTTTGAAATATCGCTCGTCTGAAAGGCAGCCAGTAGTAGAGGTATCATCCTGGCAGGAGCAGGAGCAGGTGTGTCTTGCTGTTTCTGACAATGGCCTGGGCATCGATATGGAGAAGTTCGGAGGTAAAATGTTCGATCCTTACGCCACATTTCATGGTAACAAGGATGCAAAAGGCTTGGGCCTGTACCTGTCGAAGGTGCAGGTGGAGGCATTGGGAGGGAGCCTCAGTGTGGTGAGCGAACCAGGTGTTGGAACAACGTTCACTGTTTGCCTTTAGTCTAATCTCCTGCAAAAAGATTTATACTTTACTTTTTATGTTTATAGCAGTTAGTACATTTACGATCGCCAATGATATGGCGCCCGAAGTAAGAGAAGCCTTTATTAATCGTCCTCACTTTGTAGACAGTGCTCAGGGATTCGTAAAACTGCAGGTGCTGATTCCTCAAGATAACCCTGACCAAATTTACCTGATGACTTATTGGGAAGACGAGGACAGCTATAAAACATGGTACAAGAACCACATGAAAGAGTCTCATGCTGGCATACCGAAGGGATTAAAGCTAGTGCCGAACAGCACTAAGATTCGCTTTTTTGATTTAGTAAGCGATTGACATTCCCACCGCTAAAGCAGGTTGGATTCTTGGGCTACCTGGCTACTGCGACCGTATATCTCCCAAGCTGAAACGGTCTGCCCGACCGCCTTATTTCTTATATTACTAGCTGCGTTCACATCCCGGTGCAGGGCATGTTTGCTGCAGCAAAGGTAACAGCCGGCAAGTGCAGGCGGTAGAACATAGGGTAAGACCGAACCCAACAAAAGTGAAAGGATGTCGCACCACATCCTGGGCGTCTTTGCCCACATCGACGCCCAGGTTCTGACAGAGTAAATTCTTCATAGCTGAAAGGGGCTTAAGTGGAAAAAAAACATTCATCTTCCGGGCCTACACTCACTCATGCCTGCGGATGGGGCAGCCGCTAGGTACTGTCCAGGCTTTTAAGATGAAGAGAAAGGGAAGGGCTTTCTCCTTCCCTTTCTGTTAGCTTACGTTTAAGAGCCTGATAAAACTGCACATCCGCTTATACTGCCAAAGATATGAGTGCCAGGGCTTTCTTTGGCATTTTCTCGTAAGTTGCATAATCGATCTCTATACCTGAACTAGTACATGCGGGAGCTCGTAGTTTACATTTGAGTATGAATTTCCTTGTTCTTGTACCTTATGTTGTAGATAATAAAAGGTCCAGTAAATGCGCCAAAGCCGCATGTACTGGACCTTTTCAATGTTACTAGTCTTGTCGCGTGCCCGCAGACCTTACTTTTCCAGTTCAGGAATTTGGGAGCCGTATAATGATAGCGGTTAAAAGAAAAACACGAAACACTTCTTAGCTGTATCAAGTATAAAATGCTGCTTGCAAATATGCTGCATGCATACTATTTTTGATGCAGGTGGTATGAGGTTAACTGGCAGTCGGCTAGTCGTCTTCGTAATCCAGTCCCATCAATTTATTATAAGCCTGCTGCAGTTCTGAGAAAGCGTGTAAGTTGCCTTCCTGCCGACTGATTTGCATTCCTTTTTTGTAAGTGCGCTCGGCAACATCGTTTTGTCCTAGCTCTTCGTATAGCTTGGCAGCATGATAGTAAGTGCCCACGTAATTCTCGTGTTCAGTTAGCAGTTTTTCATAATATTCCAGTGCTTTCTGTGGGTTTTCTTTGCGATATTCAGTTGCAATGGCATATAAAGTGAATGCATCATTCGGGTCATCTTCCAGAAACTTGAAGAGCTGCTCTATTCTATTTTGGTTCATTTCGAATTGCCTATATTTTAATTAACTTCGCACAAATCTATATTTAAAAAGCTAACATTTCTAACCATGAAAATATTAGTTTGCATCAGTAACGTACCGGATACCACATCCAAAATAAACTTTACGGCTGATAACAAAGAGTTTGACAAAAACGGCGTACAGTTCGTGATCAACCCCTGGGATGAGTACGCACTTACAAGAGCCATTGAGCTAAAAGAAGCAAAAGGTGGCACAGTAACCGTTTTAAACGTAGGCGAGGCAGACGCTGAGCCAAATATTAGAAAGGC
The DNA here is from genome assembly GCF_000973725.1 of Pontibacter korlensis. Lineage (NCBI taxonomy): Bacteria > Pseudomonadati > Bacteroidota > Cytophagia > Cytophagales > Hymenobacteraceae > Pontibacter > Pontibacter korlensis. The sequence goes on along the minus strand of NZ_CP009621.1, from coordinate 4,579,434 downwards.
ACTTGCCATTGGCGCAGACGAAGCTATTCGGGTAAACGCACAACCTAAAGATGCTTTCTTTGTAGCACAGCAAATTGCTGCCATAGCCAAAGAAAACAAATACGACCTGATCCTGATGGGTAAAGAGTCCATCGACTACAATGGTTCACAGGTGCACAACATGGTTGGAGAGCTTTTGGGTATTCCAACTGTGGTGCCAGCTTTTAAGCTTGATATGGTTGATGATACCACTGCCCGCCTGGAGCGCGAGATTGAGGGTGGCAAGGAAGTAGTGGAGGTAAAGCTGCCATTTGTAGCCAGCGCACAGCAGCCTATGTCTGAGCCTCGTATCCCGAACATGCGTGGTATCATGACTGCCCGCACCAAGCCTCTTAAAGTAGTGGAGCCAGTGGGAGCAGAGGCTAAGGCTGAGTACGTAAACTACAGCAAGCCTGAGAAGAAGAGCGGCGTGAAGATGATCGCTCCAGAAAACGCCGGAGAACTAATCACATTATTGAGAAACGAAGCTAAAGTACTATAACTATGTCTGTATTAGTATTTGTAGAAGGTCTTAACGGAGAGATCAAAAAGTCCTCGTTAGAGGCAGCATCTTACGGAAGCCAGGTGGCACAGCAGTTAGGCACTTCTGCCACAGCCGTTGCAATTGGTGAGGTACACGAAGAGGCACTTACTAAATTAGGTGAGCAGGGTATTAGCAAAGTATTGTATGATGCAGACGATCGCCTGAAGCAGTTTGTAGCTGACGCTTATGTTAAGGTTATTGCCAAAGCTGCCCAGCAGGAGAATGCAGCCGTTCTGGTATTCTCCAACTCCAACATTGGGGCTGCAGTGGGAGCTAAGTTGGCAGTGCGCCTGAATGGCTCGCTGGCAACTAACGTTACTTCTCTTCCTAAAACAGATGGTGGTTCTTTCACTGTTACACGTGGGGTATTCTCAGGCAAAGCTTTTGCTGATGTGGCCCTTACTTCTGATGTGAAAATCATCGCTGTTAAGAAAAACGCCTACGACATTACCAGCAATGCAGGTAGCACAGCTACAGTAGAGAAAATTTCCGCTGATCTGGCCGACACTGATTTTGCCGCAGCTCCCAAGGAGACGGTAATGCAGGATACAGACGGTGGTGTATTGCTACCGGAAGCAGAAATTGTGGTTTCTGGCGGCCGTGGTCTGAAGGGACCGGAGAACTGGCACCTGGTTGAGGATCTGGCGAAAGCCCTGGGTGCTGCCACTGCCTGCTCCAAGCCTGTTTCTGATATGGATTGGAGACCTCACCACGAGCACGTTGGGCAGACAGGAATCACGGTAAGCCCTAACCTGTACATTGCTATCGGTATCTCTGGAGCTATCCAGCACCTTGCTGGGGTTAACTCTTCTAAAGTGATTGTCGTTATTAATAAGGATCCTGAAGCGCCGTTCTTTAAAGCCGCTGATTACGGTATAGTTGGCGATGCGTTTGAGGTTGTTCCTAAATTAATTGAAGCTGCTAGAGCTTTAGACAAATAGACTTTAGAAGAAAGATACTGTGGATAAAATTCAGTTAGAGATACTCGGACTCTCCTCAAGCCAGTCTCAGACGGGCTCTTTTGCCCTTGTGTTGGGGGAGAGAGAGGGAAACAGAAGACTGCCTATCATTATTGGTATGTTCGAGGCGCAGTCCATTGCTATTCAGATCGAGAAAATAAATCCTAACCGCCCCCTCACGCACGACTTATTTAAGTCTTTTGCTGAGGAGTTGGATGTGCGTGTAACAGAGATACTGATCTCTGATCTGAAGGAAGGTGTGTTCTATTCCAAAATTGTGTGCACCAACGGCACCAAAGAGTTTGAGTTAGATGCCCGTCCATCAGATGCCATCGCCATTGGCCTTCGCTTCGGTGTGCCTATTTACACCGTAGAGAGTGTTCTATCGGAGGCTGGTATTATTCTGAGCGATCTGGAAGAGGAGGAGGATGAAAATGAAGAGATGACTGTAAAGAGCAGCTCTTCCTCAACTAGCTCTGGCACCAAGGAGTCGTTGAGCCAAACCTCAGTGGATGAGCTGAACAAAATGCTGAACGAAGCCCTCGAAAAGGAGGATTACGAGAAGGCAGCCAAGATAAGAGATGAGTTGAATAAGCGAAACTGATTTAACTTAAGTATAAGATTCAGAAGGTTCGGAGCCGTGTGGTTTCGAACCTTTTTGTTTTACCAGATATTAGACTTAATTTTGGCCGATTTTGTCTTTCAACCAACAATAATGTTCGATATTCTAAGGGGTGTTGGCGGCCTGTTATTACTAGTAGGCATAGCTATCATTTTTTCCAAAAAAAGAAAAGCCATAGACTGGAAACTAGTCGGTTTTGGCCTCTTTCTTCAGATTCTTTTTGGTGTGCTTGTAACGCAGGTGCCCCTAGTGGCAGATGGCTTTGCCTTTGTCAGCAGACTTTTTGTAAAGCTGCTCAGCTTCTCCCAGTCCGGTGCTGAATTTTTGTTTGGTAACCTGGCGAATCCTGCTAATAATGGCGGTCTTGGCTTTATTTTCGCCTTTTCTGTATTACCTACCATCATCTTCTTTTCTACAGTATCAGCTGGTTTATACTACCTGGGCGTGCTTCAGAAACTAGTATTCGGAATAGCATGGGTAATGTCTAAAGGTATGCGATTGTCGGGTGCCGAAAGTTTATCGGCTGCTGGTAACATCTTTCTGGGGCAAACGGAGGCGCCACTGCTGGTACGGCCATTTATCTCCCGTATGACCAGGTCTGAACTTATGTGTTTGATGACAGGAGGTATGGCAACACTGGCTGGAGGTGTATTGGCGGCCTATGTCGCTTTCTTGGGAGGGGATGACCCGAACCAGCAGGCTATATTTGCGGCTCACTTGCTCACAGCTTCCATCATGAACGCTCCTGCGGGTATAGTGCTTGCTAAAATACTGGTACCTGAAACAGAGCCAGAGAAGATCAATACAGAGCTGGAGGTAAACGAAGAGCAGCTGGGGGTAAACCTTGTAGATGCGCTTAGCCGTGGTGCAGCAGATGGTCTTAAACTAGCTGCTAATGTGGGTGGAATGTTGCTTGCCTTTATTGCAGTTATTGCATTGCTTAACTATGTACTTATAAAAATTGGTGGTTTAACCGGCTTGAATGACTTTGTTGTTGCCAGTACCAATGGTCAGTTTAACGGCTTTTCATTCCAATATATCCTTGGCCAGATCTTCAGAATTTTTGCCTTCATCATGGGTGTTCCATGGCAGGATACACTGCAGGTTGGTAGCTTACTTGGGCAGAAAACAGCTGTAAATGAGTTCGTGGCTTACCTGGATTTGGCTAATATGAAAGCGGCCGGCTCACTAAGCGAAAAATCACTGATCATGTCAACCTATGCGCTCTGTGGTTTCTCTAACTTCAGCTCTATTGCCATCCAAATTGGAGGTATCGGTAGTATGGCACCAAACCAGCAAGGCAACTTGTCAAAACTGGGATTCCTGGCACTTCTTGGGGCTTCGCTTGCCTGTATGATGACAGCCACTGTAGCTGGCATGCTGTACGGAATTTAAGTTGTAACTGCCTTGCTTCATAGAGGCTGGCGGATTTTGAAATATTATAACATAAAAGCGCCCTCTGCTGTACAGCAGAGGGCGCTTTTATGTTATAAAGTAGGCTATAAAGCTATCTGGTAGGCTGGACACCCTTGCCTTGTTCCTCCTCTTCCTCCTCTTCTTCCTCTTCTTCCTCCACTTTTTTGGCGTCGCGCATCAGGCGGTTAGCAAAAATAAACTCATTTAGTTCCTGCACATTCGAGTCCAGTATCGTGTCCCGGGAACCTTCCCATAACTTCTTACCCTGGTATAAGAACATGATTTTTTCGCCGATTTCAATCACCGAGTTCATGTCATGTGTAACAACAATAGTCGTGATATTATATTCTTCGGTAATTTCAGCTATCAGTGCATCAATTTTGATGGCTGTTAAAGGATCCAGGCCGGAGTTTGGCTCATCGCAGAAAAGATAAGTACAGTTCGGAGCTATGGCACGGGCTATACCCACCCTTTTTTTCATACCACCACTTAGTTCAGAAGGCATCTTCTTATTGGCATTCTCCAGCCCCACACGCTGCAGGCAAAAGTTTACTCTATCCATGCGTTCATCCTTAGGCATGTGAGAGAGCATCTTTAACGGAAACTCCACGTTCTGCTCTACAGTCATGGAGTCAAAAAGGGCCGAGCTCTGAAACAGCATGCCGATCTTGCGCCGGATTTCTTGCCGGATATCCAACTTATTATTGGTAAAGTATGTGCCGTCGAAGGTTACGCTGCCAATATCCGGCTTCACCAAACCTACGATGCACTTTAGCAAAACACTTTTACCGGTACCACTGGCGCCAAGCAGCAGGTTAGTCTTACCCGTCTCGAATACGCCACTAATACCATCCAATACTTTTTTGCCGTTAAAGCTCTTATGTATGTTATGTATCTCAATCATGTATACTGTTCAATACGGTAAAATAAAGCTCTGGCTCACTTGTTCATATAAAAGGTGCTAGAGCAGGAGCTGAGCACAAATAAAGTCAGCTATAAGCACGGCTATCACACTGTTGGTTACGGCTGCAGTACTTGCTGCACCTACCTCTAATGCTCCTCCGGAGGTAAAATATCCTCTAAAAGAGGAGATAGAAGAGATGAGTAAAGCAAAAACCAGCGATTTGATCAGAGCAAACACAATGTTATACGGTACAAAGTCTCCCCGTATACCTGTGATGTATTCCTGAGCAGTAATCTCGCCTGTTAGCGTACCAGCCACATAGCCGCCGGTTATACTCAGGAACATCGAGATAATCACCAGCATGGGGAACACGAACAGTGCTGCTAATATTTTAGGGAGCACTAGGTAAGAAGCTGAGTTTATACCCATTACCTCCAGCGCATCTACCTGTTCAGTGATCTGCATGGTACCCAAACCACCGGCTATACTTGAGCCGACTTTGCCTGCCAACACTATGGAGGTAATGGTGGGGGCTAGTTCCAGAATTGTCATCTCGCGCACCATATAACCAATGGTGGAACGTGGAATAAGGGCGTTAACTAAGTTATAGGACGTTTGCACACAAGTTACAGCACCAATAAAAGTGGAAACGATAGCGACAATAAAAATGGAGTTGATGCCGATCAGCATCGCCTCATCCATGGTTCTTTTGAAAACAATTTTTGGCGATTCCCCCCGGGCGACAAGGCTCTTCATAAAGAGAAGGTACTTTCCGAAATTCTGCAACATATGGCGGTGCTGAGGTTTTGAAAACAGGGTAATTTAAGTGTATATAAGCAAAAATACTGTTAATTACCTATATTACGGCTAAAATTGGAAAACATATAAAACTGAAGATACCATGCACCAATATATTTTGGTTACAGGAGGGACGAAAGGCATTGGGCGTGCCGTTATAGAGCAGTTTGCCAAAGAGGGCTTTCACATTATCACCTGTTCCAGAAACGAGAAGGACCTTCAAAAGTTGAAGCTGGAGATCGAGCAGAATTATACTTTCTCTAAAGTTTTCTACCACGAAGCTGATTTAAGTGACCGCGATTCGCAGAAGCGCTTTGTAAAGTATGTGCAGAGCCTGAATGTGCAGGTTGATGTGCTGGTGAATAACAGTGGCCTGTTTATACCTGGTAAGATAACGGAGGAGGACGATGAGGCGCTGCCGTTTATGATTAATACCAACCTGTACAGCGCCTACTACATGACCAAGGCCGTTGTGCCGGGTATGATTAGCCGCCGCTCCGGCCATATATTTAATATGTGCTCTACAGCAAGTATAACGGCTTATACAAATGGCGGCTCTTACTGTATCTCCAAGTTCGCGATTTATGGTATGAGCAAAGTACTGCGCGAAGAACTAAAGGAGCATAATGTACGGGTAACGGCTGTACTTCCGGGAGCCACTCACACGGCAAGCTGGGAAGGGATAGACCTGCCGCCAGAGCGTTTTATGAAGTCAGATGATGTGGCAATGGCTATCTGGGGTGCATACAATCTGTCACTGAACAGCGTGGTGGAGGAAATCCTGATCAGGCCTCAGCTGGGAGACTTGTAAGTTAGAGACTTAGAATGTGAAAGAGTTAAACAGGTTTGCATGGCAAGCCATTTAGCTCTCATTCACATAATCACCGTTCAAATTTAATCTGCAAAAACTATGGAATTAGAAGGAAAATTGGCCGTGGTGACTGGCGTGAGCAAAGGCATAGGTTTGGCAACAGTAGAGGCACTGCTTAACAAAGGTTCTATAGTTGCCGGCTGGGGAAGAACAGCACCAGACCTGAAGCATGAGCATTTTCATTTTTTTGAATGTGATGTGCGTTATAATGAGTCGGTGCAGCGTGCTTTTGACCAAACCATATCGCAGCTTGGTACGCATGTGCAGGTGCTGGTTAACAATGCAGGATTAGGTATTGCCGGTTTATTGGAAGACATGAGCCTGGAGGACTGGCACACCATGTTTGAAACGAATGTGAATGGTATCTTCTACTGCACACGTTTGATAGTGCCTGGGATGAAAGAACTGGGAGAGGGGCACATCATTAACATCTCTTCAATTGCAGGCACTACAGGCGTTGAGCAGATGTCTGGCTACTGCGGAACTAAGCATGCTGTACGGGGTATTTCGCACTCACTGTACAAAGAAGTGCGCGACTATGGTGTAAAGGTAACCTGTATCTATCCTGGTTCGGTACAAACAAACTTCTTTGACAACATTGAAAGTATTACGGTAAGCGATAACATGATGCGCCCGGAAGATATTGCGTCTACCATACTTCATGCGATTGAGTCTCACCCGAACTACCACCATGTAGATATAGAGGTTAGGCCTTTGATGCCAAAAGGCAGACGACAGAAGTAAAGCAAGTTTTTGGTCTGATGCTTGCTTATACCAGGGCACTTGGGATGGCCATGTCTTAAATTACCTTATCAATACGCTTTCCTGAATTTGGAAGTATTAATTTTGCACTGGCTGGTAGGCATACTACCTTCCGAGTTTAATAGAGAAAAAGGCTACTACGTTGTCTGTTGAAGTAAAGAATCTAACAAAAATTTACAGGGCACAGCGAGCTGTGGATGATATTTCGTTCACAGTAGAGCAGGGGCAGATACTGGGTTTTCTGGGACCAAATGGTGCCGGTAAGTCTACTACCATGAAGATAGCAACCTGCTACTTACCACCTTCTGCAGGCACCGTACTGGTGGCAGGACATGATGTGGTGCAGGACCCTATTGCTGTACGCCGCAACGTAGGCTACCTGCCAGAGCACAACCCGCTTTACCTGGACATGTACGTGCATGAGTACCTGCAATTTGTTGCCTCTGTCTATGGCCTTAAAGGTAAAGTAGGCAAAGCGCGTGTGCAGGAAATGGTGGAGCTTTGCGGACTCACCTTGGAGCAGGGTAAAAAGATAGGTGCCTTGTCGAAGGGTTACCGACAAAGAGTAGGCTTAGCCCAGGCGCTGGTGCACGACCCTCAAGTGCTTATACTTGACGAGCCTACTACTGGCTTGGATCCCAACCAGATCGTTGAGATACGCTCGCTCATTAAGCAGATAGGACAGAACAAAACAGTTATTTTCTCTACGCACATCATGCAGGAGGTAGCGGCTATCTGCGACCGAGTGGTTATTATTAACCGCGGCAAACTAGTTGCAAACAGCGATGTAGCCAGCTTGCAGGCTGCAGGCAAAAACGAGAAGATCACACTGGTGGAGTTTGAAGGCCCGGTGGAGGTGAACGTTTTGCAAAGTATACCTGGTGTGCAGCGGGTAGAGTTGGCACAGGGGCATACGTACCGCATAATTTCCAGCAAAGAGGCTGATGTGCGCTCCAATGTATTCCGAATAGCAGCTGAGCGTAACTGGCCTTTAGTCGGGCTGCGGCAGGAGGAAAGCTCTCTGGAGCAAATTTTTCAGCAACTCACAAAAGCAAAATAGGAGCTACAGATTAAACACACGACGGTTTAAATTAGCCCTTACTTATAACTCAGCATTCAGATTTAAAGAAATAGATGCTCGCAATCTTAAAGAAAGAATTTAATGGCTTCCTTAACTCGTTGATCGCGTACATCGTGATTTCCGTTTTTCTGGTGGCCATTGGCATGTTTATGTGGATATTCCCCGAGAGCAGTGTGCTGGAATACGGATTTGCAGACATGCAAACCCTGTTCAGCATGGCTCCATGGGTGTTCCTGTTCCTGATACCTGCTATTACCATGCGCACCTTCGCAGAGGAGAAACGGGAGGGGACAATAGAACTGCTGCTAACAAAACCCATTACTGATTTGCAGCTGATACTCGGGAAGTATTTTGCTGCATTGCTGCTGGCACTGTTCGCTTTGTTGCCAACCTTACTATACTATTACGCTGTGTATGATCTAGGTAATCCCCAAGGAAACGTAGATTCCGCTGCAGTAGTAGGTTCTTATCTTGGCCTAATCTTCTTGGCTGGTGTTTTCTGTGCCATTGGTGTCTTCTCCTCGGCTATTTCTGATAACCAGATTATATCTTTCGTGATCGCCGTTTTCCTTTGCTATATTATTTACACCGGATTTGACCTTATCGCCTCTATACCTGTATGGGGCAGCTTCAGTTACTATATCGGTCAGCTAGGCATTTCTTATCATTATACCGCCATCAGCAAGGGCCTTATTGATTCACGTGACGTGTTGTACTTCCTGAGCGTTATCGCCATTATGGTCTTAGCCACTAAACTTGTTTTGAGGAGCAGAAAATGGTAACGGAGCAAAATAAGAGCAAACGCGGCCGCGACATTATGATGTTCCTGGCCTTGGTGGGTGGTATTATACTATTAAACGTTTTAGCCGCTAACTACTTTTTCCGGCTGGACCTTACGGAAGATAAGCGCTATACCATTGCCCCTGTTACGAAGCAGATGCTGGGCAATCTGCAGAGCGAGGTTGTGGTGGATGTGTATCTGGAAGGTGATTTTCCTGCTGGTTTTAAACGGCTGCAGCAATCCGTGCGCGAAACGCTGGACGAGTTCCGTATATATGCTGGTGGCAATTTGCGCTATAACTTTATCGACCCAACCGAAATTACCGATGAGCAGCAGCGCAATGAGTTCTATACTTCGCTTGCTCAAAAAGGGATTATGCCTACTAACCTACGTGCTACCGAGGATGGTAAGCAAGTGGAGCGCCTGGTGTTCCCGGGAGCAATTATCCGCTATAACGGTAAGGAAGCAGCAGTAAACCTGTTGAAAGGTAACCTGGCAGCTTCGCCTGATGAGCGCTTGAACCAATCGGTAGAGGGAGTGGAGTATGAATTGGCTACTGCCATTCGTAAAATAGCCTTCCAGGGCAATAAGATTATTGGTTATATAACTGGCCAAGGCGAGCTGGAGCAGCAGCAGGTAACAGACCTGCTAGGGTCTTTGCAGGAGTATTACCGCGTCGCGCGTGGGGAACTGGATCAGATTCCCTCTCTGGAAGGATTAGACCTGATCATTGTTGCCAAGCCGACACAGGCTTTTTCTGAGGCTGATAAGTATAAGATCGACCAGTTTATCATGAAAGGTGGCAAAGCTGTGTTCTTTATCGATCCTATCAATGCCAACATGGATAGTGTAGGGGCAGGAGGCACGTTTGCCATGCCTTACAACCTGAACCTGGATGACCTGCTGTTCCGCTACGGAGTGCGCTTGAACCCTAACCTGATTATGGACCTGAACTCTGGTTTTATACCGATGGTTACAGGCTACCTGGGTGATAAGCCTCAGACAGAAATGGTGAATTGGCGCTTCTACCCTTTGCTTAACAATTTTAGCAAACATCCTATTACGCGTAACCTGGATGCTGTCTATTCTAAGTTTATCAGCACCATGGATACGGTAAAAGCCGATGGTGTAAGAAAGACACCTCTGGTTTATACTTCGACCTATTCACGCATAATGGATGCGCCGGTGCCACTAACGCTGGAGGAGGCGCGTATGGAGGTAAACCCGCAGCAGTACCAGGCAGGGCAGCAGCCAGTGGGATATTTACTTGAAGGAAAGTTCACCTCCTTGTTCCGGAACAGGAAAGCACCGGCTGGCGTGCAGAATACGCAGGTGCAAGAGCAGGGGGGGGAATCTAAAATTGCCGTGTTCTCTGATGGAGATTTAGTGCGCAATGAGGTGAATCCACGTACCGGACAAGCCTATGAATTAGGTTTCGACAGGTATAATAACCTCACTTTTGCCAATAAGGAACTAGCTATAAATACTATTCACTACCTCTTGGATGCAGAAGGGTTGATAAACGTAAGAAGTAAGGAAATTGCGCTGCGCCCGCTTGATAAGGTGCGAGTCAGAGAAGAGAAAACCTATTGGCAATTGTTGAATCTTGTAGCTCCGATAGTACTGCTTGGCCTGTTTGGCATTACCCGTTATTACCTGCGGAAGCGCAAGTATGAGCGGTTTTAAAATTATCTGTCTATAACACAGGCTGCCACGAAAAAGGACTTACAAAAGGCCTAGGAGAAAAACTAAATATTTTTAACTTTGCCTTAATAACATTATAGGTATACATAATGAAATTCATCGTCTCTTCCTCTGCTCTTCTGAAGCAGCTATCCAGCATAAATGGTGTGGTCACCAATAACCCGGTGGTACCTATCCTTGAGAACTTCCTGTTCGAGATAAACAACAGCAAGCTCACCATCACAGCCAGCGATCTTGAAACATCCATGATCACTGAATTGCCGGTGGAGGCAAAGGAGAATGGCCGTATTGCCGCTCCTGCCAAAATCCTGTTGGAAACGCTGAAGAACCTGCCGGATCAGCCCGTTACCTTCACAATCGACGAAGAGACGTATACCATTGAAATCAGCTCTTCTAACGGTCGATATAAGCTGTCTGGTGAGAATGCGACTGACTTCCCTCGTGTGCCAGTGGTACAGGGTGGCAATGCCATCGAGATCCCGTCTAATGTATTGTCCAGAGCGATAAACAAAACTATCTTTGCTGTTAGCAACGATGAGCTTCGCCCAGCCATGACTGGTATTTTTGTGCAACTGCGCAGCGAAAGCGTTACGTTTGTAGCTACAGATGGCCACCGTCTGCTGCGTTACCGTCGTACGGATGTAGGAACGGACCAGGAGGCTTCTATCATTATACCTCGCAAGGCTTTCACCCTGTTAAAGTCTACGCTGCCATCAGAGGCGACTGCTGTACGTATGGAGTTCAACCAGTCGAACGCTTTCTTCAGCTTTGATAACATCCGCATGATCTGCCGTTTGATTGACGAGCGTTATCCGGATTATGAGAACGTGATTCCGGTGCAGAACCCGAACAAGCTGGTAATTGACCGCACAGACCTACTGAGCTCTGTGAAGCGTATCTCCATCTACTCAAACAAAACAACACACCAGATCCGTCTGAAGCTGTCAGGATCTGAGTTGCAGGTTTCTGCTGAGGACCTTGATTTCTCGAATGAAGCAAATGAGCGCCTGACTTGCCAGTATGAAGGTGAGGATATGGAAATTGGTTTCAACGCTAAGTTCCTGATGGAGATGCTCAACAACATCGATTCTGATGAGATTACTTTTGAGCTTTCTACACCGAACCGTGCTGGTTTGCTGATGCCAATTGTTAACGAAGAAGCCGAAGATGTACTGATGCTGGTAATGCCAGTAATGCTGAACAACTACGTTTAAAATTTATACTTATTGATTCAGAAAAGGCGAACCGCAATGGTCCGCCTTTTCTGTTTCTGCTTATCTGTAAGAGGTTTATCAAGCTCGTTACTGTATAGAGCCTATTTAACCCTTCTCACTTGAATATATACCGGGAAGTGATCTGAATAGCCACCAGAGTATAGGTTGCCATTAAAAGTGCTACGAGGAGCCTCCTTATACTTGCCTAGCGTAAACTTTATGTTTACAGGGTCATGTATTTTAGCAGAGCCTCTTACATACTCCAGGCCGCTCTGTGGGTCAATAAATGATTTGGATATCATGATCTGGTCGAGCATCTGAAAGTCACCCCTGCTGACGTAGCTACCTAAGCCATTAACATAGGAAAGATAATGCGTGTTAAACAACTCTTCCTTGAAGGCGGGATTAGGTCGACCGGTGGCATTCAGTGTCTTTTGCATCACATCTGATCGTGGCTCAGTGTCAAAGTCTCCCATTACAATCACTTTAGCATTAGGGTCTATCTTTTGCTGTTTATTTATCTCCTGCCGAAGGGCTGCAGCGGCGGCATGTAAACGGCTGTCATCCTGGCGGCCTCTTCGGGTAGGTGTACGGGCAGGCCAGTGATTTACGTATATTGTTACCAACTCACCACGCAGTTCGCCTTTTACCTGCAGTATATCACGCGATCTGAATCCTTTTTCTTTGAAGTCTATGCTGATATACTGTGTAGAGGTAGGTTTGAACACCTTTGGTTTGTAAAATAGTGCTACATCCAGTCCTTGCCTGTCATTCATGTCCTGGTGTATAATGTTATAGCCATGCTTGCGCAATGGCACAGTGTCTAAAAGGTCTTGCAGTACCTGCCTGTTTTCAATTTCGCAAAGCCCTATTATGGCTGGTCCATTATCACCACCGATTCCGGCTATCACACTTGCAATATTATTTAGCTTTAGCTTATACTTTTCCTCTGTCCACTGCATTTCCCCGTCTGGGGTAAAGGCGTCATCATCAGTTTTAGGATCATTTTTGGTGTCAAAAAACTTCTCTGTGTTGTAAAAAGCGAGTGTGTAGAGCTTTCCTTTTTGTGAGGACATAGGTAGCCTGGAACAGCCGCTAAGGGTGAGAATGGTAAAAAAGAGTAAGAGGGTTTTAAATCCGTGGCGCATCGCGTAACTTTGTGCTATCATAGTAAGATAACCATATTACGAGAACACTATACTAGAAAGTTTAATATTGAGCTCATGAAGAAATCAGAAATATACTTTAGCATAGCCCTGGATGACAATCGCATTCCTGAAGCCATTAGCTGGCGAGCAACAGATGCAGGTGACAAAATCCATTTCGCGAAAGCCATCAATATCTCGCTTTGGGATCGTGATGAGGCTGGTACCATGAAGATTGACCTTTGGACAAAGGATATGCCGGTAGACGAAATGAAGTACTTTTACATTGATACTATGGGTGCTATGGCCCAAAGTATAGCTACCGCTACCAGCGACCTGGTAATGGCCGATAAGATTCGCGCTTTGTGCCAGGAGCTAACCGACCACGTGGAGCAGGACCGCCTGAAGAACGATACCGGTGCTAAATAACACCTTAAGTAAGTAGGAAAACAGCAGAGCCGCTCTCTGTATGAGAGCGGCTCTGCTGTTTATATAATAAAATATCAAATCTTAATTTACACTTGCTGATGCATTATTAGTACTAGCATTTTCAGCAACGGCTATACCTTCATTGCTTCGGTTAAGAAGACTAGCCATGTATTTCTTGTCTTCTTCGCTATATGTTTTTCTATCGCCGAAGTATTCGTTATACTGAACAGTGCTCAGAACGTCTTCCAGAAACTTATCGCGTTCTGCATATACGCGTTTGCTAAGCTCATCTATTTTAGCCTGATTACCGGCATACTGCATTTCAATAGCTGTAATCTCTTCGGCTACATGCAGGTTTATTTCTCTTAATTTCTTGGACTGGAAGTTGTTCAGACGCAGCTGTTTGATCATCTGATCTGACATATGCTGCGCACGTGCTGTTACTACTGACTTAGAAGACTTACCTCCGCTAGCCTTTGTAGAAAACACACAGCCAAACATCACACATATCATTACCAATAGCTTTTTCATAATCTTATCCTTCCTTTTTTTTCTATAGTTTTTATTATCGCTTCTTTTTACTTACAACGAGTAGTCTTGTTCAAAGATTCCTCTGTCTGCAAGTATTTTTTTATACTATATATGGTGCAGATACCATGCCAAAAAGCCCATTTAAGTCTTCTTAAATGGGCTTTTTGGCATGGTATCTTAAGCTATATTTACCACTCATTCATCCACATCATAGACTCCACTGGAGTTATGGTGCGGTGGTTATATTTTGCGTTTAGCTTCTTATTGTAATAGTTCTCGATGCCGCCTTTTACTTCAAAGTAGATAAGCTGGCCTATAGGCATACCATAGTATACACGCACCTTCTGTGATACAGATATCTCCAGCGTCCAGGTGTTACAGAAACCTACATCGCCTTTGCCTGCAGTTGCATGAATATCGATACCTAAGCGGCCAACACTTGACTTACCCTCCAGGAAAGGTACGTGAGCGTGGGTCTCGGTGTACTCCAGGGTTACACCCAGGTATAGATTCCCTGGTTCCAGCACGAATCCTTCCTCTGGTATCTCAAAAACATCTATTTCGTTGTGTTTGCGGGCGTCCAGCACCTCATCCTTATAACGAGCCAGGTAACGGCCCAAGTGTACGTCATAGGAGTTTGTACCGAGGCATGAGCGGTCAAATGGCTCAACCAGTATAGTGCCTTTCTCAATCTCCTCAAGTATCTGCTTGTCTGATAAAATCATGTTGGTGGGTATTTTGGAATGTAAAAGTAAGGAGAAGCGCTGTATGTATCAACTTAATAATGCAAAAGCGGCAGCACCTTTTATAAGTGCTGCCGCCTTAACTATTTTCTGTGGGCTGAGCTTAAGCCTTTATTGCTTCCTGTAGGGCCTCAAAGTTTGCCTGCACGTACTGCTCTGCCAGCTCCTCAGTAATAGCTGCAGAAACAAACAGCGCCTCATACTGTGATGGTGCCAGATACACACCTCGCTGAAGCATTGCGTTAAAGTAGCGGCCAAACAAGGCCGTATCAGAGGTTTTGGCAGACTCAAAATCGTAAACAGGCTTATCTGTAAAGAAAATGCTGAACATAGAGCCTACATGGTTGATAGTATAGTTAAGCCCCAGTTTTTCCAGGTTCTGCTGCATACCTGCTACCATTTTGCCGGTTATTTGCTCCAGCTGTGTATATACTTCAGGGTTCTCTTTTAGGTAAGTGAGCATGGCCATACCGGCTGCCATAGCAATCGGGTTACCAGAGAGTGTGCCAGCCTGATAAACCGGACCTGCAGGAGCAACATATTCCATGATCTCTTTTTTACCACCATAGGCTCCAACCGGCATACCGCCGCCAATGATCTTACCTAATGTGCTCATATCTGGTGTAACGCCGTAAAGCTGCTGTGCACCACCTGCAGACAGTCTGAAGCCTGTCATCACCTCGTCAAATATCAGCACTATACCTTCTCTATTGCAAATGTCGCGCAAGCCTTGCAGGAAGCCTTCAGCAGGGGTAACTAATCCCATGTTACCAGCTACGGGCTCCAGTATGATAGCAGCTACCTGGCCCTTGTTGGCGTCTACCAGCGTCTGCACTGCTTCCAGGTTATTATATGGGGCAGTAAGCGTATCATTGGCTGTGCCTTTGGTTACACCAGGGCTATCCGGAACACCAAGTGTAATCGCACCACTACCTGCCGAAATCAGGAAAGAGTCTCCGTGGCCATGGTAGCACCCTTCAAACTTAATAATCTTGTCTCTGCCTGTATAGCCGCGTGCCACACGAATGGCTGACATGGTAGCCTCTGTACCTGAGTTTACCATACGCACCTTCTCTATACTTGGCACCATACTCACGATCAGCTCGGCTATCTCAATCTCCTTGCGTGTTGGAGCTCCAAAAGACAACGAGTTGGGAATAGCTTGCTGCACTGCCTCGTTTACTACTTCTGCGGCATGACCTAATATCATGGGTCCCCAGGAGTTAATCAGGTCGATGTAGCGGTTGCCGTCTTCGTCGAACATGTATGGTCCTTTGGCCGAAGCCATGAACCGAGGGTTACCTCCAACCGCTCTAAAGGCTCTAACAGGGGAGTTTACACCGCCTGGGATGCTGTTTTGTGCGCGTTGAAATAGCTCGTTGCTTACTGGTGCTTTTATCATAAGTATAAATAGTCTTGTGTGATGTCTCTTAAAAAATTGGGTTAACTACAGTCAACTCCAGGTTTTCCAGTTTAGTGATGGGAACATACTGGTTGTCTGGCTGTAGCTGGTTTCGCAGGCTGCGGTCTGTATAGCCAATGCCGTTATAGAATACTCCCGGCTGAACTCCGGTTACAGCCATCTGGCCATTAAACTGTGGTCCATACTGGTTCAGAAGCTGCCCGAAATAGAAGAGCATTTCAAAACCGGCATAAGCGTATTGAGAAGGAGGGAGGTTGTACCTCTTGGTGTACTGTTCGCGGAACCACTTATTCGCAGGCTTCAGCTTATCAACAAACTTTGGGCTTATAAAATACACTTGCAGGAAGTCCAGCTGCTGTAAGGTAATTTGATTTATGTCTAGCCACTTATCGTAGGTAACAAGAGGAAGCTCAGGAGCCTTACCCTGCAGCAGGCTAGTGGAGTTCATGGCGGCAATCATTTTATCTGAGAAAACGGCCATATGTCCAGCTCCCTCCAGGTTCAGATCCCGGAAAGTGGTTGCCGTAGCAGATGCTTGCCCTGGATTAAACTTCTTGTAAACATTTACTTTGCCCCCAAGGCGCTGGAACTGTTGACGGTAGTGGTAAGCAAAAGTGGTGTCATCTTTCGCGTTCTCGAAAAGTATAACAGCGGTTTTAGGAGAGAAGTTTTGATAAGCATACGTTGCCGCCTGACGGGCCTGCGTTGCCACCGATGACTCAAACAGGAAAACATTGTTATTTCCCCTTGCCATTTCAGCATCCTGCGACAGCGGGTTAATAACATTGATGTTGTTTTTGGCTGCGTAGCGAGCTGCTACTCTGGCTGTAGATTTGTATACAGGTCCAATAAGTAAGTCCATAGTCTGCATCTCTGGTAGCTCCAGCACCTTTTTTACCCCTGCAGTATCAGCACCCGTGTCGTAAGTATACAGGTTGATGTTAATTCCCTGCTTCTGGAGCGAGTCCTGCGCAAGCAGCATGCCTGCGTACATGTCTGTTACGAACTGGTTTTTACGGGCAGTCTGTGCGTAATTCTGGTTAAGCTGAAAGGGTAGGAGTAAGGCTACGTCAAAGCCTGGCCTGCTAAGGGCGCTCTTGCTTAGGTAACGGTTAGGGTCCAGCTTAAACTCCTGCACCAATTTTTCCAAAGTTCTGCGGTCCTCGGGCCGGTACCAGCCGCCAATCAGTTTATCAGCATAAACCTGCGCAACTGTTCTGTCGGAGCCGAAGCGCCGCATCAGTTGCTCATATTTTGGCCTGTCGTTTAACCTGGTTAGGTAATATCGCTGCAAGCCTTCTGCGTCCTTTGCCAGTGCTGTGCCCTGCAACTCCTGAAGTTTGCTAAGGGCGCGCTCATATTCGCCTTGCTCAAACAACACATTGGCCAAAAGGTAATCTGCATCGGCCATACCCTCCCAATTGGAGTGCTGGTTTTGCAGCTGCAGGAGCATTTTATAAGCCTCCTCTGTCTTACCGCTCTTCAAGGCTGCCAGCCCATAGAAATAAGAAGCCTCAGGTGCATAGGTGCTACCCGAGTTTATGAGCGGAGACAACTCTGCCATCGCCATGTCATAGCGCTGCTGCTGTAGCAGAACTTTGCCATTGCTATAAGTAGTGGCAGGATCCTGTGTTTGTGCCTGAGCAGGCAGTGCCAATGAGCCTAGCAAAGCAAGGCAAGCAATTTTCTTCCAGAGGCTTCTATTCATGCGTAAGCTTATTTACGGACAAAAGACAAAGGACAAAAGACTTCTTTTGTTATTAGAAAGTCTTTTATCCTTTGTCTCCTTATACATTTATCTAAATTTTATTCCCACTCAATAGTGGCCGGTGGCTTAGAGCTGATATCGTATACAACGCGGTTAACACCTTTAACTTTATTGATGATTTCGTTGGACACGTCGGCCAGAAACTCATACGGAAGGCGGCTCCAGTCGGCTGTCATGCCATCTATACTTGTTACTGCACGCAACGCTACTACGTTTTCATAGGTGCGCTCGTCGCCCATCACACCAACTGACTGTACTGGAGTAAGTATTGCCCCTGCCTGCCACACTTCGTCATACAGACCTGATTTTTTCAGGTTGCTGATAAAGATGTGGTCTACCTGCTGTAGTACACTTACTTTCTCTGGTGTAATATCACCAAGTATACGAATAGCCAGGCCTGGTCCCGGGAATGGATGGCGACCAATTATGGTTTCATCTATATTTAAGGTCTTACCTACTAAACGTACCTCGTCTTTAAATAGTGTTTTAAGCGGCTCTACTACCTTCAGCTTCATAAAGTCAGGCAGGCCACCTACGTTGTGGTGCGATTTGATGGTAGCCGATGGGCCTTTCACGCTTACCGACTCGATTACGTCTGGGTAGATGGTGCCTTGCGCAAGCCACTTCACATCCTCTATCTGATGCGCTTCGTCATCAAATACCTCAATAAACACCCGGCCAATAGCTTTGCGTTTTTGCTCAGGGTCTGTTAAGCCTGCAAGTGCCTCATAAAATTTAGCTTTTGCATCAACTCCCTTAACGTTCAAGCCCATGTGCTTGTAAGAGTCCAGTACTGTTTCGAACTCATCTTTGCGAAGTAAACCGTTGTCTACAAAAATGCAGTAAAGGTTCTTGCCGATTGCCTGGTGGATCAGCATTGCCGCTACACTGGAATCTACCCCGCCTGATAGGCCAAGTACTACTTTATCATCACCTATTTGCTCCTGCAGCTCTGCTACAGTGGCATCAATAAACTGTTCCGAAGTCCAGTCCTGCACACAGCCGCAGATGTGCACCACAAAGTTGCGCAGTAGGGCTTTACCTTCGTCAGAGTGTGTTACTTCCGGGTGGAACTGAATACCGTATGTATCCTGGTCTTTCAGTTTATAGGCTGCTACACGAACGCTGTCGGTGCTGGCAATAACCTCGAAGTTATCTGGAATCTCTTTTATCGTGTCGCCATGCGACATCCACACCACAGAACCCAAAGTAAGCTCCTTCAGCAGGCGATCATGGTTATGCAATTCGCTCAGGCGAGCGCGGCCATACTCCCTGATAGTAGATGGAGTAACGTCTGCACCATGTTCAAAGGCAATAAGCTGTGCTCCGTAGCACACGCCAAGAACAGGTAGTTTACCTAAAAATTGGCTGAGGTCGATGGTTGGGTGTTTGGCATCACGTACCGAGCAGGGACTGCCCGATAGAATTACGCCTTTTACATCTTCTGTAAGCTCCGGTACGTGGTTGTACGGGTGTATCTCACAGTAAACATTGAGTTCGCGAACCCTTCTGGCAATAAGCTGAGTGTATTGCGAACCGAAATCGAGGATGAGAATTTTTTCTGGCATGCGCAAAATTAAGGCACTTTTATAGTTTATGCTAATTCTTTGTAGTGGAATTTGCTACTAAGGAGATTCTGGCAGTCAGTAGGAGTAGGGAGCACAAAACAGTGGCCTCGAAAAATGTATTTATTCATCCTCCAGAGCCTTTATTGTAAAATGGTAATGCTTTAATGCTATTTTGATGGTGCAACATGCTAAAGATGAGGGCGTATACGCTCAGGCTATGTACTAAACAAACCATGTATAAAGAGGAACTTAACATCTGGAACTGGGAACGGATATTAATTGGAGATGCACCCCCAGAGTTTTTGCTCGAGACATTGCTTCGCACCATCATTGTTTACCTGTTTCTGATTTTCATACTACGCCTTTTGGGCAAGCGCATGAATGCCCAACTAAGCCTAACAGAGATGGCCGTTATGATAACACTTGGTGCTATTGTGGCGCCAGCCATGCAGATACCAGCCAGAGGGATATTGCCTACCATCATTATACTATGCTGTATTTTGCTCTTTCAACGGGGACTCGGGCAACTGTCGTTTAAGAACCGAAAAGCGGAGGTCTTAGCACAGGGTGATGTAAGCCTTATGGTGAAGGATGGCGTAATGCAGGTGGAGGAAATGGAGAAATCGCGCATTTCTAAACCTCAACTCTTCGGTGCGCTTCGAACACATCAGATTAAGCATCTAGGCGAGGTAAAAAGAGCTTATCTTGAGTCTGGGGGCTTCTTTAGTGTTTTCAAGGCTGAGAAAGCACAGCCTGGCCTGGCCATTGTGCCAAAAAAAGATTACCGACTCCATGAGCCTATCAATCAAAAGGCAAACAGCCTTGTGTGTAACAATTGCGGCTATTTAGTGCCAGAGCATAATGGACAGATAAATGGTATGACTTGCAGGGAATGTGAGCATCAGGAGTGGGCGCAACCTTTAGTTTAATCAAATGAAACCGGAAGATATTCAGATAACAGACTGGCTAAGGATACTACTAGGGGATGTGCCGTGGAGCTTCCTGATAGAAGTCATAATCAGGATCACATGTATATTTTTAATCCTGATGTTTTCGATGCGGGCTATGGGCAAGCGTATGGCAGCTCAGTTAACACGCAACGAAATGGCTGCATTAGTTACTTTAGCTGCGGCCATAGGAGTGCCGATGGCGGATCCTAACCGCGGCTTGGTTCCCATTCTTATTATTGCGGGTGTTGTGATAGGGGTGCAGCGCTTAGTTTCTGGCAAAGCTGTTCATAGCTCCAGTTTTGAAAGCATTGTATTAGATGATATCGACATAGTAGTAAAAGACGGAAGCTTGTGCTTGGACCGGATGATGCGGACTAATCTTACCAGAGAACGTCTTTTCGCCGAGTTAAGAAGCAAGCAGATTGGCAATTTGGGGAACGTTGAAAGAGTTTATATGGAAGCAAATGGTTCATTTACGATCTATAGGTACAACGAGCCTAAGCCAGGTCTTTCCATCATTCCCCGATGGGATGATTTTTTTGATGAACAGAGCTTTGTAAGGGGAGCTTTTGCCTGTTGCAGTTGCGGAGACGTAATGCATTCGGAAAAAGAACCAAAGCTACAGTGCGTGAGGTGCGGCAGCAACAGTTGGGACCAGGCGGTATGTGCTTAAACATGAGTGTAGTAGTTGCTATTAGAAAATTTTTATACAAAAAATATGGGGCATAGTTTGCACTGAATGCTTTTTGTCGTACTTTTGTATCGGCAAATCGGCACGGCCAGCTCCCGTCGAACTCCCCCAGGACCGGAAGGTAGCAAGGGTAGACGGTCGAAGCGGCGCGATGTTGGTTTGCCACTTTTTTTTGCCCTCTCCCCAAGGCTTTCGCAGCCATGCAAATTTCTCAATATTCTTTCCGGATTCTGGATTAATGCTTTAGCTTTGTAAGTATAACAACTAAGCATCTGTCCCTATGAAATTCTTTATTGATACGGCTAACCTGCAGGAAATTCAGGAGGCGCATGATCTCGGCGTATTGGATGGTGTAACCACCAACCCTTCATTGATGGCAAAAGAAGGCATCTTTGGTCATGACAATGTAATAGCACATTATAAGAAGATCTGCGAAATTGTTGATGGTGACATCAGTGCCGAAGTAATTGCCACTGACTTTGAAGGTATTGTTCGCGAAGGCGAGTTCCTGGCTGAATTGCACCCGAATATTGTGGTGAAAGTGCCAATGATTCGTGATGGTATTAAAGCTATCCGCTACTTCAGCGATAAAGGCATTAAAACAAACTGTACGCTTGTATTCTCTGCAGGGCAGGCTATTCTGGCTGCAAAGGCAGGTGCAACTTATGTATCTCCTTTCGTAGGTCGCCTGGATGACGTATCTACTGACGGTATGCAGTTGATTGACCAGATCGTGCAGATATATGGTAACTATGGTTATCAGACACAGGTATTGGCAGCTTCCGTTCGCCACGTAATGCACCTGGTGCAGTGTGCTGAGGTAGGTGCCGATGTGGTTACTTGCCCTCTAAGCGTAATTACTGGCCTGCTGAAGCACCCTCTTACTGACATTGGTCTGGAGAAATTCCTGGCTGACCACGCAAAAGGCAACAAGTAATCAATAATTATGAATACTGAATGGTGAAGCAGAAAGTGTAGCATAGGTTTATACCGTGCAGTACTTCTGGTTCACCATTCATGATTTCAGGTTCATAATTTTACAGGATGTACATCATCAAAGTAAAAGGCAAGGCCAAAATTCCGGATTACATACAGCTCCGTGATGAGAACTTTGTGTTAATTGCCTATTTCAGAGCCGACCGTCCACTTAAAAACCTCGACCGCTACGGACTTGAAGGCAAAGAAGACGCACTAGCAGCACTGATAGAATCGCTAGAGTTTGGCAAACTGCAGAAATTAGAAATTTAAACAACACCTATGAGTTTTTCCTCTTCGCCGGTGGTATCGTTGCGCGATGTGACTATTTACCAGGATGTAAATACCATTTTGAGCAACGTGAATTTTGATGTTGAGAAAGGGGAGTTTGTATACCTGGTGGGCCGCACAGGTAGCGGTAAAAGCTCACTATTGAAAACCCTTTATGCTGACCTGCCTCTGCTGTCGGGTACTGCTGCTGTGGCTGAGTTTCAGCTGAGCAAGCTGCGCCGTAAGCAGGTGCCTTACCTAAGACGTAAGGTCGGTATCATCTTTCAGGACTTTCAACTACTCTCTGACCGAACAGTGGCAGATAATCTTTCTTTTGTACTTCGGGCCACTGGCTGGAGCGAAAAGTCAAAACGAAAGCAGCGAATTACAGAAGTTCTGATGCGCGTTGGCCTTGATGCTGCCGCTAATAAGATGCCACACCAACTCTCTGGTGGTGAGCAGCAGCGGGTAGTAGTAGCACGTGCCTTGCTGAATGAACCTGTCATACTTTTTGCCGATGAGCCTACAGGTAACTTAGACCCCGTTGTGGCAGATGGTATCATGAAGCTGTTTCAGGAGATTAACAACCAGGGGACAGCTGTGCTGATGGCTACGCACAACTACGAGATTATTCAGCGCTACCCAAAAAGGGTGCTTAAGTGCGAGAGCGGACGCGTGTTAGATTCCAAAGTGGAAGAGTTCAACCTTGTAAACGGATACTAGCAAGCACTTCTAAATAAAGCAAAAGCAGGCTAGAGGATGGTATTAGTCTGCTTTTGCTTTTCTAGCCTTTAAGCTTCAGCGTCTGTGGTATGTTCTTGCCTGATTTTTTGGTATTGGGCTTGTGCCTGCTGCACTGTTTTTTTTACACTTGCCTGTAGTTCCCCCTCCAAAGTGCGATAACGGCTGTTGAGTGCGCTCCACCACCCTTCTATTAGCTGCCAATCTCTACTATCGTAGTTCGCTGCATTTTCTTCCAGAGTGGAGACATAGCGCTGATACGTTTCGCCAATGTTAGCGGCAGTAACCCCGCTCATATCGTCTTCTTGAATTTTTAATCCCAGCAGCTCCCGGCGCAGCTTGTAACGACGGCTGGCGTCGTTAAACTGCTGCTCCCGTGCCTCCAGTGCGGTATTGTAACGCTGGTCTAAATCCTCTGCTTCTGCACGTTGCTCAGCACTATAGTTGTCTATATTGGCTGTTACAGGCTCACGCCGCATGTTGTACTCCTCCTGTAAGTTTGCTCTCTCTGTAGCCCATGCTGCAGAATCATTTTCAGACTGCTGTAAGGCACGCAGTTCAGTTTCGCTCAGGCTGTCACGTTCAAATGAAGTTACGTAGTCGCGGTAATCGGCTAAAGCTTGCTCATTCTCTGTGGCAGTTCCATTTTCTCCGCCGTTACAGGCCGCAAAGAGTAAAGGAAGGAAAGTGGCTAAAAGTATATTCTTTAATTTATACATAGTGCTTTGTATCTAGTTTGTACTAAACAACGCGCCAGATTTAGAAGGGGTTACGAAGGCGATTGACGGCGGGATAACCCTTTGCCACAACATTGCCTATATTTGTTTTACCTACAACATTAGTACAGCCCATGGAAGACATCAAAATGGTTGATACAAAGGCGCAGTATGCTAAGCTCAAGCCAGAGCTGGACGCTGCCTTTAGTGCCGTAATGGCCAGCATGCGTATGGAAGAAGGTCCCCAGGTGCAGGAGTTTGCCCGCACCTTAGGGCATTATCTTCAGGTGGAGTATGTTATACCCTGTGCAAGTGGTACCGATGCGCTGCAACTTGCCTTATTGGCTTTACAATTACCCGAAGGCGCTGAGGTTATCATACCAAGTTTCAACTATGAATCAGCAGCAGAGATATTGCTCAAGCTCAAGTTAAAGCCTGTGTTTGCGGATGTGGATACACAGACTTTCAACCTGGATCCAGCTTCTGTGGAACGCTGTATTACACCTGCTACTGCGGCAGTAATACCAGTACATTTATTTGGCCAATGTGCTCCAATGCACGAGCTTATGGAACTTGCCTCTAAGTATAAATTATGGGTTGTGGAGGATGCAACACAGTCTTTAGGGGCAGTATATGTGGGGCCTGATGGTAAGGAGCAAAAAGCAGGGGCTATAGGGCATATTAGCTTTACTGCATTTTACCCGGCTAAACCAGTAGGAGGGGCAGGGGACGGAGGAGCAGTTCTAACTATCCTGCCTGAGCTAGCGGAACGTACGCAGCAAACTGCCAAAGATGGTATGGGCGGTAAGTATGAATTTAGTTCTCGCCTCGAAACATTACAGGCAGCTATGTTAAACGTTAAAATTAAATACCTGGATGAGTATAATGAGGCGCGACAGGAAATAGCACGCTTTTACGACAATGCCTTTGCCGAGACAGAATTGGTGCAGGCACCACACCGTGCTACGTACAGCTCTCAAACGTACCAGCAATACACTATAAAAGTGCCACCAGCTTTACAGGATGGCCTGCGGCAATATTTACTTGATAACCACATTCCGAGTGCTATATATTACCCTCAGCCTTTACACCTACAGCAGATTTACACTTCATTGGGCTACAGAGAAGGAGATTTGCCAGTGGCAGAAATGTTGTGCAGAAGTGTGCTATCACTACCTATACACTCTGAGTTGAAAGAAGACCAGTTAACCTATATTTGTTACCATGTACTTAATTATGTTAAACAAAGTATGGTGTAACTGTCAAATCCAGACTATAGCTTCCAGCCGGTAATGCCGTAAATGACCTTGCGAAGCCAAGCGTTCATCTCAGGATAAATATTGAGGTTTAGGGCCAGAGACAAGTATACTGTTGTGATCAGAAATGAGCGAACAAGAATGTCGAGGTAGACATTGCCGAGATAGGGCAGGAGGTAGGAAGCTCCTAAAGCAAAGGCTGCTATAGCTGTTATACCCAAAGCACTCCATGTAAAGGGCTGTATGTGGTAGATAAACTTCACAAACAGCAGGCGGGCAAGATTCATGGTAACCAGTGAAATCATGGAAGCCATGGCTGCTCCTTCTATACCATAGCGCGGTATAAAATACCAGTTTGTCCAGATGGTAAGACCGGCTAGTATCATGTTAAACCCAAGGTCCCACTTATACTTTTCGGAGGTGGCTAGAATAGCGCCGTTTAAGCTTGTTGCCAGGTCTACCAAGCGCGCAAGGGCAAGGTACAGTACCACATATTTGCCGCTGCGGTAGCTTTCTGGCATAAAATCGTAAAGATTATCAATGTTTGCCCAGATGCCGATAAAGAGCAGCAGCCCCACAATCAGGTTAATCATGGTGACATTTTGATACAGGCTACCCATCCCGTTCATATTCTTCTCTTTCCAATACTCGGCTACCTGTGGGTGCGCTATCTTTAAAATAGACCTTCCTGGTACCAATATGGCGCTTGTCATGAAAAAGGCAGTAGTATAAATGCCGTTATCTGAGAGGCTGTAGGCAGAGATCATTACCTGATCTACCGTTGTAATGATGGTGGTAGAAACGTTACCCAAAAGGGTGAAAAAGCCATAGTAAAAGATCTCCCTTATAGGAATGATGCTTAACACAGCTAGTGAGGGCTTCACGAAAAGCTGCTTCAGCCATATGATATAACCTACCAAAACCAAGGCACCAACAGAATTAACGATGATGTAGAGCAGCACAAAAGTGTTGAAATCCATCACTCCCAATGCATAGACACTGATAAGCACAGTGGTAAGTATGCGTAGCAGGAAATCCTGAACGAAGGAAGAAACGATAGTTTTATAGAGCGAGCGCAGGTATGCTGTAAACATGTTAAACAGCAGCGCAAACAGCGATAAAGGGATCAGGTAGTAGTAGTAGTCTATAATGAGGGGTGAATTCTCGCTATAATACTCTACTACGGCAGGTTTAAACAGCAGAAAAAGAGCTGTGGTAAGTATAAACCCTAGCAGGGGCACCGATAGCAGCAGGAACAGAAAGCCGTTGTGCCCTTTATCATTATCCCGAAAATAGGGGAAGTAACGTACGCTCATGTTCACAAAACCCAAGGCTGAGAATTGTGCATACATTACTGAAATAGACAGTAACAGACGCGTTAGGCCCACTTCGGCCTCATCCATGAAGTTGGGAAAGAGCAGCACCGTATTAACATAGCCGATCAGGATGCCGGCATACGAAATGGTGGTGTTCCAGATTCCTTCGCGCTGTAAGGTTCTGCTCATTGGCTAAAAGGGTGAAGCGTAAAAATAATAAATGGATTGGGTTTTACAGTAAAACCATTAAAAAGGAGTGGCTGCGCCTACATCTTGCTTCGCAGAGAGCTGTAACTTTCTATTACTGATTAAGGCCCTGCTCAGGCCAAAAGCTGCCTTAAAAACTTAAGCGCAAGTTCAGCACTCTTTCCATCATAAGCGGTGCCCACAGTAGCATTGTAATATTTCGCCCTTTCGACTACATCAGGCTTGTTGTGCATATGAGTCTGAAGCATCTGTATTAGCTCTTCCGGAGATTTTGCGGTATCAATAAGACCATGCTGTATAAAGCCGTAATAGTCAGTTAGCTTTTGCTTCGGGTTAAAGTCGTAGAAAATAGACCATACATTCAAAAGAACTGCTTCTAGGTGTATGCCGGAGTTACCACTTAACTGTACATCTATCTGCCGCAGGTAATCAAAAGTGGCAACGATGCGACTGTCTGAGATGCTAACCTGAGGACTTATAGCCTTTAAGCTACTAAAGTTGCGCTGGTCGCGTGGGTGTGGGCGGAGCAACAACTGGAGCTTAGGTAAATTATGTGTTAAAGCCTTGATAAGCTTTTCTACTTCTGAGAGGCTATCCATCAGGTTGCAGCCAATGCCAATAGTCTTGATATGTTGACTATTGTTGCGCAAAGGTACGTAAGCATCAGCCTTTGGCATGCCTATCAGCTCAACTCTTCCGGTTATAGTCCCACACTGCTTATACTTGTTCAACGCATCCTGCCCTTCAAGTAGACTTAAATCGAACTCCAGAGGAGGAAACAAGGGGCTTATACTGGCATGCTGAATATAGATAGTTTTTATACCGATGGTTTTTGCAGCTAACTGCATTGCCCTTGCATCGGCATTATGATCGTTAGCAAACACGATGGCTTCAGGCTTATACTTGCGAAGTTTGTGCAGGTAAACCTCGTAGAACCCGATAGAGTCGTACAGCAAGTCGAAAAAACGAATGGTATTGTCTTTTCTATACTTCAGGAACTGAACGAGAAGCGGTAAAAGCTTATAGTAGTAGAACAGCTTGCGGCGCAACAAAAGACGCTCTACTGCCTTATTATACTTGCCAACTTGCTTGCTTTGTCCAGCTACAAACACCGCACCGGAAAGCTCTTGCTGTATAAATTTGAGACTGTCGTAATTGTTCTGGCTAACCACATACAGCCACACTTTCCCCTGAAGCCTTTCTTTGTGCTCTACCGCTGTAAAGAGGTTCCCCAGCAGCCTCACCACCGTGTAGCCAAGCAGCTTAAGTAGGCGCATCAACGGGTTTTGGGGAGATACAGCGTTCTTGGCGCTTTCCGGAAGTTGTAGGAAGCCTTCAGAAAAGTGCAGGTAAAGTATACGGCTATACAGGTCGTACCACTTTTGCATAGGCTACACCAGATCCCAGTTGAGTGGTGTCCCGGCTTTGATGTCCTGCTTGGCGGTCTTGCCCAGCAGCGTGTCGTAATGCTTGGGGGCCAGGCCCAGACCCGGGCGGATGACGCGGATGTTCTCCTTGGTCAGCGCCTCACCGGCCTTGATGTCCTTGGCAGCATAGACAGAGCGCTTGAAGAGGCGGCTCTTCTCCTCGGCCCGCTGCACGCCGTACTGCACGCGGCCCAGCGCCAGGTGCGCCCTCTCAGACTCCACCACCAGCGCCCGCAGCTCCTCTGGCTCCAGGGAGAAGGCCGAGTCAACACCACCGTCAGCCCTTCTCAGGGTGAAGTGCTTTTCGATCACCGTTGCGCCCAAGGCTACCGCTGCCACAGAAGCACCCACGCCCATCGTGTGGTCGGACAAACCCACCTGCACCCCGTAGAGCCCCTGCATGTGCGGGATGGTGAGCAGGTTGGTGTTCTGCGGTGTGGCCGGGTAGGTGGAGGTGCACTTGAGAAGAATCAGCTCCCGGCAGCCTGCGGTGCGCAGCACCTGCACCCCTTCGGCCACCTCCTGCACCGTGGCGGCACCGGTACTCATGATCACAGGCTTGCCCGTGGCTGCCACCCTGCGCAGAAGCGGGTGGTCGGTGTTCTCGAAGGAGGCAATCTTGTATACCGGCGCGCCCAGTTCTTCCAGAAAGTCCACGGCCGACTCGTCGAAGGGGGAGGAGAAGGCAAGCATGCCGCGCTCCCTGGCCCTGTCAAAGATTGGCTTGTGCCATTCCCAGGGAGTGTAGGCCTCTTTGTAAAGGTCATACAGCTCACGCCCCTTCCAAAGGGACCCCTCGTCTTCGATGGTGAAAGCACCCGGCAGGGTCATGGTGTCGGCGGTGTAGGTCTGCAGCTTGACGGCGTCGGCACCGGCATCGGCGGCGGCATCCACTAGCTGCAGTGCCCGCTCCAGCGACTGGTTATGGTTGCCCGACATCTCAGCGATGATGAAGGGCCTGTGAGAAGGGCCAACCAAGCGGCCGGCTATAGTGATATCGTTGATCATTTCTTTCTCTTTGGGTACTATGAGTTAATCAGTTAATCTTTTTTCGGCAACTCCAATACAAAGCGGCGCGCCTTGGGGTGCTGCGGGTCAGGCTCTCCATACGCAAAGCCTGCTTTCTCGAAGGCTCTCACGGAAGGGATGTTCTGCCGCTGCACCAGTCCCTCCACCAGCATGATGTCCGGGAAGTCCTGCTGTAGCCTTGCCACACCTCTCTGTAGAACCACATGTCCTAGTCCCTTGCCCCTGAACTTGCTGTCGATCAGGTAGCCGACGGTTGCCGCTTTGCCTTGGAGGGAAAAGCGTACCTGTGCTGCTGGTTCTCCTGCCGCCTCTACAACGTAGATTGGCGTGGCGGCATCAGAGAGTCTGGCGCTGAACCAAGCCTGGTGGTTTGGCAGCGGAATCGGCTCTGGGTTAAATGAATAGCGCCGTACCTCAGGGTCGTTGTTCCAGCTGTAGATCAGCATCAAGTCTTCCTCACTTGCCCGCCGGAAGGTGAGAGCAGCGCTTAGGCTGAAGTTACGGAACTGCTGCTGTAGGCGCTGCGGGCTCTGCCCGTCAAAGTACTGGCGTTGCACCTGCACCTGTTTTTGGAATCCACTCTTGAAATCTGAAGGACCTAACTGCTGAAGCTCTTCATAAGGCTTGGCAATCCCGGTATGGGTCAGGAAGCTGTAAAGGCCTGTTTGGTTACCGGCTGTCTGCAGCACGAAGAGCACACCACCCACTGCGGCATATTCATAGGCCACCCCACTGGCAGAGGTAACAGCCACTGCGCAGCCTTCCATCAGGAGGCACATGGCTTCTGCGTCCAGGTTTCTGTGCAGTCTTACTTGCTCTCTTCCCTGCAGCCAGCTCTGTAGCTCCTGCAGGTGCTGGTAAGCACCGCCCACCACTATTTCCATACTATTGACGCGGCTGTCTTCAGCCAGCTCCCCTGCCAACTGCAAAGTAACGTTCTGCGGGTCTGCACCACCCATGTTCAGCAGTACGCGCAGGGCTCCAACAGGCACTGTCCGTTCCTGCTGTGATGCTTTTAGGAATGGAGGGCGCAACAGGGCGTACTCTGGTCCAAGCAGCAGCTTTGTGTAGGGGGCTGTTGTATACGCTGCCTCCGAAACGCCGCCTGCCTGGTTTATTACCGCATCAGCCACGAAAGGGTAAGCGTGAATGTCATCAATGCAGACAAGGGAGCAGCCGCTTTCCTTGACGCGCTGCTGATAGGCAGTGTCAAACCTGTAGCCGTCGAGCACCACCACATCCGTCGGGCGCAGGACTTGCCGGGCCAGGCAAGCTGCCTCCTGCTCTGTCACTTCCTGCTCTGCCAGCACCACCACCTCCTCACATACTCCCAGCAGTTGGGCCTGCAGTGCCTGCTCTGGCTGCTGAATGGCGAACACGCAGGAGAAGTCCTCGTGCAGCATCTGGGCCAGCGCCAGTGAGCGCACCACATGCCCCAGCCCAATGCGGCTGTTGCCGTCGGCGCGGAAGACGATGCGGGGTTTTGCCTGGTTAATAGTGTTAGCCAATGTTGTGCAGTAGTTTATACTTTAGCTCGGCCAGCTTCCAGTCTGTCTCGCTGTCAATGTCCTGTGCCTGGAGCTCGGAGAGCTCCACCGCACCGGAGTTGTCGGTAAACAGGCGCCTCTGCCTCAGGAACCTTTCTACGCCGAACCAGTAGAACTGCCCGGCGTCGTGAAAGGCCGGCTCAAGGTCCTGCGAGCGGCTGTGAAGGTGCTCAGGCCAGTTGAGGCTAGCCTTGCCATCCTCCACTCTAAGGCTGCGCCAGACCGGGTAGGAGTAGCGCAGCACCGGGAAAACCGTGTCAAAACTTCCCTCCTCAAGCTTTTGGTAAGCCTCTCTGAGAATCTTGCCCGTTACGAAAGGAGCAGTGGGATAGAGGCAGCAGGCTACCTCGAATTCCTTTCCGGTATCCTTGTACCTGCCCAGCACCTCCTCCAGTACCTGGGCCGTGGTGGCAAAATCATCAGCAGCCTTCTCGCTTCGCATGAAGGGCACGCTTGCCCCGTTCTTCCTGGCCACCTGGGCTATCTCCTCGTCGTCTGTGGACACCATCACCTCATCGAACAGCCCTGATTGCAGCGCGGCCTCGATGGAGTAGGCGATAATGGGCTTGCCCAGGAAGGGGCGGATATTCTTTCTGGGCAAGCGCTTGCTGCCCCCGCGGGCGGGTATGATGGCAAGCCTGCTCACTTTTGCACGAACTCCTTCACCTTTCCGATCACGAACTCCTGCTCCTGCTGCGTCAGCGATGGGTACATCGGCAGGCTCAGGCACTCTGAGTAGTAGGACTCTGCCAGCGGAAAGTCTCCCTTGCTGTAGCCCAGGCTGCGGTAGTAGGGCATGGTGTGCGCCGGGATATAGTGCACCTGCGCATAGATCTGGTGCTCCCGCAGGTAATCATACAGCCCCTTGCGGTCCTCGACACGGATGACGTATAGGTGGTAGGCGTGGCCAGTGTGGTCCTCCTGCAAAGCGGCCGGGTTGGTTTGCAGCACCTGGATGCCACTGACCTCGGCGAATGCCTGGTCATACACCCGTGCAATGCCTCTGCGGCGGGCAAGGCCGGCGTCTGCCCGCTCAAGCTGCGAGAGGCCCAGGGCGCAAAGCATGTCCGGGATACGGTAGTTGTAGCCCAGTTCCTGCATCTCCATGTACCAGCCGCCGTGGTTCTCCTCCAGCAGCTCCGTCTCGCGGGTGATGCCGTGTGTGCGGTAGAGCAGAAGCTTTTTGTAAAGCTCCACGTCGTTGGTCGTCACCATGCCGCCCTCGCCTGTGGCGATGTGCTTGACAGGGTGGAAGGAGAAGATGGCCAGGTCTGCGTACCTGCCGTTGCCGCAGCGTTGTTTCTCGCCCTTGCTGTCAATAAAGTAGCCTCCCGGCGAGTGAGCCGCATCCTCAATGATCCATAGCCCGTGCTCGTCGGCCAGTTTCCGGAACTCCTCCAGGTTTACCGGGTTTCCGGCAAAGTCCACGGGTATAATGCCTGAGTAGTAGCCTTTGGGTTTGCTCTCCACCAGCTGCCGCACCTTCTCTGCATCCAGCAGGGCCGTGGCAGGGTCGATGTCGCTGAACTCCACCTCACCGCCGCAGTAGCGCACGCAGTTGGCTGAGGCCACAAAGGTGATGGGCGTGGTGATGACCCTGGAGCCCTTGTTTACGCCCAGCGCCATGGTGCACAGGTGCAGGGCGGCTGTGCCGTTGCTCACCGCCACGGCATACCGGGCACCTACATAAGCAGCGAAGGCTTCTTCAAACTCAGCTACCTTAGGTCCCTGTGTCAGGAAGTCCGAGGTAAGCGTTTCCACCACCGCCTGGATATCATCCTCTGAGATATGCTGGCGGCCGTAGGGAATTGGTTTTATTTGTTTAGGCTCTGACAAAGGCTTAGGAAGTTAAAAGTTAGAAAAACAGAAAGCAGTAATAGCAAGCTTTCTGGAATTTACACACTAACTCAAGCAACACTAAAGTTTGGGTCAACATGCTGGCGGATCTGCTCGCGGAGTTGTTCTACGGTAAGCCAGTCAGTGTTGGTGCCGGAGTTATATTTAAAGCCCATCTCTACCATTTTCCCCTTGTGCGCCTTCAGAAAGTCATCGACGTTCCAGATAGGAGTGGAAGGAAGAATAACATAGTTTTTCTCCAGCTCCACAGTATTCAGGGAGTCTGTCTCTGTGATCATTTCCTCATGGAGTTTCTCTCCGGGCCTGATACCCACCGTCTCTTGCGTACAGTTTGGTCCAACGGCTTCGGCTACATCTGTGATGCGGTAAGAAGGAATCTTTGGCACAAATATCTCTCCACCCCAATGTTTCTCCAGTGCATGAAACACTAACTCTACACCTTCTTCCAAGGAAATATTAAAACGGGTCATGTCAGGGTGTGTGATAGGCAGTACACCGTCAGCACGTTTCTTCAGGAAGAACGGTACCACAGAGCCTCTTGAGCCAATCACGTTACCATAACGTACTACCGAGAAGCGTATATCCCGCTTTCCGCGCATGTTATTGGCAGCCACAAAAAGCTTGTCAGAACAAAGTTTGGTTGCCCCGTACAGGTTGATAGGTGCTGCAGCCTTATCAGTAGAAAGAGCAACTACATCTTTTACACCACAATCCAGAGCGGCGTTAATCACATTTTCCGCACCCAGCACATTGGTCTTGATGCACTCCATTGGATTATATTCGGCGGCTGGTACCTGTTTCAGAGCAGCGGCATGCACAATAATGTCTATGCCTTCACAAGCACGCTTGAAGCGTTCTCCATCACGGACATCACCAATAAAATAACGAACTGAATCATATTTACTCTTTGGAAATACCTGTGACATTTCGAACTGCTTTAGTTCGTCACGCGAGTAAATCACCATTCTTTTCACGTTCGGGAATCGAGCATATACCATTTCCACGAACTTCTTTCCGAACGAGCCTGTGCCGCCCGTAATTAATATAGCCTTGTTATTAAGGTCTAATGCCATTCTACGTTTTTCGCTTTATACCATGGGTGCAAAATGGTCACCCAATCATGCTGCAAGATACTTATTTTAAGTGAAGGGTGCACGGGAGTATAAAGCCAGTTTTGTACACAAAAAATAAAGGCAGCCCTTGCACGAGCTGCCTTTGATTACTGAAGTATTTATGCCTGCAGTGGCTCTTCGAGTGCCAGTTCCTTTGTAGATATTTCCCTCATCTCCACTTTCCTGATTTTTCCGGTAACTGTCATAGGAAAGTCGTCTACAAACTTCCAGTATTTAGGAATTTTGAAAGTGGCTATTTTCCCTTTGCAGAAGGCTGTCATTTGTTCTGGAGATGCGGGGACGCCGTCGCGCAGCTTAACCCAAGCCATCACCTCTTCACCGTACTTTGCGTCTGGTATGCCTATTACCTGTACGTCGGCAATGGACTCGTGAGTCATCAGGAATTCCTCTATCTCACGTGGAGCAATGTTTTCGCCACCCCTGATAATAAGGTCTTTGATACGCCCTACAATCTGTACATAGCCCTCTTCGTCCATCATGGCAAGGTCGCCGGTATGCATCCAGCCATTTTTTATGGATTTAGCGGTAGCTTCTGGCATATCCCAATAGCCAAGCATAACTGAGTAACCACGGGTACAAAGCTCACCACGTTCGCCGCGTGGTACCACATAGCCAGTTTCAGGGTCTACAATTCGGACTTCCAGGTGTGGGTGCACTGTTCCAACAGTAGAAACGCGCTTGTCCAGGGGAGCGTTGGTGCGGCTTTGAAGGGAAACTGGACTAGTTTCAGTCATGCCATAACATACAGTAACCTCCTGCATGTTCATTTTTTGCTGCACCTTACGCATGGTGTCCATAGGGCAATTGGAGCCTGCCATAACACCTGTGCGTAAAGTAGAGAAGTCGTAGTTGGAAAAATTCGGGTGGTCTAGTTCGGCAATAAACATGGTAGGAACTCCATAAAGGGAGGTGCACTTTTCTTCCTGCACCGTACGCATGGTTAGCTCCGGGTCGAAGAACTCGCCTGGTATAACCATGCATGCGCCATGTGTGATACAGGCCAGGTTGCCGATTACCATACCGAAGCAATGGTAAAACGGAACAGGAATACATACGCGATCCTGCTCAGTGTACTTTAGAATCTGGCCAATGAAATAACCGTTGTTCAGGATATTGTGGTGCGATAACGTGGCACCTTTGGGGAAGCCGGTAGTGCCGGAGGTATATTGTATGTTGATTGGGTCGTCAAACTGCAACGTCTGCTCCAGTATTTCTAGCTCCTCTGTGGTTACACTTTCGCCAGCGCGTAAAAATGCCTCCCAGTCGCGGTCAAGTATAACTGTTTTCTCTGGAAACTCACATGTAGGGCGGATCTCTTCCAGCATCTCCACATAGTTGGTAAGACGGAAGTTTGGTGCTGCGATAAGAAGTTTGACCTGACTCTGGCCGAGCGCATGCTGCAGGTCAGTAGTTTTATAGCCGGGGTTTATGTTAACAAGAATAGCTCCCACTCTGGCCGTAGCAAACTGCACTAATACCCACTCATAACGGTTAGGTGACCAAATTCCTACACGATCACCTTTCTTTATACCACTGGCAAGCAGGCTTTTTGCTACCTGCTCCACCTGTTCCCATAATTCGTGGTAAGTTACACGGTAATTTTGCGTCACCATTACCAGGGCTTCGCGGTTACCGTACTGCTCAACTGTTTTTCTTAGACTTTGGCCAATAGTTTCACCAAGCAAAGGAGTAGTACTGGCGCCATGGCAATAGGAAAGGGTATGCATGATCTGTGGTATTAAAAATAAAAGAAGCAAAAGTGAAATGCTCTCTTAAAAGATAACACACAAATGTTAGGCTTAATACGATTTCTAAGTATAGCTGGAAACCGGCTTGAATGCTTTTGGTTTCTCTTTTAGGACCTAGATTTCATAAGTTTATACTATAAAACTGTAGTAGTAGGGCTTACGATTTCTAAAGCAACTTTTGATAATGCTATAAAAACTGATCCAGCCACATTGAGTTTTGCGCTTAGTGCTGTATAACTCAATGTGGCTGGCTTATGAAACAATGCTACACCTATATTACTTCCTTTTTGCCAACCCCTTGATGATGTCAGCCAACTCTTCTGTTAAAGCCTCTCTCGAAAAGCGGGAATGGTTGATGTAAGGCAGGTCCAGGTTCGGGTTAATTTTCCAGGCACGGCTCCATTGTGTCATATGGTCCAGCATTAAATCATAAGCTGTGTAGTGGAACAAGCGACCAGCTCCGCACTCATCGATGATACGGTCCATATCAGAATGAACAGGCCCTAGTGCAACAATAGGTTTGTTAGAGGCCAGGTATTCGAAAAGCTTACCTGGAACGTTAGCATACACGTTATCTACGTCGGCTATTGCAAGGAACAGCACCGTGCTCTCCATCATGTATTTTATCGCCTCCTGGTGTGGCACGTAAGGTATGAACTCCGTGATGCCAAGGACTCCTGCTTTCTCGATGCGCTTCTTCATGCCATCCGACACCTTGCCTACAAAACGCAGCTGATAGTTTATTTCGCTGTGCACCGACAACAAATGCGCTATTACCTTCAGAAAGACATCAATATTATAGCTTTCGGTGATAGTTCCTGTATAGGTAATCAGGAACTCATCTTTTGGTGGCTTGCTCGGGTAAATAAAGTCGTCTTTATCGTAGCCATTTGGTAAAACATGAATTTTGTCTACATCTATACTTGCAGGCTTGTTCAGGAACAGGCGCTTTGTGTCCTCGCTGGTTACAAGGATAGCATCAGCCTGTTCCAGTACTTGCCTTTCGTACTTTTCATCCAGGCGTTTGGCCAGGGCAGTATGGTACAGCTGGTCGTAATAATGTATGTTCGTCCAGGGGTCACGCAGGTCGGCTACCCAAGGCAGGTTATTCTTTTTCTTCAGCTTTAGGCCGATTAACTGTGTTGAATGTGGTGGGCTTGTGGTGATGATAGCTTTATACTTACCAGTCTGCAACAATTCTTCAGCCTTACGTATAGCATGTTTATTCCACCCCACGCGGGCGTCAGGTATAAAAAGGTTGCCGCGCACAAACTTGAACAGCTTGTCAACCATAGTGTCTTTTGACTGCTGATTGGCAAAACCACTGTAGGGTATTTCTTTTTTGCCGGAGAGCTTCTTGTAGTACTCAAAAGGCTCTGAAGTTGGCGTACGGTATACCTGCAGACCCTCTGGTACTTCCTGTTCGAAGGTAGGGTCCAGCAGAGGGTAAGAAGCCTGCTTTTCGTCTACGGTAAGCACTGTGGGTTGCACACCAAACTGGGGCAGGTATTTGCAAAACTTAAGGCCACGCTGCACGCCTGGTCCGCCTGATGGTGGCCAGTAATAGGATATATAGAGTATGTCGGTTAAGTCAGTCTCTTTCAAAGCAAGTAGATCTATGCAATTGTTTCCAAATATAGGAAATTAATGATTCCAATAGAGGCTTTACGAGCCATTGTGGGTCCTGTTGTATATATACCGCGTGCGGAACTATCACCCTTGCGGTTGATGTCGTACATTTAAGTGGTAACTATTGCTGATATTCCTTATTTTTGTTGGTAAATCCAGAAAGAAAACATGTTTGATAATTTAAGTAACAAGTTAGACCGTGCCTTTAAGACGCTGAAAGGCCAGGGAAGCATTACCGAAATCAACGTAGCGACTACCATCAAAGAGGTGCGCCGCGCCTTGGTGGATGCCGACGTAAACTATAAAGTTGCCAAAACTGTAACCGATAATATCAAGGAGAAAGCCCTTGGGCGTGATGTACTTATTGCTGTGTCTCCGGGCCAGTTGATGGTGAAGATCATGCATGAAGAGCTGACTGAGCTGATGGGTGGCGAGAAGCAGGATATTAACCTGAAAGGCGATCCGGCCATTATCTTGATTTCTGGTCTGCAGGGTTCTGGGAAAACAACCTTCACAGGTAAACTAGCGAACTACATTAAAAAACAAGGCCGCTCTGTAATGGTAGCTGCCTGCGACGTGTACCGTCCAGCTGCGATTAACCAGCTGCAGGTGCTTGCCGAGCAGGTAGGGGTGGAGGCTTATACTGAACTGGAGAACAAGAACCCGGTGCAGATTGCCCTAAACGCTATTGAGCATGCCAAGAA
This sequence comes from Pontibacter korlensis, assembly GCF_000973725.1. NCBI lineage: Bacteria > Pseudomonadati > Bacteroidota > Cytophagia > Cytophagales > Hymenobacteraceae > Pontibacter > Pontibacter korlensis. Next base: position 4,541,957 of record NZ_CP009621.1, on the reverse strand, counting down.
AACACATAAAAAGGTAGTTATCATCGACACCGCTGGTCGTTTGGCCGTGGATGAGGCGATGATGAAAGAGATTGCCGAGATCAAGAAGGCAGTTAACCCAACCGAGACGCTGTTTGTGGTTGACTCCATGACAGGTCAGGATGCCGTGAATACGGCTAAGACTTTCAACGAGCGTATCAATTTCGACGGCGTGGTGCTTACCAAGCTGGATGGTGACTCTCGTGGTGGTGCCGCCCTTTCTATCCGTGCCGTAGTAGAGAAGCCGATTAAGTTTATCTCTACCGGTGAGAAAATGGAGGCGCTGGACCTGTTCTATCCTGATCGTATGGCCCAGCGTATCCTGGGTATGGGTGACGTGATCTCTCTGGTAGAGCGTGCGCAGCAGGCCTTTGACGAGGATGAGGCGAAGCGCATCAACAAGAAGATCCGCAAGAACCAATTTAACTTCGACGACTTCTTGACACAGCTGGAGCAAATCAAGAAGATGGGTGATATCAAAGACCTTGTAGGAATGATCCCAGGTGTAGGTAAAGCCTTGAAAGATGTAGAGATCGATGAGAATGCTTTCAAACCAATTGAGGCCATCATCAAATCTATGACTCCGGAAGAGCGTGAAAACCCGGATATCATCAGCGGAAGCCGCCGTGCACGTATTGCTAAAGGCAGTGGTACAGATGTAACCCAGGTAAACAACCTGATGAAGCAGTTCAATGACATGCGTAAGATGATGCGTTCTATGAACAAGATGGCTGGCAAGCGTGGTGGCTTAGGTAACTTAGCTAACATGATGAAGCGCTAAGCCCAAGACTATACTTCAAAAAAGGCGTCTGCTGTACCTTTTAGGTGTGGCAGACGCCTTTTGGTTTTATGTCTTTCAAGGTTGATAGGTTAATTACCTGCCTCTATAGATTAATAGAATGTCTTTAGCTTTAGCAGGATAGAAAAAGATGCTAATATTCTTTTTTGTCCTCTTTCTGCTCCCAAAGATCAAAGGCTTTTCTAGCTTCCTGTTGCAGGAGCTGTACCATCGGGATGCGACGTTGCTCCACAGGCCTTTCAATCTCCTCATAAATAAAGGAATCGTCGAAGCCAATGCGCGCCGCCTCCTGGTGCGGATTTCCATAGTATACTTTTCTTAGCCTTGCCCAATAGATAGCACCCAGGCACATAGGGCAAGGCTGAGAACTGGCATAGATAACACAGTCAGAGAGGTCGTGGGTGCCTAGTACCTGTGATGCTGAGCGTATGGCTTCCACCTCAGCGTGTGCTGTAGGGTCGTGCGAGTGCAGTACCTTATTATAGCCACGGGCTATAACAGTGCCGTTTCTAACTATTACTGAGCCGAAGGGGCCGCCGTACCCTTCCAGCATTTTTTCTATGGATAGGCTTATTGCCTCCCGCATAAACTCTTCGTGTCGCTCCTTATTGGTTTCCATATATTGTTTTGGAGTTGTTGCTCAAGTGTCTCGTTTTGCGTAAGTTATAGAGTGTAAAAGAATGAAAATAGGACTATGTTATCAACACTGCTATTTTTCCTGACTCTTACTGCTGATCCGGCACCAAAGTTTAAAATGCCTGAGCTGCAAACTCAAGAACAGCCGACTGACTCCTTAAAAATGATAACCAAAACATGGGTGCTGCGGGAGAAGCTGCATGCACACAAAGGGGACATGAATCCTGTATACCCAACGGAACAAATGAGCATCACCTTTAGGCCAAATGGAAGTTATAGCCTGGTGCGCCAGAACAAAGCTCCTGATGCCATCAATGGTGTGGAGGTAATAGAGGAGGGGCGATGGGAGTTAGAGGCCTCCAGGGGGCTGATAATACTGCAAACAAGGCTGGTAGATGGTAGGTCCATCCTAAGCACAATGATGCCTCGTTGGGAAGTGCAGGAGTTAACTGAAGATAAGTTGGTGCTCCGGCAGTTTGCCTTAAGTGGTCAATACCTGATATTGGAGGCTGATAAACGTAAATAGCTTATACTTCACTTGTGCTTTATCCATGCATACTCGAAGTATAAGCTATTGCAGTTTTTACTCAACCAAAGGTTTTATACGAACAAGGATGAGAATCTATTAATATACTTATGCTTGTTATTTATATAAATAATCCGTTGTTAATTGGTTTTACGTGTAAGTTTCTCCTTGGTTATGAATTGTTAAAATACTTATAGTCATTTAATTAAGTGAGTTGTATGCTTTGGGAAGTTTAAGCAGTTAACATGTAGTGTCTGGTAATAAATATCTTAAAATGCTTTGTGTCGTACTTTGTGGTAGTGTAACTAAGATATGATAAGTACTATGAAGAAAATAACTAGATGTTTAAGTGCAGGGCTATTATTTGTGAGTGTGGTGTTAAGCAGCTGCTCTGCAACCAGGGAACAGCAAATTGAAGACGATCTTGCAGATTTCAGATCTTGGGTGAGTAATACCACCTCTAACGTTGCTGAACGCACTGAAGAAGATTGGGAACGTGCCCGGGATGACTTTAAGATGCGTACGCAAGAGCTGGATCAGAAGCAGGATCAGTTTAGTGATGAATTGAAGCAGGACTACCAGAACCTGAAAAGAGAGTTCCAGGAGGCTGATGAAGCCTATCAACGCGGTGCAACTGATGCAAGTCTGGGCGAGTGGGAACGAAACCTTTTAGGAAGATGGGCAGACTATGCCACCATAAATGAAGAAAACGTGCGCGAGGCTTACATTACCTTTTTAGAGAATGTGCGCCAACAGAAAGGTACATGGAGTAACCAGGACTGGGATATGGCAAAGAGAGTACTGGAAAAACTAAATGACCGAAAAGACCAGATCAACGGCAACATTCCAACAGACACAGAAGTAAAGATAAAAGCCTTGCAGATGGAGTTTCGTACCCTGGAAACTGCGGCTGATGTATCTGGTGGTAACTAAACAATAGCAAGATCCTCTTTTGGAATATTATGAAGTATAGCTTCCGTGTTATTGAGTTTACCTATTGATAACTATTTGATTATGCTGTGTGTTCGGTTCCAAATTTGAGGAGGTTTATCTAGATCAATGTTTCGCAGGCCCTGTTGTGCATCCATATATCCAGGGAGGTGACGCAGGGTCTTTTTATGCCCTAAAAGTTGTGACAGCAATAACCTGTTAGCCTGGGAAGGATAGGTTTCTGGCACAGTTATACTTTTCGCTTCCAACATACTTTTCCGCTTCACAACCCGGGCTGTAAGACCCTCTAAATTATAGTCTGTACTTCGCGATTAGCAAGCCTGTAAACATAGGGTATACTTGGGAGTATACAAGCTTTGCGCATACACCTTCGTAAGGGTTAGTGGAGCGTCTATGTATAGAGCCTTTGTCTATGCTCCAATATCAGCTTTAACAGCCACACATTGGCGCCCTGACCTCGCTTAACTTTGCCGGATTCTAAGCTTTTCCTGATGCATCATTACTGAGGCTATAGCTCCTGCTAGCTTAGCCCTGTGGCCCTAACCCATGTGCTGTTTTGTCCTCGATATCTCTTCCTATTCTGTTATAGAAACATGTACTTATCTGAAATAAATAGGACTTCAAAACACACACATCAGGTAATGAACTATAAAATACAGGTGATATATATACTTTATATGATGCGAAATAACTGATTGAGTATAAATGTTTTGTGTCTAGCGTTTTGAGTAAATGTAAGTCAAGTGTCTACATTAGTTTTTGCAGTAGCTGTCGGTAAGCTATAGCTTCGGATTTGAGTTAGTTAGTGTAGTAAAGCAATAGATCTATCCTCTAAACAAAAAGAGGTAGCAAGATTCTCCTGCTACCTCAGTAATTAAATTATCCAGATTTATAAGTGCTTCTAGTAGTTGTGCATGCCAGTAATGTTGGCCATATATTTTTGACCTGAGCCTGTGTTAAGCAACAGGATATTTTCAGATTTGGTGATAGCGCCAGTGGCAATGAGTTTTCTTGCAGCCATCCAAACTGCCGCTCCTTCAGGTGCTACAAAGAGGCCTTCGCTTTTACCTAGCTCCCTTAAGCCCTCCAGCATCTCTTCTTCTGATATGCTGATAGCAGTGCCTCCAGACTCCTGGATTACCTGCAGCATCATTTGTTCACCTATCGGGCGAGGTACTGCAAGACCATTGGCTATAGTTGGCTTTCCTACATATTGCTGCGCGTTTTGTTGCCTACCGAAATATGTCTCCACCAAAGGCTGGCAGTTTGCTGCTTGCACGGCTATCATACGAGGCAGCTTTACATGCTCATCCAGCCAACCAAGTGCCTGTAATTCTTTAAAAGCTTTCCATATACCTATCAGGCCTGTACCTCCACCTGCAGGGTACAAGATTACATCTGGCAGTTGCCAGTTAAACTGCTCGGCTATCTCATAGCCCATGGTTTTCTTGCCTTCCAGGCGGTAAGGCTCCTTTAGTGTGGAGACATCAAGAAGCTTTCCGTCGGCATTTATCTCTTTAGCCCGTGCAGCGCAGTCATTGATCAGGCCATCTACCAGCACCACTTCGGCCCCATACCAGTAGCATTCTTCCTTAAAAGCCTCCGGTGTATGGCGCGGCATAACCACCACGGCTTTCATGCCTGCCTTAGCGCAGTAGGCTGCCATTGCCACTCCTGCATTGCCTGCGGTAGGTACAATACACCCTTCTGTTCCGAACTCTTTTGCTTTAGATATGGCCATACTCAAACCTCTGGCCTTAAATGAGCCGGTAGGGTTTTGTCCTTCATCTTTTAACAGCAAGTTGCTCAAATTGTACTGCCGGGCCAGGTTCTGCAGCTCCAGAATAGGAGTAAATCCTTCACCTAGACTTACCACGTTCTTTTCACTTAGAACAGGTAATAACTCGCGGTAGCGCCACATACTTGCTTCACGCTTTGCTAAAATGCTCTTACTTAAAGAATGCTGCAGCTCATATTGTGCAGCCAGCGGTAAGTGGCAGCAGGAAGATAAAGTATGTTGTTGGAATGGGGAATAAGTAGAGCCGCAGTTAGAGCATGTCAGATGGTCTATGCGGCTTAATCGATCAACAAGAGTGATGTCCATAGCTGTTAAATACAACGGCAAATAGTTGTATAGCTATGAGTAAACAAAATAGTATTTAGGAATAGCCTATTCTGTTTTGGAATAATGATTTTTGGTGAACCGTATGAAGTTTCTGAAAAGCAGGTCGTTTTCTGTGCCTTTGCGCTGGATAAAATAAAAGGTGCGCCCAAGCTGTAAGTCTGAAATTTTAAGTTCAACCAATTCCCCTGACTCCAGTTCTTTGATAACAGCAGGTCTTGGAAGAAATGAAAGGCAGGAATCGTTAGCTCGAACAAAGTTTTTAAGAGCCTCTGTTCCACCTAACCTGATCTTGACAGGAATGTCGTGGAGGCGTATGTCCTTCTCCAGGAGTGCTTCTTCCAGCACAGCTAGCGTTCCGGAGCCATACTCCCGCAGAGCAAGAGGTATGTTGTACAGATCCTGGTAGTGCAACTGCTGATGGCGAAGTTGGTTTTTAGCAGAACATACGGGTATAACCTCATCCTTCATAAATGGAGTGTAGGTTACATTGTTCACCTTGTTGATACCTTCAATGATACCAAGGTCTATTTCATGATCTACAAGAGCCTTTAAGATATTCTCGGAGTTACGGTTTTTAAGTGTGATTTGTACGTTAGGGTTGCTAGCCAGGTATGCCGAAAGTACGGGTGGCAAGATATAAAGCGAAATGGTAGTACTGGAGCCGATGACCATTCGTACCTGTGGCGAGAAGTCTGTACTTATACTCCTGAACTCCTCATACAGCTCGTGCTGAACCTGCCTTACCCTAAGCAACTTTTGGTAAAGCAGTTCACCTGCAGGAGTGAGCGATACTGAGTTGCCGTGGCGGTTGAACAAGCCAATTTTATAATGCTCTTCCAGTGCTTTGATATGCTTACTTATGGCTGACTGACTTATGAAGAGTGTCTGGCTGGCCTTGGTAAAGCTGAGCTGACGTGCTACTTCGAAGAATATTTCGTGGCGCTGGGAAATCATGGTGTGCTGATAGTGGTACAATTAAAGTACCTATACTACAACCAAACTTTGTGTTTTGCTAATGGCTAACTCTTTTGTAGACATGAGCTCTCATTGTCGGAAACCAGGTTAAGCTCAAAGTATGTTTGTCTATCCCGTTTAGCTCATCGTAGAGTGTATCGGCTTGGTTCGATAAAACAAGATATTTTGCTCTTGTGTCAGGATTTATGAACTGCGTTAGTTCATCGGCTATGTGGAGTCTATACTTATCAGCCACATGAACCTGATAAACAAAAGAAAAAGTAGTGTCGGTGATTTCTATAACTGCCAAGCTATCCTCCTCATGTACCCAAGTTCCTGCTAATAGTTCAGAGGTGTTTTGTTTCCTTTTGACAGTCGGGTGCTTTTCCCCTTTAAGGTTCAAGGATGTTTGACCAACGAGCTGTAAAACTTCTTTCGCTTCAACTGAGCTGGAAACTTCTTCCATAGGTTTTCCATTTGAGCAGGAGCTGCTGACAATGGAAAGGAGAAGTATAAAGTACAGGAAAAGCTTATGCATGGTAGGTTTTTCAGAAGAGGCTAACTTATAAGCGCCTCCTTCTGGCGAAGCATAATTTGGCGGTGATGTTCAAAATGATCTTGCAGGAAAGAAAGGGCCTGGTTGATAGAAAGGCAACCTACCATAGGGTGGTTTAACACTCCTTTCTCAAGTAAATGGTGCGGAAAGCTTGTTAACTCATCCTCCAGTTCAAAGCGTAGCTTGTCCCACTGCTGCCTTAGTTCTGGTAGAGCTGCCTGGTCAGGTACGTTGGCAACAGCCGCGGGTGCTTTATACTTTCTCCCGGAGTGTAGCGCCAGTTTCACCAGTAGAGCTTTAACAGATGTGCTGAAATCTATATCCAGCAGTGTGTCCTGCTGTTGCAGTTGCTGTTTTATGCTACTTAACGCGCGCTCTTCTACCAATACCAGGTGTGCCACATGCTGGTTTATGCTCCATTTACCTGCAGCCGGATAGGTGTTGAGCTGTTCGTCGCTTAGTCCTGCCAGTTCGTCCAAAAGACGATTGCGCGACTGCTCCAGACGCAGGTATTTTACTTCCAGTTTTGGGTTCATAAGCAGGTTGAGACTTTGTGCGTTCAGTGACATAGGCTTAGACTTCAAAAACAGATGATAAATCTACAGAAGTTTACCATATATACAATATGGTAAATCATATATTTATTTATAAACGATTGAAGCTGTGTGGAATGTATAGACTATAGCCGAAAAGAGTCGCCAATAAGTATAAATACCTGTTTTTCTGCAGCTTTTTTGTTCCGAAATTGCATCCTTTAAGCCATACAACCCATGAAGAACGACCCTATAGGAGCAGCCGTGCTAGATTATCTGGCTGGTGCCGAAGAGATAGAAGTGATTGTTGAGAGCAACCTGACAGAGGATGATACGATTCCGGTAGACTATCTCTTCCGAACAGAAGCGGAAATGCCTGATCTGGAAGTGGAAGCCTTGAAAGCGTGCCGTGGAGTAGTGTTGGATGTAGGGGCGGGTGCAGGGTGCCATGCTTTGGCCCTGCAGGCAAGAGGAGTTGAAGTAACTGCCCTGGACGTTTCTGCGGGAGCCGTAGAAGCTATGCAACGACAGGGTGTTAAGCGGGTACTGCATAAGGATATTTTCGATTTGAACGAGGCCCTCTATGATACCCTGCTGATGCTGATGAACGGGATCGGCATTTCAGGTACATTGGCAGGTCTAGATCGATTTCTGGAGCATTCCAAGAAGCTTCTAAAACCGGGTGGGCAGATTTTGCTAGAGTCTTCCGATATACTCTACATGTATGAGGAGGAGGATGGTTCAGTGCTGCTGGACCTAAACGCAGGTTATTACGGTGAGGTAAAGTATAACATGAAGTATAAGGACCAGGAAACTGGCTGGTTTAACTGGTTATTCATTGATCCATCTATATTGGAGGACTATGCCACCCAGCACGGCTTTACTTTTGAGTTGCTGCTGGAAGGTGATGCAGGTAACTATCTGGCGCTGCTGCTGCTGAAGTAATCAAGATGAGCACAGACAGGTGTTGATGTATGATGAAGAAGTTTTCTATTTATAAGCCGAAGGCATTTTACTGGACTAGAACTTATATTAGTTATGCATCAATGCTTTGTATTGGAATTGTCTTTTTTATATCGAAAGCTTTCTTATTTGTGCCTGCATCTAACTCATTTTATAATTGGTTACTTTTTGCTCTCCTACTACCGTTCATTTATAATATAGTTCTTGGTGTAATGGTAACAAATAAGTATAGGCCTTTAAAAGGAAAACTTGAAGGATACATTACTTTTCACAAGGAATATATTGTCATAGCTGATCTTATTTATAGTCTGAGCTCTATCAAAAAGATAGAGTTTGACGGTACTGACTGGCTTGGGTTAGAGATTGGCTACAGCGGTTTGCGTGATCGTTTTGAAAACCCTTTGTCACAAGGCGTTGATAATACCCTTGTTCTACACCTTGTAGATGGGCAAATTGTTAGAATGAGGTTTCAATTGATTCGTGCCTGCGAGTTCAGCGAAGTTGAGGACATCATCATTCATTACCATTTGAGTGACAAAGTCAGTTACCTGCAAACAGCAAAGCTACTTTGTTTAACAGATCAAGAAAGCTGGAGCAAGTTAAAGGAAATGAAGCTACAGCAGTTTAAAAGATAGTCTACCTCACTGTCCTATGGATACTACAAGCTACCCTTTTATACCCTACCAGCCTATTAGGTATACTGAGCAGGAGATGCTGCAGCAGGCAGAGCTGTTTTACAGTTTTATGGACAAGCGCCGCTCTGTACGTGAATTTTCCGATAAGCCAGTTCTCCTGGAGGTTATTGAGCAGATAGTTAAGACAGCCTCTACGGCGCCCTCTGGTGCGCACAAGCAGCCTTAAACCTTTTGCATTGTTTCCAACCATGACCTGAAAAAGCAGATACGTGCTGCCGCTGAGAAAGAAGAGTACGAGGGCTATCAGCATCGTATGACTCCTGAGTGGCTGGAAGACCTCGCAGAGCTGGGAACCGACTGGCATAAGCCTTTTCTTGAGATGGCGCCATGGCTGATTGTTGTATTCAAAAAAGCTTACGAACTGAAGCCAGACGGCACAAAGCGCACTAACTAGTATGTAGGCGAGTCGGTGGGCTTAGCTTGCGGCTTTCTTATTTCGGCTATTCACCATGCAGGCTTAGTTACCTTAGCCCATACCCCAAGTCCTATGAATTTTCTGACAAAGCTGCTTAAGCGGCCAGAAAATGAACGGCCTTTCCTGTTGCTGCCCGTAGGCTATCCAGCAGCTCAAGTACAGGTGCCCCACTTGCTGCGCAAGCCCCTGAGTGAGGTCAGTGAGTGGTATACCTAAGCGGGTAAGAGGTATCGTACTTCGGAAAGTGCCGTAAAAAGAAGCTGTATTCCTGATTTATAACAGGTAAAACGCTTTTAGGCACATGAATAAGAAGTTAAAATTAAGCTGGGAGCTAATCAAGCGTACATTCAGAGAATTTGCTGATGACAGGCCCTTAGATTGGGCGGCCATCATCGGTTTCTATACTATTTTCTCGCTTCCTGCAGTACTCATCATTACACTACGCATTGCCGGAGCTGTTTTTGGCGAAGAGGCTGTGCAGGGCGAGCTGGCAAAACAGATAGGTGGCATTGTGGGCCACAGTGGGGCCCAGCAGATACAAAATATCATTGAGAACGCTGACCGCTCTTCGTCCACTACAGTTGGCACCATTATAGGAGTCTCCACCATGATTTTCTCTGCCACGACAGTCTTCGTTGCTTTGCAAGATTCACTAAACGCAATGTGGGAGGTGCGTGCCAAGCCGGAGAGGGGCTGGGTAAAGCTTGTTGTCGACCGCGTGCTTTCGCTGGCAATGGTGGTGAGCCTGGGTTTTCTGTTATTGGTGTCGCTATCTATTGATGTAGTGATGGGGCTAATAAATGAGTTTTTGCGCGAAGAATTGTCTGGCATTGCCGTTTACCTTATTACCATAGGCAATGTGCTTGTGTCTATCCTGATCAGCGTCATCATTTTTGCTGCTATTTTTAAGGTGCTTCCTGACGCTAAAATTCGCTGGCCCAATGTGTGGGTAGGAGCTACGGTAACAGCTATTCTCTTTGTGCTAGGTAAGTCTATCCTGAACATATACTTCCAGCACGACCCTTTAGCGGATACTTATGGGGCAGCGGGGTCACTCGTGCTCATACTGGTATGGGTGTATTATACCTCAGTTATCTTTCTACTTGGTGCCGAGTTTACTCAAATATACTCCCGGGAGCATGACCATGGTATTCGCCCTCAGGACAATGCTGTAAAAGTTGAGACAAAAGAGGTGGAGAAAGAGGTGTGAAGAACTCAGGCTCTTAAACTAAAACAGCCCCGGCAACGCTTAAGATGCCGGGGCTGTTTTATGTATGTTTGATACTTACGATAAAATGCCAAAGAAAGCCCTGGCACTCATATCTTTGGCAGTATAAGCGGATGTGCAATTTTATCAGGCTCTTAAACGTAAGCCAACAGAAAGGGAAGGAGAAAGCCCTTGCACTAGACACTTTGATGATGTCGCCCCCAAGGAAGCCCTTCCCTTTCTCTTCTTCTTAAAAGCCTGGACAGTACCTAGCGGCTGCCCCATCCGCAGGCATGAGTGAGTGTAGGCCCGGAAGATGAATGTTTTTTTTCCACTTAAGCCCCTTTCAGCTATGAAGAATTTACTCTGTCAGAACCTGGGCGTCGATGTGGGCAAAGACGCCCTGGATGTGGTGCGACATTCCTTCACTTTTGTTGGGTTCGATCTTACCCTATGTTCTACCGCCTGCACTTGCCGGCTGTTACCTTTGCTGCAGCAAACATGCCCTGCACCGGGATGCGTCAGCAGCTAGTAATATAAGAAATAAGGCGGTCGGGCAGACCGTTTCAGCTTGGAAGATATACGGTCGCAGTAGCCAGGTAGCCCAGGAATCCAACCTGCTTTAGCGGTGGGAATGTCAATTACCTTACAAACCGCAATTCAGCATTAACTGGGTTGCCGCCGGTAAAAGCTTGTATGAGCCTTGGGTCTATGCCAAGAACCTGACCAATGAAATTGATGTTGTCTGGGCTGATAGTGGTGGTAACATCCAAGTTGCTATCTGTCAAGGTCCTGATCTGCATCTCCCCAAACATGTCTGTTGTGATGGTTGTTTCATCATTGTTCATAGACCAGTTTCCTGTTTGGGTTTGCTCCTGGCCTTGCGCTGTAAAAGTAGCGCTGTAGGTATTGTCGTCCATGAAGGTTATGCGCAGGGTCTGGAAAGTGCTTGCATTGCTACCGATTAAAGGGATGGTTGCTACGTCTGTGTTGTTGAGCAAGACTTTATCGCCTTCCCATGGCTCAGCAGTTAGTTTTTCTCTTTTAGATGGCTCAGCCGTCTCATCATCGTCATCATCGCAGGATATGAGTAGATTCACGGACAGTATCAGGGCGAAATAGAATAGAAGTTTTCTTAGTTGCATAGTGGTCGCTTAAGAGGTCATATAGTAGAAATATATTATATGCTATAGCGAAGGAAACAGGAAATAGTTGGGCGTAGCAGCGCAAAAATTTTTGGCTCTGCTTTACATTATATTTACTTCAGGGCTAAGTCTGATGCCGAATTTTTCCTCTACCGAAGCAATTACCTCAAAAGCCAGCTTCCGAATATCCTCACCTTTGGCTCCGCCATAGTTTACCAGTACCAGCGCTTGATGCTTATGCACACCATAATTATCTATTACTTTGCCCTTCCAGCCGCATTGCTCTATAAGCCATCCAGCTGGTACTTTTACCGTAGTCTGGGAAACAGGATAGGAGGGAATGGTAGGGTACTGCTGCTGCAGTGCCTCAAATTGCTCTTTCGGGATTTCCGGGTTTTTGAAAAAGCTGCCCGCGTTGCCGATCTGTTTTGGGTCCGGCAGTTTGCTTTGGCGAATGTGACACACGGCTGCACTTACATGGTGGATGCTCGGGTCCTGCACCTGCATCTCCTCCAAAGTTGTTTTGATGGCTCCGTAGGAGGTGTTCAAAGTATGTTTTTTATGCAACTTAAAGGTAACGTGCGTTACAATAAACTGCCCTTTTAACTCATTTTTGAATACACTCTCGCGATAACCGAATCTACAGGCTTGGTTATCAAATGCACGAACCTCTCCGGTCTCTATGTTAACCGCCTCTAACTCATGAAAAACGTCTTTCAGTTCTACACCATAGGCACCGATATTCTGCAACGGGGCAGCACCCACTGTACCTGGAATCAGCGATAAATTTTCAATACCTCCTAAGTCAAGCTCTAAAGTTTGCAGAACAAACTCATGCCACACCTCACCGCCGCCAGCTTTTAAGTACACATAGGCTTGGTCCTCCTCAACTTTCTCTACACCCTTAATGCCATTTTGAAGTACTAGTCCGTCAAAGTCTTTAGTGAATAACAGGTTGCTGCCGCCGCCAAGTATGAGTTTAGGCTCCTGCTTCAGTTCTGGCATCTGCAACAGCTCCTGAAGCTCTTCTACTGAGTCGAAACGGGCAAATAACTTCGCTTTAACATCAATGCCAAACGTGTTGTATGGTTTTAAGGGGAAATCAGTCTGCAATTTCATAAGCGGGTGTTCTTTGAGGCAAAGATAGCTAAATTGAGTTAGAGAGTACTTATTGCCCCATAGAGATAGCTTGACGGAGTCAGTTAATGCTGATAGATGTAATGCTGCTACCAAACTCTTTAACTCCTAAATGCCCTAACTTCAAAACCTCTATCTTTGCGTTTCGATAAAAGTATACGATATGGCGAAGAAGACACAAATAGAGAATTTCAATATCATAGCCACTACACTTTCCGGTTTGGAGGAGGTGTTGGCACAGGAGCTGCGCGACCTGGACATGGAGTACGTGAAGGTAGGAAACCGTGCTGTTACCTGCTCGGGCAACCTACGTCAGCTCTACGAAGCGAACTTGTGGTGCCGAACTGCCATTCGTATACTAAAGCCAATCCGTCAGTTCAAGGCTCACGACGAGAAAAACCTGTACGAGCAGGTGCAGAAAACAGACTGGACGGAGATGATGGATTTGGACATGACCTTCGCCATTGACGCCGTAGTGAGCCACTCTACATTTGAGCACTCCCTGTATGTCGCCCAGCTTACAAAAGACGCGATTGTAGATCAGTTCAGGGCCAAAACAGGGGAGAGACCTTCAGTGGATAGAATCAGGCCTGACGTGCGCATTAACCTGCACATGCATGATAACCTTGTTACACTCTCTTTAGACTCTTCTGGCGATTCCTTGCACCGCCGTGGCTACCGCCTACAGACAAACGTAGCTCCGCTTAATGAGGTATTGGCGGCTGGCATTATAGCATTATCTGGCTGGGATAAAAAAGCTCCTTTTGTAGACCCTATGTGTGGCTCAGGTACTTTCCTGATAGAGGCAGCCCTTATGGCGCAAAATATCGCGCCTGGTTTATTCCGCCGCGACCCATTTGGCTTTGAGAAGTGGAAGGACTACAATGAGCAGGTTTTTGAGATGGTATGGAATACTGCCGAAGCTAAAGAAAAACGCACACCACAGGCAAAAATAATTGGCTACGATCTGGATGCTGACTACATCGATGCGGCTCTGAACAATATTGAAAACGCCGGACTCGAGAATGTTATACAGGTAGAGCAGGCAAACTTCTTTGAAACACATGCTCCGGAAGGGCAGGGAGTAGTAGTAATGAACCCACCTTACAACGAGCGCATTCAGTCTGATGACATTAACCTGCTTTACAAAAATATCGGTGATACACTAAAGAATAACTACCAGGGGTATGATGCTTTTGTGTTTACTGGTAACCTGGAGGCAGCGAAAAATGTAGGGCTGCGCACATCGCGTCGTGTTCCGCTTTATAATGGCTCCATTGAATGCCGCCTGCTTAAGTATGAGTTATACCGTGGCTCAAAAAGGGGAGGTGGAACAGAGTAAAAAGCATCAAAACGAAAAGAGCACCTGTTTAGGGTGCTCTTTTTGTTAGTGCTATACTTAAAACTAAGCCTTTTTCTTGGTTGTAGTCTTTTTGGCTGTAGTCTTTTTAGTAGTGGCCGCTTTTGCCTTGGTTGCAGTTTTCTTTTCAGCTGCTGGCTTATCAGCATCGGCTTTTTTCTTGAAGCCGCCACGACCTTTTTTCTCAGGTGTAGCCTCGGCCAATGCAACGCACTCCTCCAGGGTTAGCTCACTAGGCTCTTTATCCTTCGGAATCTTTACGTTTTTCTTGCCTGCTACAATGTATGGACCGTAGCGTCCGTTCAATACTTGTATATCAGGGTTCTCCGGGAATGTCTTGATGATCTTTTCGGCATCTGCCTTGCGCTTGGCCTGAATAAGCTCAATGGCTTCCTCAGCAGTTACCTTTAGCGGATCCAGCGTTTTTGGCAGTGAGTAGAACTTGCTGTTATGGCTGATGTATGGACCAAAACGACCAATGGCAGCTTTCATCTCCTTGTCTTCAAAAGTGCCAACAATACGTGGCAGCTTAAACAGCTCCAGTGCATCCTCCAGCGTCAGGCTCTCAATAAACTGGCCTTTGCGAAGGCTGGCGTATACTGGCTTCTGGCCGGTTTCCTCATTCTCCTCGCCAAGCTGTACATAAGGGCCAAACCGGCCAAGCTTAGCGATGATCGTTTTGCCTGTTACTGGGTCTGCACCCAATTCACGGGCACCGGAAACGTCTGCTCTTGAAATGTTTTCGCTCGACTCGATGCGCTTGTGAAACTTCTGGTAAAACTGGTCCAGCATGTTTTCCCACTCCTTCTGCCCCTGCGCTATCTCATCAAATTCAGCCTCTACTCGTGCTGTAAACGAATAGTCTATCACGTTCGGGAAGTGCTCTACCAGGAAGTCGTTCACCACCATGGCTGTGTCGGTTGGGAAAAGCTTACCTTTCTCAGCGCCGGTGATTTCTGTTTTAGTCTGCGTCGTAATGTTACCGTCTTTCAGGGTCAGCACCTGGAAATTACGCTCTTTCCCTTCACGACTGTCTTTTTCTACATAGCCACGCTTTTGAATGGTAGAGATAGTAGGAGCATAAGTAGACGGACGGCCAATGCCCATCTCTTCCAGTTTCTTCACCAGGCTTGCCTCTGTATAGCGTGCTGGTGGTCGGCTGTAGCGCTGCGTTGCCAGCATCTGGCGCAGGTTTATACCTTGGCCAATGCTCAATGGAGGCAACATGCCTTTTACATCCTCATCAGCTCCTTCCTCATCATCGTCTTTCGACTCAATATATACTTTCAGGAAACCTTCAAACTTAATCACCTCACCAGTAGCTTGCAGTTTATGGTCCTGTTGCGTAGAAATGCCAATAGTTACAGTTGTCTTTTCTATTTCAGCATCAGCCATCTGTGAAGCGATGGCACGCTTCCAGATCAGCTCATAAAGGCGCTGCTCATTACGGTCGCTGCTCACATTCATTTGTGAGAAGTCTGTAGGGCGTATGGCTTCGTGCGCTTCCTGTGCAGATGAAGATTTGGTTTTAAAGCGGCGGGTTTTTACAAACTTCTCACCAAAAGAGCGTTGAATCTCGTTACTGGCTCCCTGTATGGCCTCCTCCGAAAGATTTACAGAGTCAGTACGCATGTAGGAGATTTTACCAGCCTCATACAAGCGCTGTGCAATGGTCATGGTCTGAGCTACCGAGAAGTATAACTTGCGGCTAGCCTCCTGTTGCAGGGTAGAAGTAGTGAACGGAGGCGCAGGGCTGCGCTTTAGCGGCTTCTGCTCCAGGTTCTCTATTTTATACTCTGCACCTATACATTGCTGCAAGAAAGCCTGCGCTTCTTCTTCGGCTTTGAATTTCTTAGGAAGCTCAGCCTCAAGTGTTCGACCTTGTACATCAAAAACAGCGGTGATTCGGAAAGCGGCTTCTGCCTTGAAGCGATCAATCTCACGCTCGCGCTCCACCACCAAACGTACTGCCACCGACTGCACTCGTCCTGCTGAAAGACCTGTTTTGATTTTTTTCCAGAGTACCGGCGATAGCTCAAAACCTACCAGCCTGTCCAGAATACGGCGGGCCTGCTGGGCGTTTACTAAGTCCATATCGATGCCACGCGGTGAGCTGATGGCGTTAAGAATAGCGTTCTTAGTAATTTCCCGGAAGACTATGCGTCGGGTTTTAGTATCGTTCAGGTTCAACGCCTCTGTCAGGTGCCACGAAATGGCTTCTCCCTCACGGTCGTCGTCCGATGCAAGCCACACTATTTCAGCCTCTTTTGCCAGTTTTCGAAGTTGAGATACCACCTCCTTTTTGTCGCTGGAGATAACATAGGTAGGTTTAAAACCATGTTCTATGTCAATGGCATTGTTGTCTTTAGGCAAGTCGCGCACATGGCCGAAGCTGGACTTTACTACAAAGTCTTTCCCTAAATATCCCTCAATTGTTTTTGCCTTTGCAGGCGACTCTACTATGACTAAGTTTTTTATCATCCTTTATATTTACAGGCGAAACAGGCCAAATTTTGCCCAAAGTTCAAATTTTTTTTTCAACAATTACAACCACAACCGTATAACGTGGGTTTAACAACGCGTGAAAACTAGCTAGTCTGCTACACAGACCAATGCTATAACTATACGTTCACTTTAATAATATATGCAAAGAATCGTACTCCTCTGTCGCCATGCGGAAGCTTATGACCCTTACCCATTGCAGCCTGATTTTGAACGTGAGCTCACTCCAACAGGCCAGCAGCAGGCCCGAAACACCGGAAAGTGGCTACGTGAAAAATTTTTAAAAGCGGATACTATTCTTGCAAGTCCTGCCACACGTGCCAACGCTACAGCCCGCATCATAGCAGGACGTTTATACTTTGATGAGGAGCAGATCAGCTATAACCCCGACCTCTACAACGCCCGCGAATCGCAGTTAATGAAAAGCCTGGGAGAATTGCCGAACCATGTAAAGCAGGTGATTCTGGTAGGGCACAACCCAGGTATAACACGTCTGGCCCGCGAATTAACAGAAGAGCTGCAGCTTAGCTATCTGAACCCTGGCAGTGTAGTAGCAGTGGCTATAGACCTCGAACAGTGGCAGGATATACATGTTACTACCGGTATACTGATGGACCAGCACTCTGGGTAAATAAGCATAGGCTATTCTCCGAAGCCATTTTCAAGTTATACAATAATTCTATATTTTAGAGGCATGGCCGGTAATTTAACCGCCAGCATGCACCCTTAACACCTGCATAATGAAAACTAATGTGGTGGCCGTAATCAACCAGAAAGGCGGCACTGGCAAAACAACTACAACCATAAACCTTGGCAGCGCCCTCAGTAAGCTGGGCAAAAAAGTGCTGCTAATCGACCTGGACCCTCAGAGCAATCTTTCCTATTCGCTTGCTGTTTCTAATACTGATGCCACCTTGGCTGATGTCTTCCAGGGTGACAAAGGTCTTAACGACATCCTGGTAGAAAAGAACGGCCTTTGGGTAGCACCTGGTTCCAATGACCTGGTGGATATTGAAATATCGCTGGTGTCGCAGCCGGAGCGGGAGAAGTTTCTTAAAAGTATACTGGCAAAGGTTAAGGGGTTTGATTTTGTGCTAATTGATTGCCCGCCGTCTTTGTCGGTGCTAACGCTTAATGCGCTTACTGCTGCACAGGAGGTACTAATTCCATTGCAAATGGAGGTTCTGACGCTGCAAGGGCTGGATCAGATAACAAAAACAGTGCAAAAAGTAAAAAAAGCGCTCAATCCGAAACTTAAAATCAAAGGCATCGTAGTTGTGATGTTTGATGTGCGCCGCAAATTAAGCCAGGAAGTGCTGGAATACTTGCAGGACAACGTGCAGGAGAAGATTTTCAGAAGCCAGATCAGGATGAATGTAAAGCTGGCTGAAGCTCCCTCATTTGGAAAAAGCGTGCTCGACTATGATGCTTCCTCAAATGGCGCAAGAGATTACGCTGCCCTGGCTGAGGAGTACCTGGAGGCATAAGAGATAATGCTTCATATAGACCAAATTTTTTCACAGTTTTAAGTATATTGCACCTACTTGAAAGCCTTTTGTAGCCACCTGAACCCAACTGAATGTTTCAGAAGGTGTCTGCTCAAGGGTTAGAGATACCCTATTCCAACCAAACTAACTATGGCCTTAGGTAAAAACTTGAAGTTGAGTAAAGAAAAGCTCATCAGTGACGTAGAAGCCAAAGATGAAACTATACCTGCTCCAAAAGAAAAGGCTGAGAAAGGTGCTGCTACCACAACAGTAGCTGACTCTCCGGCCAAAGCATCTGCTTCAACTGGCAAAGAGCAACCGGCACAGCCGGGTAAACCTGCTCCCGATAGATTGCCAGGTGCTAAACAACCGAGACAAGGCAAACTTCCTAACAACCCTGAGTATATCAGCGACCAGCTGAACAGGGTGCTTTATGCTCTTGATGCCTTCAAGAAAGGTGACGTATCGGTGCGCCTGACAAAGCAGAACGATGACATTTTTGCTGATATCGCCGAGGCCTACAATTCGATGGTGGAAATGATCGGTGGTGTGGGTGGTGAGGTGTCTCGTATCTCTAAAGTTGCGGGTGTGGAGGGAAACCTGAAAGCCCGTGCCTCTGCCGAAAATGCTTCCGGCTTCTGGAAGGATATGATCAACAACATCAACGGCCTGGTGGATTCTATTGCGGTACCGGTACTGGAAGTAGGTAAGGTGCTCAAGAATATCTCCAGAGGTAACCTGGACGAGACTTTCCAAATTCCTGTTTCCGGTGACTTTAAGGTGATGGCAGAGACCATTAACCGTACGATTGATAACCTGAACCTGTTTGCCGGTGAGGTAACGCGTGTGGCTCTGGAAGTAGGTACAGAGGGTAAGTTGGGTGGCCAGGCATCGGTTCCTAATGTTGCTGGTGTGTGGAAGGACCTGACGGATAATGTAAATACCATGGCGTCTAACCTGACCTTTCAGGTGCGTGACATCGCCAATGTTGCGACTGCCGTGGCGAAGGGTGACCTGACCCAGAAAGTGTCGGTGGATGTAAAAGGGGAACTTAGTGAACTAAAGGAGAACATCAACCGAATGGTAGACTCCCTGAATATATTTGCTGGTGAGGTAACCCGTGTGGCCCGCGAAGTGGGTACAGAGGGTAAACTGGGTGGCCAGGCAAGAGTGCCGAATGTTGGTGGTGTATGGAAAGACCTGACTGACAACGTGAATACCATGGCTAGCAACCTTACCTCGCAAATGCGTGACATTGCCAATGTATCAACTGCTGTTGCCAAAGGTGACCTGACGCAGAAGATCACCGTGAACGTGCGTGGCGAGATGGCCGAACTGAAAGAGAACATCAACCAAATGGTGGACTCGCTCAACATATTCGCTGGTGAGGTAACCAGAGTGGCACGTGAGGTAGGTACAGAAGGTAAACTAGGAGGCCAGGCCAATGTACCAAGAGTAGAGGGTACCTGGAAAGAGCTTACTGATAACGTGAACCTGATGGCCGGTAACCTGACTTCTCAGGTACGTGACATCGCTAACGTAGCGACTGCCGTGGCGAAGGGAGACCTGACACAAAAGGTGTCTGTAGACGTGAAAGGTGAGCTGGGCGAGCTGAAAGATATCCTAAACGAAATGGTGGACCGACTGAACGTGTTTGGCGCGGAAGTAACGCGTGTGGCACGTGAGGTAGGTACAGAAGGTATGCTAGGCGGACAAGCCAACGTTCCTAACGTGGCTGGTATCTGGAAGGAGTTAACTGATAATGTGAACTCCATGGCCTCTAACCTGACCCTGCAGGTGCGCGACATTGCCAATGTAGCAACTGCGGTAGCCAAAGGCGACCTGAGCCAGAAAATTACGGTGAATGTGCGCGGTGAGTTGGCCGACCTGAAGGAGAACCTAAACCAGATGGTGGACTCCCTGAACATCTTTGCTGATGAGGTTACTCGTGTGGCACGTGAAGTGGGTACAGAAGGTAAGCTGGGCGGACAGGCTAACGTGCCGAACGTGGGCGGTACCTGGAAGAACCTGACCGACAACGTAAATACCATGGCCTCTAACCTGACTTCTCAGGTACGAGACATTGCCAATGTGTCTACAGCGGTAGCGAAAGGCGACCTGACTCAGAAGGTGTCTGTGGATGTGAAAGGCGAGCTGGGCGAGTTGAAAGAGAACATCAACCGAATGGTGGACTCCCTGAACATTTTTGCCGGTGAAGTAACCAGAGTGGCTCTTGAAGTGGGTACTGAGGGTCGACTAGGCGGACAGGCCAATGTGCCGAACGTTGGAGGCGTTTGGAAAGACTTAACGGATAATGTAAATATAATGGCCTCTAACCTGACAACTCAGGTGCGAGGTATAGCAAAAGTGGCTACTGCGGTAGCTAAAGGCGACCTAAGCCAGAAAATTACGGTTGAAGCCCGCGGAGAGCTCCTTGATTTGAAGGAGAACTTGAATCAAATGGTGGACTCACTCAACATTTTTGGTGATGAGGTTACCAGAGTGGCGCGCGAGGTAGGAACAGAAGGTAAATTAGGAGGTCAGGCCAATGTGCCGAACGTGGGCGGTACCTGGAAGGATCTGACTGACAACGTGAACTACATGGCAAGCAACCTGACTTCTCAGGTTCGTGATATTGCCAAGGTAGCAACTGCGGTAGCGAAAGGTGACCTGAGCCAGAAAATTACGGTTGAAGCCCGCGGAGAGCTCCTTGACCTGAAGGAGAACCTGAACCAAATGGTGGATTCCCTGAACATCTTTGCTGACGAGGTAACCAGAGTGGCACGTGAAGTGGGTACAGAAGGACGTCTGGGTGGCCAAGCCAATGTGCCGAAAGTACGTGGTACCTGGAAGGAACTAACCGACAACGTGAATACCATGGCCTCTAACCTGACCCTTCAGGTGCGCGATATTGCAAAAGTAGCAACAGCCGTGGCGAAGGGTGACTTGACTCAGAAAGTGTCGGTTGATGTAAAAGGTGAGTTGAATGAGCTAAAGGAGAACATGAACCGAATGGTGGACTCTCTGAACATCTTCGCTGGTGAGGTAACGCGTGTATCATTGGAAGTAGGTACGGAAGGTAAGCTAGGCGGACAGGCCAACGTACCTAATGTTGCCGGTGTCTGGAAAGACCTGACAGATAATGTGAATACCATGGCCTCCAATCTGACAACTCAGGTGCGAGGAATTGTGAAAGTAGTAACAGCGGTATCGAAAGGTGACCTGACGCAGAAGCTGATGCTGGAAGCGAGAGGAGAAATGGCTGAACTGGCCGATACGATCAACACCATGGTGGTTGACCTGAACCGTCTTGCTGGTGAGGTATCTCGTGTGGCAAGAGTTGCGGGTGTAGAAGGTAAGCTGACCGAACGCGCCACACTGCAAGGCGTTGGTGGTAGCTGGAAAGAGCTGGTGGATACGCTGAATGACCTGCTAGAGTCCATCGTAACACCAGTACTGGATGTGTCACGTGTGGTACGCGCCATCTCAGAGGGTGACTTAACACAGAAAGTTGAGGCACAGACGGCGGGTGATATTCTGGACATGGCAAACGCACTTAACCTGGCAGTTGACAACCTGAACGCCCTGCTTGGTGAAATCAATGACTCTTCACTGGTTGTAGGTTCTTCATCTGAAGAAATGGCCGCCAAAGGGTTAGAGATGAATAAGGTAACCTTGGATGTGGCCCTTGCCATGCAGCAAATGGCGGAAGGTGCTCAAAACCAAGCCCTCAAAACGGACCAGGCCTTTAAGCTTATTGAGGAGATCATGAAAGCTACCAAGGAGACGGCTAATCGTGCCGAGGTAGTGAACAAATCAGCCCTTCTCGGTGAGGAGAGTTCTCAGATAGGTCTGAAAACAGTAGCAGAAGTGGTGAAAAACATGGAAGAAATCTCCAGCTCTGCTGCACTTACTTCTAAAACTATTGAAGTATTGAGCACACGCTCTCAGGAAATATCCAAATCTCTTGGTGTTATCACTGACATTGCTGCACAAACTAACCTACTTGCCCTGAACGCTGCTATCGAAGCGGCTCGTGCAGGTGAGGCTGGCCGTGGCTTTGCTGTTGTAGCCGAGGAGATCAGAAAGTTGGCCGAAGGTTCGCGTAAGTCTGCAAGTGAGATTGCCACGCTGGTTGAGGACGTGAAGAAAGATACTGCTTCTGCCGCCACAGCGATCTCAACCATGGAGGGCCGTGTATTGAAAGGAAAGAATGCCACTTTTGAGGCATCTGGAGCCTTCAAAAACATTGCTGCTTCCAGCGGTGAAACTCTCCGTACAGCACAGGACATCCTTACAGCAACGGAAGTACAGAAAACTACCATTGGAGACGTAGTGAAATACGTGGAGGAAGTAGTAGCTATTGCTGAGCAGACAGCCTCTGGTACACAGCAGGTAGCTAGCACAGCCAAGCAACTTTCAGGATCGATGCAGGAGCTTACATCATCTTCCCAGAACCTGAATGACATTGCCGCCGATCTGCAGGTAAGTATCTCTGCCTTTAAACTGATAGACGGAAACCTGGTGTTTAATGATAAAAAAGGATTAATGGCTTCTATGCCTGCCAGTCAGCGCAAAGATAAAGCTGCAAGCAAAAGAATCTCATCAAACAACACACCACGCAAAGCAAACGGAGTTACAAGACTGGGAGAAGGTAATTCAAGGTAATGGCAAAAGAAGCGAAGAAAAGTAATAAACAGGCGGCTTCGACACCATCTGAAGACCAGGCAGTAGCTTCCTCATCGGAGCCTACTGCTACCGCCGAAAAGCAAAAAGATAAATCTGTTACAGAGGCTGCCAGAGAACAGGTAACGCCTGAAATGGTGCACCTAATTGTGTTCAGGCTTGGTGCTGAAGAGTATGCCATCAGGATAGACCAGGTAAAGGAAGTAACAGTTACTCCTGGCATTACGCGTATGCCCCGCACACCTGATTTTGTAAAGGGTGTCGCAAACATACGAGGTGACATTATCGCTATCATTGACCTGGAGAAGCGATTTAATATCAAAACAAATCCTAACCTTACAAATAAGATATTAAGCTACACGCTTGTGGTGGAAGCTGACGATTATAGTATAGGTGTGGACGTGAAGGAAATGCCTCAGTCTCTTAACCTTCCCTTGACTAAGATTGATAAAACACCATCGTTTCTGCAGGACGTGAGCGTTAGCGAAAACTTTATTGAGGGTATCGCCAAAACAGATAACAGGCTTATCATTGTGTTGGATATGCATAAGATCCTGACTCAGGACGAAATCAACCAGTTGCCAAACATTTAGAAACCGAAACTATACTTAACCCAAGTATGAAAAGAATATTGATAGTAGATGACTCCTTCTACATGCGCACAATGCTGAAAAACATGCTCACTGATGCGGGCTATGAAATAGTAGGCGAAGCGCCAAATGGACAAACAGCACTGGAGCTGGCAAGAGAAACAAAGCCTGACCTGATCACTCTTGATGTTATTCTGCCTGATAATACAGGACTTGAGATTTTGAAAGGCATCAGAGCAGAGCAGCCAGACCAGAAAATCATTATTGTGAGCGCTGTAGGCCAGGAAGTGATTGTGAATGAGGCCATGGAGAATGGTGCTAAGTCATATATTGTTAAGCCGTTTTCAGAGGAGAAAGTGCTGGAGGTGGTAAGTCAGGTGCTATCTGAGGAGGCCACTAAGTAATCGGCAAAAGTAGCTGGGAAGTACTTCAATTTTTAGGAGTAGAGGAGAAAGGGGATATGTTGCGAGTGCTGATTGCGGATGGCTCAAGCTACTCCAGACTGGTGTTGCAGGATATTATTGGTTCAGCCGATGGTGTACAGGTAACGGATCTTGCTGCCGATGGAGGGGAGCTGCTTGAGAAACTAAAAGTTGACAAAGCGGAACTGGTGGTGCTCGATTATGATCTTCCTAATAATGAGGATCTGTTGGTGCTAAAGCGCATTTTTAGTGAAGTACCAGTACCAGTATTACTGTTGCTTCAGCAGGAACAACTTACTTTGGAAATGCTGAAGCAGGCAGTTGAACTTGGAGTGTATGGTGTAGTACTTAAACCGGGCAATAGCCGCTACTATACCAATTACAGAAGTATAGCGCAGGAGGTGCTTCGAAAAGTATTGGCAGTGCGCCAGACTGAACTATATGACACACAGCAAAGGCTCAAGCAGCTGCAGCAAGAGGTAGTGTTTTTGAAAGAGGCCTCGCAGCTTGGAAGGCAAAATAATTCTACTGCCGATACAGTCATTGTGATTGGTGCCTCAACAGGCGGAACGCAGGCAGTAGAAAGCATTGTAAAGCAGCTGTCACCAGATCTGAATGCATCAGTACTGGTAGCATTGCACCTGCCGCAGAACTTTACAAGAACCTACAGCGAGAGGTTACGGTCGCTCACCCCGCTTAAAGTGGTGGAGGGGCACAGGGGTGTAAAGTTATGCCCGGGTAAAATTATTGTAGCTCCAGGAGGCTGCAATATGGTGGTGGAATCCATCATGGGGAGTAGGGAAAACCTCATGGTGTCATTTACAGATGAGGAGCCTGTTCTTTATGATCAGCCATCTATTGACCTGTTAATGCGCTCTGTGGCACAGAGTGCCGTGAAGCAGGTAGTTGGGGTAATCCTGACAGGTATGGGTAAAGATGGTACTTCTGGTGCCTCTTACATCCGAAGCCGCGGAGGAATTGTGGTGGCTCAAAACGAAGAAACGTCGGCCATATTCGGAATGGCTAAATCAGCCATTGATAGCGGGTACATAAATAAGGTGCTTCCATTGCCGGAAATTCCACAGTTCCTGAACAGGTTTGTGGCAGGGCAGCAGCAGGTCAGGGTAACTGACAGTAAATATGAAATCGAGAGAACAGGAATATAAAGAAATATTTATAGCCGAGGCCCTGGAGTACTTTGATGCGCTCAACAGGCATATCAGCACACTAGAGAAAGAACCTGATAGCGACGAGACGCTGGCAGAGATTTTCCGTTTGCTGCATAACCTGAAAGCCAACTCCAAAGCTATCGGATACCTGCAGATCTCGGATGTGTCGCACAAGCTGGAAACAGCCTTTAGCCTTATCCGGAATAAAGAGCTGACTTTTAGCGATGAAGTGGTAGGGGTGCTCTTCGACGGAATTGACCTGCTTGGAGAGCTGATTCACAATGTGGACAACCCAAACTATGGGGAGCCTGACCCGGTGCTGCTGCGAAACCTTGACATTATTGTCGAGAATCTTTCTGACAGCACCATCGAGCTAGCCAAGGTACAGAAGTATAATACTTCTAAGAATCTGGCGCTTTCAGAGCTGATTTATATTCAGATCAGAAAGCTTGACCACATGATGAACTTGGTGGGTGAGTTGATGATTGACCGGGACAGAATTCTGTCAATCAGCCGCGACCTTAATAACGATGAACTCAAGAGCGTGAGTTCACACCTGTACCGCATAACTGAGGATTTGCAGTATAGTGTGATGGATGCGCGCCTAGTAAATATAGGATCGCTCTTTAACAAGTTCCCGCGCATTGTGCGTGATGTAGCTACCGCTGAGGGGAAAGAGGTAAACCTTGAACTGATCGGTCATGATATTCAGATCGACAGGAATATCCTGCAGATTATGGCAGACTCTCTGCTGCACCTGGTGCGAAATGCGATTACGCATGGTCTGGAAAAACCAGATGAGAGGCAGGCAAAAGGGAAAGGTGCTGTTGGAGTGCTAAGACTGGCGGCTCAGAGCGATCGGGAGAATGTGCTTTTGAAGCTACAAGATGATGGTAGAGGCATAGACCTGAAGCAGGTGAAGCGCACAGCAGTTGAAAAGCAGCTTATTTCTGCTGAGGCGGCAAGAGGAATGTCTGACAATGAGGTGTTGTCTCTTTTGTTTGAGCCAGGATTTTCAACGGCTAAGGAAATAACGGAGTACTCCGGCCGAGGTGTAGGGTTGGATGTAGTGAAAAATGCTATAGATTCCATTGGCGGCCGCATTTCTGTTGATTCTCAAAAAGGCAAAGGAACAACCTTTTCAATGCAGTTGCCCTCTTCGATTGCCGTGAAAGGAGCACTGTTGTTTGAAGTGGATAGTATTTATTTTGCTATTCCACTTATACACACCGACCAGGTAGTGTCGCTGGATAAGGACGAACTACATGAGGTCGGGGGCGTACTCATCGCCAACTTAAAAGGAGAGACCGTTACGGTAGTATACTTGAACGAGCTCTTAAATGCCCCTGAGGCAACTATGGACCTTGGAGACAAAAGCCGGCTTAACGGACAGGTGCAGAACATCATCATCGTGTCCTACAACAACAGGAAGCTCGGGCTTATTGTAGATAAATTGTATAGGCAGCAGGATATCGTGGTAAAATCACTGAGTAAGCCGCTGGACCAAATAGATATTTATGGGGGAGTTACATTGCTTGGCACGGGTAAGGTTTGCCTGGTGTTGGATGTGCCGGCAGTGACGCGTTACTTTATTCAAAGAAAGCAGGGGTGAGGCGATGGGTAAGCGAAACACAAACGAGACGACAACTATGATGATGGAAACTCAGATATCAGAGTTAGAGAGAGATATTATCAAGGAGATTCTGAACATCGGCCTGGCAAGGGCTGCAGACTCTTTTGCGGCTATTGCAAAAGACAAGGTGCTGCTAAAGGTGCCAGACATCCAGTTAATAGAAGTAAAGGAGCTTTTAGAGCTAGTTGCCCAGTATGAAGATACCCATGTGATCATACAATCAGATATAAAAGGTGACTTTAATGGTGCTACCCTGATGCTCTTCTCTGATGATCATATTGTTCGTTTGTCTGAAGTGTGCCTTTCAATGGTAGATGTGCAGAAAGGGGAACTTTCGGTTATGCAGGAGTCGCTGCTGTTGGAAATCAGCAATATCATAACAGGTGCACTGGTAACACAACTGGCCAATATTCTTAAAGCCAACATCTACGGATCTCCTCCTAAAGCCCCCAAAAGCCATATAGCAGACTCTTTGAAAGATATTTTGGTGCAGCATCCACTGTTCCAGCCGCTTGTGTTTACTGTAATTACCCGCTTTACCCATAACTCCAGAAGTGTTGAGTTACCGCTGCTGCTGTTCTTCGACACCAAAACCTTCATTACTATAATTGACATAATCCGCACTTTCGATTTAGGCAAGAACAACCTGATGGAAACCGACTGAGCCAATTTGTAGTAGTGTAGCTTATTCAGGTGGTGTGGCAAGGTATAATTAGGTTGTTGGTCACACTATTACAGATGGAGCTATACTTCTTACATGTCAGAATCTAAACAAAAGCTCAGCAAGTATGAGATTACCGGTTATGCCCTGATTATACTGGGTGCGGTTGTGCTTGTCTGGGGAACTATCAAGTTTAATCTAGTAAAAGAACTGTACCTCGACCCAGCAGACAGGGAAGGGGTGTTCGGGCAGTACGGGGAGTTTATAGGTGGCATTGTGGGTTCGCTCTGGGCCCTTGCGGGAGTATTTCTGTTCTTTGCCACACTCACCTACCAAAAGCGAGAGTTTGAGCTGCAGCGCTTCGAACTGCATAAGACGCAAAAGATCTTTCAGCAGCAAAACTTTTCTACGCTGTACATCAGCTTCATCCAAAAGCACAACGACATTATCGACTCGCTGGTCGCTTATGATATAAATCAGAGTGCCTGGCGTGGCTCTAACTTCTTTGTTTTCTTTCAGGAGAAGGTGCTTACTTCTTTTGTACAGAAAGTTAGAAGCCTTGAAGCAAATGAGAAAACAGAGCAGGAGCTGCTAAGCATCTTTCAAGACTACTTTACCTATCATTTTACATTTTATCAGAACTCTCTCAACCCGTACCTGAAGAACCTTAGTGTACTTTTTAAGCTGATTCAGCGATACAAGGCAGAGACACAGGACCAGGGTGAATACTACAGCTTTATCACCAAAGCGAATTTTACTCAATCAGAGCTGTTTTTAATTTACCATGTAGCGCAGTTTAGCCTGTTAAGTGAGTTTAACAGACTTGGCAGTGCGTTCGGTGTGTTCGAGGATATGAGTGAGGAAAACAAGGTGGCGTATATCGTGCGGCAGGAGCTGGATTAAAAATTGCCCTCACGTCGTCTGAGGCATCATTTAAGCAACAATAGGTATAAATTACTAACACATTGGCTGACAATTAAGTATAAGTTGGTGCTGATGTTTTACTTTTGATAATAGAGGCAGATTTCGTTTTTTTGCCATCTTATCATTTTATAAACCTTCTATACCCATTGATGAACGCTTTAGGCAGACACATTTTAGTTGAATTTTACGATTGCTCTCCTGAGCTGATGAATGACGTTGTTCACATAGAGAACAGCATGGTTGCAGCTGCCGAAACGGCCGGTGCCACTGTCATCAACAGTACGTTTCACCACTTCTCGCCATATGGTGTTTCTGGTGTGGTGGTGATTCAGGAAAGCCACCTGGCTATACACACATGGCCAGAGTATGGTTATGCCGCTGTAGACCTATTCACTTGCGGTGATTCCGTGGATCCGTGGGTATCTTATAACTACCTGAAAGAAGCTTTCCAGGCAGGACACGGTTCTTCAATGGAACTGCGACGCGGCCAGCTGAGCCTGCTCAAACGCAACGACTTTAATCTGGATTCGCTACGCGACGTCTCGCCTAAACCAGAGGAGGAAGTTGGTACCATTACGCGTGATGTGTGGTTTACGGAGCGCGATGAAAATATCGCTCTGTCGCTGAAGCACTCCGGTAACCAGCTGTATAAAAAGGACTCTCCTTACCAGCGTGTAGAAATATACGAGACTTTGGCGTATGGCAACATGCTGACGTTGGATGGTATGGTGATGTGCACACAGAAGGATGAGTATGTGTATCACGAAATGATTACGCATGTGCCAATGTTCAGCCATACTAAAGCGAAGCGTGCGCTAGTGATAGGTGGTGGTGATGGCGGTACTGTCCGTGAACTGCTTCGCCATGAGCAACTAGAGGAAGTTACACTTGTTGAGATAGACGAGTTGGTAATTGAGGCCTGCAAACTTCACTTACCAGAAACAGCTGTGGCATTTGATAACCCGCGCCTGAACCTGCTGGTAGAAGACGGTATCAAGTATATCAATGAATGCGAAGACGGCCGTTATGACCTGATAATAGTAGACTCTGCCGACCCTGTTGGACCAGGCGAAGGCTTATTCACTGCAGAATTCTATAGTCAAGTCCACCGCTGCCTGACACCTGATGGAGTTATGATCACTCAATCAGAGTCTCCACGCTTCAACAGTGGCGTATTCGTAGAGATTTACGATACTTATAAGCAGATCTTTGGAGAGGGTAAAGTACACTGCTACCTGGCAGCTATCCCAACGTATCCTACAGGTACCTGGAGCTTCTCCTACTCATCTAAAGGAAATTCGCACCCTCTGAACTTTGATCGTGAGGCGGCTGCCAAGTTCTCTCAGGAGCAAGGCTTAAAGTACTACAATGAAGAAATTCACACTGCTGCTTTTGCCCTACCAAACTTTGTGAAGGAGCTACTAAACAGCGGTTCCAAAGAAGCAATTGAAGCACACTCAGCAGAGCCCACAAATGAATAGCAAAGAACAAAAGATACAGAACTTCGACCCAAATGGTGTAGGAGATATTAGTGGTGGCCTCTTTGGTTTACCTTTTACTATAGAGGAATCTGAGGTTGTTATTGTTCCTATACCTTGGGAGGTGACCGTTTCATACAGCGCTGGTACTGCACAAGGACCGCAGGCTATCAAAGATGCATCCCCACAGCTGGATTTATACGAGCCAGGTGTGAAAGATGCCTGGAAGCTTGGCATTGCGATGGAGGAAATCTCTGATGAATGGGCTGCTACTAGCGAAGCACTGCGTGAGAAAGCTGATGCATATATCAAATGGCTAGAAGCAGGATGTCCGGAGGAAGTAGAATCTGAGTATGAAGACTTGCCAGCAGAAGTAACTGCCAAAGGTGATGAGCTACTACAGTGGTTAAAACAAAAGTCACTGGCCTACCTGGAGCAGGGCAAGTTGGTGGGCGTACTAGGCGGAGACCACAGCACACCGTTGGGCTTGATGCATGCTCTGGCTGAAAAGCATGAGGAATACGGGATTCTACAGATAGATGCACATGCTGACCTTCGTGATGCCTACGAAGGCTTTGAATACTCGCATGCCTCCATCATGTTCAATGCTCTGAAGCTGCCACAGGTAAAGAAGCTGGTACAGGTGGGTATTCGTGACCTGGCGCAGTCTGAAGCGGACCTGGCGGAGCAGTCTAACGGTCGCGTAACAACTTTCTACGACGCTGTTCTGAAGGAGAATATGTACGCCGGCGACAGCTGGAAAAAGGAGTGTAAGAAGATCATTGCACAGCTACCGCAGAAAGTATACATCAGTTTCGATATTGATGGTCTTGATCCGAAGCTGTGCCCTGGTACAGGCACACCAGTGCCAGGTGGTTTGGAGTTTGAGCAGGCTATTTACCTGATAAAGCAATTAGTAAAATCTGGTCGCCAAATCATTGGCTTTGACCTTTGCGAAGTAGCTCCGGGAGACAGCGAGTGGAATGGCAACGTTGGCGCTCGTGTACTAATGAAGCTATGCAACTGGATGGCTGTTTCACAAAAGCGTCTGGAGGCTCAATTCTAGTACCCAATTATAGTATAAACAGAGCATCTTGTAATCCCCGTAGGCCTCGGTTTGCGGGGATTACTTTTTTAGGTTGTATACTTTCATCTTAATTAAATATGTAACGTATAGGAGTATAGCTAAATATCTATATTTAAAGCAAAATCAAAACTATGGGATTTGTAATTAAACTACTGTTAACTGGCGCAGCTGCTATGCTGGCATCTTATATTCTGCCTGGTGTATCGATTGATAGTTTCTTAACTGCACTTATACTGGCGTTGGTATTGGCTGTGCTCAACGCCATTGTGCGCCCTGTACTTGTGTTCTTAACAATACCAGTCACCATACTTACCTTAGGCCTTTTTCTGCTCGTCATTAATGCTGTTATCATTTTGATGGCCGATTGGCTGATAGCTGGCTTCGATGTAGCTGGTTTTATTTGGGCGCTTCTGTTTAGTTTGGTGCTTGCTGTTATCACGGCCATTTTGGATATGATTTTTTAATCTTACGATTAAATGCCAAAGAAAGCCCTCGCACTAGGGGCTTTAGCCAAGGGATGAATTTGGTTTTCTTTTTGAACCACTCGATGTGGTGAAAAAGGAAAATACGTATACTGTTGACACTCTTATAACTTTCTTCTTATATTTATATGATGAAGGAAGTCAAACCGAAACGCTGGAAAACTTCATCCACCTGGAGTCTACCATTTCGGCTACCATCTGACATGGTGTCCGAAGTTCAGACGAAAGGTGCTCACAGGTGCTATAGAACTTCGCCTGAAAGAACTGCTGATGGAGAAAGCTGGTGAGTTGGGTTTGGTGATAGAGAAAATGGAAGTGATGCCAGACCACGTTCACCTGCTGGTCAAAGCATCACCAGCCGCTGCACCGCCATTCATCGTGGCGCAGCTTAAAGGCTACACTTCATTCAAGCTACGCAGCGAGTTCCCCGAAACTGCCTACGCTGTGGACACGAAGCTACTACGTTGAGTCGGTGGGGCACATATCAGAAGCAACTGTTAAAAAGTACATGGAAGACCAGAAGAACCAGTGAACCAGATCAAGACATACCGCTTCCGACTCAAACCCACCAGGGCGCAGGCACAGGCTTTTGCGCAGTGGCTCGGCTCGTGCCGGTATGTCTATAACCTGTGTCTGGACTACAAGAGGCAACTCTACTCGAACCACCAGCTTTCCATCGGCAAGAACCAGATGCAGCAAGAGCTCTCTGCTATCGCCAGGGACGTGGAATGGATCGGGTGCGTGCACTCTTTAGACACTGCAGGAAGTAACTGATAGGTTGTTCAAATCCTACGATGGTTTTTTCAAGCAAGGCAAGGGATTCCCCAGGTTCGCCAGTATCGCTCGTTCACCTACAAGCAGGGGGTGAAGCTGCATCAAAATACAAGTACCGTACAACTGCCCAGGATAGGCAAGGTGAAATATCGCAAGTCACAGGATGTGCAGGGGGTTATCAGGACAGCCAGCGTTGTCAAGGAAGCAGATGGGTGGTATGTGACGCTATGCTGTGAGGTGGATATTGAGCGACTACCACAGATAAGCAATGTGGTAGGCTTGGATGTCGGTATAAAATCCTTCGTTGTCACGTCTGATGGTGTTGTTGTAGACAATCCTAAACACCTATACCGCTATCAGCACCAGTTAAGGAGAGCGCAACGTGCTGTATCGAGGAAGAAGAAAGGTGGCAGCAACAGGCGAAAGGCTGCCGGCAAACTTGCCAGGCTGCACCAGAAAGTGAGCAACACCCGCAAGGACTTCCACCATAAACTCAGCACGCAACTCATTCGCGAGAGCCAAGCGATTGTTGTTGAACAGCTTCAAATACAGCATATGGTTCAGAACCACAAGTTAGCCAAATCAATATCGGACGCTGGATGGTATCAGTTCGTGCAGAAGTTAGCCTACAAGTCCAAATGGTATGGTCGGGAGCTTGTGAAGGTAGCCCCAAACCATACTTCTCAGGACTGCTGGGTTTGTGGTTGGCGTAACACCGACCTGAAACTATCAGACAGGTATTGGACCCAGAGCTAACGGACATGTCCTGGACAGGGATGTGAACGCAGCTAGTAATATAAGAAAAAAGGCGGTCGGGCAGACCGTTTCAGCTCATATCTTTGGCAGTATACCGATAAGTGCAATTTCACCAGGCTCTTATCCGTAAGCTAAGAGAAAGGGAAGGAACAAGTGTGACAGCTAGACACTTTTAAGATGTCGCTCCCAAGGAACCCCTTCCCTTTCTCTTCATCTTGAAAGCCAGCACAGTACCTAGAGGCTGCCCCATCCGCAGGCACGACCTCGTATCAGATGTGAGCGTAGGCCCGGAAGATGAACCTTTTGTCCATTTTAGTCCCTTTCCGCTATGAAAAATTTACTCTGCCAGAATGTGGGAGTTGATGTGAGCAAAGACTCCCTGGAGGTGACCTTCTCCACCCTGGAGATGGACCGGCGGGTGAAGGTAAAAGCCACCCGCAAGTTTGCCAACACCCCAGCTGGGTTTAAACAGCTGCAGCGCTGGCTGGAGAGCAAGCGCGCAGCACAAGTAGAGCTGCGCCTGCTGATGGAAGCCACCGGCGTGTACTACGAGCAGCTGGCCTGGTTTCTCTTCCAGCAGGGCTACCAGGTCTCGGTCGTATTGCCCACCAAGGCCAAGCGCTACCTGCAGGCCCTGGGCCACAGGAGCAAGAACGACAAGATCGACGCCAGAGGCCTGGCCCAAATGGGCCTGGAACAGCGGCTGGAGCTCTGGCAGCCCCTCTCGCCCAACATCTACCAGCTGCGGCTGCTTACCCGCCAGCTGGAGGAGTTTACCAATCAGCGCACCGTGTGCCTTAACCAGCTCCATGCCCTGCACCATGGTGCGCTGGTGGTCAAACAGGTGGAGCGAAACCTTCAAAAGATGGTCCGAGTGCTCGAAAACAGCCTCCAGGAGCTGGAAGAGGCTATTGGGGAGCTGCTCTACCAGGACCCGCTGCTGGCCGAGCGGGTAGACAAGATGCTCTCCATCAAAGGCGTGGGCCTCAAGACGGTGGCCGTGCTGCTGGCTGAGACCAACGGCTTTGCCACCTTCGAGCGGCAGGGGCAGCTGGTCAGCTACGCCGGCTATGACGTGGTGGAGCACCAGTCGGGCCTGCGCGCGGGCAGAACCCGTATCTCTAAGAAGGGCAATGCCCACATCCGGCGGGCCATGCACATGCCGGCCCTGAGCGCGGTGCGCTTCCAGGAGCCCCGGTTTGTGGCTCTCTACGAACGGCTCGTGAAAAGGGGCAAGACCAAGATGCAGGCCTATGTGGCCGTACAGCGCAAGCTGCTGGTGCTGCTCTGGACGCTGTGGCGCAAGAATGAAGCCTATGATCCACGTTATGGGCAGCAGCCAGCGGAACCCAAAAATAACATCCAAATCCAGGAGGCCGGAGCCTCTCTTTCAGGTGTCAGCGCAGCTGACAAAGACGCAATAACGCAGGAAACGCAGCCAGAAACAGCAGAAAAAGAAATAGCCCCAGCTCAGGCCAGGGCTACGCAAGATGAACTTCCAGTACCAGTCGGCCCGGGAGCTCTCTTTCAGGTAGAGTGAAGATAAGAAACAAATAAGAAAAATGCAACCAAAATCCTTGACTTTGAAGACAGTACCTTGGGAGATATACGGTCGCAGTAGCGAGGTAGCCCAAGAATCCCACCTGCTTTAGCGGGGGGAACGTCAAATCCCACGAGTATAAACTCAAAGCGGCGGATCAGACATTGCCTGATCCGCCGCTTTGAGTTTATACTCACCTGTATTGCTTATTTCTGTTGCATCCAGTTCTCGCAAGCCTCTGCACATTCTCTGCAGGCTTCCGCACATTTCTGGCAGTGCTCTGCTTCATGCTTACGGCACTCTTCCTCGCACAAGCGGCAAATTTCTATGCACTCCTTCATCACGTGCTTGGCATGTGCTGAGTTTCTGGCAACAAAGCGAGCCGTCAAAGCGCAAATGTCAGCACAATCGCGATCTAGCATAATGCAGCGAACCATCATTTTAACATTATCTTCCTGCAGGCACATGGTGGCGCAGGTCTCGCAGGCGGTTACACACTTAATCAGTACATGTTCCAGGTTGTTCGTTATTTCTGATTTCATAGCTTTTATTTTGTTTTGATTCTTTTGCTTAAGGTACGACTGCACTAGCTCTAGGTTCCCTAATAACTTAAAGCAGAGTGCAGGTTCGTATTTGCAAGGCATTATGGTTATCTTTGAAAGCTAAAGAGATGCAGAAGAAGCAGGCTTGTCCTGCTGATGGAGAATCAAAGTATGGTGACTATTCGTGAGGCCAGAGAAGCCTTAAAGTTATACTTCGGGTATGAGCAGTTTCGCCCCATGCAGGAGCAAATCATTGATGGGGTGCTGCAGGGAAAAGATGTGGTGGTGCTGATGCCTACAGGAGGAGGGAAGTCTGTTTGCTACCAAGTGCCGGCTATCGTACTACCGGGCATGTGTGTGGTGGTTTCCCCGCTGATTGCTCTGATGAAAGACCAGGTAGAGGCGCTTTTGGCGAATGGTATACCTGCGGCATATATCAATAGCTCACAAACTGCCGAGCAGCAGTATCGAATAGAGAATCAGTGCCTGGAAGGAAAACTGAAACTATTATACGTATCTCCCGAGAAGCTTCTTTCTTCTGGCTTCATGGCATTTCTTCGCCGTGTAAAAATCTCTCTTTTTGCCGTAGATGAAGCGCACTGTATTTCTTCCTGGGGACATGATTTCCGTCCGGAGTACACGCAGTTGAAAGCACTCAAGCAGCAGTTCTCTGACATTCCGGTTATTGCTCTAACCGCTACTGCGGATAGGCTTACACAAAAAGATATTCAGGAGCAGCTTTACCTGCGAAACCCGCAGGTGTATGTTGCTTCTTTCGATAGACCTAACATCAACCTGATGGTGAAGCCGGGTCGTGACCGATTCAACAGAATCACTGATTTTCTAATGCGCCGGCAGAACCAGCCAGGGATCATCTATTGCCTTAGCCGTAAAGCCACAGAAAGTCTTGCTGATAAACTGAAGCGAAGCGGCTTTGATGCGACCTTTTACCATGCGGGCATGTCGGCCAACCAGCGGGCTAAGGCGCAGGAAGACTTTCTGAACGATGATGTGCAGATTGTTTGTGCCACCATCGCGTTTGGAATGGGAATCGACAAATCGAATGTGCGCTGGGTAATTCACTACAACCTGCCTAAAAACATTGAAGGGTATTACCAGGAGATAGGCCGTGCCGGTAGGGATGGAGCGAAGTCTGATGCCTTACTGTTTTATAGTTATGCTGACGTGATGAACATGCGCAGCATGCTACAGGAAGGCCAGAATGAAGCACAGACGGAGCTCCAGCTGGTAAAGCTGGAACGGATGCAGCAGTTCGCTGAGGCTGCTGCCTGTCGGCGTCGTATACTGCTACAGTACTTTGGAGAGACTATGGAAAAGGACTGTGGCAACTGTGATATCTGCCGGAATCCGCCTACCCGGTTCGATGGTACTGTCATAGCCCAAAAAGCTCTCTCTGCCATAGCCCGTACTCAGGAACGCGCCAACATGAGCTTGCTGGTCGATGTATTGCGTGGTGCCCGCAATGCACAAGTGTTGCAGGCAGGTCTTGATAAGATAAAAACATATGGTGCCGGGCGTGAGGTAAGCACTTTGGACTGGAATCGCTACCTGCACCAGATGCTGAACGAGGGCCTGATTGAAATGGCCTATGACCAAGGCTATTCCTTGAAATTGACAGAACAAAGCCGACAGGTTTTGTTTGATGGCCGAAAGGTGCAGCTTGTGAAGTTTGAGGAAGTGAAGCAGGAAGAGCCAGCTGTGAAAGCTCGTCCGAAGCGGGAGCTAATTAAGGATGCACTTTTCGAAAAGCTGCGTACGCTTCGTAAAGGTTTGGCTGATGAGTATGGAGTGCCGCCTTATGTTATTTTTACTGATACCACTTTGCAGGAAATGGCTGCTGAGCGACCTACAAATAAAATTGCTATGTTGGCTATATCAGGTGTAGGCGCACAGAAGTATGAACGATATGGCGATGCCTTCATTACCGAAATTATCGATTTCATTAATGGGGAACAGAATAAGGGGAACAAGATTAAAGGAGCAACGCACCTGGCAACATTGGAGCTATTACAGAAAGGGTATAGTGTAGAACTTGTTGCCAAAGAGCGTAGTCTCAATCCTGTAACCGTCTTCTCCCACCTGGCCACTCTATATGAGCAGGGCTATGATGTAGACCTGTCGAGATACGTTAGTAAAACAGAATACAAGGCTATATCCAAAGCTATCTCTAAACTAGGGGCTGAAGCTAAATTAAAAGACTTGTTTGAAGCTCTTGGAGAGCAGTACGAATATTACAAGATCAGGCTGTCCATCTCTATCTTCAAGAAAGAGCATACCTGGTAAGGAGCATAATATCACTAAAACAAAGAAGGGGCTGTCCAAAAAGGGCAGTCCCTTTTTCATTTATTCGCCTTTTGCTATTTTAGTAGGCATGAAAAGGCGCAACGTTGTTTTCAAGGAGCAGCCGGGCCACCAGGTGGTCCTGTTCCCCCAAAGCATCGGAGACCGCATCCCGGAAGGCCACCCGGTGCGGCTCGTGGACCGGGTGGTCGATGAGCTCAACATCGACCGCATCATAGCCACCTATAAAGGCGGGGGCACGAGCAGCTACCACCCACGGATGCTCTTGAAAGTGCTCTTCTACGCTTACCTGAACAACATCTATTCCTGCCGCCGCATTGCCCGGGCCCTGGAAGAGAACATCCACTTCATGTGGCTCTCGGGCGGCAGCACCCCCGACTTCCGCACCATCAATGACTTTAGAAGCCGTCGCCTCAAAAACCAGGTCCAGGAGCTCTTCGCCCAGGTGGTGCGCCTGATGCACCGGTTGGAGTATGTGAGCCTCGAGACCCAGTACGTGGACGGCACCAAGATAGAGGCAGCCGCCAATCGCTATACTTTCGTGTGGCGGGGCTCAGTGGAGAAGAACAAAGAAAAGCTGGAGCGGAAGATCCGCAGCGTGCTCTGTGACATCGGCCAGGCCATCAAAGAAGACAGGAAAGCGCCCCAGG
The DNA here is from genome assembly GCF_000973725.1 of Pontibacter korlensis. Classification (NCBI taxonomy): domain Bacteria; kingdom Pseudomonadati; phylum Bacteroidota; class Cytophagia; order Cytophagales; family Hymenobacteraceae; genus Pontibacter; species Pontibacter korlensis. The sequence goes on along the minus strand of NZ_CP009621.1, from coordinate 4,504,232 downwards.
AGCGGCTGCCCGAGAAGGTGGACGCCCACCGGCTCAAAGAGGAGATTCAAAAGCTCAACGAGCACGTGGCTGAGCTGGACAAGAAAGCCCGCAAGCAGGTGGCCAAACTGGAAAAAGAGCACCTGCCGCGACTACAAAAATACGAGGAGCAGTTAGAGAAGCTCGGTGACAGGAACAGCTATAGCAAAACAGACGAGGACGCCACCTTCATGCGGATGAAAGAAGACCACATGAAGAACGGGCAGCTGAAGCCGGCCTACAACGTGCAGATCAGCTCGGAGAACCAGCTGATCACCAACTTCTCTTTGCACCAGCGGCCGGGCGACACGGCCACCCTGATTGCCCACCTACAGCAGTTCCAGGAGCATTACCAGCAGCAGTCAAAAGAAGTGGTGGCCGACGCCGGCTACGGCTCGGAGCAGAACTACGCCTGGCTCGAGGATAAGCAGATCCAGGCCTATGTCAAGTACAACTACTTCCATCAAGAGCAGAAGCGCAAGTTCCGAAATGACATCTTCCATCCGCTTAACCTGTACTATAACCAGCAGGAGGACTTCTTCGTCTGCCCCATGGGCCAGCGGCTGGAGCAGGTGGGCCAGTACGAGCGTACATCTGACTTGGGTTATGTCTCGCAGGTGAGCCGCTACCAGGCCCGCCGGTGCGAGAGTTGCCCCTTAAGAGGGCAGTGCTTCAGGGGCAAGGGCAACAGAGTCATCGAGGTCAACCACCGGCTCCAGCGCCTGAAGGCAAAGGCCCGGGAGCTACTGTTGAGCGAGGAGGGGGTGCGCCACCGCAAGCAAAGGGCCATTGAGCCCGAGGCCGTGTTTGGGCAGGTCAAGAGCAACAACCGCTTCACCCGCTTTAGGTTGCGCACGCTGGCCAAAGCCGAGGTGGACTTTGGCCTGGCCGCTGTGGCCCATAACCTGCGCAAAATTGCCCGAAAAGGCGTTAAGGCCTTTGAAGAGGCGCTGGAAAGGGCCGCTGCTGGCCTTTTGCGCCCACACGAGCAGCCAGGTGGGGCCGCTGGCGGGCTGCTGGATCATCTTTTCGCCTTTTTCAGCCCTAGAGCCGCCGATTTCCAATTGGCCGCCTGAAAAACAATAGCAACCGGATAAACGCAAAGAGGGCGCCCTTTTAGGACACCCTCTTCTTTTATAATCCAACCAAAGTAGTTAAAACTATTTCAGAGAAGCGATTGGATCTGGAGTTGAGTCCTTGTCACCAGTGATGTAGCCTTGAGTCATTACCTCACCGCGAAGAAGAAGTACACCTGCCACGTGTGGAGCTGCTACTGACGTACCATAGTGGCCTGTGCCGAAGCTACCATTTTTAGTGGTGGTAGTTACGCCTACACCTGGGGCTGAGAAATCTACACCTGCACCGAAGTTAGATGAAGACCACAGTTTGCCGTAGATGTCCATGGCAGATACTGTGTATACACCCGGAGCATTAACACGAGCCGGAGATGTACCTGAGCAATCAACACCGCTGTTACCAGCTGCCAAAGAGAACAGGATACCTTTTTCAGATGCAGTTAATACGGCATTGTCCAGCGTAGAAGAGATGCCGCTACCAAGGCTCATATTTACTACGTCACCTGGTTTTGCATTGCTGATCACGTAGTTTACAGCAGAGATTGCTCTAGATACAGAACCTGCACCAGCATCATCAAATACACGAAGGGCAACTATGGTAGCGTTAGCAGCTACACCAATCATACCTGTACCGTTGTTTTTAGCGGCAATAATACCTGATACTGAAGTACCATGACCAAAGCCATCTTCAATAGAAGGGTTGCCATAGATAAAGGAGAAGCTTCTCTCTACGTCAACATTCAAGTCTGGGTGATCCGTGTCAATACCTGAGTCAATAACCCAAACTGTCTTACCTGTACCGTCGCCATAGCCTACACGCTCGATATTCCATGGAATTGTTTCGCCTGCAAGAGGTGTAAGAGCTGCATAAGCAGGTGCCGGCTCAGTTGGTGCCGGCTCAGTTGGTGCCGGCTCAGTTGGTGCTGGCTCAGTTGGTGCTGGCTCTGTAGGAGTTGGCTCAGAAGGCGCTGGTTCTGTAGGAGCAGGCTCAGTAGGTTCTGGCTCTGGTGCAGGCTCAGTTGTTTTTTTGCCACCACCTTTAGTTGTTGTTCCTCCTGAAGTTTCAGTGGAACCACCGCCTCCGCCTTTGTTTCCTTTAGTTGAAGTAGTCTCAGTGTCAGTCCATTTTGGAGCCAAGGTAATAATACGGTCTTGCTCTACATAAGCCACATCTGGGTTATTACGAAGCGCACTTAGCTGATCAGGCGTTAGTCTTGCTGCAAAGCCATTAACTACCCCCTCATATACCTGTGAAACATCAGAGGCGCTAATTTTTGATGCACCTAATGCTCGCTCACGGATGCGAGCTGCCTCTACTTTAGTGGCAGAAAAGCTGTTGTTGCCTTTAACACTGGCACCGCTGTTTTTAAATACAACGATGTACTGGCCTTCAATAGCCTGTCCGTTCAGAGAAGAGAAAGAAGCTTGCGGTTCAGCAAATTGTGTTTCCATCAATTCTTCTTTTTGACAGCCAGTAAGGGCGATTGCAGCAGCGAAAGTAGCAAGTGCCACCGAATGCTTGAGGGTACGCTTCATGATCATAGCAGGTAAAGATTAAGTAATAGGGGGATTTTTGTTAGTTAATTATGAAACCTAATTTTTTGAATTTCGTAACCCGTGGTTTATTTGAAAAGTTCACTACTGCTATCTTCTTTTGCTGATTTTTTTGATTTGAGGCTTTGATTCGTTCTAAAACAGGCATAAGAATGCTGTTCAGACACTAAATTCTGTTCATTTCATAGAATAGTACCTATGAGCATAGGACAATTCTGAATTAGCTTAAAGTATGTGGAGATGTAGTAGTGTTACAAATTAAATATTCCCTCTTGTTGATTGTTGTTGTTTAAGGGCTAAAAGTCATGCTTTAAAAACATATTTCAAAATTTTGGTGCAGTGCTGCGTTAATAAAAAATTGCATTATTTTAACTAATATGAATTTTGTTAGAAATGTTAAATTATATCACTAATAAAGATTAATCACATTTATCCCATAAAAGCATATTCTGCTAACTATGTTAGTATTGTTGCTAATTTTTTGTTAGCTTTACCGCGAGCAGCTATATAATGGCGGCATATATAAAAAAGGAGGAGCTACTATGCAGTTAGTAACATCTAATATCAGGCATTTGCGCAAGCACGCAGGTTTAACGCAGGCACAGCTTGCAGAGAAGCTGGATATAAAGCGTTCCTTAGTGGGAGCGTACGAAGAAGGCAGGGCTGAGCCGAAGCTGAGTACACTGGTTAATGTAGCCAAATTGTTTCAGATTTCGCTCGATGATTTGGTGACACGTGATATAGTAAAAGAAGGTGCAGCGAATACTGTAGATGGTTCTGGCAAGGCAAGCGGCGGTAACCTGAGGGTATTGGCTATTACTGTTAATGAACAGGAGAAAGAGAATATTGAGCTGGTGCCTTACAAGGCAAGTGCAGGCTATTTAAATGGTTATGCTGATGCTGAATTTATAGAGGAGCTGCCTCGCTTCCGATTACCGATGCTTGGTAGTGGCGGAACATACCGAGCTTTTGAAATAAGTGGCGATTCAATGCTTCCTATAGCTTCTGGTACTGTAATTGTCGGCCGCTTTATCGAGGATTGGAGCCAGATAAAAGACGGAACGCCTTGCATCATTGTTAGCCAGAAAGAAGGAGTTGTATTCAAGCGTATCTTCAATAAGATTAAGGATGCTTCTACGCTTCGCCTGCATTCTGACAACCCAGTGTATTCTCCATATGAGGTACACGTTGAGGATGTGCTGGAAATCTGGGAAGCAAAATCATACATAAGCTCCACTTTCCCTATAGCAGATCTGTCTCTTGATAAACTGTCAAGTATAGTGCTTGACCTGCAGAAGGAAGTGCAAAAGCTTAAGAAAGCAGAGTAGTTCATACTTGCTCTGGAAAATGCCTGATGCTGTGCGTGATCCAGCATCAGGCATTTTTGTGCCCATAGTTATGCTACAGCTGCATTTGTTAACAAGTATTTGAATCTATCCGTAAAGTCATAGCAGAATATAGCGTTGTTGTGTTTATGACCTTACTATGCACTCTAGCAAAATAGAACTATGATAAAACTGATACCTGCCTCAGACCACCATGCGGCTAAAGTAGGAGACTGGTTGCAGTCTAACTACCTATTTTCATTTGCCGATTACTATGACCCCGCCAACGTGCAGTTTGGTCCGCTCCGGGTGTTTAACCACGACCGCATCAAGGGCCGGAATGGTTTTCCGTCACACCCTCATGCTGAGATGGAGGTTGTAACGGTTGTTTTAGATGGGGAGCTGACTCACACAGATAACATTGGGAATGATGTAACCCTGAATGCTGGTGATGTTCAGCGGATGACTTCTGGTACCGGCTTCACACATTCTGAGACAAATAACTCTGATAAAGATACCGTAATCCTACAGCTCTGGTTTTTGCCAAACAAGCGTGGCTTGGCGCCTTCCTATGAGCACATGAACCTGGATTTTCTGGATGCCAGAAATAAACTGGTGCCGCTCGTGACAGGGCAGAAAGTCCTGGAGAATGTTCCTTTTGTGAATTCAAATTCTACGGTATACTATGGTCATGTGGGGCAGGGAGAGGAAATTGACTTCAAAACCTTCAAATTAAGGAAGACCTTAGTTTATGTGCTGACAGGAGGCCTGCTGGTGAACAATGTTGAGGCAGAGTTGAATGACCAGGTGAGGTTAGAGGATCAGGATATAGTAAGCCTACATGGAAACACTGAGGCAACATTTATACTAGTGGATGTGCCGGCTACAGAAGTAAACTATTAAGAATACTTTAAGGAAGCTGATTGCCATAAAACAAAAGAGCCGCTCAGGAAAGGGCGGCTCTTTTGTTTTATGAAGACTAAAAAAGTCATTCGCTTTTTAACGACAAAACAGGGTTAGCTAGCGCTGCTTTTATAGCCTGTGTACCCATCGTGAAGAGGGCAATTAGCAAGGTTGCAATACCGGCCAGTGCAAAAGGCCAATAGCCAATGCTTACACGGTATGTGAAATCCTGCAGCCAAAGGTTAATGATATAATAAGCAATAGGTACAGCCAATACAAAGGCCATCAACACCAGCTTAATAAACTCCTTAGAGAACAGCACAGCAATATTAAATATGGAGGCACCTAGCACTTTGCGTATACCCACTTCTTTTGTGCGCTGTGCCGCCATAAAAGCCACCAGGCCATACAGTCCCAGACAACCGATGAAAATGGCTATGAAGGAGAAGATCTTGAAAAGCTTACTCTGCCGTGCTTCTTCCTGGTAAAAGCTGGCAATTGTTTCGTCCAGAAACTCATAATTGAAGACATCATCCGGATAGGCCATGTTCCATACTTTCTCCAGGTGCGCAATTGCTTCCTGTTTCTGGCTCATATCGATTTTAGCATTGAGGTATAAATAGCTTTTAGGATCCGTGAACATGATAGTAGGATCAATAGGAGCGTGTAGGGAGTTTTGGTGAAAGTCTTCTACCACACCTACAATAGGAGCCTTAAAGTCCCTTCCTACCCTCATAGTTTTACCAATGGCTTCCGCTGGTGTTTTGATACCTAATTTACGGCGCATCGTTTCATTAATCATCACTGCTGCAGAGTCGCTGTTCGTGTAAGCACGACCTGCTTTAAGCTGAATCTTGTACAGGTCCAGGTAATTCTCATCCGCAAACTTAAGGTTAGCCTCAAACGGAGCATCCTCGCTGGAGTTGTTATAAGCAAAGTTAGTACCCCATGTAAAGTTGGATGAAGGTGGGGAGCCAGCAAAGCTTACCTGCCTTACAGCAGTGTTGCTTAAAAGTACTTCTCGCAGAGGCTGAATTTTCTGGCCTGCTTGGTTTGGCAGAGGCACCGTTACTACAGCTTCTTTTGTAAAGCCTAAAGACTTGCTTTTAAAATACTCCATCTGGTTATTAACAAGAATAGTGCAGATAATAAGTACCTGGCAAATAGTAAACTGCAGCACCACCAGCCCCTGACGTATCGGTAGGCCAGCCACCTGCTGCGTATGAATGCGGCTCTTTAAGGCAGAAATTGGCTGAAATTGGGCCAAAATCAAAGCAGGATATAAGCCCGCAAACAAAGTAACTAATAATACCTCAGCTGTTAAGAACAGTAATATAACCGGATCTTCAAGTATACTGAAGGATATCTCAAGGTCTAGCAGGCTGTTCAGATAAGGTAGAGCAAGTTCTGTAAGTATAACTGAGCAGAATGTAGCCAGCAGCGTGATTAAAAGTGTCTCTCCGATAAACTGCATTACAAGCTGTGTTTTGCTGCTGCCCAGCACTTTCCTGACACCGACTTCTTTTGCTCTTTTCACTGCCTGAGCAGTAGCAAGGTTTACAAAGTTTATACAGGCTACCAATACCAGAAAAATACCGACTAAAGCCATTGACCAGATTATTTCCTTAGCAATGGTGCGCTGGCCGAAGTTACCAAGGTCAGTATTAAAATGCAGGTTGTTTAGGGGTTGTAGCGAGTAGCTTTCTGTGCCTCTTCTGTCCTGCTCTCTGTGCCTGTTTACAAAATCTGTAATTTCCGCTGCCTTAGCTTCTGGCGATACACCTTCAGGCAGCAGCACATACATCTGGAAATTACTGTAGAGCATGTTAAAGTTATCCATCTCAAATGTTGTGTAGTTCTTGAGAGAAGGATAAGAAATAAGCATGGCAAAGGGGAAGTCTGTTGTTGCAGGCGGATCAGGTATAACAGAAGTTACTTTAAGAGTAAGTATGTTATTAAATTTGATGATCTTGCCTATAGCATTACCTTCTGGAAAATACTTATCTGCCGTGTTTTGTGTCAGCACTACATTATTTGGCTCAGCCAGTCCAGGACGGGGATCAATTTCACCAGTTTCAAAACCAAAAATTTCAAAGTACTCTGGCTCCACAAATGCAACAGGGTTCTCTTCCAATAGGCGCTTTGGAGCGTTGCCATTTTCGCTGAGGATGTTGATTTGAGAAGTCTCCTCAGCAAATACTTGGGTTAGGTTGTCCATACCGAAGTTATCGTTGCTGCGTAGCAACTTGGGTATCGGGAAACGAATGCCCATGTGCTTCTCTTCACCATCCCCGGTTTTATAGGTAGTAGTTACGCGGTAGATTTGGTCAGCCTTATCATGGAAGGTATCATAGCTCAACTCATAGTTTATAATCAGGAAGAGCAAAATGCTGCAGGTAATGCCAAGGGTTAAGCCGGCAATGTTGAGTATGCTGTAACTCTTGTTTCGCACCAGCGACCGGAAAGCCGTGAGGAAGTACATCTTAATCATAGTTCTTACGCTTTAGGTATGGGAATAGTGTTAAATAGTGATCTCGTCTGCATCAACTACTGCCAGCGCTGTGCCAAAAAGCATAAACCCGCTTAAGGATATATAGAAGCTAATTGCAATACATGTTATTGTCCACAGTTGGACATAACATGTCCGCCCATGGACACAATAAGCTACACTTTTAGTGCTTTAAATGGTATATTTATAGAAGTATACTGCTGGCACAATATTTTCACTAGACCTAACCACACAACCTGCACTAAACCTATGGAAGAACAGAACCTGGGACGCATTCTGGTTATCGATGATAACGAAGATGTGCTTTTCTCTGCTAAGATGCTCCTGCGCCGACATGCCAAGGAGGTGGTAATGGAAAAGAACCCAAAGAAAATCCCTTTCCTGCTTTCAAATGAGGATTTCGACCTCATCCTGCTCGACATGAACTTCAGCCAGGACATTACGAGTGGTCAGGAAGGTTTTTACTGGCTGAAGGAGATCATGAAGTACGACCCTTCGGCAGTGGTAGTAATGATAACTGCCTATGGCGATGTGGAGATGGCGGTGAAGGCACTGAAAGAAGGAGCCACCGACTTCGTGTTAAAGCCATGGCAGAACGAGAAATTAGTTGCTACCCTTTCGGCTGCTGCTAAACTGCGCAGCTCTTACAAAGAAGTAAACCAACTGAAAGAAGTAAACCGCACACTCAATACCCAGCTAAACACCGGCAAAAACATCATACAGGGCGAGAGTAAAGCAATGAAGCAGCTCTTTTCTATCATAGATAAAGTGGCTCGTACAGATGCTGATATACTGTTGTTAGGGGAGAACGGAACAGGTAAAGAGGTAATTGCCCGTACCATACATGAACGCTCCTCCCGTGCAGATAGCGTGTTTGTGACGGTGGACATGGGCGCTATCACAGAGTCTCTTTTTGAAAGTGAGCTTTTTGGTCATAAAAAAGGAGCTTTTACTGATGCCAAGGAAGACAGAATTGGTAGGATAGAGGCTGCTAATGGCGGAACACTTTTTCTCGATGAGATAGGTAACCTATCACCTGCCATGCAGGCAAAGTTGCTAACCGTACTGCAGCGGCGTGAAGTTATTCGCGTTGGCACAAATAAACCCATACCAGTAAATGTACGCCTAATTTGTGCCACCAACATGCCCCTTAAGGAGATGGTACAGCGCAATGAATTCCGCCAGGACCTGCTTTATCGCATCAATACAGTAGAGCTGCACTTGCCGCCACTACGGGAGCGCCTGGATGACCTGCCGCTTTTTGCGGAGCATTTCCTGCAGGTATATGCCCAAAAGTATAAACAGCCAGTAAAGCCCCTTGGAGATACTGCCTTAGCTCGCCTACAGCGCTACAGCTGGCCTGGTAATGTGCGTGAGTTGCAGCATGCTTTGGAGCGAGCCTCCATCATGAGCGACAACCGTGAACTACAGGCCGAAGATTTTTTCTTTTTGGCTGTGGAAGAACCTGCTGCAGCCCCGGCAGTTACATCACAGAGTTTGGATTTGGATAACCTGGAGCGGGAGGCGGTACAACGTGCCCTGCAGAAGCACGATGGCAATATTTCTAAGGCTGCCAAAGAACTTGGCTTATCCAGAGGGGCACTCTATCGAAGACTGGAAAAATATGAGCTTTAGGCATTACAAATTACAGCTGCTGCTGCGTGTCCTGCTGCTGTCTCTGTCTGTTTTCTTGTTGGCCAAAACAGAGTTCAGCAATGAATACAGAGTTACCATAATAGGCTTAGCGCTATTCATACTGCTGCAGGTATGGCTCCTGATGCGCTACATGGAACGAACTAACAGGCTTTTTCTACGCTTTCTCAACTCTATCAAGTATGATGATTTTACAGAGCAGTTTCATATAGAAGGAGAAGGCAAAACGCAAAAGCAGCTGGGACTCCGCCTGAATGAAGTGATGGCTAAATTCAGGGAAGTACGTGCAGAAAAGGAAGCACATCTCCACTATTTCGAGGTTATAGTGCAGCACATAGGCATCGGTATTATTACCTACAAAGCTGATGGAAGTATACTTTTGCTAAACAATGCTGCCAAGAAGTTGCTGCAGGTGGGGCAATTGCAGCAGGTACAGGAGCTACAGCAAACAAGCCCGGAGTTGACACTTGGCCTACAGCAGTTACAAGGAGGCGATAAAATGCTGGTGCCTGTGCGCCACCGGGGAGAGCAGGCTAACCTATCGGTGCATGTTATAGATCTCTCGCTCTTAGGTGATCGGGTACGGCTGGCATCCCTGCAAAATATTCAGCCTGAACTGGAAGAGAAGGAGATGGAGGCATGGGGCAAGCTTATTCGGGTGCTGACACATGAGATCATGAACTCCGTAACACCAATTTCTTCACTTTCTGCCAGCGCCTGCGAAGAAATACATAGCTACACAGACACAGATGCAGAGGAAATAACCTTGCTGCGTGAGGAGCTGCAGGATGTAGGACAGTGCCTGCAAACTATCAGCCGCCGATCTGACGGACTTATTCGCTTTGTTAACGAGTTCCGCAACCTTACCACCATATCGGTACCACAGATGAGCCGGTTTGATGTAGGAGAGTTGCTGCAGGAGGTTAAGCTATTGCTTCGGGAGCAGTTGGCAAAGCAGCATGTGCAGTTGATCGTAAAAGCACCACGCGAGAAAATGCTGCTTATAGCCGATAGGAGTATGATAGAGCAGGTGCTCATCAATTTAATAAAAAATGCAACGGAAGCAGTGCAGGAGGGGCCCGACGGGAAAATTGTGTTGCAGGCCTCCCTTGATGAGCGTAGCCGCGTGTCTATTTACATTTCAGATAATGGGCCTGGCATGACAGAAGAGGCTATGGCTAAAATCTTCATTCCTTTTTATAGCACCAAAAAAGCAGGCTCCGGTATAGGACTAAGCCTCTCGCGCCAGATGATGCGCTTACACAAGGGCACTATCTCGGTTGAGTCGGAGCTGGGGCAGGGAACAACCTTTGTGCTGCACTTCTGATGTTTTTGTAACTGTACTTGTTAAAACTTTTCTTTTGCCGCTCGTTAAAGTATAAGCATCATCTTAAACGAATGATTATGAGCATGCAAGAGGTAGAGGGTTTTGTAAAGGTAAGCACCGATAGTAGCGTACCCCTGGTAGCGAAAGTAACTGCTGGTACAGATACAATGATTATTGATGAATCTGGCAGTGAGCAGGATGTTAAAAATGGCGTAGACCCTTATGATTATATACTAGCGGCACTGGGTGCATGTACAGTGATAACTTTAAATATGTACGCGAAGCTGAAAGGTTGGCCTCTGGAGCGTGCGGAGGTACAACTGCGGCATGAGCGTGTTCATACAGACGATTGCCAGCATTGTGAGCAGGACACAGCAAAACTTACTCAGGTTATTAAAAAGCTACGTCTTTTCGGTGACCTAACTGCAGAACAGCGACAGCGCCTCAAGGTAATTGCCAGTAGGTGCCCAGTTCAGAAAACGTTGGTAGCAGGCATATCTGTAGAGACCGAACTTATGGACGATTAGCTAAGCACTGGCTTTCGATGCTTTCTCCGGCAATTTCAGGTAGTCCTCCAACGTGAACTCTCCTAGCTGTGGAGCTACACAATTTTCTACTGATACTTTGGTTAGAAATGCTAATGTATGACATAGGCTCGGACTGAACAGCTTTACCAAAGGCAGTAAAAGTTTTATAGCAGTTTTAGGTGCATGAATTATCCTGCCTTCATACCCTGCAGCTCTGCCAACCAATTTTGCTAGTTCTAACCGGCTATAGATACGTTTACCGCCGATAGGAATGACTTCTGATGGTCCCCCTATACTTTCCACAGCTACGTTGGCAACATCTCCTTCAAACACGGGGTTGGTTAAGGCCGCACCTGAATCGATCACACCTAGCATTCCCTTCCTGGCCATAGCTGTCATCTCGTCGAATACAGAAAATAATGCTGTTGGTTGTACAATGGTATAGCTGATGCCAGATTGTTTTAGGGCTTCCGAAAAATCTGCATGTGCTTTGAAGTAAGCTAACTCAGGGTGCTGCTCTGCGCTAAAAGCCGAAATGTATATGAACTGCTGTATTCCTGCCGCCTTCGCCTCCTGCAAGAGGTTGTAATTTGCCTGATAATCTACCTCGTGGAAAGTAGTTTTGCTCCAGTCTTTCAAACTGATGCTCTTCCCCACCGCAGATGCCACTACATCTATACCCTGGCAGCAACCCGACAAAGAGTCTGGATGTGTTGCATCTGCAAATAGTAGCCGATCAGGAGCAGGAGAGAGAGCAGAAGCCTTTTGCTCTGAACGTGCTAGAACTGTAACTATAAAGCCTTGCTGTTTGAGTGCTCGTAGCAAATGACGGCCCAGGTGTCCGGTGGCACCAGCCAGAAGTACCTGTTTCATCCCTTTAAGTGACGTATCTACAATATGGAAGAACGATAGAAAGCACAAACTGCAACGGCTGTATTAATTAAGGGAGGCTTACACATTTTTGACTATATTCGTTCTGATAATCATTTGGCCTTATCTATAAGAAAAGCCTAGACTTAACGAATGCAGAAAAGAACAATCTATACTTACCTGCTGGGCTCTTTACTGGCGGTAGGCACTGTGGCTTGTGTCCCAATCGAGCAACAGGTACAGAGCAGTAGTAGCACACAGGCACAACTCCGCTACGAGGATTTTGTATACGATGAAAGTATACAGTCGGTGCAAGCTTATGTGGCTACTGGTTTTGAGGAAGAAGTGCTGGAGCCACCTGTTGTCGCACTTGGCCAGGGCACACCTGTTATACTTGAGTTTGATCGCTTAAATGCTGCTCCCAACAGGTTGGTGGCAAAGCTTATTCATTGCGATGCAAACTGGACACCCTCTTCTCTCAGCGATACCCAGTTTCTGAACGAATTCAATGAGTTTTTTATTACCGATGCTCAAAATTCTGTAAATACACGTGTACCATATGTGCATTACCAGTTTCGGGTGCCACGGGTAAAGCTGAGTGGTAACTATGTGTTGGTAGTACAAGAGGAGGGAGGAAAGCTGTTGCTTACGCAGCGCATACTTGTGTATCAGGAGCTCGTGACGGTGACGAGCAAGTTAGGTGCACCGCTTGGGCCACAGGGTCGAGAAACACGTCAGCCGGTAGAGTTTAATGTGTTTTACCCGGATTATGAGTTAATAAACCCTGCTGCAGACGTCAAGGCAGTGATGCGCCAGAACTTTCGCTGGGACAATGCCAAACGCCTTGCCCGCCCTACCTATATCCACGATGCGCAGCGCCGACTGGAGTATGTTTTCTTTGATCCGAAGGAGCTGTTTAAGGGGCTGAGCGAGTTTCGTGCATTCGACACACGCAGCCTGAACTACAATGGCATTGGTGTTGAAAGTATAAACTTGCAGCAGAGCCCTATCCTGGTGGATCTTCAGCCGGACAAAAGCAGAAACGGCCTTGCCTACAGCCAAGACCCTGACATTAACGGAAGGCGGATTTTTGGCAACAGGCAGTATGGGAATGGCGACGTGAATGGGGATTACACATGGGTAGATTTTGAGTTGAAGGTATCAGACAATGTGCCTGGAGAAGTATACCTACAGGGCGACCTGACAAACTGGAGAGAAACAAAAGAGGCCAAATTAAGCTTCGATGCCGAGCGACAGGCTTTCACAGGGCGTATGCTATTAAAGCAGGGCTACTACAACTACTACTACACCTTAAAGCAAGGCTCTGCTGACCCGGACGAAAGCTACTTTGAGGGAAGTCATTTCGAAACCGATAACATCTACGACATCCTGATTTACTACCGCCCACCAGGCTCTCGCGCTGACCTTTTGATCGGGTATGATAGGCTGTTCTTCAACAGGAAGTAAGGAACCTAAAATGAGAAGTGTTCTGGCTCCTTTGGTCTTGCTGTTTGTTGTAGCTTTAATAGGCTGTACATCTAACTTCAAACTAGGGGAGAGGAAAATGCTGCAAGAAAACTATAAGAACTCTTTTATAGAGGGCTTCAAAACCCTTAGCTTCTGTAGGTGTATAAAGTATGGGTATGACAATAAGTATGATTTAGTAACTGAGGACGCTAGTTGCCGCTTTCCTGATTACCTGTATTCAGAGGTTGCACTAATTGATATTTTGGCAAAAGTTGAAAGAGATAAGATTTTGCTAGACTCTGCTAGTAGAGTAGGACGTGTAGCTGAAGGTATGGAAGGCAAAAGAGTGATGGATATTTGCTTGAAGTTCTACAACAGTAGCTTGCTCGACTCTGTAGCCATTTCACGATATCAAAAAGATAAAAATCAATAGCTTTAATGTATGTTATTTCTGTTTAAATGTTTGTGTAAATAACCTAAATAACGGGGGTTAGGTGCATGTTGTGAAAGACCATAAAGTAAGTGGGGTAATTTAAGCAAGAACACTTGCCAAACTGACAGCTAAGATGAGGTGTACTGCCGGATAAGGAAAAGCTGGGTGGTGCTGAAGACAATGTACCTGAAGAAAACTTAGATAGGAGGACATAAAAGCAGAAAAGGCAGGTTTATCACCAGGAGTGGTCGGAAGGAATTCCGACCACTCTTTCATTGGGGCTGTTTTTTCACTTTCTTGATCTCTCTGCTTCTCTTGTTTTTTGTCTTTACAGGCTAAAAGATAAAGATGATGAGCATATTCAAAGACCACAGGATGAGTGTGAGCCAACTGCTGGAGCCTATCCCCGAGCAATACTTGGCGCAACTCTCCCTTCAAAGCAGCGTAGGTCATGCCAGCGGCAGGAAGGCCGTCCAATACACCGTGGCCTTTGATGGGGTGCTGCCCTGCAGCGCCCAGGCCTTCAGCGAGCGCAGCTACAACAGCGAGGAGGTGGCCCTGTCCCACCTGGTCTGGCAGCATGCCAGGAAGGAGGCTGGCCACAAAAACCTGTATGTGCTGGACCGGGGCCTGCAATCGGCCCAAAGCCTGGCGGCCTTTGAGGCGCAGCAGGTGCGCTTTGTCTGCCGGGTGAAGGAAAACCGCAAGTATGAGCGCAAGGCCAACCTGCTTGAGCCAGGACAGCAGACAGACCTGGGCGAAGGGGTGCTGAGGAGCGATCAGCTCGTCAGGCTTTACTGCGGCAAGCCCATCCACAACAAGAAAGGAAACATCCAGTACCGGGAAAGCCTGCTGGAGCAGGATTTCCGCCTCCTCATCGTGGAAAGCAAGCAGGACCCAAAGCAGCGCTACTGGCTGTTGACCAATGCCCTGCAGATGCCTGCTGAAGAGGTAGCCAAGGCCTACCGGCGCAGGTGGGACATGGAGGTGTTCTTTCGCTTCTTTAAGCAGGAGCTCAACCTGAGCCACTTGGTCTCGCTCAACCAAAACGGCATAGAGGTGATGCTCTACATGACCCTGATTGTGGCCATGCTGCTGCTTATCTACAAACAGGCCAACGCCATTGGCTACAAAACGGCCAAACGCAGGTTTGCTATGGAAGTCAGAAACCTGGCCATTGCCATCATTGTGGCAGAGTGCGGTGGGGACTTAGGCAAACTCTTTAAAACATAAAAAAGTGGTCGGAATTTCTGCCGACCACTCCTGGCCAATTGGCCTGCCTTTTCTGTTTTTACTCTTAAAATGAATTACACGTTAAAGCGGAAGTGCATGATATCGCCATCCTGCACCACGTACTCTTTGCCTTCAACGGCCATTTTACCAGCCTCTTTGATTTTTGCCTCAGAGCCATACTTCTGGTAATCCTCTAGTTTGATTACCTCAGCACGAATAAAGCCTTTCTCAAAGTCAGTATGAATAACACCGGCAGCCTGTGGTGCTCTCCAGCCCTTTTGAATTGTCCAGGCGCGTACTTCTTTCACACCGGCAGTGAAGTAGGTGATCAGGTTCAGCAGATCGTAAGAAGCACGGATCAGCTTGTTCAGGCCAGACTCTTGCAAGCCATACTCTGAAAGGAACATTTCTTTCTCTTCAGGGTCAGTCAACTCAGCAATCTGCGCTTCAATAGAGGCCGAAATCAGCACTACCTGTGCATTTTCGTTTTTCACGTGTTCTTTCAGTACCTCAGAGTACTGGTTACCTGTCAGCATAGAGTCTTCGTCTACGTTGGCGGCATAAATCACCGGCTTCTCTGTTAGCAGCTTCAGATCTTCTACAGCTTCTTTCTCTTCCTCCGTTACTTCAAGAGAGCGCACATTTTGGCCACTCTCCAGGTGTGCCTTGTACTTCTCCAGAGCAGCCATTTCTTTCTTTGCCTTCGCATCGCCAGACTTAGCCGTACGGATTACTTTTTGTATTTTCTTATCGACAGACTCCAGGTCTTTCAGCTGAAGCTCTGTATCGATGATTTCTTTATCAGAAATAGGATCTACCTGACCGGCCACGTGCACAATGTTCGGATCTTCGAAGCAACGCACCACATGAATGATAGCATCTACCTCACGGATGTTGGCCAGGAACTTATTGCCCAGACCCTCGCCTTTGCTGGCGCCTTTTACTAGGCCGGCAATGTCCACAAATTCTATTACTGTTGGCAACACGCGCTCTGGGTGCACCAGTTCTTCCAGTATCTGCAGGCGCTCATCTGGCACCGTAATTACGCCTACGTTAGGCTCAATGGTACAGAAAGGATAATTGGCAGACTCTGCCTTGGCGTTAGAAATAGCGTTGAACAGGGTAGACTTGCCAACGTTTGGCAGACCCACAATACCGCATCGTAGTCCCATTTATACTTTTATGTTTATTTCAGGGCGCAAAGATACAATAAATTACTTAGCTCTGCGCGCTCTATTACTTTAAATAAGGTGTGAGAGGGGCGGGTGCTAATGCAAAAAGCCCACAGCAGGAGGCGGCGGGCTTCGGTAATATTAGTATGTTAAGTGGTTCGGGTTTAGTCCCACTTAAGTTCTTCATCAAAAGAGGCTTCTTTCTCGCTTACAGGATTCTCCAGTGCAGCAAGTGCTTCTTCTGTCAAGAGCTCGGATTTAACGTGGTCAATAGTTCCCTGAAGCGCCTCCATGAACTTCACGAAGTCTTCTTTGTAAAGGAAGATCTTGTGTTTCTCGTATGAGAAGCTGTCGTCTTTGAACTTACGCTTGCTCTCCGTGATAGTCACGTAGAAGTCGTTAGAACGAGTTGACTTCACATCAAAGAAATACGTTCTCTTCCCGGCTCTTACTCTCTGGGAATAAATTTCTGCTTTTTCGTTGTTCTCTTCCACCGTTATTAGACGTTAAATTCAACCTTGAGAACCTAAAAGTAATATATAGATCTGATATATAAAAGTTTTAGAATTTAAAATTCACTTAAATTATTTTAACTCTATATTTGTAGCCGGACCAACTATGAAATACTATGAATCTATGTTCAGTAGTATTGATTTTCCTGCTTTCGTTCTTTTCAGGACCGGCCACTTACACAGCTAGCGGTAAAGCCTCTTTTTACGCCGACCGCTTTCATGGCCACAAAACTGCCAGCGGCGAACCCTACGACAAAAATCAACTGACCGCTGCGCATGCCTCACTGCCTTTTGACACTAAGGTGCAGGTAACTAATTTGAATAATGGCAAGACCGTTGTTGTACGTATCAATGACCGAATGGTTAGCAGCCGCCACCGTGTGATAGACGTTTCCAAAGCAGCAGCAAAAGAGCTGGATATGGTACGTTCTGGCACAGCAACAGTAAAGGTGGAAGCGCTGAGCGAAACTGAAGCACAACAAGACACGCCTTTTGCCGTTTCAGAAGCAGAATCTACAACAAAGCAGTAAACTATGAAAAAGCCCCTTACCCTTGCCGATGTACAGAAATTTGAGAACATGGAGTTTCTGGCAAAGCAATTGGTGGAGGGCTTTATTACTGGTTTACATCAGTCACCCTACCATGGGTTCTCAGTAGAATTCTCAGAGCACCGTCTTTACAACAACGGCGAGAGTACGCGGCACATAGATTGGAAAGTTTTTGCCCGTACCGATAAGCTTTTTGTAAAACGCTACGAAGAGGAGACGAACCTGCGCTGCCATATCCTGCTGGATGTTTCGCCCTCTATGTACTACCCGCTGGAGAACAACGGAAAGCTTGCCTTTTCAGCACTCTGTGCAGCAGCCTTAGCTACACTTCTGCGTAAGCAGCGCGATGCAGTAGGCCTGGTTACCTTCTCAGACAAGATTGAGCAGCAGACTCCAGTGCGCTCTACGGCCTCCCACCTGCATACCTTGCTTTTGCTCCTGCAGAAGCAGTTGGAGCAGCAACCTACTGCCAAAGAAACAAATGTGGCAGAGGTAGTGCACCAAATTGCGCAGCAGATTCCGAAGCGCTCGCTCGTAGTCATATTCAGCGATATGCTTAGCCGCTATGATGCAATGGAAGCTAATTTTGCAGCTCTGCAGCACCTGAAGCACCAGAACCATGAGGTGCTGCTGTTTCATGTGATGGACAGAAGAACAGAGGAGGACTTTGAGTTTGCTGAGAGACCTTATGTTTTTGTGGATGTAGAGACAGGGCAGGAGCTTAAGCTGCAACCATCACAGGTGCGCGATCATTACCGTACTGCTGTAGAGAATTACAAAAGAGAACTGGCATTGAAGTGCGGCCAATACAAAATTGATTTCGTGCCTGTAGATATCAGCGAGCCTTTTGATAAAGTGCTCTACGCCTACTTAGTGAAGCGGGCCAAAGGGAGGTAATGTTCTTTTACTCCTAAATATGAATTAGTTTCCTTCTCTATCATAAGCGTGCACCCCTACGTCGTCTGTTGTCATGTCTTTTGTCTCTGAGCCAAACGTAAACTCGTTGCCACGGTTTGTGTCGTAAATATGGGTATACTTTTTCCAGCCTGCCACGGTAGAATTATCCGCCACCTTATCTTCTCCCAATCCCCCGTAAATCTTGAGGAGTATGCTTTCCTGAACATCTCCAGACAGCACAAATTCGTCGTCTCCACCCAATCCATAAAGTATAATTTCATCTGTCCCACTTCGTCGGAAAGTGCGTCTGTATAGTTCCTTAGCCGGTGTTTTTCCATGTTGTGGGCGTCCTACAATTACCTCCACCTGCTCATCATTAAGGCGTTTTACTTCAAATCTCTCTTCTGCATCAGAGCCAGGAACTGCTACAGTTTTAGCTAGGATTGTATACATTTTTACCGCAGCCTCTTCAAGCAAATCCCTGCGGCTTTTCAGGTTGCTTGTTATTTGATCACCTACTAAAGTGTACACTGGCGCAGGCAACTCCAGCACTGCTTGTTCTATTACCTGATCGGTTAGCAGTTGCTGCATTTGCCTGGCAATCTGCTGCCAGTCTTCCAGGCTTAGCTCGTGTAACAGGCGTTGGTCTATAAAGGCAGCATTAATCATGTAGGCCTTCACATCGCTGAAGTTGTGGTCGAAGGAATGGAGCTTTCTGGCTAGTAGCTTATTGGTCGCAATGAACGGTATAAGGCCATCATTCATTTTAAGAAAAACCTGATCTCTGTCTTTCGGAATTGGATGATAGATAGTGTCTGTGCCCTGTCTTGTAATTGCCCAGTCCCACTGGCCTTTGTGCCTGTCCCAGTCGCCCACCAGTAAATCCAGTAGACGGGCACGGGCAAAAGATTTTTGGTTGAAGTGGTGGTTGTTTTTTTCGAAACGCTCCCGCAACGCATCTTCTGATTCCTCAAAACCTATCACATCATCAGCAAAAAGAGGGGTGAAGTCTGCCGGGGTTTCATACTTCTCTTCGAGCATAAAGACCTTGCCCTGTACCTCCTGGCTGTACTTCCCAAAAGAGGTGTCTGCTGCAGGCACATAGTACAACTTAGGCGTGGTGTGGTATACACCAACGGCTTTGGCTAGTGGTGGCACAATGAGCGCACCATAAGGGTTAGCGGCTGATGTCTGATCGCGCAGGATGTTGGTAACAAAAGTGCCTTGCCAGAACTCGGTTAAAACATGCTTAGGGTCTTTGTCTATGGAGCGAAAGGCATAGAGGCGGCCGGAACTATCCTGCAACTGAAAGCTGGTTGTCTGGTAGCCGCCACCTTTCTTTACAACACGCAATCCGCCATGGATGGAATGTAGCTTGAAAACAGGGAGTTTAACTGGTGTTATCCAGAGGGCACGGTTATGGTTGCCCCAGAAAAAACGATGAAAGCCGCTGCGGTCGTAGTGGCGCCCGGCTATAACCCAGGCGCTATCCGGACCGGCAGCGGCTTTTCCATGAAGTTCTTTTTCTGTGGCCAGGGCGTCGTGCTGAAAGAAATCATCTTGTACACAGCTGCTCAACAGCAAACTGCTTAACAGCACCAACACCACTCGCTTCATGTTGTTTATTTAAAGGTTAAGAGTTATGAATGAGGTAGCCGCTAACTCCTAACAAGTCATTTTTACTGATTCTCGGTGTAGTATGCCATCAAGCCCTTGGTAGAGCTGTCGTGCTCAGATGATTTTCCTTGCAGTAACTCACCTTCTATCGTACCTGCTAATTGCTTACCAAGTTCTACGCCCCACTGGTCGAAACTGAATATATTCCAGATTACACCTTGTACGAAGGTCTTGTGCTCGTACATAGCTACCAGGCTACCAAGCTCAAATGGAGTCAGTTTCTTCATCATGATAGATGTTGTTGGCTTGTTGCCTTCGAACAACTTGTGTGGTAGCAGTTGCTCTAGCTCTTCACTAGCCATACCTTTTTGTTCCAGCTCCTGGCGTACCTCTTCTGCATTCTTGCCTTTCAAAAGCGCCTCTGTCTGGGCAAAGTAATTTGACAGTAGCAGTGGGTGGTGGTTACCAATAGGATTGTGACTTTGTGCCGGGGCGATAAAATCACAAGGAATAAGTATGGTACCCTGGTGGATCAGCTGGAAGAAGGAGTGCTGGCTGTTAGTGCCTGCTGCTCCCCATACCACAGGCTGTGTTTGGTAATCAACTCGGTTCCCGTTGCGGTCGGTACTCTTACCGTTGCTTTCCATAAGCAGCTGTTGCAGGTACTCTGGCAACAGGCGCAGGTACTGGTCATACGGAAGGATAGCATGAGTCTGGCAGCCAAAGAAGTTCGTATACCAGATGCTTAACAGTGCCATCAGCACCGGAATGTTCTCTTGTATCGGAGCCTGGCGGAAGTGCTTGTCCATGGACTCTGCACCACGCAGCAGCTCTTCGAATTTATCGTAGCCTAAGGCACAGGCAACCGATAGGCCAATAGCAGACCATAGGGAGAATCGGCCTCCAACCCAATCCCAGAAACGGAAAGCGTTCTCTTCGGCAATACCAAATTTAGTAACGGCCTCTATGTTTGTAGAAAGGGCCACGAAATGTTTTTTGATGTGCTCGCGGTCAACAGCCTTGTTCAGGAACCAACCACGTGCTGTTTCTGCATTGGTGATTGTTTCTTTGGTGGTAAATGTTTTGGATGCTATGATAAACAGCGTCGTCTCAGGGTCTAGTCTGCGCAGTACTTCGGCAGCATCCGTTCCATCAACGTTTGAGATAAAGTATACTTCTATGCCTGGCTTCTGATACTTCTTCAGTGCCTCCACTATCATCTTTGGCCCAAGATCAGAGCCGCCAATGCCAATGTTTACTACATTCTGAATCCGCTTGCCAGTATAACCGGTCCACTCGCCAGAATGTAACCTGTTGCAGAAGCTTCGCATTTGCTCCTGTACCTGGCGTACCTCCTGCAGGGCATTCTCTCCATCTACCTGCAGTTGCTCATCTGTAAAATTACGCAGGGCAGTGTGCAGCACTGCACGGTTTTCTGTGGCGTTTATCTTTTCACCGCCGAACAAGCTCTCAATTGCGCCTGGTACGTCCATTTCCTCCGCCAGCTGCGTTAGCAGGTGTACTGTTTCCTGTGTAATACGGTTCTTAGACAGGTCATAAAGCGTATCGTTCAGGCGGAACGTTAACTTTTCGAAACGTTGCGGGTCCTGAGCAAACAGGTCACGGAGGTGTTGTGGTTGCACATTTTTATAGTGCTCTTCCAGTTTTCTCCAGGCTTCTGTTTTGATTGGCGGGAAGTTCTTCAGCATAGTATTATGGTCTTGTTGAGGTTTAAACACCCGGCTTCAACTACTACGATTTTATCTATCGGGTTACGGCTGAGTTGGGTATTCTCTTATAAAGTATAAATGCAATATAGACTGCGATGTCAAAATTAAGAAATTCCGGGCGAAATATTGGACAGGGTTAGCAGCGGTTAATATCTGGCTACACAATATCAATTTGTAGCAAGCTGCGTAGGTAAAGTATTGTGTTGCAGCTAGTAAAGGAGATGGGTATAGAGGTAGGAAGTCTGCTTTTACCTGTAGTATTATAAGAGAAGAAGGATAAGAGTTATTTTAAGTTTAACATTATGAGAGACGATCAGAAAGACCAGGCGCAGAACTCAGGGAAGAAGAATAAAATCTTACGGGAGGATGACGGCAAGCGCACCCCACCACATTCCAAGTACATCACGGGAGGAGACACGCATGCTACACGTCCCGAACAGGGACCCCATGTACCACCTAATGAGAGGACGGATGGAATTCCATAGTATACACCGCATAAATTTCCTAGATCACCCAACTCTGAACGCTGCAGAAGCACATGGCAATAGAACAGAAATTCCCCTATCACAGTGTTACAGTTGAGGAAGCACTGGAGAAATTACAAAGTCAGCCGGACGGTTTAACAGACGAAGAGGCCAAGCGAAGGCAGCAGGAGTATGGCCCCAACGAACTTACCGGGAAAGAGGGAATCAACCCGATACTTCTCTTTCTAAACCAGTTTAAGGATTTTCTGATACTGGTGCTGGTAATAGCAGCCGGTGTGGCTTGGTATGCAGGCCATATGGTGGACGTATATGTAATTTTGGGGGTCATTATGTTTAATGCCGTGTTGGGCTTCTTTCAGGAGTACCGTGCCGAAAAAGCTATACAGGCGCTCAAGAGCATGCTGAAGCAGGAGGCGAAAGTACTGCGGAACGGGCAACTGAGAACCTTAGAGGCGCGGGAGTTGGTACCAGGTGATATCATTCAACTGGAAGAGGGTGATAGTATACCTGCTGATGCACGCCTGATACGTGGAAAAAACCTGCAGACCATAGAGGCTTCATTAACAGGAGAATCGCTCCCGATTGAGAAGCACACGGAGCCGCTGGATGAAAAAACCAACCTTGGCGATAAAACCAATATGCTCTGGAAGGGTACCCACGTAGCCAGGGGTTCAGCCACTGCCGTAGTGGCAGCTATAGGCGGTGCTACAGAGCTCGGTAAGATTTCACAATCCCTGGGATCGATAAAAGCTACCACTACTAACTTCAGAAAGAAAACCGAAAGGCTGGCCAAGCAAATGGCTTTTATTGCCATAGGTACATCAACACTCGTTTTCCTTCTTGGCTATTTCTACCGCGACTATGCTTTTGAGGAGGTGCTGCTGGTGACAGTAGCTACGCTGGTTTCTTCTATCCCGGAAGGGCTTCCTGCTGTGATCACTATAGTGTTGGCAATAGGAGCTAACCGGATGGCTAAGCAAAACGCGATTACCCGTGAGTTTACCTCTACAGAAATGCTCGGTTCGGTATCGGTTATACTTACTGATAAAACCGGGACACTTACCAAAAGTGTACTTACTGTAGGCTCCGTTTATCTGGGAGACGGCTCTGAAGTAGAAGTTTCAGGTACAGGTTATGCCGTGGATGGGGAGCTAAGGCATGAGGGGCAAAGTATAACCGCCGCCGATAACCCGGTGCTTCAAAAGCTTCTGCTCATCTCTAAAGAGTGCAATAATGCCCACTTAGGGAAGCCTAAGGCTGGTGAAGGTGGCAAATCGGCAGAGCCAGAAGTCACCGGTGACCCTACAGAGGTCGCACTGCTAGTGCTGGCAAAAAAAGCACTAGCAAAAGAGAAGGGTTTACTGCCGGAGGTAAAGCAAATAGATGACCTGCCTTTTAGCTCAGAGCAGAAGTTTAGAGCAACATTGGTAGAGGTAGAGGGGCAGCGGGAGCTGTTAGTGGTAGGCGCACCAGAAAAGATACTGAAGCTCAGCAACCGCATACTTACAAAACAGGGACTGCAGGAGCTAACCGAGGAGCTGCGGCTACGCATACAGAACAAAAACGATGAATGGGCCGATAAGGCCATGCGTGTGCTTGGTTTAGCTTACGTTGAGGCTGATGCCTCAAATAGTGTTGCAAAAGCAGATGAGGTGAAGAACTTAGTCTGGGTAGGCATCACAGGCATTGTGGACCCCCCACGAACAGGCGTTCAGGAAGCTGTGAGTGACTGTAAATCAGCTGGGATACGGGTGATAATGGTTACCGGCGACCATAAGAAAACGGGGGCAGCAATTGCACGCGAAGTGGGTATTTTAGATGCTGACGCAGGTGAGGGTAAGTATCCGTTGGCGCTTCAGGAAGATGAGCTGGAGGTAGATGATAGGCAGTTTGAGGAGCTGGTAGACCATGTGTCGGTGTTCACGCGCGTAAGCCCCAATACAAAGCTGCGCATAGCAGAGCATCTGCAAAGCAAAGGCCACCTGATTGCCATGACAGGTGATGGTGTGAACGATGCGCCTGCTCTTAAACGTGCCGACGTAGGCATAGCTATGGGAATCAGAGGCACTGATGTTGCCAAAGATGCCTCCCAAATCGTGCTGTCTGATGATAACTTTGCTACCATAGTACGAGCAGTAAGGGAGGGGCGCATTGTGTTTCAGAACGTGCGCCAAACCAGTTTTTTCCTGCTTACTACAAACTTTGCTTTTGTCTCTGTTTTTATCATCACCATTATACTAGGCTGGCCTTTCCCGCTTACAGCTACGCAGATACTTTGGGTAAACTTAGTAACTGATGGTGTGATGGAGCTTGGGCTGGCAACAGAACGTGGCCACGGTGATATAATGAAGCACAAGCCTATTCCCCGCGATGTTAATATCCTGGATAGGAGTGTGGTGCCTTACATTCTGTTGATGAGCGTGGTAATGTTAGGATTGGCACTAGCCTCTTTCGCCTACTATTTGCCACAAGGCGAAGAAACGGCCCGAACCGCTGTTTTCATTGTTATCTCCATGACCCAGGTTTTCAACACATTTAACATGCGTTCGCTGGAGTACTCTGTATTCGGGATAGGCATTTTCAGTAACAAATATGTTAATATGGCCTTTATTGCTTCTGTTCTGTTGCAGTTGATTGTTGTCTATACGCCTTTCCTGAGTGGCGTTTTTCGCTTCGAAAAGCTGCCTATCGTAGACCTGCTAATCATTTTTGTCCTGTCTACCTTGGTGATTTGGGTTGCAGAGATTTATAAATGGGTTAGCAGGAAAAAGCTGGACAACGTATAGCTTTAAGAAGAGCAAGTACATTTTGTATAACATTCAGAAGCACATCAGATAAGGTCCGGCCACCGTTTATTTAGAAACATGTTTGAGTTTACACACAGATTTGTGGGTGCCAAACATCTGTAATTTAATGCCCGTAGATGCTGAAACTATGAGGGCATGTACCTATATTTGATGAGCCGGATGCAGGGCTGCAGCTCCCATGCAGTATAAAAAAGCGGGCCTATCGTTAAAGCTGCCTTTGAAAACTGCCTGAGTCGCTGATTGTAGGATGGAGCCTGGCTGTAGATTATTGTAAGAAACCTATCAAGAAAAGCTTATACTTTATGAGTAATCTGAGTAATCTAATACAAGAGAAAAAAATAAAAGCCCTTATCCTGGATATGGATGGTGTGATTACAAACACTGCAGGGTTGCATGCCGAAGCATGGAAAAAACTGTGTGATTCTTTCCTGAAACAGCGTGGAGAACAGGACGGGAAAAGCTATAAGCCTTTTCACCTGAAAGAGGATTACCAGAAGTACGTGCACGATGTGCCTCGCTTAGATGCCATGCGTAATTTTATGGAGTCGCGCGGGATTACACTGCCAGAAGGTACTGCAACTGAAGATGCAGGTAGCAATACTCTTGTAGGCTTAGGGGAGCGCAAAGACTTATACTTCCATGAGCTGTTAAAGCAGAATGGTGTGGTTGTGTTTGATGATGCCATTGACTGGATAAAAGAGCAGCAGGAAGCAGGTATGAAAACAGCCATCGTCTCTGCCAGCAGAAACTGTCTGACCATACTTCGCCGTGCAGGTTTAGATAAGCTTTTTGAAGTACGAGTAGACAAAGTAGTAGCAAATGAGCTAAAGCTGAAGAGCAAGCCGGCTCCAGATATTTACCTGGAGGCTGCCCGTAGACTTGGCGTAGAACCACAGGAAACTGCTGTTTTTGAAGATACTGCTGCCGGCATAGAAGGTGCTAAAGCTGGTGGTTTTGGACTGATTGTAGGTGTAGACCGAAGCATCTCTAAGGAGAAACTCAATGCAGAGGATGTTGATGTAGTAATAAATGGGTTTAGCTCTGAGCTCAAAGCCAAGGCTGCATCCTTATAAGTGCTAATATTTTATACGACTTAAAACAGAGAGCCTCTTTTGCAAAAGAGGCTCTCTGTTTTATAGCCATTCTGCTTATCTTAATCTGCGTCCTGCAACAGCTCCTTAAAGCATAAAGTAAAAACCTAATGCAGTTTTGAGGAGTATGTTTTCCTGAGTGCCTCCAACACGTCATACTGGCTTATGCAGCACACTATGCCTCAGAACCACCTATTCGATTTGATCAAAACGAAGCGACTAAGAGCGCTTATATTTGATTTGGATGGTGTGATTACACAGACGGCTCGGGTGCATGCCAAAGCCTGGAAAACTATGTTCGACGCCTATTTAGAGGAGCGAGCGCGACGAGATGGTAAACCTCATGCACCACTTAATATCTCAACTGACTACAGACAGTATATTGATGGCATGCCTCGCTATGATGGCGTACGAAATTTTCTTGCATCCAGAGAAATCACGCTGCCAGAGGGAGCACCTGCAGATGAGCCAGGAATCGAAACAGTTGCAGGCTTAGGAAACCTAAAAAATGTTTATTTTCAGGAGTTGCTTCAGCAGGATGGGGTAGAGGTATATTTTGATACGGTAGCATTTATCAGAGAAATGCGCGCAGAGGGGATGCGAACGGCTGTAATTTCGGCAAGCAAGAACTGCAAGGCTATACTTGCTGCTGCTGGGCTGGAGGAACTGTTTGAAGTACGGGTTGATGGTGTTGTAGCGGCAGAGTTGGGCATCAAGGGAAAGCCATCACCAGACATTTTTTTGGAGGCTGCTAAAAGGCTGCAAGTTTCTCCTCAGGAGACAGCCATTTTTGAAGATGCATTGGCAGGAGTAGAGGCAGGCAAGGCAGGAGGCTTGGGCTTGGTTGTGGGCATCGACCGTACAAACCAAGCAACAGAATTACAAAGACATGGCGCCGATATGGTGCTGCAAAAATTTCCAACTTTAAACACTACAATGAAAAACATAGCTGCAAACACTGTTCAGAAGCATGACGGCAACACCCTTCCCTCAGCTCTAAATAAAGTGCAGGAACTACTGCAGGGTAAAAAGCCTGCTGTTTTCCTGGATTACGACGGCTGTTTGAGTCCTATTGTGAAAGATCCGGATAAAGCTGTTCTGTCAGATCAAATGCGCACTACATTGCAGCGCGTGGCAGAACTCTGCCCTGTAGCAGTAGTAAGCGGGCGCGACAGAGCTAATGTGGAGCAATTGGTTAAGCTGGATAATCTATACTATGCCGGCTCTCACGGTTTTGATATCTCTGGTCCTAATAACATGCATACAGAACCAGGGGGAGCTGCAGCTGCCATACCTGCGCTGGATAAAGCACAGGTAGAGCTCAATGAGCGTCTTCGCGGTATTGAAGGAGCGCTGGTAGAGCGCAAGCGTTACGCTATTGCCGTGCATTACAGAAACGTGCCAGAGGAGCAGGTTAATCAGGTTATTGAGGTAGCACAGGATGTAATAGCTAAACATGATGAACTTAAGCCTGGACCTGGCAAAAAGATCATGGAGCTTAAGCCGAACCTGGATTGGCACAAAGGAAAAGCAGTGCATTGGTTGATGGAGGAACTGGATCTGAATAAACCTGATATAATTCCGCTGTACATTGGCGACGACCTTACAGATGAAGATGCTTTCGCGGCATTGCAAGGTCAGGGTATCGGTATCCTGGTGGGGGAGCACGATGAGGAGACAGCCGCTACATATAGGCTGGAAAGCGTGGATGAGGTGCAGGTATTTTTAGAAGCACTTATTCAAGAGCTAAAATAATATAATGCAGGAATGGAAGATAGCTTACGACAAATGGCAGCCCGAGTATCAGCAACTTAGAGAGGCGCTTTGCACACTTGGGAATGGCTATTTGGCCGCCAGAGGTGCGTTTGAAGAAAATTCTGCAGAGCCCGGAGCGCATTACCCCGGCACCTATTTGGCCGGTGGCTACAACCGCCTTACCTCCGAAATAACAGGGGAAAAAATCGAAAATGAAGATCTGGTAAACTGGCCGAACTGGTTACCTCTAACTTTCCGCTGTGCAGATGGAGAATGGTTCGACCTTCGGAAGGTAGAGGTGCTGGAATTCCAACAGGAACTGGATATGCATCAAGGGTTGCTGTTCCGCCGCGTCCACTTTCGCGATAGGCAAGGCAGAGAAACTTCGCTAAGGAGCCGTCGCTTGGTAAGTATGGCTAACAAAAATGTGGCGGCGCTGGAGTGGGAGTTAACCCCCTTAAACTGGTCAGGTGAGATAGAGCTTGTAGCGGCACTGGACGGAAGGGTTACGAACAGTGGCGTGGAGCGATACAGTGCTCTGAAGAACAGACACCTGCAGGCTGTAGGGCAGGGAAGGGACACCGAAGACACGTTTTTCCTGGAGGTACAGACGGTACAGTCTAAGCTCAGAATGGCACAGGCGGCCCGTATCAACATCTACCAAGAAGAAACACTACTTGCTGTGGAGCGTGATGTTGAGTTAGAGGAAGGCTTGGTAGCGCAGCACCTCAAAGTATTATGCCAACAAAATCAGCCTATTCGAATTGAAAAGATCGTGCAGGTTTATACTTCCCGCGATCAAGCTATATCTGAGCCACTTCACGAAGCCTGCAAGAACATTAAGCGGCAAGGTAACTTTGAGCATTTGTTGCTGCAGCATAGCCAGGCCTGGCACCGAATCTGGCGGCGCTGTGACTTAACCATCACTAACGATGTAAAAACCCAGTCCATACTCCGGCTGCACATTTTCCACTTACTGCAGACGGTTTCGGCTCATACTGTTGGCCTGGATGTGGGGGTGCCGGCCCGGGGCCTGCATGGGGAGGCCTACCGTGGGCATATCTTTTGGGACGAGCTTTTTATATTTCCTTTCCTTAACCTGCGTCTACCTGAACTAACAAGAGAACTGTTGCTTTACCGGTATCGCCGTTTGCGCGAGGCGCGCTATGCTGCCACACAGGCGGGTTACCGTGGTGCTATGTTTCCCTGGCAAAGTGGGAGCAATGGTCGGGAAGAAAGCCAGGTAATTCACCTTAACCCGGAATCTGGGCGCTGGCTCCCTGATAATACTTTTCTGCAGCGCCACATCAACGCTGCCATTGCTTATAATGTGTGGCAATATTTTCAGGCTACCGAGGACATGGGTTTTATGACCTACATGGGCGGTGAGATGATCTTTGATATAGCTCAGTTCTGGTCTTCTATTGCGACCTATAACTCTGAGCTTGAGCGCTACGAAATACGGAATGTGGTAGGGCCTGATGAATACCATACCGAATACCCAGGCAAAGAGAACACAGGCCTAAACAACAATGCCTATACTAATGTAATGGCTGTATGGGTGATTCAGGTCGCGCTTAAATTATTCGATATTCTGGATGACTCCCGGATAGAAGAGTTGTGTCAGAAATTAAGCATCAGTGAGCAAGATGTGCAGCGGTGGATGGATATAGCTGGCAAAATGCATGTACCGTTCATACAGGATAGCCATATCATCTCTCAGTTTGAGGGGTACGAGCAGTTGGAGGAGTTTCCATGGCCAGAGTATAAGACAAAGTATGGAGAGGCGATGCGTCTGGACCGAATTCTGGAGAGTGAGGGAGATAACGTGAACAAGTATAAAGCCAGTAAACAGGCAGATGTGCTGATGCTCTTTTACCTGTTTTCTTCAGGGGAATTGGTGGGTATAATGCAGCAGTTACAGTATGAATTTAGGGCGGAAGACATACAGGACAACATCAACTACTATGAGCAACGTACCTCACATGGCTCAACACTCAGTAAAATCGTACACTCTTGGGTGCTGTCCCGGTCTGACCGTAAGCGCGCCTGGCGAAACTTTGAGATGGCCCTGGTGAGCGACGTGGAGGATATACAAGGTGGTACCACAGCCGAGGGAATACACTTAGGAGCTATGGCAGGCACAGTTGACCTGGTGCAGCGTGGTTTTACAGGCTTAGAAATAAGAGAAAATGTACTGTGGCTAAATCCGGTGCTGCCGGAAGAGCTGGGCAGCCTTAAATTTCAGATTCGATACCGCAATCACTGGATTTCTATACAGCTTACGCAGGAAACTATGCTGATATCTTTCGATAAAGGCTGGTCTAAAGAGGTGCAGATAGGTGTGCTCGGCGAAGTCTATACCTTCAAAACCGGCGACAGGCGTGAGTTTAACATCGGCCGATAAACTTAAACTTAGCACCAATATTCTATGAGTGATATCATTACAATAACCTTAAACCCGGCTCTTGACAAGAGCACGCATGTAGCCCAAGTGCTACCCGAAAAAAAGCTACGATGCGAGACACCAACTTTCGAGCCAGGAGGAGGCGGCATAAACGTATCGCGGGCGCTTAAAAAGCTAGGCAGTGACTCCTGTGCTTGGATGCTAGTGGGTGGTCCCTCTGGCGACAGAATATGCTCTCTGTTAGAAGAGGAAGGGGTAGACTTCAGAGCCATCAAAACAAAAAACTGGACGCGTGAGAACCTGATGGTGATGGAGGACAATTCAAGCAATCAGTTTCGCTTTGGCATGCCTGGTTCAGAGGTATATGAGTGGGAATGGAAGCAGTGCCTTGATGATCTAGAAAACCTGGAGGACGCGAAAGTACCCAAGTACGTTGTTGCTAGCGGTAGCCTCCCGCCAGGCGTGCCAGACGACTTTTATGCACAGCTGGCAGCGGTGGCACACCGCAAGGGGGGCAGGTTGATTGTTGATACTTCTGGAGCCGCACTTACTAAAGCTGCAGGGGAAGGTGTTTACCTGCTCAAGCCAAACCTGGGTGAGTTGGCAGCCTTGGTAGGCAAGGAGAAGATTTCTGCCATGGAGCAGGAAGAGATAGCCATGCAGGTGCTGGATGAAGGAAAGTGTAAAGTATTAGTCGTGTCTTTGGGGCCACGTGGAGCCATGCTTGCTTCAAAAGAAGGTATAAGTTATGTGGTGCCGCCTACTATGCCGCAGCGTAGCGCTGTAGGTGCTGGTGATAGTATGGTGGCTGGTATGGTACTATGCTTACTGCAAGGCGGAAGCCTGGATGATATGGTGCGCTATGGTGTTGCCGCCGGTACAGCAGCTACCATGACGCCTGGTTCAGAGCTATGTCGTAAGGAAGACACGGATAAAATATACCAATGGCTGCAGGAGCAAAAGGAGAAAGTATAAAAAAGGCGAGGACAAACCCTCGCCTTTTTTTATAGCTATTCTTACTAGTTGCGATCGTTCGCGTTCAGGTCAGTAAAGGCCTCTTTCAAACGGGTGATAAAGCTCTTTTCGCCTTCACGCAACCACACGCGTGGGTCGTAATATTTCTTATTAGGAGAATCATCGCCATCTGGGTTACCGATCTGGCTTTGCAGATAGCCTTTTTTGCCCTCGTAGTAATTACGAATGCCATCCCAGAACGCCCACTGCATATCAGTGTCAATGTTCATCTTGATAGCGCCATACTCGATTGCCTCAGTGATCTGCTGCTTCTCAGAGCCTGAACCACCGTGGAATACGAAGTGGACTGGGTTAGGACCTGTACCAAATTTCTCTTGAATGTAGTCCTGCGAGTTCTTCAGGATGTCTGGGCGAAGCTCCACGTTACCTGGCTTGTATACACCGTGTACGTTACCAAAAGCGGCCGCAATTGTAAATCTGTGGCTCACTTTGTTCAGCTCCTCGTAGGCATAAGCTACTTCGTCTGGCTGCGTGTACAGGCGAGAGCTATCAACTCCGGTATTATCTACACCGTCTTCTTCTCCACCAGTAACACCAAGCTCAATCTCAACGGTCATGCCCATCTTGTCCATACGCTTCAGGTAGCTGGCGCAGGTCTCAATGTTTTCCTTGATCTCTTCTTCAGAAAGGTCCAGCATGTGAGAGCTGAAAAGCGGCTTACCATGCTGCTCATAGTATTTCTCACCTGCATCCAACAGACCGTCAATCCAAGGAAGTAATTTTTTGGCTGCGTGGTCAGTGTGCAGCACTACTGGCACACCGTAGGCCTCTGCCATCAGGTGCACGTGCTGCGCTCCTGAAATAGCTCCAGCTATGGCAGCTTTCTGATTATCGTTAGACAGTCCTTTGCCAGCAAAGAACTGAGCTCCGCCGTGTGAGAACTGAATGATTACCGGTGAGTTAACTGCTTTTGCAGTTTCCAGCACTGCGTTTATTGAGTTAGTGCCAATTACGTTTACGGCTGGTAGCGCAAAGTTATTTTCGTTTGCATACTTGAACAGCTCTGTTACCTCATCGCCGAAAAGTACACCCGGTCTGAATCTTGTTTTTGTTTCGCTCACAGAATTATCTTTAATTAATGGATAGTTTATTTTAGTAGCCGATTGCCACCTCAATTTTCGACTTGAATTTAATTGCCTTTTGCTGCAAAAGCAAACACAGTTTAAACGGGCTGTTTACTTAATCAAATACCAGCACCTTATCCTTGTGCTTGCTGCGCATATGGTTGCGTATTATCTGCTGCACATCTTTGTTGTCGTTATACCTTTTAATGGCTCCTTTGAAGTCTTCTAACGTATTTGCAGAAAAAGTGTCGTCAACAAATCCAAAGCCGAGATAGGTGCCGTGCTCTACCACCACCACAGAACGTTCTCCTGGCTCACGCCCTTTGCCTATGATCACAAAGCTGTTATGTTCAAAGGTGAAAGAGTCAATGGCTTGATCTACACGCTGGTTATACTCTTCCGGACTTTCTTTTCCGATACAGGCACCATTACATTGGTGTACCTGGTAGTCGAAACAAGCACCATTGGTTTTGTAAAGGTCGCACAGCTTTTGGCACAGGTTATACTTGCCCACTTTATGGAACAGGAAACCTTTCGCCTTAAAGTGGTTTGACAAAGCAATGATAGGCGTCATGCTCACATTATCTGCCTTGTTTATGGTTCCGTACGTTAAGCGCTTATAGCCGTTACTATCTTCGTACGCGAAAATGCCGGTATTAAACACGCTGCGGCGCTGCTGCCTGTTATAGTGTGGCTTTAGGCGCTTTATCTCTGCCGACTCAAATAAGAGCGATACCAGCTCATTGCCCATCAGCTCATAGGTGATGTCTGCTATACTGTTCTTAAAATCTAGCGATTTACGGCTTTTGTAGTCTATGTTGAAGTGCTGGATAATGCGCTTCTTGATGTTGATGCTTTTGCCGACATAGATTACCTCGCCCTGCTCATTGTAAAAGTAGTACACACCAGGCATCATAGGCAGCGCATCTACCTGCTCCTTGCTTATAGCAGGTGGCAGCAGTGAAGTTTTTATTTCCTGCTTTAGTACCTGCGTCGTATGCTCGGCAGCCATATTCATATTATCGTCTACAACCGGGCGGTTTATCTTAATGAGCCTGTCGAAAAGTATAGCTGTTGCCTCAGCATCGCCAATGGCGCGGTGGCGCTGGCTAAGCGGGATGTCTATACTTTGGCAGAGCTTGCCCAGGCTATAAGAAGGTAAACCAGGCATCAAAGACCTGCTGAGGCGAACGGTGCAAAGTGTCTTGCGTTGAAAAGTAAAGCCAAGGTCGGCAAACTCCTTCTTCATGAAAGAATAGTCGAAGCGAACATTATGCGCTACGAATACCTTTCCTTCTGTAAACTTTACAATGTCCTTAGCAACCTCGTAGAATTTTGGTGCATCCTGCACCATGTCATCTTTAATGCCGGTAAGTTGCGTGATAAAGAAGGGGATAGGTCGCTCTGGATTGATGAGCGTGTGGTACTTGTCTACTATTTTCTCCCCGTCGTGTATAAAAATGGCAATCTCGGTGATCTTGTCCTGGTGTGGCTGACCTCCGGTTGTCTCAATGTCTATTATCGCGTACAAGTTGCTCTGGTTTAGATCGTGTTCTTCCGAGCCCAAATCATGTGCTACAGGCTCCTTATCTAAACCAAAATTATTAGTATTCCGTTTCAAATGGCTTTGCTTGCTTTTAAGCTGCAAATATAATTAGCATTATCATTCGTTTGGGTTTCTTTTGCCGCGGCCAATGCCGTTCACAAGCTCCGCCAGCCAACTCCGTACTTTTCCTTTCTTTTTGGGCTTCGTTTCATCAAGATCCGCCAGCAGAAAGCCGAAAGGCTGCAGCGGCTCATACACATCAAAAATAACTTTCATGATGGCTATGATCGGGATAGAAAGTACCATGCCAGCAGCTCCCCATACTTCGCCGCCAATAAGTAAAGCAACAATGGCAGCAAAAGGATTTATACTAACCTTGGAGCCCACTACAAACGGAGTGATAAAGTTACCCTCCAGAAACTGCACAAACATAAACACCAATACTACCAGCACGGCATCAATCAAATGGCCGGTAGTAGCAAGCGTAAAAACAGCTGGCAGGGATGCCCCAATCAAGATGCCTATGTAGGGAATAATAGTAAGGATAGAGGCAAAAACACCAAAGAAAACAGCATACTTTACGCCAAGTAGAAGTAAACCTGCAGAGTTAAGAAGCGCCACTACCACAATCACAATCATCAAGCCTGATATGTAACTCTGCACTACATGCTGAATGTTGGTCATGGTTTGAATTACGCCACTGCGACGGTCTTTGGCAACAAACTTAAACAAGAACTGCTCGAGGTGGTCGCGGTAGTATAAAAGGCAGAAGACAAAGATCGGCACCAGCGTTAGAATAGTTAAAGCGCCAGTAGTGATAGAGATTGTGCTGCCCACAAAGGTGGTGGTAAGATTCTGAATCCCGCCTATAGCATTCTGGATCAACTCATTTTTATTGGGTGGTGCTATCCCGAAACGTGTGGACATAAAATCCTGCCCACGGGTGATCAGCTTCTCAATGTTTCTACCGATAGCATCCAGCTCAGAAGTAAGGCTTACCAGTTGCATAGACAGGAACCAGGCTACCATGCCTAAAATAACTATCACCAGCGTTATGCTGCAGAGTATGGCTAATGGTCTTGGGAAACGAAGCTTTTTTTCTAAATCGCGGGTGAGGGGCAGCAGCAGCAGGGCAAAAAGAAGCCCAAAAGCTAATGGCATCAGTACCGGCTTAAACGTCTGTAGGGTATAGATAAGCAGGGCCAGACCCAGTAGTAGGACGGTGTATTTAAAATATGAGGGTAGTTTTATTTCCATGTATAAGGGTGCACGTGTCTTTTCAATGTAATGGGTTAGTGGGTGGCGTCGCTTTTTTACCTCAAACTTAAACAATTGAAAAGGCTCTTTCTATATAAAAATAGATATATAATTTTACTAAAAAAGTTAGTTTTATTTTCTCATTAAATAAGCACTATTTACTGAACTTCACCATTAGAATATTGGTTTAGATATAGCAGGACGCAACTGTAGTAGCAAGTTTGGCTAACGCAGTTAGTATTTTTAATTCACTTTTCTTAATTTAGCCTTTGGTAGGAACTTATCACTAGCTTCTTGTCTTTTATATTTTCCTATCTTTCGGATCGATATTCCTAATCAACTACACTTACGCTTACATAATGGCAGAGTTAGAGCATAATTATACTGAAGACAGCATCCGCTCCCTTGAACCACGCGAGCACATCAGGCTTCGCCCTGGTATGTACATTGGTAAACTGGGTGATGGCTCTTCGGCAGATGACGGTATTTACATTCTGGTGAAGGAGGTGATCGACAACTCTATCGACGAACACGTGATGGGCTTCGGTAAAACCATTGAGGTGAAGATCTCCGACCACAAAGTACAGGTGCGCGATTATGGTCGTGGCATTCCGCTGGGCAAGGTAATAGACTGCGTTAGCAAGATTAATACCGGCGGTAAGTACGATAGCAAGGCGTTCCAGAAATCTGTTGGTCTGAATGGTGTGGGTACTAAGGCGGTAAATGCCTTGTCTAGTCACTTCCGTATTCAATCTGTTCGCGATGGCAAAGTGAAGGCTGCTGAGTTTGAGAAGGGGGTGCTGGTAGAGGATTTTGAGGTACAGGAGAGCAATCAGCGCAACGGTACCCTGACAACCTTTGTGCCGGATGATACCATCTTTAAGAACTACAAGTTTAATCCGGACTACCTGGAAAACCAGATCTGGAACTACGTGTACCTGAATGCCGGCCTTACTATCAATTTTAACGGCAAAAAGTTTTACTCTGAAAATGGCTTGCTGGACCTGCTCCGTAACAAAGCCGATGAGGAGAGTATGCGCTACCCAATCATCCACCTGAAAGGGGAGGATATTGAACTGGCGCTTACACACGGCAATGACTATGGCGAGGAGTATTACTCATTCGTGAACGGCCAGTACACAACCATGGGTGGTACACACCTGGCTGCTTTCCGTGAGGCGGTGGTGAAAACCGTGCGCGATTTCTATAAGAAAGACTATGATGCTGCGGATGTACGTGGCTCTATTATAGGTGCTATCTCCATACGTGTACAGGAGCCGGTGTTTGAGTCACAGACAAAGACAAAGTTGGGCTCTATTGAGATGGGACCGGACGGGCCTGCCGTTCGTGCCTACATCAACGATTTTGTGAAGGAGCACCTGGACAACTACCTGCACAAGAACCCGGAAACGGCTGAGGCTTTGCGCAAGCGTATCGAGCAGAGTGAGCGTGAGCGCAAGGATATGGCGGGCGTTAAGAAGCTGGCAAACCAGCGCGCCAAGAAGGCGAACCTGCACAACCGCAAGCTGCGCGACTGCCGTCTGCATTTTAACGAAGACAAACATGAGAAATCACTCCTGTCGACACTGTTCATCACAGAGGGGGACTCTGCAAGTGGATCTATCACAAAGTCCAGGAACGTGGATATTGAGGCGGTTTTCAGTTTGCGTGGTAAGCCGCTAAACTGCTTCGGTATGAAGAAGAAGGTGGTGTACGAAAACGAAGAGCTGAACCTGCTACAGCACGCCCTGAACATTGAAGAGGGACTAGAGGGGCTTCGCTATAACCGCGTGGTAATCGCGACAGATGCCGACGTGGATGGTATGCACATTCGCCTGCTGCTGCTTACGTTCTTCCTGCAGTTCTTCCCTGATCTGGTACGAAACGGACACGTGTTTATCCTGGAGACGCCGCTGTTCCGTGTGCGCAATAAAAAGGAGACGATTTACTGCTACAACGAGACGGAGAAGCAAGAGGCTATCAACAAGCTTGGCAAAAAGCCGGAGATCACCCGCTTTAAAGGTTTAGGAGAGATTTCTCCGGATGAGTTTGGCAAGTTTATTGGCGAGAACATCAAGCTGAAGCCTGTTATCCTGCATAAGGATACCACTATTCAAAAAATGTTGAGCTACTACATGGGCAAGAACACACCTGACCGTCAGCAGTTCATCATTGATAACCTGAAGATTGAAAAAGACATAGTTGAAGAAGTATATGCATAACGACGAGCTGAACAAGGAAGAATTGAACGAGAACGAAGAGCTGGAGGTAGCGTTTACGGACGGGGAGGAGGAGATCATCCACAACGTAACACCTGTTTCTGGTCTCTATGAAAACTGGTTCCTTGACTATGCTTCTTATGTAATTCTGGAGCGTGCGGTGCCAGCTATCGAAGACGGTCTTAAGCCGGTGCAGCGCCGTATCCTGCACGCCATGCGCGAGATGGATGATGGCCGCTTCAACAAAGTAGCTAACGTTATAGGCCAGACGATGCAGTATCACCCGCATGGTGATGCTTCTATCGGAGACGCCATGGTAAACCTGGGCCAGAAAGACCTTCTGATCGAGACCCAGGGTAACTGGGGTGATGCACGTACGGGCGACAGCGCGGCAGCGCCTCGTTATATTGAAGCAAGACTGTCTAAGTTTGCGCTGGATGTGGTGTTTAACCCGCAAACAACGCTGTGGCAGCTAAGCTACGACGGCCGTAAGAATGAGCCGGTAACCTTGCCGGTAAAATTCCCGCTGTTGCTGGCGCAGGGGGTGGAAGGCATTGCCGTAGGTTTGTCTACGAAGATAATGCCCCATAACTTCCGTGAGCTGATAAAGGGCTCTATTGACGTACTAAAAGGCCGTAGCACAACCTTGCTGCCAGACTTCCTGACAGGGGGCCAGGTTGACGTGACTAACTATAACGGTGGCCAGCGCGGCGGTAAAATACGTGTGCGTGCCACGATCGAGAAGGTAGATAAGACCTTACTCGTCATCCGGGATGTGCCTTATGGGGTAACGACAACCGGTTTGATGGAGTCGATTGTGAAGGCCAGCGAGAACAATAAGATCAAGATAAAGAAGGTGGTAGATAATACTGCCGCCAACGTGGAGATACAGGTGCACCTGCCAGCCGGTGTTTCACCAGACCTGACGATGGATGCTCTTTATGCGTTCACTGATTGTGAGGTATCTATCTCTCCGAATGCCTGCGTGATCATAAACGAAAAGCCGCATTTTATGGGTGTGGATGAGTTGTTGCGCATTTCTACCTTCAAAACAGTTGACTTGCTGAAGCGTGAGCTGGAAATCCGTAAAGGAGAATTGGAGGACAAGTGGCACTACTCGTCACTGGAGAAGATCTTTATCGAGAACCGTATTTACCGCGACATTGAGGAATGCGAGACGTGGGAGGCGGTGCTGAATGCTATTGATACGGGTCTTGACCCGTTCAAGCCTTTGCTGCGCCGCGAGGTGACTGAGGAGGATATAATCCGCCTTACGGAGATCAAGATCAAACGTATCTCTAAATTTGACTCCTTCAAAGCTGATGAACTCATCAAGAAGCTGGAGGAGGAGATGGCAGAGGTGGATGATAACCTGGCAAACCTAATACGCTACTCTATTTCATACTTCGAGGGCTTGCTGAAGAAGTATGGCCAAGGCAAAGAGCGCCGCACGCAGGTGAAGACCTTTGATGTGATCAATGCACAGAATGTGGCTATTGCTAACCAGAAGCTATATATGAACGCCAAAGACGGCTTTATTGGTACCAGCCTGCGCAAAGATGATTTTGTGTGCGACTGCTCCGATATGGACGATATCATCGTGTTCCGTAAGGATGGTAAGTTTATGGTGACCAAGGTGGCAGAGAAGACCTTTGTTGGAAAAGATATCATTTATGCCGGCGTTTATAATAAGAACGACGAGCACATGGTATACAACATGATCTACCTGGATGGCAAGTCCGGCGTGTCTTATGCCAAGCGTTTCTCTGTAAAATCTATAACACGCGATAAGGAGTACGACCTGACCAAGGGAAATAAGGGCTCAAAGGTTCACTACCTGACTGCTAACCCTAATTCCGAATCAGAGGTAGTAACTATTACCCTTACACCTAATGCTTCAGCTAGAAACAAGGTGTTCGACTATGACTTCGCTGAGTTGATGATAAAAGGCAAAGGCTCAAACGGTAATATTGTTACAAAGTATGCAATCAAGAAAGTAGTTCAGAAGAGCCTTGGTGAGTCTACGTTGGGAGGACGCGAAGTATACTATGATGAGGTAATCGGCCGTCTGAATACCGAAGGACGTGGCCGCTACTTAGGCTCCTTCAATACTGACGATACTATACTTGCTATTTACGACGACGGTACCTATGAGCAGACGCCGTTTGACCTGGCAAACCACTACACAGTTGAAAAACTAAAAGTGTTGCAGAAGTTCGATCCGGAACTAGTTGTGTCAGCAATTTATTATGAAGGAGAAAATAAACTCTACTATGTAAAACGTTTCAAAATAGAAACGAGCACCATAGGCAAGCGTTTCGCCTTCATACCTGAAACAAAGAACTCCAAACTGGAGGCTGTTTCTACGCATCCTGAGCCGTTGGCAAACATCAAATTCAAGCGGTCCCTCCGTGGTGAACGTGAATCTGAGAAGCTGTTGCTGAATGAGTTTATAGATGTAAAGGGTTGGAAAGCGCTGGGCAATAAGCTCAACTATTTCAAGATATTTGAGGTGGAAATACCAAGAATGCTTGAAGTGGAGCAGCCGGATGAGGACAAGCCAAAAACGAAGAAAGCATCGAGAAAGGAGCCAGTGACTCTGCCTTCACAACTGAAGGAACTTGCAGAAGAAGCGGCGAGAGCCAGTGGCGCTCAACCTCTGGATGCTGAAACCGTAGAAATGGGCATAGACAGCAGTGAGACGAAGAAAACCCTGAAGGAGAAAAAGCAACTCGATATATTTTAACTTTCCTCCTGGGGTCTTGCTAAAGTCGCTCATACTTGGTAGATTACAAGAAGTAAGTTTTATATGAAGAGATTCTGTACAGCATTTTTAGTGGGTTTTATTATCTGCTCAGCTCCTCCTGCGCCTGTTTGGGCCGCAGGAGGAGCGACGTCGGGTAATAATGAGTTGATGCAGCGGGCTGAGCAGCTTCTTAGCAAGTATAAGGACAGTGAAGCTTTGCTGTTGTTTGAGCAGGTCATCTCACAAACACCAGATAACCTACAGGCGCTTTGTAAGGCAAGCGTGTTGCATAG
The DNA here is from genome assembly GCF_000973725.1 of Pontibacter korlensis. NCBI lineage: Bacteria > Pseudomonadati > Bacteroidota > Cytophagia > Cytophagales > Hymenobacteraceae > Pontibacter > Pontibacter korlensis. The sequence goes on along the minus strand of NZ_CP009621.1, from coordinate 4,464,156 downwards.
CCGCATTGGCGACCGGTACGCTGATGAAACACGGAAGCTGGAGCATTTCTCTAAAGCAAAGGAGTATGCCATGAGAGCTTATGAGTTAAATCCAGGGGACGCTGAGTCGAATTATGCTATGGCCATGGCCTTGGCTATGAAAGCCATGATGGCAGGTCCAAGAGAACGCTTGGAAGGCATAAATCAGGTTAAGTCTTTTGCAGATGCTGCATTAGTGAGCAACGGCGAGCACGCCGGGGCCTGGCATGTGCTTGGCCGCTGGTACTTTAAAATGGCGAACCTGAATTTTGCAGAAAAAGCCGCTTCAAAGGTTTTCTTCGGAGGGGTGTGCGGAGAGGCATCAAACGAGAAAGCAGCCGAGGCTATCGCCAAAGCTGTTGCTTATGCGCCAAATAACATTCGCTATTACTACGATTTAGCTTGCGTGTACAAAGAGATGAAGAACGCTGCTGCCTGCATCAGTACCTTGCAAAGGGCTCTGACGCTTACGCTTGAGACGAATGAGGAACTGGAGTTAAGCAGGCGGTGCAGTATTATGTTGCAGGAGCAACAAAGGATGTAAACTGTAGAAGTACAGACTCAAAAAGCCTGTTCCCAATTTGGTGGCAGGCTTTTTGTTTTAAATGCCCTGCCTGCTTCCTGCGCAGTATGTGTTTCTATTTGGGTAAAATATCTTAATTTAGCGCAGGTAAGTATAAATCGCCTTCTTAAAGTAAAAATAAAGCCGGTAATGGTGCGGATTTCAAGGTTGTTGCTGTTGATGTTATCGGTATCTTTAGGTGCCTGTGCATTAGAGGAAGGTGACCATGAGCAAATGGTTAACCTGCAGAAGGTAAAAGATGATCCGGCCGCGCAGCTTCAGAACCTGAATGCCGCCATAGAAAACTCAAAGCGGGACGGCAGTTTGTATGCTCGTCGTGCTGTGGCGCTGCTGCGAAACGGAGAGCTGGATAAGGCACTTCAGGATGCAAATGAGGCCGTGAAGTTTACTCGTAACGAACCAGCCAGTTTGTTTGTTAAAGCACAAGTGCTGCGAGCTATGGGAAAGTCTGAAGAGGCGCTTCCTCTTGCTCTAACGGCTGAGCGTAACTCTTACCAAAGTGCCTCTTTGTATGTGCTGCTAGGGGAGTTATACCTGCAACGTAAAGAGTATGAGCAGGCTATGGAGTATATCCTGAAAGCTCAGGAGCTGTCACCGGCCGACGAGTTTGCTTTCTACTACAAAGGTAGGGTGCAGGAGGCAACAGGAGATACCTTGAATGCAGTACGTAACTACAAAAATGCCTTAGAGCAATTGGCAGATTTTGTAGAGCCTAAACGAGAGTTGGCAGCTATTTATATCTCCAAAGGGAACCATGAAGTAGCCAAGCCATACTTGCAGCAGGCGCTCCGCAAAGCTCCAAGGGATGCGAAGCTTTGGTATAACCAAGGACTAGCATATCAGGCAGAACAGAAAGCAGACAGTGCTATAGAGGCTTTCACCAAAGCTGTAAGTATAAACGATGCGCTGCCTGGAGCTCATTACAAGCTAGGCCTGCACCAGCTTAACTTAGGCGACCCTGATGCAGCTTTAGAGCATTTGCAAAAAGCTTATGAGGCCTATAAAGGAAAGCCGGAGTATCTTGGTAAACTGGCAAGTGCGTATGAGCGGGCAGGTTACTATAGCCGTGCCTTGGCTACTTACCAGCGTTTAGTAGAAATAGAGCCAAACATGACGTATGCCTATAGCGCTATAGCCAGATTGAAGTATAAAATTGCAAAACCAATGCCTGAGAATGCAGCTGTAAGCATTCAGGAACAGATTGAAAGATAAATAACTATGATTAACATCACACTGCCAGATGGTTCGGTGCGCCAGTATGAGAGCGGCGTAACCAGCCTTGAGATTGCACAGAGCATTAGCGAAGGCTTAGCTCGTAACGTTCTTGCTGCCAAAGTCAATGGCTCTGTATGGGATGCTACGCGCCCAATCAGCGAAGATGCCGCCGTGCAGCTACTCACCTGGAACGATGAGGAAGGCAAAAACATCTTCTGGCACTCTTCTGCTCACTTATTAGCCGAGGCATTGGAAGACCTGTATCCAGATGTAAAGTTTGGCATTGGTCCTCCTGTAGAAAACGGCTTCTATTATGACGTAGACCTGGGAGAGCATCACCTTTCTCAGGAGGATATCGCGAAGCTGGAGCAGAAAATGCTGGAACTGGCGCGTCAGAAAAATACTTTCCTTCGTAGCGAGGTAACTAAGGCCGATGCCATTGATTACTTCACTAAGAAAGGTGATGAGTATAAGCTGGACCTGATTAAGGATCTGGAGGATGGCTCTATCACGTTCTATGAGCAAGGTAAGTTTGTAGACTTGTGCCGTGGACCACACATCCCGAATACTGGCTTCATCAAAGCTGCTAAAATCATGAACATTGCCGGTGCCTACTGGCGCGGCGATGAGAATAATAAGCAGCTAACTCGTATTTACGGTGTTACTTTCCCAAAGCAAAAGGAACTGACAGAGTACCTGGAGCGCCTGGAGGAAGCGAAGAAGCGCGACCACCGCAAACTAGGTAAGGAGCTGGAGCTGTTTGCCTTCTCTGAGAAAGTAGGCATGGGGCTTCCATTGTGGTTGCCAAAGGGTACTTTGCTACGCGAGCGCCTGGAGCAGTTCATGCGTAAAGCGCAGATAAAAGCTGGTTATCAGCCAGTGGTAACGCCACACATCGGCAGTAAGGAGCTCTATGTTACTTCAGGCCACTACGAAAAGTATGGCGCAGACTCTTTTCAGCCGATCAAGACTCCGAATGAGAATGAGGAGTTCTTGCTAAAACCAATGAACTGTCCGCATCACTGCGAGATCTATAAGACACGTCCGCGTTCTTACAAAGAGCTGCCGGTGCGTTTGGCAGAGTTTGGTACGGTATACCGTTACGAGCAAAGTGGGGAGTTGCACGGTTTAACTCGTGTAAGAGGCTTTACACAAGACGATGCCCATATCTTCTGCCGTCCTGATCAGGTGAAGGAAGAGTTTATCAAAGTAATTGACCTTGTGCTGTATGTTTTCAAAGCACTGGGCTTTGATGATTATACCGCTCAGATCTCTTTACGCGACCCAGAGAACAAAGCCAAATACATTGGTACAGACGATGTATGGGAAAAAGCTGAGAGTGCTATTATAGAGGCTGCTGAGGAGAAAGGCCTGCGTACTGTAACCGAATTAGGAGAGGCTGCGTTCTACGGACCGAAGCTCGATTTTATGGTGAAGGACGCCCTTGGCCGTAAATGGCAGTTGGGAACTATTCAGGTAGATTATAACTTACCAGAAAGATTCCAGTTGGAATACATCGGTGCTGATAATCAGAAACATCGTCCGGTGATGATTCACCGCGCGCCATTCGGTTCACTTGAGCGCTTCGTAGCCGTGCTGATTGAGCACTGCGGTGGTAACTTCCCGCTGTGGCTGAGCCCAGAGCAAATCGCTATACTTCCTATCTCAGAGAAGTATCATGATTTTGCGCAGCAGGTGTATGATCGCCTGCAGCAGGAGGATATCCGTGGTTACGTAGATAACCGTGATGAGAAGATCGGCCGCAAGATTCGTGATGCAGAGGTGCGTAAAGTGCCGTACATGCTGATCGTAGGAGAGAAGGAGCAGGAGAACGGAGCGGTGTCTGTTAGAAAGCACGGTGAAGGCGACTTAGGTACAATGTCAATAGAAGAATTTAGCTCATTCTTCCAGGGCAAAATAGCTGAGATGCTGAACAATTAAGAAAAAGATTTCTTTTTTGATAGATAAATTGCGATATTCGCAACCTAATTGTAGAATTTAATTAAGGAGGTACAACTATAGCTACTACGCAGAACAGGCGCAACATCCCACGTGGAAAGGTGGAGGAGCCATACAAAGTCAATGAAAGAATAACTGCCAGAGAAGTAAGGGTGGTTGGTGACAATGTTGAGCAAGGAGTATACTCAACCCGAGATGCTCAAAGAATAGCGAATGAGCAAAATCTTGACCTGGTTGAGATTTCGCCGACAGCCAATCCACCAGTCTGCCGAATCATCGACTACTCGAAATTTAAGTACGAGCAGAAGAAGAAGACACGGGAGATGAAGGCTAAGCAGCAGAAGGTTGTGATCAAGGAGATTCGCTTCGGCCCTAATACCGATGATCATGACTTCGAGTTTAAGCTGAAGCATGCCAAAGGCTTTCTGGAGAGCGGCTATAAGATCAAGTCGTACGTGCACTTTGTGGGTAGATCTATCGTGTTCAAAGAGCGCGGAGAGATTCTACTGCTTAAGTTTGCACAGGCACTCGAGGATCTGGCAAAAGTTGAGCAATTGCCGAAGCTAGAAGGAAAACGCATGTTCCTGATCTTGGCTCCGAAAAATGCGCCTGCTAAAAAGTAATTTTTCCAATTAATTATACACTCATGCCAAAAGTAAAAACCAAATCTGGTGCAAAGAAGCGTTTTTCTTTGACAGGTACTGGCAAAATCAAGCGTAAGCACGCTTACAAGAGCCACATCCTGACTAAGAAGACGACGAAGCAGAAGCGTAATTTGACGCACATCGGCCTTGTTAGCAAAGCTGACGAAGCAAACGTTAAATTCATGCTGAAAATCTAATTCTGCGACAGAATTAGTATTAGGTTAATTATTAGTACGAACCCGGTATCTGGTTTTAAAAAGAATCTTCTGATTCACCAGCCGCCAAAACTTTAAACAAAATGCCTAGATCGGTAAATGTCGTTGCAGCACGACACAGAAGAAAAAAAGTAATGAAAATGGCCAAAGGTTACTTTGGCCGTCGCAAGAATGTTTGGACAGTTGCGAAAAACGCGGTAGAGAAAGGTCTGCAGTATGCTTACCGCGACAGAAAAGCTAAAAAGAGAGACTTCAGAGCGCTTTGGATTCAGCGTATTAACGCTGGTGCCCGTGAGCACGGCTTGTCTTACTCTGCTCTGATGGGCGGCCTGAAGAAGGCTAACATCGACTTGAACCGCAAAGTACTTGCTGACCTGGCGATGAACCACCCAGAGGCTTTCAAAGCTATCGTTGATAAAGTAAAGTAATTTACTTTTAGATATAAAACAAAAAGGGCTTAGCATTGCGCTAAGCCCTTTTTGTTTTAAGTGTCTTATGGGTGGCTTATTAAGCAATAAAGTAGAGCAGACGTTAGAATGGATAGAATGTGCAGATTGAATTTTGCCACTGAAAAGCCTAACTACTAATGGTCTGAGAGATAGTTTAACCGCAGCATTCAACTTGTGGCAGAGGCTTCTATAACCTCTTGTTAAGTGTTTGCTGTGCCTGATACAGGGTGTTGAGAAACGTTATAAATGGACAAAAAAAGCCCTATAGCAGGTCTGTTATTGCTGTAGGGCCTCTTAGTGCTTATGTGAAGGTACTTACCTTGTTCTGTTTTTTCGCCAGTTAGAGCTGGAGTCAGCTGCAAGGGTAGTTGCTTTAGCGCTGGCTGGCTTTTGGCTGTTCATCAGCATGGCAGCTAATGCTACAGCAATTTCATCAGCACCCTCATCTGGCTTCTTTTCCAGTGCTTCCGGGGTAAAGTAGCGCTCGATAAATTTCGTGTCGAAGTTGCCGCTCACAAATGCTTCATGCTGTAGTACATATGTGCCAAATGGAAGCGTCGTTTCGATGCCTGTTATTTGATATTCTTCAATAGCACGCAGCATTTTATCAATCGCCTCCTGGCGATCCTTGCCAAAGGTCACAAGCTTGGCAATCATTGGATCATAGTAGATTGGTATATCCATTCCCTGCTCAAATCCGTCATCTACGCGTACTCCTAAACCCTGTGGTCGCTTATAAGTTTCCAGCTTGCCAATGTCCGGTAGGAAGTTGTTGGCCGGATCTTCGGCATAAACGCGCAGCTCAAGAGCATGACCGTTGATCTTTAAGTCATCCTGACCAAAATTCAATGGTTGACCCTCGGCAACTAGAATTTGCTCCTTCACCAGATCTAGCCCAGTAATTTGCTCCGTTACCGGGTGTTCTACCTGAAGACGGGTATTCATCTCCAGGAAGTAAAAGTTCATGTTCTCATCCAGCAGGAACTCCACCGTGCCGGCACCTACATAGTTACAGGCCTTGGCAACATTTACGGCATTGCGGCCCATTTCATCGCGCAGGGCAGGGGTGAGCACCGCTGATGGGGCTTCCTCTATTACTTTCTGATGTCGGCGCTGTATAGAACACTCGCGCTCAAACAGGTGCACGATATTGCCATGGGTGTCACCTAATACTTGTATTTCGATATGGCGGGGCGAGCCGATATATTTCTCTATAAACACAGAGCCATCACCGAAGGCAGAGGTAGCCTCACTCACGGCTAATTGCATTTGCTCTTCAAAAACAGCTGCACTCTCCACTACACGCATGCCTTTGCCACCACCCCCGGCACTAGCTTTGATGAGGATCGGAAAACCAACCTGTTCGGCGATCTGCTTCGCCTCTTCTACATCGACAATGGCATGCTCCGTGCCGGGCACCATAGGTATGTTATACTTTGCTACCGCAGCTTTGGCTGCTAGCTTACTACCCATCAATTCAATGGCTTCTGGCGATGGGCCAATAAAAATTATCCCCGCATCTTGAACTGCTTTTGCAAAACCTGCATTCTCTGATAAGAAACCATAGCCCGGATGGATGGCATCTACACCTAAGTCTTTACATACTTGTATGATCACATCACCGCGCAGGTATGATTCGTTGGATTTAGGGCCACCCACACACACTGCCTCGTCGGCAAATCGCACATGCAGGGCATTGCGGTCTACTTCACTGAAGATGGCTACTGTCTTGATACCCATTTCCTTGGCTGTGCGCATTACTCGTAGAGCGATCTCACCACGGTTTGCAACCAGTATCTTATTGATTTTTCTCATGCAGATGCTACGGTTTAGTTTACTTCAAAGTAAAGCTTTTGACGCCAAAGTTAAAAATACGCTATTAAAAATGCGCGTTACAGTATAGGACGACAATTGTATATGAATTGAATAAATAATAACTTTGCGCTGCATTATACCTTACCCTAAGCTGTAAGGTGAGGTGCTAACTTGATTTGAAATTATCCAGATAACCTAATTATTACACAAGTGGATTTATTTGAAAAGTTGTTGACCAACAGAGGGCCATTAGGCAGCCACTCACACTATGCACACGGTTATTTTACATTTCCGAAGCTTGAGGGGGAGATTGCACCGCGCATGAAGTTCAGAGGCAAAGAGGTACTTACCTGGAGCCTTAACAACTACCTTGGCCTTGCTAACCACCCTGAAGTTCGTAAGGCTGACGCTGAGGCTGCTGCAGAGTGGGGTATGGCATATCCTATGGGTGCCCGCATCATGTCTGGTAACTCAAACCTACACGAGCAGCTGGAGGCTGAACTTGCTGAGTTTGTGAAGAAGGATGATGCTATGCTTCTGAATTTTGGCTACCAAGGTGTGGTGTCCATTATCGATGCGTTGGTTGACCGCCACGACGTGATTGTTTACGATGCTGAGTCTCATGCCTGCATTATTGATGGCGTGCGTCTGCACCAAGGAAAGCGCTTTGTTTACGCGCACAATGATATAGAAAGCCTGGAGAAGCAGCTGGAGCGTGCTACTCGCTGGGCTGAAAACACAGGTGGTGCCATTCTGGTAATCACTGAAGGTGTATTTGGTATGTCTGGAAACTTGGGCAAACTGCGTGAAGTGGTAGACTTGAAAGAGAAATTTAACTTCCGCCTGCTGGTAGATGATGCTCATGGTTTCGGTACCATGGGTGCTTCTGGTGCCGGTACAGGTGAGCACTTAGGTTGCCAGGACGGTATTGACGTTTACTTCTCTACTTTTGCGAAGTCAATGGCTAGTATTGGTGCTTTCGTTGCTTCTAACGAGCAGGTAGTGGAGTATCTGCGCTATAACATGCGTTCTCAGATCTTTGCTAAGTCTTTGCCAATGCCATTGGTTGTTGGTGCTCTGAAGCGCCTGGAGCTGCTTCGCTCTAAGCCAGAGCTGAAAGACAAGCTGTGGGAGGTAGTACACGCCCTGCAGAGCGGTCTGCGCGAAAAAGGCTTTAATATTGGTACAACTGAGTCGCCGGTAACCCCTGTGTTCCTGAACGGCCAGATTCCGGATGCTACACAGCTTACGCTTGACCTGCGTGAAAACTTCAGCATCTTCTGCTCTATCGTGGTTTACCCGGTAGTGCCTAAAGATGTGATCATGCTGCGCCTTATCCCGACAGCTGCCCATACACTGGCTGATGTTGAAGAGACTATCACAGCGTTTGAGAAAATTGCACAAAAGCTAGACAAGGGTCTTTACTCAACCCCTGCAGTTACGGCCTAATGGCTCTCAGAGGCTTATATTAAAATTTCTGAATCTTTGCTTGTTTGTAACAAATGTGTATATTAGAGCTATAAAATCAAATGTTTCACTATAACAATAGCTCTAATGAACAACAACTTTAGCAAACTGAAGGACTTGGTTATGTCCCTGGAAGGCGACTTCGAAAAGTTCTATGACAAAGGAAATGCTGCTGCTGGTACACGTGTACGTAAAGGCATGCAAGACCTTAAAAACATGGCACAGGACATCCGTAAGGAGGTTCAGGACATCAAAAATGATAAAGCTGAATCTGCTAAGTAGTTAGCTGAAAACAGTATAAATAAAAAAGGTGGTCTTTTCAGGCCACCTTTTTTATTGTATCTACTATGAAAACCAGTTAGTTAACGGAAATAAGGTAATAGTTCTTCTTCCCTTTCTGCACCACCAGGTATTTACCCTGTAGTAACTCGAAGTTAACTGGCTCATCAGCGTTCTGCACCTTCTGGCGGTTTACACTCACACCTCCGTTCTTAATCATGCGACGTGCCTCACCTTTAGATTCAAAAACAAGGCCTGCCGTGATTTCTGACAATAGGTCTGTAACAGTAGCAGCGTTGGTATACTCAGACTGAGCAACCTCTATCTGTGGTACCCCCTCGAAAACAGACAGCAAAACATCCTCTTTAAGCCCCTTTAGCGTCTCTAAATCGCCTTTTCCAAATAAAATTTCAGAAGCATCTACGGCAGAATTGTAATCCTCTTCAGAGTGTACACGAATTGTAACATCTTTAGCAAGGGCTTTCTGTAAAAGTCGCTGGTGCGGGGCTTGTTTGTGCTCTTCAGTAATCTGTGCAATCTCTTCTTGAGGAAGCAATGTATAAACCTTTATCAGCTTCTCAGCCTCCTCATCAGATAGGTTTAGCCAGAATTGGTAAAATTTATAAGGGGAGGTAAGGTTCGGGTCTAGCCACACATTACCTCCCTCAGACTTACCAAATTTAGTACCATCTGATTTTGTCACAAGCTTGCCTACCAAAGCATAAGCTTTGCCGCCATCCATACGTCTGATCAGCTCGGTTCCGGTGGTTATATTTCCCCACTGGTCTGACGCACCCATCTGTAGTTTCAGGCCCTTATTCTTGTAAAGATGGTAGAAATCGTAGCCCTGTATAAGCTGGTAAGCAAACTCAGTGTAAGAAAGACCTTCCACCCGATCTCCTTCTTCGGCGCTTATGCGCTTCTTGACCGAGTCTTTGCTCATCATGTAGTTTACAGTTATATGCTTGCCTACCTCACGCAGGAAGCCAAGGAAGCTAAAGTCCTTAAACCAGTCGTAGTTATTTACGATTTCGGCAGAATTGGGACCGCAGTCAAAATCTAGAAACTTCTCAAGTTGCTTTCTAATTCCTTCCTGGTTCTCGTGCAGGGTTTGCTCATCCAGGAGGTTACGTTCTGCCGACTTGCCAGAAGGGTCACCGATCATACCGGTAGCGCCGCCCACCAAAGCGAAGGGCTTATGCCCAGCACGCTGCAGGTGAACTAGTAGCATGATCGTGGCTAGGTTGCCAATGTGTAGTGACTTAGCTGTAGGGTCGAAACCGATATAGCCAGAAGTCATTTCAGAGGCAAGTTGTTCTTCTGTACCTGGCATGAAATCATGGAGCATGCCTCTCCAACGCAGTTCTTCAATAAGATTCATCTATACCTAATTCATCTGTTCAAGGCAAATATAAAAAAGAGTTAGCAGATTGGGGTGGAGTAGGGAAGGAAAGGGCGGAATGATTAAATTTTTACTATATTAGTTTAACAATATGTAATAGTACTTCATTTATCCATGAAGGAAACATGGTATTGAGTGAACGGAGTGTATAGTTTAGGGATCTTCTAATGTGCGAAAGCAATATCAAACAACATTAACAACCCCCGCACATAGTGCAGATAAGCGTATGTTTTCGTTTATACAGTAGTGCCTGTATTGGCCCGCCAATGTTTCTGACATGATAACTTAAGCTCAGTTCTTTAGCCGAAAATTTGGGGAGACAGTAAAATTAGTTACAGGAGCTTTTGCAGCAAGACCTTTCCTAACATTGAGTGGGTGAACTCTGCCAGTAGTGTGGTTCTGCTGCCCCATTTGGTTTCAAACTGGGCGTTAGAGCCCGCATAGAAGAGTAAGCTGACTGGGCGGCAGGCAATGGCTTTTGTATTTATCCCAAAATATTAAAGCCTATGAAAAAGCAAACCACTACAAGAGAGAGTGCCATCAACATGCAGCTGGCCAACCCGAACGCGGCAGGTATTGATGTGGGAGACACCATTCACGCCGTTGCCGTACCCGAGGGCAGGGATACGCTGCCGGTCAGGTCCTTTGGGACGATGACCTGCGATCTGGAGGCCATCGCCGCCTGGCTGCTCGAATGCGGGGTGGACACGGTGGCCATGGAGAGCACTGGCGTATACTGGAGACCCTTGTTCAACCTGCTCACCCAGCACGGCCTGGAGGTGTACCTGGTTAATGCCAAACAGGTTAAAAACGTGAGCGGCAGGAAGAACGATGAGGATGATGCGCGCTGGATTCAGAAGCTGCACAGTTGCGGACTGCTCCGCAGCAGCTATCTTCCCGACGACCAGCAGGAGGCGCTGCGCACGCTGGTTCGCCACCGCAGAACGCTCACCCAGGATAGAGGCAGATGCGTGCTGAGGATGCAGAAGGCCTTGGAGCTGATGAACGTGAAGGTGCACACGCTGCTGCGCGACATCACCGGCAAGAGCGGCCTTGCCATCATTGAGGCCATCCTGAGTGGGGAGAGGACAGCGGAGAACTTCCTTACCTGCGTCCACTTCAAGGTGAAGGCCGACAGGGCAACCATCCTCAAGTCCCTACAGGGCAACTGGCGCGCAGAGCAGCTTTACCTGCTGGAGGACTGTTACATGAGTTATAAGTACCTGACCGAACGCATCGCCTTGTGCGATGTGGCCATTGAAAGGCAGCTGGAGCATTACTATAGGGAAATCCGCCCTGAAGCGGCGCCTGAGTGTGAGGCCGTCTCTGCTAAGAGGGCCAACAGGAACAAGCCATCGTTCAACACCTGCTCCTACCTGAAAAAAGTGCTGGGAGTGGACGTGATGGCCATTTACGGTATCAGTGACATTGCCGCACTGGAGATTCTCTCTGAAACAGGCACAGACATGAGCAAGTGGGAAACGGCTAAGCACTTTGCCAGCTGGCTGAACCTGTGTCCCAACAACAAAATATCAGGAGGGAAGCTTATTAGCAGTACCCTTATGAAAAAGAAGCCAAACCCGGCAAGCCAGGCTTTCCGTAACGCCGCCAATGCCGTGCAGCGAAGCGACAACTGGCTCGGTGACTACTTCAGGCGGATGAAAGCAAAGGGTGGTAACAAGTACGCCACTGTGGCCACGGCTAATAAGATTGCTACAATTTACTACAAAATGGTATCTTGCCAGCAGGAGTTCAGCCCTGTTGAACTGACTGCTTATCAGAAAAAGTACAAGCAGGCGAAGATCATATACCTAGAGCGGAGGCTCTTTGAACTAAAAATGGAAGCCGCTTAGTGGAGTTATATAGAAGTTGTACCAAATAAAACAAACTTAATAGATGATGAAAAAAACATTACTCCTGCTTATCACCCTTCTTTCCACAGTCTTTTATCAAAGTTATGCCCAAACTGACTCTTTAAGGGTTTATGTTACCGAAGCGCTTGACATCATGAGAGCACGTTCTGTTAAAAAACAAAGTTGATTGGGAGAGCCTGTATACTAGAGTTTTGATAAAAGCAGGCAGCGCTCACAACATCAGGGGAATATACCCTATCATCGCAGATGCCCTGGACCAACTGAAAGACTACCACTCTGGCTTTTACCTACCAGAAGAGATAGAAGCATACAAGCAGGGCTACAGAGCTATGGGTATGATATTTCCTACGCCTAAGTTCAAGATAATTGACAACAAGTACGCTTACATTCAACTTCCAGCTTTTGGCGTCATCAAAGTTGAAGAGCAAAGAGAATACGCAACCTCTATTCAGGAAGCCATCAAGCAATTGGGTGAGCAAAAGCCAAAAGGCTGGATCATTGACCTACGGGCAAATGATGGAGGAATGTTCCAGCCCATGTCGGAAGGAATAGGTCCTTTCGTTGAGAAGGACAAATGTATAGGATGGAAGGATGCTGACGGAAAAATCACCTATTGGATTTATAAAAAAGGGCGGGTGTATGAGAATGACAGGTTAGTCTTTGATATGGCAGTAAAGCCCAACAGAATCAAAAGCCGCAGGAAGCCAGTGGCAGTTCTGGTTAGTAGAAAAACAGCCATCTCAGGTGAGATTATAGCCACCACCTTTATAGGCAGACGCAACACCATGTTGATTGGCACAAACACTCAGGGGGTAACATCTGCAAACAGTGAGCATGAGTTGTCTGACGGAGCTTATCTTGTTTTAACCGAAGGCAATTACATAGACAGGAACAACATGGAATATGCTACGCCAGGAGAAGGTATAGCTCCAGACATCAGGCTGGAAAACCTATCAAAGGACGAGTCTGAGAACGATAAGCTTTACATAGAAAAGGCCATAAAATTCATCGATAAAGGCTAAAAGTAAATATTACTTAGTATAACCAAGTATAGCAGTCATGCTAAGGCTGAGGCCTTGCAATCTGCTATACCATTCCGTTATAAGTCACCCCACAACAAATGAGAAAATTTTGCATCACGTTTATACTACTTACCGCACTTTTTATAGCCATCTCCTATAAAATAAAAGATGACTACTTCTATTTACCCTATCCCAATGCTATTGAGTACGTGTTGGTTTTGCTTGTCTTGCTGTTTACCGCTGTACTTTTAATTTGGAAGAGACATCGGAAAGAAAAAGCAGTTCTTGGCGTGGCATCAGCAGCCATATTAATGTTAGTGGTAAATAGTATGAACTACTTCTTCGAATGGCATCCGCTTAACCTTTCGCTGCCCTTTACAGAGTCACAGTCTTTTGAAGTCAGCCACGAGCCCTACACATGGCAAACGGCAACACCAGTAAGTGCTGGTTATAATCAGGATGACATAGAGCAATACCTAAAAGAAATTGATGATTGGGAAAGGCTTAGAGGCTTGGTCGTAATCAAAGAAGGTAAGTTAGTGGTGGAGAAATATCTGAAAGGAGCCACCAAGTATAGTGCATTCAACGTCCATTCGGTTACTAAGAGCATCACATCTGCCATGACTGGCTTAGCAATTCAGGAAAACTATATAAGGTCTGAAGACGATTGCGTTTTGCCCCTATTTTCGGAGTATCACAAGAGTACTCTTAATCCTTCTAAGGGAAAATTAACAGTAGCCCATTTGCTATCCATGCGGGGAGGATTCACAGGGTGGGATGGCCCACAGAATGTAGAACAAGTTATTTTACACGAAGAAGTCTCGGAGAATAAACTGGGAAAAGAGTTCAAGTATTTCACTGGCTCTCAGATGGTGCTTTCTGCGATGATAACGAAGTCATCTAAGACCACAACAAAAGAATTTGCTCAAGAGAAGCTATTCAAACCACTTGGAATCCAGTGTGGTTTCTGGCGGAAAGTAAATGGCTACTATAGTGGTGGAGATGAGACTTATTTCACAGCCAGAGATCTAGCCAGGTTTGGAGAATTGTACCTTAATAAAGGAAAGATTGATGGAGTACAGCTTCTGGATTCTTCGTGGGTGGAAAAGAGCTTCACAAATTACACAAGTGAAAGCAAAGCTTTTCGCACCTTAGGCTGCTATCAGGAAGTAGGATATGGTTTCTCATGGTGGCTTTTAAAGCACAACGATAAATTGATTTACACAGCCAGGGGCAAAGGCGGCCAACACATTCTTATAATACCCGAGCAAAAAGTTGTTGCTGTTATCTTACAAGAATGGAATATGCGGAAAGACTCTAAAAGTGAAAACGCCTACTTGTGTGGTTTACGATTAAATGCCAAAGAAAGCCCTCGCACTAGGGGCTTTAGCCAAGGGATGAATTTGGTTTTCTTTTGAACCACTCGATGTGGTGCGACATTCCTTCACTTTTGTTGGGTTCGATCTTACCCTATGTTCTACCGCCTGCACTTGCCGGCTGTTACCTTTGCTGCAGCAAACATGCCCTGCACCGGGCAAGGCGCCAAAAGCAGCCGTGAACCAGATCAAGACATACCGCTTCCGACTCAAACCCACCAGGGCGCAGGCACAGGTTTTCACTCAGTGGCTCGGCTCGTGCCGGTATGTCTACAACCTGTGTCTGGACTACAAGAGGCAACTCTGGACCAACTATCAAATCTCCGTATCCAAGAACCCGATGCAGCAAGAACTTGCAGCCATTGCCAGGGACGTGGAATGGATCGGGTGCGTGCACTCACAAACTTTACAGGAGGTGACAGATAGATTGTTCAGGTCCTACGATGGCTTCTTCAGGCAGGGCAAGGGCTTCCCCAGGTTCGCCAGGCGAGGCCAGTATCGCTCGTTCACATTTAAACAGGGTGCGAAGCTGCATCAAAATACAAGTACCGTACAACTGCCCAGGATAGGCAAGGTGAAATACCGAAGTCACAGGATGTGCAGGGGGTTATCAGGACAGCCAGCGTGGTCAGGGAAGCTGATGGGTGGCATGTGACGCTGTGCTGTGAGGTGGAGATAGCACCGCTTCCACCAGTGACAAACGTGTTGGGGCTGGACATGGGTATCAAGTCCTTTGTGGTCACCTCAGACGGTTAGGTGGTGGACAACCCCAGGCACCTGTACAAGTATCAACACCAGCTAAGGAAAGCGCAGCGTTCTGTATCAAGAAAAAAGAAAGGTAGTAGTAACAGGCGAAAGGCTGCCGGCAAACTTGCCAGGCTGCACCTGAAAGTGAGCAACACCCGCAAGGACTTCCACCATAAACTCAGCACGCAACTCATTCGCGAGAGCCAAGCGATTGTTGTTGAACAGCTTCAAATACAGCATATGCTCAAGAACCATAAGCTTGCCAAAAGCATCAGCGATGCCGGGTGGCATGGGTTCGTGCAGATGCTGGGATACAAGTCCAAATGGTATGGTCGGGAGCTTGTGAAGGTAGCCCCCCACCATACCTCTCAGGACTGCTGGGTATGTGGTTGGCGTAACACCGACCTGAAACTATCAGACAGGTATTGGACTTGTTCTAACGGACACGTCTTAGACAGGGATGTGAACGCAGCTAGTAATATAAGAAATAAGGCGGTCGGGCAGACCGTTTCAGCTTGAGAGATATACAGTCGCAGTAGCGAGGTAGCCCAAGAATCCTACTGCCTTTAGGCGTAGGAGTGTCAAAACACGGTACATGAGTAAACCTTCAGCTTTTCCTCGCTCACCTCTTGTACAAGAATGTTAGATATCACTCCAAACATAAAATATGAAAACGAAGTCTTGCTTCCTCCTGCTGATACTCGTATGGCTTGCACTAGATACGTTCGCACAGGAAGTATTTGAAGTGCCATTGGCCGTTTCCCATGGTTACAGCGTGTTTAATCCAGCATTTGTGGGCAAAATGGCAGAGGCAGAAGACAACACCTACAGGTCAGACCTGAAGGGTATCCCAAAGAACCTTAAAAATGTGAGGCGCTATCACTTCATACTAGACGAGAAGCAATTCTTCTACCAAAACTTTATAAGTAAGAAGATCACAAAAGAGCTTTTCGACCAGCAGATGCAGCTTTTAAAATATGTACCCAATGAAAATGAACTTTCTAAGAAGCCTCTGAAGGTCTCCTTCTATGCCATAGTAGGTCAGGATGAAAAGGGAAACAAAGTGCTGCTTGTTGGTTCAGACTCAGACAGTGATTTCTCTGACGAAAAGGCGCGGCCGCTTCTCACATACGCCGAGCCGTTTGATTTTGAGAAGTATAAAAGTTTTGCAGATAACGCTGTACAGGTAAATTACCAGCGCTTTGCCAATGGGAATATAGTGGATGAGTCGTTCCCCTTATCAATAGTGGGCCCACCTGAGGGAGATTATGTATACTACAACATTTCTAGACATTATACCGCCACAATCAATAACCAGGGCAAGGATTATGGGATTGCAATAGAAAGTGGCAGTTTCATATCACAGGGGCTAAATGAAGAGGATAATAAGCTGGTAGTACTACCAGATAAGGCAAGGAACAAGACGGTAGACATGTCTGTCCCTGTGCGACCTAACCAGTATTTTTACTTGGGAGACGTTTTGTA
Source organism: Pontibacter korlensis (assembly GCF_000973725.1). NCBI lineage: Bacteria > Pseudomonadati > Bacteroidota > Cytophagia > Cytophagales > Hymenobacteraceae > Pontibacter > Pontibacter korlensis. Next base: position 4,447,606 of record NZ_CP009621.1, on the reverse strand, counting down.
TCAGTATCTGGGTGTTGATGGCAAAAAGAGTTTAGCCAGATTAAGAAAAGTTGAGCATCCTGACAAAGTTACATCAGCTCAGGTTGGATTCGCTACGCTTGACTTCAAGGCAAGAGATTTCAAGACGGAAAAAGAGATTACAACAGAGCAGTTGAAAGGCAAATACATTCTGTTAGACTTCTGGGCCACGTGGTGCGGTCCATGTTTAGCGGAGTTTCCAAGGTTGAAGGCTTTAACCGCTCAGTATCCTAAGAATAAATTTGAAATTGTAGGAATAATCGGAAAGTCAAAACCTGAAGATGTGGCAAAGCTGATAGAAAAGCATGAGCTCACCTGGTCACAGGTTTTGTCCGATGAGATTGTAGAACAGCACGGTGTGACAAGTTTTCCCTCTACGCTTCTTGTCTCGCCAGAGGGGAAAGTGATGCATAAAGACATAAAGGGTGAAGAACTCGAAAGAGTACTGGCCGAGCTAATTAAATAAAGGAGCAGCAGCTAATGGCTAGTATAGAAGTTTAACTTCTGCTACGCCTTAATCGTCTTTTATACTAGCCATTCCCTACAACTTATTTAACTCCTCTGCTATTTTCTTATTCCATTTTTCCTGTGCCGCTTGATTTAGGCCGTGCTGCGTTTCTGCGTCATACTGCTCCTGCAGTTGGTTCATTTCCCGGAACGACTCTATGTAATGATACTGTATGATGCTGTTATAGTCAGCTACAGTAAGAATGTCTGGTGTTATTTTCTGCTTAAACCGCTCTGCTACCAGCTTTGCCAAGTCAAAATGCTTCTGCTCGTGATTCAGGCTATAGCCGTCTTTGGAACCAGGTCTTACCCAGGATGAACTCTGCAGCATATACACTTTCATGTCCAGGTACAGGTGTAATATACCGTCTACAACCTCAGTGCGTCCTTCATAGGAGAAACTAGGGAAAATAGCAGCTGCATACTTGCTAGGTTTAGAAGGACTACCTACAAAGTCATCCCAATTAAGAGGGCGAACAGGAGAATAGAAAACCGTGTCAGCTGCGGAAGCAGCCTCATAGTCATTGAAAAAAACTTTAATGCTCTTTGCCAGCCGCGGGTTGGACTTGGCTTCTTTTTCTATCCAGGTGTTGAAAAAAGAGAGTGCGCCGGTAAGCGACTGACGCAAGGCAGGCTCTACTGCATCCAACTGACTGGCTGGCCTGTTATACTTGATGCCTCCTTTATATTCTGTTAAAGGTATAGTCTCACCATCGCTTTGCAGCTCAAAAACCATGGCCACTACGGCACGCCCTTCTACACGGCCTTTTTCCGCTGGGGCTTCCGTTACCTGGCACTCTTTTAGTCTTATCACGACAGGCCGTAGGCTCTCGTTGCGACGCAGCCCTTTGCTGATGAAGTTCTGAACAGATTTAAAGCCACCGCCCTGCAGGTCTACAGGTACAGCAGTGGTAGATGTAGGGATGCCAGGGGTAGGGGCAGGTATGATATGTGCCATCGTTTTGCGCCGAGCACGCTCATCCACGACACTAGCCACATAAAACTCTTTAGGTGTAAAGGGCAGGGGCTCCGCTTTAAGTACTATAGGTGCCACACCTGTATCAGGCTTGCCAGCCGATAACATACTCATAAGTATCAGTGTAACCAACCCCCAAAGAGCTACCTGCTTTGCAAACTGCCTGCTACGCTGGGCATATTTTGCTTTTCTTATTTTGAAGATCATGTATTTATGAATTAAGCAGCTAAGTAATAAGGCAATATTAGGTACTACAGCTGTATGTAGAGAAACACCTTTGCCTGCTTTTGAGTTCTGTTACCGGGGCTTACCATTATTCTGGGGTTTATACTTCAACTTTCGTGGCGAACCTTTAAATTTGTGGGAGTGAAGAGGCTGCATTAAGCCTCCGTATTTTACCTGCTACACCTACACTACATGGCCCACACACCAGAAGGCATTTTAGAGCAGCTTAAACAAAGGCAATTTGCCCCTGTATACTTTCTGCAAGGGGAAGAGCCATATTACATCGATACCATTGCTGATTACATTGAGGAGCACGCACTACAGGAGCATGAGAAGGGCTTTAATCAGGTGGTATTGTATGGAAAAGACGTAGATGTTTCTACTATATTGTTGCAAGCCAAGCGCTTCCCGATGATGTCTGATAAGTCGGTGGTTATTGTAAAGGAAGCACAGAGCATAGTGGATATTGAAAAGGAGGAGGGGATGAAGCAACTGGAAGCCTACCTGCAGCACCCGCTACCCTCAACTATACTTGTGTTTTGCTACAAGCACAAGTCACTGGATGGCCGCAAATCGTTGGCGAAGGCAGTGCAGAAGCATGCTATACTTCTAACTACTAAAAAGCTGTACGACAACCAGGTGCCTGCCTGGGTGAATGGCTACTTAAAGAATAAAGGCATGAAGGCAACGCAGCAGGCTGTACTGTTGCTGAGCGAGTTTATCGGGTCTGACCTTTCCAGGCTAGCCAACGAAATCGATAAGCTACTTATTAACCTAAAGCCAGGGGCTACCGTGGACGAGGGACTCGTACAGGAGAATGTAGGGATTAGCAAGGAGTATAACATCTTTGAATTGCAGGCAGCGCTGATTGCGAGAGATCCACTAAAAGCCAATCGCATTATCCAATACTTCGAGGCCAATCCTAAAAACAATCCGCTTATCCCGAACCTGACAATGCTTTTTACCTTTTTCACCAAACTGCTAACACTGCATAGCCAGGCGGACAAGTCGGAGCCGGGGCTGAAAAAAAGTTTGGGGAACCAAGCCTGGAAGGTGAAGGACTATATGCAGGCCATGCGCACATATCCTCTGCAGCGTTGTGTCGACATTATTCATTTCATTAGAGTAGCCGACCTGCAGGTAAAAGGCATTAGCGGGGGCGACATGAGCGACGCTGATATACTGCGCGAGCTGGTGTTTAAAATTTTGCACCCTGTTCCGCGTGCTATCGCCTCTTAGAAGGTACTAATTTTTAGCCTGACACAATAATTTGTGACTGCTGCCATTGTATAGTTGTTCCGCCATATCTCAGCCCTTGCATTAGAAAAATGGTAAACGGGGTGGCCGCTTTCTAAAAATTACTAACTTTGAGTGAGGTATTTTAGGCGGCAAGGTATGTCCCGGGGAATTATAGATACTCCTTTAATCAGAACAAATTGAAGTGCCCACTGGGGCGAATAGGTAAATATGAAGATAGCTTACAAAATAGCACTTGCATCGGTACTGTCCGGCGGCTCGCATGTAGTGGCGGCGCAGCACACGCAGGCTTTCACCTCTGAGGAGAGGTACTTCCACGAAGGTGTAGAGCTCTTTGACCGGGCCAAGTATGGCTCGGCGCAGGAGGCCTTTAAAAAGTATATCGAACTGATCGGGGTTGACGCCAAAACGGCAGATGCGCAGTATTACTACGCCCTGAGCGGTTTATACCTGTTGCACCCGGATGCAGAGCAGCTCGTGCTTAACTTTGCACGTAAGTTTCCGACACATCCCAAAACAGCTTTGGCTAACTACGAGCTAGGGTTGTATTACTTTGAGCAGAAGGACTATAAGAAGGCGGTGGAACTGCTAAAAGATGCCCCTACGCACCTGCTAAGTATAAAGCAGAACCGTGAGCTGGAGTTTAAGTTGGGTTATTCCTACTTCGCCACTAAAGACTTCGATAACGCCAAAATATGGTTCGACAAGAACAAAACGACTGGTTTTAGAGAGGATGAGCACCGTTTTGCCTACGCTTCTAACTATTACGCCGGTTACATCTCATATCGCAAAGGCGACTACGCAGCTGCCAAGGAAGACCTGAAGATAGCTGAGAAAAATGAAGCCTATGCGCGTATAGTGCCATACATGATCACAGAGATCCTGTACAAGGAGAACGATGTTTTTGAAGTGATACGTTATGGTGAAGCTGCGTTGGCTCAAAAGCCCCAGGTGCAGCAAGCCGATGAAATAGCGCTGTTGGTTGGTGATGCATATTACCAAAGAGGAGAGTACAAGACTGCCGAAAAGTATTTCAGCCAGTTTGCTGAAGGCAAGCGAACGCTGGACCCGGTAGTGCAATATAAGATCGGCTTCACAGACTACAAGAATAACAACTACGAGAATGCCATTGCCAATTTCAAAGCAGTGGCTCTTAAAAAGGATTCGCTGGGCCAGAACGCCGCTTATTACCTTGGCCTGAGCTACCTGAAAGATAACAACAAGCAGTTCGCTCTTACTGCCTTTGACCAAGCTCGTAAAAACGATCAGGATAAAGAAGTAACAGAGGCTGCCACCCTAAAGTATGCGCAGGTAAACTTTGACCTGGGCAACTTCCGTGAGGTGATCAATTCTCTTGCAGAGTACAACAAGAATTATCCTAACTCTCAGGAGGCAGAAGAAGCTGATCGCCTGCTAAGCGAGTCATACTTCGGCTCTAATGACTATGCCGCAGCTATCCGTCACATTGAGGCGATGGAGAAAAAAAGCTGGCGCATTCTTCAAACTTATCAGCGTGTAACTTACTACCATGGCGTTAACCTGTTTAACGATAGTAAATTCCCTCAGGCAGTTGCCATGTTGGATAAGTCGTTGCAGTACCCATATGATAAAGAGGTTACTGCTGCCAGCCATTTTGTAAAAGGAGAGGCCTATTCAATCGGTCAGCGCTACAACGATGCTATCAATAGCTATGCTGCCGTGTTCCGTACAGCGCCTAACACCAAAGAAGACTATTATATCAAGTCGCGCTATGGTATAGGTTATGCCTACTTCAATACAAAGGAGTATGAGAAGGCTTTAACTCACTTCAAAGCATACCTCGATAACATTCAGCCAAGCAACCCGAACTACAATGATGCTACGGTGCGTCTGGCTGACTCCTACTATGTAAACAAGAACTACAACGAAGCGCTCAAGCTCTATGAGCGGGTCATCAGCAGTAGTTCACCTGATCGTGACTATGCCTTATTCCAGAAAGGGGTAGTGCTGAGCATCCTTAACCAGAACCAGAAGGCTAAGGATGCCCTGCAGGACCTGATCAACAAGTATGCTAACTCACGCTTCCGCGACGATGCGATGTATCAGTTCGCTGTGATTGATTTTGAGTCAGGAAATTACCAGGCCGCTGTTCAAGGCTTTACCAGACTCATCAACGGAGTACCTGATAGCAAGCTAGTGCCAAACGCTTTGCAGAAGCGAGGTATAGCTTACTCTAACCTGCGCCAGAACGATTTGGCAATTGCTGATCAACAGCGCGTGCTGGACGAATTCCCTGATTCGAAAGTAGCTAGTGGTGCGCTTTACAGCTTGCAGGAGGTACTGGGTCAGGAGAACCGCAGCAGTGAGTTTGACAAGTATGTAGACAAGTATAAGTCTGCGAACCCAGATAATAATGCCTTGGAAAGTATTGAGTTTGAAGCAGCCAAGACTTTATACTTCAATCAAAACTATAAGGAAGCCGCTGTTAAGCTTGAGAACTACATCAAGTCATACTCTAAGAGCAGCTTTGTGCCAGATGCCCGATATTACCTAGCAGACTCTTACCTGCGCAGCGATAACAAGCAGGCGGGTGTGAAAATGATGAAGCAGGTAGTGACAGAGAACCGTTCAGAATTTGTGAACCGTGCTATACAGCGAGTAGCTGATATGGAGTTTGAGGCTCAGAACTATCAGGAGGCAATTAAGTATTATAGCCGCCTTCGTGACCTGGCCACAAACCGCAAGGAGCAGCAGACCGCTTTGGTTGGTTTGATGCAGAGCTACTTCCGTACCAACGACTATGCCGGTACTAAGCGTGTGGCTAACGAACTGATCAGCCAGGGGAATGCATCACTAAATGCATACAACTCTGCCTTGTTGTTCAGAGCCAAATCGACACTAGCACAAGGTAATGTAGCGCAGGCGCTAACCGAGTTGCGGGAAACCACTACCTCGGCTAGTGACATACATGGCGCAGAAGCTCATTACCTGATTTCAGAAACACTGTTCAAGCAGAAGAAAAACCAGGAAGCACTTGACCATGCTTTCGAGTTCAGCAACAAGTTCGGCAACTATGATTTCTGGCTAGGTAAAACCTTCCTGTTGATTGCTGATATTTATGTGGCTCAGAATGAGATGTTCCAGGCTCGTGCTACGCTGAATTCTATCATAGAGAATGCGCCGAACCAGGAAATTGTGACGGAGGCAAAACAGAAGCTTTCTAAGCTAGATGGGAATAACAGCCAGAAAGCGCAGCCACAAAACCTGCAGCCGCAACAGCAGCGCTCATCCAAATCTGATTCTATAATAAACAGAAATCAGGTTGATTCACTTGAGCAGCCTATTGACACAACCGGGCAGCAGAACTAATTCAGACTTTCAGTTTTAGAAGAGAAGCATCACAATGAAGAATAAATTGAAATTAGCCTCACTTGCCATAGTATTAAGCGTGGGGTATAGCTACCTGAATACAGCACAGGCACAAAATCAGAACTGGTCTGAAGGCACAAGGTTGGAAGATGCCGAGGTAGTGGTTGAAAAGAACCGTGTAATAGAGCTGCCGCAGGCTGCTCGTAACTACGAGAAGTTCCGCATCAATCCTCCAGAGATAACGGATCGGAATGTGCGTTATCGTTTCTCCGACTACCGTTTGCCGGAGCAGGACATAGAGCTGCAGGTAAAAGTGTTGACCATCAAGCAGGATGAGCTAACCAAGCTTTATGGTAACTACTTGAAGGCCGGAATCGGTAACTATGGTTCGCTGTACCTGAAAGGCTACTTCCATAACAAGCGTAGCAAAGATGCTAGCTATGGTGCTCAGGTAAGTCACATCTCCTCTTCACGCGGACCTGTTGATAAAGATAACTCTGCTGTATCTCAATCTGATATCAGCTTGCATGGAGAGCGTTACCTGAACGGATTAACCGTAGGAGGTGACCTGAAGTATGGCCGCGAGAAACGCTATTTTTACGGCTACGAGCCTTTGCTAGAGAACGAGGCTGAAGTGGATCGTGACTCAATTAAGCAGGTGTTTAATCGCATTCATGCACAAGGGTTCTTCCACAACCATAATTCTAACGCGCCTTTCCTTTACAAAACGAACGCTCGTTTTCGCCACATCAACGATCAGTATGATATGAGCGAAAGCAATTTTGCTGTTGACTTCCGCAGTGAGTATGGCATAGATGATGTTTCTGCCTTCAAGGTAGATGCAGATCTTTCAGTACTTTCTCACAAGGATTCTTCTGATGTAAGCCGTGGGCTGTTTAAACTTACAGCTGCCTATGAGCGACAGCTAAATGCTTTACGTCTTACTATTGGTGCCCGTATAGCTTATACAGGTGACGAAGTGAATGATGCTCGCCAGCTTAATGTATACCCTATGGTACGTGTGGGACTGGAGCCTATTAAAGGTAACTTATTAATATACGGTGGTATAGGTGGTGATCTTGAAAGAACTACTTTATATGAGTTAACGCAGGAGAATCCCTTCCTGGCTCCAAACGTGCAGGTGGCTGATGTAAACAAAGGATTAGAAATCTACGGTGGTTTTCAGGCTAACGTAGCTAATTATGTACATCTGAACGGTCGCATAGCTTATCAGAACTTCCGTAACCTTTACTTCTATAATAACTCTGTTGAGGATCCAGCCAAGTTTGACCTGCTGTATGACGACGGTGTAACAAATGTTTTCAATATTTACGGGGAGGCTTCCTTCAATTATTCTGATGAGATTCGCCTTGGTTTAAAGGCTGATTATAACAGCTATAACACAGCCAGCTTAGATCATCCCTTCCACCGCCCAGAGCTGATGGCAAGCGTTTACGGTACATACAACTTCTATGATAAGATTCTCTTTAATTCAGAACTTTATTATATTGGTGATTCATTTGGCCGTATTACCCGTCCGGATGGTACTGTTGAATTGCGTCAGACTGACTCAATTGTGGACCTAAACCTGAAGGCGGATTACAAGTTCACCAACAACTTTACGGTGTTCCTGATGGCCAATAACTTGTTTGGGAAAAAATACGAACGCTTCGTAAATTACCCGAACAAAGGTATAAATCTAATAGGAGGCGTAACTTACTCATTCTAGAACTAGCTTATGGTTGAGAAGCACATCAAGTCACTGCTGTATGATCACGACTGTGTTATTATCCCTGATTTTGGAGGGCTGATTGCGCGGTATGTGCCAGCCCGTATTAACCCGGTTAAGCATACGCTGGCCCCGCCATCTAAAAAGATTGCTTTCAACGAAAAACTGGTGCTGAACGATGGACTGCTTATCAGTACCATCGCGCATCACAATAATATCACCAAAGCTGAGTCGCAGCAATGGGTGGCAGAGTTTGTGCATAAAGCAAAAGAGAGCCTGCACCACGAAAAGCGATTTGAGCTTAATGACATTGGCGTATTCCGGTATAATGCTGAGCGACGCCTTGTTTTTGAATACATGGAGGCTGATAATATGCTGGAGGCAAGCTTTGGCTTACCTGAGTTAATTGCCAGACCTGTTAAAGTTGAAGAGCCTGCGGTGCTCCGTACGCTTATTAAAGAGCGCCAGCAGGAGTTGGTAGAAGAGAGACAGCCACTGCGTAGACGTATCAAGCGAGCCTACAATGTGGCTGCTGGGTTAGCTTTGGCTGGTCTATCTGCATCTGCAGTTTACTTCCTGTCTCTACAAGCCGACTATAACCTGAGCAGTCTGAATCCGGTTTCGTTGTTCGCCTCTGGCTACAGGACTCCTGCATCGGCTGAGCCGAATCGCTATGCAGCAGATTATGTTCCTTTTACTGAGGACGAGCGCTTGGCTTACTACGAGAATATTGTTCCTGGTGTGGATGCCTTAGCAACACCTGCCACGGAGGAGTATGGGCAGTATGAGCCAGCTAGTGAAAGTGTAACTCTAGCCTCAGAAGGGGAGGTTATTGCCAATGAAGAAGTTAAGCCTGAAGCTGAGGTTGCAGTAGAAGAAGTAGAAACAAAAACGCCTGCTCACATAATTAATAACCGTGACGGACGTTTCTACATCATTCATGGCGGCTACGCTCGTCTTGAAAACGCTGAGGTTAGTCGTAGCGAGTTCATAGAGAAAGGTCACGAGGTTAAAGTACTGGTGCCTCAGCCAGGTAGTAAACTTTTCCGTGTGTCTGTTGCTGATTTTGCATCTTCAGAGGAGGCACAGGCTGCGCTTCATACTTACAGAAAAAAATTCGGAGAAACACTTTGGGTACTTACTAATTAACATGACATCACTCTTATTACAAATCACGACAACGGCTGACGCCGACACTACCGCAGCACTGGCAGAGGGGACTGAAGCAGCTGCTGAAACATCTGTTTCGCTTTTTGATTTGGCCATGAATGGCGGGTGGGCCATGATTCCGCTTGCTCTTTTGTCTTTGGCAGCGATTTACATCTTTGTTGAGCGCTACCTGACATTGAAGAAAGCAGCGAAGAACCCTGAAGGCTTCAACGATCGCATCAAGAGCATGGTGTTAGCCGGTGATATCAACGGTGCAAAAATGCTGTGTGCCCAGGCTAATACTCCTGTTTCCAGAATGATCTCCAAAGGCGTGTCCCGTATTGGTAGCCCACTCAAAAACATTGAGACTTCCATAGAGAACGTTGGTAAAATTGAGATCAGCCGCCTTGAGAAAAACCTTTCAGCTCTAGCTACCATTGCTGGTGCTGCACCAATGCTTGGTTTCCTTGGTACTGTAACTGGTATGATCGGTGCCTTCATCGCTATTGCACAGGCAGAGGGTTCTGTTAGCCCGAAGCTTCTTTCCAGCGGTATCTATGAGGCCATGGTAACTACAGCAACTGGCCTGATTATTGGTCTGCCAGCATATGTTGGTTACAACTACCTGGTGTCTAAAATTGACAGCATTGTGCATGCCATGGAATACTCTTCAATAGAGTTCCTTGATCTTTTACAAGAACCACAGCTTTAAGAATGAATTTCCGCTCTAAAAACAGGATTAATGCAGAGTTCAGCATGTCGTCGATGACGGACATAATCTTCCTGTTGCTGATCTTCTTCATGCTTACCTCTAATTTTGTTACGCCTTCTGGGCTTCCGGTAAGTCTACCATCCAGCCAGGCTTCTGATATTGTGATGCAAAAGATCAGTGTTACAATTACAGATGACCTGCAGTATTATCTAAATGAAAAGCCAGTAGCTCTAGAGGACATCGAACCGCAGCTCACGCAGCTTTTAAAAGGAACAGAGCAGGGGGCTGTTGTGTTACACGTAGACAAGACTGTGCCAGTAGAGCACCTGGTAAAGGTGGCTGGCATTGCTAAGAGCCTGAATGCAAGTGTAACGTTGGCTACCGTGCCATCAGAATAAGGATTTGAAATTATGGCAATTGCCCATTCACAGGAAGAAGAGAAGAATAAACGTGTCGCAGCCGGTGTCAGCATTGGTGTGCATGTACTTATTTTGCTCTTTCTTATTTATATGCTCGCCTGGCGTGCTCCAGATCCTCCTGCACCAGAGCTGGGTATTCAGCTGAACTTTGGTATGGACAATGTGGGTAGCGGTGACGTGCAAACCAAGGCAACACCAAACGACTCCAAAAATGTGGAGGACAGTAAACCTGCTCCAACTCAGCCTGAGCCTGAACCAGATCCTCAGCCTGAGCCGGTTTCTCAGCCAACGCCTCCTGCGCAGCCAGTAGAGACACCAAAGGTTGTTACTACCACAGCACCTGAACCAGTAACGGTAAAGGAGGTAGTTAAGCCTCAGCCTAAACCACAACCTAAAAAGGAAGAGGTAAAGGAGCCAGCTCCAAAGCCTACGCCACCAAAAGAAGAAGTGGAGAAGAAAGAGCCAGAAAAACCAAAATCACTATATCCTGGCCAACCAACAAATAGCTCAGGTACTGGTAAAAATGGTTCTTCCGACACACCAACTGGGAATAACAACGGTGATGATACTGGTAAGGTCGGCGACAAAGGCGATCCGGATGGAGATGTTAATGCTAAAGCGCTGTACGGTAAAGCAGGTGGGGGAGCTGGTGGCTCTCTTAACATGCCAGGCTGGCGCTACGACATCGAGCCAAAGCGTGACCCATACAGCAACGAAACAGGTCTTATCCGTTTCAGAATTAAAATTGATGCTGATGGTAACCTGGTTAACGTTGAAGTATTAGAGAATACAGTTTCGCCACGTGTACTTTCCTGGTACAAAGAGCAGCTTTATAAAACTACATTTAGCCGTACTGGTACAGGCGCAGCAACTACGGGTGCGTCAGGTGTTGTGACCTTCAGAATCACAGCCCGCTAAACTTTTTACTTACTTATTGATGACTTATCAAGAGTGTCTTGATTATTTATACCAGCAATTGCCGATGTTTCACCGCATCGGCAATGCTGCTTTTAAGAAGAGCCTCGACAATATAATTGCTCTTTGCGATGCGCTAGGCCAGCCTCAGAACCAGTTCAAAAGTATACATGTGGCCGGCACCAACGGCAAAGGAAGTAGCTCTCATATGTTAGCTGCCGTCTTGCAGGAAGCTGGTTATAAAACCGGCCTATATACTTCACCCCATCTTAAATCTTTTACAGAACGTGTCCGTGTTAATGGCGAGGAGCTTCCTGAGGAGTATCTTGTTCATTTTGTAGAGCAGCATAAGGTACTTTTCGAACAGGTAAAGCCTTCATTCTTCGAAATGACAGTGGCTCTGGCTTTTAAATACTTTGCAGAAGAGCAGGTAGACATTGCTGTTATTGAAGTAGGACTAGGCGGTCGCCTGGATTCTACCAATATCATTACACCCGAAGTATCCTTGATTACCAACATCAGCTTTGATCATCAAAATATGCTAGGTGATACAATAGGTGCTATAGCTGCTGAAAAAGCAGGTATCATAAAGCCTGGAGTACCTGCGGTCATAAGTATGCGACAGGCAGAGGCGGAAGAGGTTTTCGTGGCTAAAGCGGCTGAGGTTGGTGCAGCTTTATACTTTGCTCCTGATTATTATAGCCTGGAGGTAGCAGAGAGTGATCTGAAGCATCAGGTCTTTCAGGTTTACCGGAATAATCAAACCTATCTGTCTGACCTGGAACTGGACTTAGCTGGCGTATACCAGCAGTACAATCTGCCTGGAGTGCTGCAAACACTTGACGTGTTGCAGGATCTGAAAGGCTATAATATACCTGAGAAGGCGCTTCGCAATGGCTTGGCTAATACCAAAAGTATAACAGGTTTAAAGGGGCGATGGCAGGTACTTCAGCAAGCACCACTTACTATATGCGATACAGGGCACAATGAGGATGGCATAAAGCAAATCCTGCAAGGGCTGGAAAAGCTAGTGCCAAAGCAGGTGCATATGGTTTTTGGGGCGGTCAATGATAAAGATGTAAGCAAAATTCTGCAGCTGTTGCCTTCTTCTTATACCTACTATTTCTGCCAGGCTAACATTCCACGAGCACTACCGGTGGAGGACTTGGTACAAAAAGCTGAGGAGGCTGGTTTAAAGGGTACTTCATACTTAACTGTAGCCGAGGCTATAAAGGCTGCTAAAGCAAATGCTGCACCGGATGAGGTTATTTTTATTGGAGGTAGTACCTTTGTGGTTGCTGAAATTGAAGAACTATAGTAATGGGAAGATCTAAACTAGCAAAATTCGCTGTAGTGGCTGAGCGTGAGAACGTATTGCAGCCAGGTGATGAGCTATATGGCCAGATGGCCGGAAAGTGGCGTGAGAGTCATTTCGAAAATAACAATCCGGTTGTGTTGGAAATTGGCTGTGGCCGTGGTGAGTACACTGTGGGAATGGGCCGTATGTTTCCAGAGAAAAACTTTATTGGTACTGACATCAAAGGTGCCCGTATTTGGAAGGGGAGTACCTTGGCAGTAGAGGAGGAGCTACATAATGTTGCCTTCCTTCGTACTTTTATTGAGCGGATAGAAGAGCATTTCGCAGAGAATGAGGTGGATGAGATATGGATTACTTTTCCAGATCCACGCCCACGCGACCGTGATATTAAGCGCCGACTTACTTCACCGCGCTTTCTGGAGATGTATGAGCGTATCGTGAAACCGGGGGGTATTATACACCTGAAAACTGATAATGGTCCGCTTTATGAATACACACTTGAAGTTGTGCAGGAGCGACAGGTAAAAGGTCTTCTTCATACAGGAGATCTTTACAATTCAGATCTGCAGGATCATACGATGGGTATTTATACAACCTATGAAAAGCGTTACCTGGCTGAAGGAATTGCTATCAAGTACTTGCAGTATAGGGTGGGGATAGAGAGTATAGGAGTCAAAGGGTTTGAGAGTTAGAATTAGTGTTATTCTTCTCGCTTTAATGAAAAATATGCCTGACGAAGTATAAGTTCGTCAGGCATATTTTTATGTGTAGAAGATGAAACTATTAAATGTTATGTGTCCAGGAGGTATTATCCTCAGTCTATTAACTATTTACTTTCAAGGTATTGCAACTCCCAAACTCTTTAACCTCTAAATTCTCTAACTCTCCAGTTCTTTTACGCTTCCTCTATTTCCTCAAAAATTTCGGCAAGTTCATCAAAATCCTTTAGGCCAGGCTTTATCTCATGTCCTCCCTGAAGGCCGATACCTGTTGGTTTAATCTGCTGAAGTACTGTAGAAATATTATTCTTATCGATTCCAAAGCCAACGTACACATTAAACTTAGAGCAAACCTCTTTCAGGAAGCTGGAGTTTGTCTCATCTATCGTTGTAAAATCATCAGAGAAGATAATAAAGGAGTGTACATAGGGGCTATAAAGCTCCATCATTTCCAGCAACTCACTATCTACAGTATCCTTATTGATGAACACTTTCTGAATAACAGGGCGATTAATCTCCTCTATTTCATCAATTAAGTACGGCACATCTAGCTGAACATAGTCCAGGTTAAACTCCTCGGCCATTTCATTTATGATGTCTGGTCTGGCACGGAGAAACTCGCCTGCCAGCTGAACACCCGCTACCCAACCAGAAATCTCCTTCAGTGTCTCAGGCTGCACACGATCCTGATCGTCCAATTTAAGGTTAAAGCCAATAATATCTACACCCATTCCGGCACAGTAACGTGCGTCGCTAAGATTGTTTATTCCGTTTACTATCACAGAGGTACGTAAGCCCATAGTAATTTTTACTTTATGTTTATGTAATCGGTTTATACACAGATTTGCATTCAAAGTAAAAGCGATTTTCTGTGCTAACCCAACCTTTTCTGCTTTTTTTCCGCCAATAGGATATTCAAACAGCTAAGTAGGCACCTTTATTTAGAACCTGAAACTTTATAACTGTGTTGTTGTTGCTATATTTGTATCAACCATAGTAATTTAGTATAATTATACATTATTTATATAGATGAGTACAAAAGGAAGGGTATTGGTTGCCATGAGCGGCGGCATCGACAGTTCGGTTGCGGCTGTTATGTTGCATGAGCAAGGCTACGAGGTTGTTGGAATGACCATGAAAACATGGGATTATGCCTCTAGTGGAGCCAGCAAAAAAGAGACAGGCTGCTGCTCGCTCGATTCAATCAACGATGCCCGTAATATTGCCGTTCAACTGGGCTTCCCGCACTATATTATAGATATCCGTGAGGAGTTTGGTGATTATGTGATAAACCACTTTACTGACGAATACTTGGCTGGCCGCACACCAAATCCGTGTGTTTTATGTAATACACACATTAAGTGGGATGCCTTGTTACGTCGTGCAGATCAACTTGGCTGCGAGTTTATAGCAACAGGCCATTATGCCAATCTGCGTGAGGAAAACGGGCGCTATGTCATTTCTAAGGGCTTAGATGAAAATAAAGATCAGTCTTATGCACTTTGGGGTATTTCTCAGGAAAGTCTGAGCCGTACTATTTTCCCGCTAGGTGGGCTGCACAAGACTGAGATTCGTGAAATGGCGCGTGAGCGTGGCTTTACTGAACTGGTAAATAAGCCTGAGTCCTACGAAATCTGCTTTATCCCGGATAACGATTACCGTGGCTTCTTGAAGCGCAGGGTAGAAGGTTTAGAAGAGCGTGTGGCCGGTGGTGAGTTTGTCTTGGAAGATGGTACAGTGGTAGGCAAGCATGAAGGCTATCCTTTCTATACTATTGGTCAGCGCAAAGGCTTGGGTGTTGCTTTGGGCTTTCCTGCCTATGTTACACGCATCGAGAAGGATAATAACCGTGTAGTGCTGGGCAACTATGATGAATTGGCTAAGAATGCTATGACCGTCGGAAAGCTGAACATGCTGAAGTATGAAAACTTGCTTGGTCAGCCTATTCCTACTGTAACTAAGGTACGCTACAATGATGGTGGCACAGAGGCAATTATTGAGCAGGTAGGTGATAAGATGAAAGTACACTTCCTGAGCGGAGTTCATGCTATTGCCCCTGGTCAGGCTGCCGTTTTTTACGAAGGTAATGATGTAGTTGGCGGTGGTTGGATTGAGTCAAACTATAATTCAGAATTCTCCCTGAACGTGTTGCAGTAATGAGAAGAGCCCTGTTGCTTTTGGTTATGCTGGCTACTGTGCTGGCATCTTGCGAGGACAAGTATAAAGACCCGGATCCAAAAGCGATGGGTTATGAGTATTATCCATTGGAGATTGGTGATTACCGTATCTACAACGTTACCGATATAAGGTATATGAGTGATGTGGGCGACACAACACGTTTCCAAATGCGTGAGCGGGTAGACACAACCTTCTTTGACCAGACGAATACGCTTAATTATAAAATCATTCGGTCTATTAGAGAAAATGAAAGTAGACCTTGGGAGGATGATTCTGTTTATGTTGTATCCAAGTCTAATTCAATGGTGGTACTCACTAAAAACAACACAAAGTATGTAAAACTTGTGTTTCCGGTGAGAGAGGGCGTATTCTGGTTAGGAGACGCCTATAATGATCATAAGGAAAATACTTATGAACCAAACCCTGAAAAAAGGTCAGATTACTATAATAGCAAAGAGCCTTATACATATCATAACGTGGATGAACCTTTCACTCTGAATGGTTCCACTTATGAAAGTTCGTTGACTGTTGTTCAGGGAGAGCCGACAGAATCATGGATAGGCTTTGATGATCGTAAAGAAGTATATGTGAAGGATATAGGAATGGTTTACAGGCTGTTTACCAGAATTATATACTGCAATGCTACAGATTCAAATGATTGCGACTATGGAATTGGCTACAAACTTCATGGTCATGAGCGTCATGAAGAGTTAGTTTCCTATGGTAAAGAATAATCTATGCGTTTTCTGCTCCTCTACATCTGCTTGTTACTGTTTCTGCCAGCTTTTGCGCAGGATCCTGGTAACATAGACGTAGAGGAGCAGAAGCGTTTAGTGTACTTCACAGATAAAAATAACTCTCCTTATACCTTCTCAGAACCGCTCCTTTACTTATCTCCAAAAGCTTTAGAGCGCAGGCGGCGACAAAACATTCCCCTTACCTTTCATGACCTTCCCGTAAACCCTGCTTATGTCGATAGACTGCAGGAGGATGGTGTGACAGTGCTATATACTTCCAGGTGGTTTAACGCAGCTGTAGTGCAATGTTCTGATGCGGAGCTGCAGGAGTTGGAGGAGTTACCTTTTGTACTTAGCACCCGGTCATTAAATAAAATAGCTTTACCAGCGGGAGTAAAACTGCGCAGGGCTGAGCAAAAGCTGGAGTCAGTGGCGGCTGCCATGGCTGCCTTACCTGTTCTGGAAAGCGACGATTATGGCCCGGCCTTTCATCAGGCGGATATGCTTGGTGCCGATGAATTGCATGCAGATGGCTTCACAGGACTGGGTATGACCATTGCTGTGTTTGATGCGGGTTTTCCTGGTGTAGATAATATTGCTGCATTCTCCCATCTGTTTCAGAACGATCAGTTAAAAGGCACTTACGATTTTGTCGCAAAACAGGAGCATGTGTTTGGTGCCAGTGCACATGGTACCGGGGTGCTTTCTACAATGGCTGCTTATGCACCAGGCAAGATGATTGGCACTGCCTATGCGGCTAATTACTTGTTGCTGCGTACTGAGGATGCCGCCACAGAGCATAATATAGAAGAAGTCAACTGGCTTCTTGCAGCAGAATATGCAGATAGCGCGGGTGCTGATATCATCAACTCTTCGCTGGGTTATACTGTCTTTGACGCTCCCTCACAAAGCTATTCCTACCAGGATATGGATGGTAACACCACAATAGTTTCCAGAGCTGCCGACTATGCTGCTGCAACTGGTATGCTGGTAGTAGTTAGTGCCGGTAACGAAGGAAATAATTCATGGAGGTACATTTCTGCACCGGCTGATGCTGATTCTGTGCTTACAGTTGGGGCTGTGGACTCTCTTGGTACAAAGGCTGTGTTTAGTTCATTTGGGCCAACAGCTGATGGGCAGATAAAGCCTGATGTGGTAGCTTTAGGACAAATGGCTTATTTCCTCAATACAGCGGGTAATGTAGTGCGAGGCAATGGTACTTCCTTTGCCGGGCCTATCTTGGCAGGCTTTGCCGCAAGCCTTTGGCAAGCTAATCCAGGAAGGACAAATATGGAGATGATCCAGCTGTTGCGCCAGAGCGGCAGCAATGCTTCTGTGCCTGATAACAATATAGGGTATGGTATTCCAAACTATAGCCGAACTGTAACTGCTCTGCCAGGTTTGTCGCTGAACAATGCCGTATACATTACTAATCCTGTGCAACGCGATCCGATTGTGCTGTACTTGGGCCAGGAGTGGCTGCAACAACCTGTAGAGCTGCAGATACTGGATGCGACTGGTAAACAAGTATATCGGCAAACGATTACTCAGTCTCAGCCGGAGCAGAAAATAAAGCTACAGCCTCAACAGCTCAAGAGCGGACTTTATTTGTGTCGTGTTCGCACTGGCAGCCGTTTTACAACTTTGCGGTTTATTAAATTGTAGCGGCTTTTGATGTTTGATTCATCCTCTTCTTTTCCCTTTAATATTTACCTTTGCAGGTATGAGACCTTTAATAGCCCCTTCTGTACTCGCTTCTGACTTTGCCAATCTGCAGTCGGAAGTAGAGATGCTGAACAAGAGCCAGGCCGACTGGCTGCACATTGATATAATGGACGGACGATTTGTGCCAAACATTTCTTTCGGTTTTCCAGTAATGGAATCCATTAAAGGCCATGCTCAGAAGCCGATGGATGTGCACCTGATGATAGTAGAGCCTGAGCTTTATATAGAGAAGTTCAGAGAAGCTGGTGCTGACACAATTTCCGTTCATATAGAGGCTTGCACACACCTGCACCGTACAGTGCAGCAAATAAAAGCTACAGGTGCAAAAGCAGGTATAGCAGTTAATCCTCATACATCTGTGCAGCTGCTGGAGGACGTAATTGCGGATGTTGATCTCGTATGCCTGATGTCGGTAAATCCAGGTTTTGGTGGGCAGAAGTTTATTGAGAACACCTACCGCAAGATCGAGGCACTGAAAAATCTGATGGTGCAGCGTAACTCACAAGCTTTGATAGAAATTGACGGAGGCGTGAATCAGAACAATGCGCCACTGCTTCTGGAAAAAGGTGCTGATGTGCTAGTGGCAGGTAGCTTTGTATTCTCCTCGGCTGATCCTATTCAGACTATAGCTGATCTAAAATCAATCAAATAAAAATAAAGAAAGCCCTGATGCTGAAATATCTGTCGGTATGGTTTCTTATGCTTTTGCCGTTAGGTGTTTCAGCACAACAGGCTAAACTCACTGGTAAGGTGCTAAACCAGCACCGCGAACCACTTGAGTTAGCTACAGTGGCAATAAAGGGTACCTCCATTGGCGCCCAAACAAATGCAGCGGGCGATTTTGTACTTGCTGTGCCTGTAGAACAGGAGTTGGTGGTATCGGTGCGGTATTTAGGCTATAAAGAGCTAGACCAAACGCTAAAGCTACGCTCAGGAGAAACCAGGAACCTGCAGTTTATACTTGAGCCTGATCTGCAGCAGCTACAAACCATTGATGTTCGAGCAAAGGGCAATGATACAAGGGAGCGGGTTAGCCTCACAACCTTAGACTCCCGGGATGTTAAAAACCTCCCATCTGCTTTCGGTGACTTCAACAAGATCCTGGTTACCTTACCAGGTGTTACCAGTAATAATGAGCTCTCTAGTACGTACTCAGTGCGTGGCGGTAACTACGATGAGAACCTGGTGTATGTAAACAATATTGAAATTTACAGACCTTTTCTGATAACCGCAGCACAGCAGGAGGGGCTTTCCTTTGTAAACCCTGATTTGGTGGGGGACATACAGTTTTCCTCTGGTGGTTGGCAGCCGAGGTATGGCGACAAGCTATCTTCAGTACTCAATATAATGTATAAGCAGCCTACAGAATTTGCTGCATCAGTAAGCGGAGGGCTTACTGGTGGTTCTGTACATTTAGAGTCAGCTTCTAAAAACAAGAGGGTTTCTTATCTTTTTGGCGCCAGGCATAAGAATGGTCAGTATATTCTTCGAGGCCTTCAGACGGATGGTAAGTATAACCCTATTTTCTCCGACGCACAGGCCTATGTGCATATCGACTTGTCCAAAGATACCCCTTCCCTTGGCCGCACGACCATAGGTATCCTCACTAGCTATGCAAAAAACGATTTTCGGGTGGAGCCGGAATCTCAAGTTACAACTTTCGGTACACGTAACACCCCGCTCAGGTTAGCCATTGGCTTTGATGGGCAGGAGCAGATGGAGTATGCCACCTACCAGGCAGGTATAAACCTGACCCACCGCTTCACCCTAAATTATACTTCGGAGCTTATACTTTCTGGAGTGCATTCCCGTGAGAGAGAGTTTAGAGACGTGGAAGCAGGCTATCGTTTGTGCGATGTGGGCACCAATGGTAACAACTTTGGCGAGTGCCAACAGGAGCGAGGTGTTGGGAGCGAGTTTAATCATGCCCGTAATGTTCTGCTGGCTCGTATGTTGGCCGCTGAACTGCGGAACAACTGGCGTTTAAGTCAGCGAAGCACACTACGTTTTGGAGTCAAGATAAACTCAGAAAATATTGAGGATAAACTTGTGGAGTATGGCTTCACTGACTCAGCAGACTATGTAGCACAGGACTACTACCTTAATTCTCAGCTTAACCTGAATACGCTACGCTACAGTGGTTATCTGCAACACACCTTTGAGCTGGACTCACTCAAGACTATAACATATGGCCTTCGTGCCACATACTGGGAATATAATGGGGAGCTAAATATCTCTCCTCGGATACAGTATTCCTTTATAACTAGGCATAACCCAAACCTGTCTTTCAAAACAGCGCTCGGTTTATACTATCAGCCTCCTTTTTACCGAGAGCTTCGCAATTTTGAAGGAGAGCTTAACCCAGATCTAAAAGCACAGAGAGCCATTCATGCCATTGTGGGCAGCGACTACTTATTTGAGGCATGGGGACGTGATTTTAAACTTACCACAGAAGCCTACTATAAGTGGATGACCAACGTGATTCCTTATGATCTGGACAATGTGCGCCTCCGGTATTATGCTAAGAACAATGCTAAAGCCTATGCTGCAGGTTTTGATGTGCGTGTTAACGGAGAATTTATTCCAGGTGCAGAGTCTTGGCTAAGCCTGGGTGTGCTTACAACAAAAGAAAATGTAGAGGGCGACTCCCTATCACTATACAATGCTCAAGGCAAGTTGATAGGGAAGCAGGAGCAAGGTTATATTCGCAGACCTACCGACCAGTTGCTGAATGTAGGTGTTTTTTTCCAGGACCACCTACCTGATAATCCAACCGTTAGAATGTATCTGAATCTGGTGTATGGTAGCGGTTTGCCTTTTGGGCCGCCACGCCAGCCAGAGTATAGAAATGCCTTTAGTGGTCGTTCATACAAGCGGGTGGATATCGGTTTTTCTAAAGTGATAGTGGTGCAGAGTGATTTAGTGGAGCGTAAGAAGTATGGACTAGAAAGCTTATGGGTAGGCCTGGAAGTACTGAACTTGATTGATGCCAAGAACAGGGTTTCATACAACTATGTGCGAGACGTGAGCGGTGTTACCTATGCAGTTCCAAACTATCTAACAGGCCGGCGGCTAAACCTGCGCTTTGTTGCAAGATTTT
Organism: Pontibacter korlensis; assembly: GCF_000973725.1. Classification (NCBI taxonomy): domain Bacteria; kingdom Pseudomonadati; phylum Bacteroidota; class Cytophagia; order Cytophagales; family Hymenobacteraceae; genus Pontibacter; species Pontibacter korlensis. The sequence continues at coordinate 4,426,574 of NZ_CP009621.1, read as the reverse complement.
AAGCTAAAACGCCTCGGGGAGCTAACGTATCGATGCTCCCCGAGGCGTTTCTGATTTCAGTACCGTCCGACTGTTATTTTCGCTTCTTCCACTCGCTATAAGCTGTCTCTATTTGCTTAGCGTAGGTTTTGTAGCTTTCGGGTTCAGAATTACCTAACTGCATTGCTTTCGCTGACAGTGTGGCAGCCATTTGATATTCTTTGTTGTAGGCATAAAGCTTCGCCTTAATCCAGTTGTTGTAGAAGTTTTCTTTTATAGCGATCGACTTGTTGATCCACTCCAAGGCCTTTTGATGGTGCTCTTTGCGGGGCAGCATGTACTCGGCACATTGTGCCCATGTATACCAATCATCGGCAGCGGCATTGGCCAGAGCATAGTTGATATTAGCCAGTGCCTTTTTCTCTACATCAGTCTCAATACTCAGCGATATTTTAGTGTTCTCCCAGGCGAGGTTTAACTTGGCCTTATTAGTCGTTATATCGGAAAATGAGAATTGCATGGTTTCAGTGAAATCAGCGGTTTTTACAGGTTTTACTTCCAGATAAGCTACATCATCCAACTCGTTATAACCCTCCAAGCCCCAAAGGGTAGTGTCTTTATTCAGCACTACATGCCACAGCGAATCGCTTTGAGGGAAGATAAAAAACGAGTAAGTACCTGCTGGCACTCGCTCATTATTTAAAAATAGCTCATCCTGAAATGTAACTAAGGTAGCCTCGTTAGCACCAGCTCGCCACAACTGACCATAGGGTACTAATTCACCGAAAACCTTACGTCCTCTAACACTAGGTGCATGATAATTAACTGTAATATCAGTGAGTCCTATCGTCTGACGCAGCATAGCTGCAGGACTTGCCTGGGGTAGCTGAACCTGTGCCCAAGCACTTCCACCTTCAGTTAGAAGTAAAATTGCGAATAAGAAAAAGCTAAGTATGTATTTTTTCATGGTGCTACTGTCCTTGAGTGAATCTTTGATTCCGATTCTTTAACCGAAAAAATTATGCCAAGGAAAAGGCTACTCAATAAATATTAGGTTGCAAAGCTAAGAAACTTTATGCGATTGCTCATCTCAGTTTAAAGCCTTCTGGTAGGGAGTATTGCATGGGGATAACATGCTGATTATGTCGTGTTTATGTTATAAAGTAAATACATTGCACTAAGAAAAATGAAATAAGTTAAATAAATACAAAATAAATGCAGCTAATAAGCAGTTTGGGTTGTATAGGTATCTGACTTATTGTATCATGCGTATTTAATTTTTAATAATTCCAACAGTAATGTACTACCTTTCCTAATCTATCATCTAAAGAAGATGATAAGAAGCAACTAATTACCTCATAGCAGGTAATAAATTGGTTTATATTATCTTACATCTTCTGATTTCTATAGCTGAAAACCATTTTTAACCTTTTACATATATGAATGTAACACCTCTACAATCACAATTATTAGGGAAGCGTGTTCTTAATCAGCTGTTATTGCTGATTTTAGCGCTTCTCTTGCTGGGTGCTGGTAGTGCTCATGCACAGAATGCCTACACAGATGCGGGTATACCCTTGCCCACGGATACATCTGATAAAGATGATTAAGCGCCGGGAGAAATTGCTATCATTACTGGCACCGGTTAGACTTTAGATCAGTATGCGGATGTTCACTTTAAAGAAACGCCAGCTTATCATGAAGAACATCAGCATGATTATCATAATGTTGCTGTTGATGCGGATGGCAAGTGGACGATAAGATATCAGATTGAGGAGCGACATTTAGGTGTTGCTTTTGATGTGCATGTTGTAGGACAGGAATCCAAGGCTGAAGCATTTACTCATTTTACGGACGCAAATGTTACATTCGCTGCTTCAGGACTACCTTCTGCAACTTCTTTGAAAGTTTTGTACAGAATCAATGCTACATCTGGAACTTCTTTCTCAACCGAAACCTTTACCCCACCTGCTACTCCGGTTGCTATAGCAGTACCAAAAGATGATCATATAAACTATACTTTCCCTGATATTACAGTAGCAGGAGTTTTGTATAGAAGTACAACAGTCACTGCTGGTTCAAGCACACAAACAGGGCCGACCAACTCTTACAAACTACCTAATAATGGAGCTAACACTATAACAGGAGTTTATGTAGCATCTTGTATAGCACCTACCATTGCCGCTGCTTCTCAACCTGCAAATCAAATTACCACTTATGGTAATAATGTTGATCCAGTTTTTTCTGTGACTCCTTCTGGTTCTGTATCAGGGTACCAGTGGCAGGTGTTGTCTACTTCGATGGGAGCTACGTGGAGTAACATAGCTGGAGCAAACTCATCTTCTTATACTGTTACTGCGCCAACTGTTGATATGAACGGGTACCAGTACCGTGTAGTTGTTTCGGGATGTAGTACAAGTGTATTTAGTAGTGCTGCTACACTAACTGTTAATCCCAAGGGTATCACGGCTGCACTGGCCAACCGGTAACCTTAACTTTAGAAGTACAGCCTATGAATGGCTTAATGTAGCAGGTTCAAAAGCACAGTATAAAGGTACTGGTACTATGAATGGATCTGGCAACTACGGCTTTATGTTAACAGCAACAGATGGTGACTTAGCGGCAACAAAAACATCTGATGAATTCCGAATTAAGATATGGGATAAGAATAACGGAGATGCAGTTGTTTATGATAAAGAATTGGGTATTTCAGATGATGCTGATCCTATAACGTCATTAGGCGGAGGCTCAATTGTTATTCATACACCGAATGTTAAAACAGCCTCAAGCAAGAGCTCAGTTGCAACTAGCACTATTGTGCCTGATGCTCTAGAGACACCTAAGTACCTTAACTACCCTAACCCTTACAACGACAAAACGAACATTTCTTTTTCGATGGAGAAGGAGCAGAGCTTTAGCTTGGAAGTTTTCGATGTGAATGGAGCTAGTGTAAGAAAGTTTGATGTGGGCGTTGCTGAAGCGGGTAAGCTTTATGAGTATGAGTTTGCTGCTGGTAGTCTGCCAGAGGGAGTTTACTTCGCTAGGCTTGTTACTTCGTCAGGCGTTAAAACAATCAAGATGGTTCTGAGGAGATAGCTTTTATGGAGTCTGCGTCAGTTTGAAAACGAATCAAGCTGATAGCCCAAGAGCTAAAGCTGTAAAATAAACTCGTGTATCCTTCAGAAAAATTTCACTAAAAAGAAGAAGCTTTTTTTACTTAAAGTTAAAGTAGCAGTAGAGACATATCTTGCTGAATGTGATACTTCTAAGAAGGCAAGCCCAACTGCTGCATGAAGTTTAAACTTTGATAACCTTGTAGCTTGTATGCAATCAAAGACAACCTTTTTATTTTCTGGTGGTATAGCTGCATAGATTACTTTAGATTAAAGTGTTTGCAGGTAATACTGCATCACAAACATAGCAGTTTACTAATTATGATTGTTTGCAGATTTATTTTACAAAAGCTTATCAGACTAATTGCAGAATAGTACAAGCTACTTTTAGACTCTAATTGCACTTCAAATACAACCAATTACAAATAATTATCCTCAGGCAGCATTTTTACCTGAGGATAATTTTTATTTAAGCGCAAAAGAAGTTTACTTTGCGACAAGTACATGAGCAAAGCCTATCCAACATATAGCCCTTCACTTAGCTGGTCAGCACCCGCTGCTCAGGCTGCGCCTGTACATTTCCACCATATCCATCATTCCTCGTAAGAGGAATCAATACAACTATATTGCCCCCGCTGGGCGTTGGCCCGTTTTAACCTTGCAACTCGCAAGGCTTATAATCTTTTTCTAAATTCATACTTTTACTATATCCAATAGTATGCTACGATTAGCAATACAGAAGTCTGGCAGGTTGAGCGATGACTCTTTGAACCTGATCCGGGAGTGCGGTATTTCTTTCATTAACAGCTCCCTAAAACTAAAAACCGCCTGCACTAACTTTCCGCTGGAAATTCTTTTTCTTCGCGATGATGATATACCTGGCTATGTGGCCGATGGTGTGGCTGATATTGGCATAGTTGGCCAGAACGTGCTGGTAGAAGAAGGCAAGCAGGAGCTTACTGTAGAAGCGCTGGGTTTCTCTAAATGCCGTCTGTCTCTTGCTGTGCCTAAGAGTGCAGACTATAACTCCATCTCTGACCTGAACGGAAAGAACATCGCCACGTCTTATCCTAATCTGCTGCAGGCATTTTTAGATGAGCAGGGGGTACAAGCGCACATCCATACGATCAGTGGGTCTGTAGAAATTGCACCAAGTATAGGACTAGCTGAAGCTATATGCGATATAGTTAGCTCAGGCAGCACACTTATCAGCAATGGGTTAAAAGAGGTGGAACGTGTGTTTAAATCTGAAGCAGTATTGATTGCTAACCAGGAGCTGCCACAGGAAAAGCGTGAGATATTAGAGAAACTGCTGTTCCGTGTGCATGCCGTGCAGCGCGCGCGTAAAGCCAAGTATATTCTTCTAAATTCGCCAGATGATAAAATTGAAGAAATAAGCCAACTGTTGCCAAGCATTAAGGCGCCTACGGTGCTGCCATTGGCCGAGGAAGGTTGGAGTTCAATCCACTCTGTTGTAAACGAAGATGACTTCTGGGAAATTATCGAAAAGATAAAGGCTGCAGGTGCACAAGGTATATTGGTGGTGCCAATTGAAAAAATGATTGTATAAAATTATGCGTAAGATTATACAGCCGGCTACTGCGGCCTGGGCAGACCTTGTACAGCGCCCTACCAAAAACCTGGAGGAGTTGGAGCCGGGAATACTGGAAACATTTCAGCTTGTAAAGGAGCAGGGAGACAATGCCTTACTGCAGCTTGCAGAAAAGTACGATGGCGTTCAGCTGCAGAGCCTCTTAGCAACAGAAGAAGAAATTGCGGCTGCAGAAAGTAAAGTACCGCAAGAACTTAAAGAAGCGATCCTGCAGGCTTACAGCAACATACAGCTGTTCCATACGCAGCAAGCAGAGCCTGTAAAACAGGTGGAGACCATGACCGGCGTTTCCTGCTGGCGTAAAAGTGTAGCCATTGATAAAGTAGGCTTATACATTCCGGGTGGTACAGCCCCCTTGTTTTCTACTTTGCTTATGCTAGGTGTACCAGCACGAATAGCTGGTTGCAAAGATGTTATACTTTGTACGCCACCTGCCAAAGATGGAAGTATTCATCCTGCTATACTTTATACGGCCTCTTTGTTAGGGGTGACACGCATTGTAAAAGCTGGTGGTGCACAGGCTGTCGCTGCCATGGCTTTTGGTACTGAAAGTGTACCTGCCGTTTATAAGATCTTTGGCCCGGGCAACCAATATGTAACAGTTGCCAAGCAGTTGGTGAGCAAAGCTGGTGTGGCAATAGATCTTCCTGCAGGTCCATCAGAGGTGTTGGTGATTGCTGATGAGAGCGCAAATCCTGCCTTTGTGGCGGCCGACCTACTCTCGCAGGCTGAGCATGGAGCGGACTCTCAAGTAGTTTTACTAACTACTTCAGAAAGTGTGTTAGAAAAAGTAGAGCAGGAGCTTAATGTACAGCTGGAGGTACTGCCTCGCAAAGACTTTGCAGCCAAAGCACTAGAGAACAGCCTTGGTATTGTTCTAGGCAGCAAACAAGAGATGCTTGACTTCTCTAATCTCTATGCACCGGAGCACCTTATACTGTCTGTTTCTGATTTTGAGGAACTGATGGATGGAATCACAAACGCTGGTTCTGTTTTCCTGGGGCACTTTAGTCCGGAGAGTGCTGGTGACTACGCTTCTGGTACCAACCATACTTTGCCTACCAACAGCTATGCACGTGCCTATAGCGGTGTTTCCCTCGATAGCTTCGTGAAGAAGATAACGTTCCAGTACATTACGCGTGAGGGGTTACAGAATATCGGGCAGACCATTGAAACAATGGCTGAGGCCGAAGGGCTTGAAGCGCACAAAAATGCCGTATCCATTCGACTTAAAGAACTAAACCGTGTTTAATCTACAAGATATTATTCGGCCTAATGTGCTGAAAATGAAAGCCTACTCTTCGGCGCGTGACGAATTTAAGGGCTCTGCCAGTGTGTTTTTGGATGCAAATGAGAACAATCTTGGTAGCTTGGCTGGCGAGAAGTATAACCGCTATCCGGACCCGCATCAGAAGAAGCTGAAGGAACGCATTGCTGAAATCAAAGGTGTGCAGCCGGAGCAGATCTTCTTGGGTAATGGCTCCGATGAAGCAATCGACCTTCTGTTCCGCATGGTTTGCCGTCCAGGTCAGGACAGTATGTTGCACCTGCCGCCAACATACGGGATGTATGAGGTATCAGCTAACCTGAATGAGGTGGTGATGGATGCTGTGCAGTTGACAAAGGATTTTCAGATTCCGGTAGAGGAAGTGTTACTGCATGTAAAACCTACTACCCGAATAATCTTCATCTGCTCTCCTAACAACCCAACCGGTAACCTTATTGAGCAGGAAAGTATAGAAGACATTCTTCGAGCATTCAATGGTTTAGTAGTAGTTGATGAAGCTTACATCGACTTTGCTGATGCACTTAGCTGTACTACGCGTCTTAAGGAATTTCCTAACTTGGTAGTGCTGCAGACTTTCTCCAAAGCCTGGGGCATGGCAGGTCTGCGATTAGGATTGGCCTTCGCTTCGGAAGAAGTTATCTCAGTATTAGATAAGATTAAGCCGCCTTACAATATCAACGAGGCTACTCAGGAGCTTGCGCTGCAGGCGTTAGAGCGCCAGGAAGCACTACAGGATATGATAGAAGAGATCGTGCAGGAGCGTGAGCTACTAATGCATGCTCTGCCAACAATGGCCTCTGTGGAGCACGTTTATCCTTCCGATGCTAACTTTATACTTGTTAAAGTAAAAGATGCTAATCGTATGTATAATTACTTGCTTGATAAAGGAATAGTGGTGCGTAACCGTTCTAGCTTACCTGGCTGTGAAGGTTGCTTGCGCATCTCTGTAGGCACACTGGAAGAGAACCAGAAGCTATTACAAGCCATTTCAGAGTTTTAGAGCGAGTCACATATCTTGCACAATAGCACATGTGCTTTCGTCCCGATATGTGTAAACAGACACGTAATTATAAATGAAAAAAGCACTCTTTATTGACCGTGATGGCACCATACTGGAGGAGCCTAAAACGGACTATCAGGTAGACTCCTTCGAGAAGTTTGCCTTCATACCAAAATCCATCAGTAACCTGGCTAAAATCTACAGCGAGCTGGATTATGAATTTGTAATGGTAACCAATCAGGATGGGCTAGGCACCGACTCCTATCCAGAAGGTTCTTTCTGGCCTTACCAGAACAAGATGCTGGAAATCTTGGAGACTGAAGGAATCAAGTTTGACGACATACTTATTGACCGGAGCTTTGAGCACGAAGGACTGGAGACGCGAAAGCCGGGCATAGGCATGATGAAGCGCTACCTGTCTGGTGAGTATGACCTGGAGAACAGCTTTGTTATCGGCGATCGCCTGACTGATGTAAAGCTGGCGCAGAACCTTGGAGCCAAGGCTATTTTTATTGGAGAGTCTAAAGCAGACGGAGCAGCCTTGAGCACAAACAACTGGGACGAAATCTATACTTTCCTAAAGCATCAGCGCACTGGTCGAACTGCGCGCGTTCGTCGCAGCACATCTGAAACCGATATCCTGGTAGAGGTGAACCTGGATGGCTCTGGTAAAATGCGTATCAGTACTGGTATCGGCTTTTTTGATCATATGCTGGAGCAGATAGGTAAGCACGCTAAGATTGATTTACAGATTGAGGTGAAAGGCGACCTGCACATAGACGAGCACCATACGATAGAGGATACAGGTTTAGCTCTTGGGGAGGCATTCCTGCAAGCCCTAGGAGATAAGAGAGGCATCAGTCGCTATGGCTTCTTTATACTGCCTATGGATGAGGCGCTGGCGCAGGTGGCTATCGACTTCAGCGGTCGCCCATGGGCTGTATGGAATGCTGAGTTCAAACGTGAGAAAGTGGGAGGTATGCCTACCGAAATGTTTTTCCACTTCTTTAAGTCTTTCTCAGATACAGCAAAAGCTAACCTGAACATTAAGGTGGAGGGAGACAATGAGCATCACAAAATTGAAGCTATCTTCAAGGGGTTTGCCCGTGCCATTCGCGTAGCCATCGAGCGCGACTTAAACGACAACAACATTCCTAGTACAAAAGGCATACTATAAGACATGCCTGCTAAAAACAGAAAGAGGCGATAATACTAATTATCGCCTCTTTCTGTTTTATTTCGAGGCTGTTATACCCTTGATCTCAGCCAGTCTTTAGCATGTTCGATGTTGTCGAACGATTTTATATAATCTGGATAATCAGCAAGCCTCACTGCTTTATCTGTAGAAAGGCGGCTAAGTACGCTAGAAGAGTACACCCAGGCAAAGAGCTGAAGCCCATGCTCATGCATTCTTGGAAACCAGTCCTCTGCCAGCCAGCGGGAAGCTGCCGACCATTGTCCCTCCACATTTGTGTTATCGTTCAAGATACGGAAACATGCATGCTCTATCATTAGCTCCAATATCTTCTCACAACCGTCCATTACAGATTCCCGGTTCTGATATCCTTTCCAGTTTACATAGATCCATTCATCAGCCGGATTAAATTCTATGGCGATGGTGGTATCTCTGTATAGAAGCTCACTTCGAGTTTGTCTCATAAAAACAATACTTTTCAATGGAAGGGCTACAAATTAAACACCACAAGCCGACAATCTCAAGTAAAACTTACCTTTTCCTTCAGTCCTTTCAGATAGGCAGAAATGAGCAAAAACGAAGCCTTCATTATATTTGGAACAATACTGCTGTTAAATGTGTCAGATAATCAGTATATTAATTTTTCAGCGACCGCTTAGCGGTGATAAGTCCAACTTTCCAAAAATAGGATGCAACCGAAGGAAAGATTTCAGGCGATGCATCATTCGTTTATGAAGTATTTAATTTTTAGCCTCACACTTTTACTCAGTTTTTCATTCTCAACCTATGCAGGCACAGACAGTACGGCCGTTTCCAAAAAATCAGCAGTAGCTGAAAAATTGGCTGCGGCAGTCCGTTATAAGACTGTGTCATCACTAGATGCAGATAAATTCGAGTATGAAGAGTTCACAAAACTGCATGCTTACCTAAAAGAAGCTTTTCCGTTGGTGCACGAGCAACTGCAGCTGGAGGTTATCAATAACTACAGCTTGCTCTATACCTGGAAAGGAAGTGATAAATACTTAAAACCGGTCATGTTTAGTGCACACCTGGATGTGGTACCTGTTGAGGCTGCTTCTGAAGGTGCCTGGGAAGAGGGTCCCTATAAAGGAGAGGTTAAAGACGGCTATGTTTGGGGGCGCGGCACTATGGACGACAAATACCGCGTGATTGCTATGCTGGAAGCTGTGGAGCAACTGCTTAGCCAAGGCTATGAACCACCACGCACTTTATATCTTGCTTTCGGCCATGATGAAGAGATAGGCGGCAATGACGGAGCCAGCATGATAAGCAGACATCTGCAGCAACAGGGTGTGCAGCTGGAGGCAATGTTTGATGAAGGCCTTGCTGTAGCCGAAGGTGCCATGCCTGGCATAGAAGAACCCCTTGCATTGGTTGGTACTGCTGCTAAAGGAAATCTTAATCTGTTACTGACTGTGGAAGGAGGCGGTGGGCATTCATCCATTCCACCAGATGACACACCTATCAGTATTCTGAGCCGCTCTATTCAGCGCTTGCACGATAGCCCATTTGAGGCCCGCATGACAGAAACAACCCGCGAAACTGTGGAAGTCCTGGCTGAGAAGCTAGGAGGGAAATACAAGTTTGCCATGCGCCACTACTGGCTCTTCAAAGGCAAAATACTAAAGAAGCTTTCAGAAGACCGTGCCACGGATGCGCTAATACGCACCAAATTAGTACCAACTATTATTTCCTCTGGTGATAAGCATAATGTGCTGCCAAGAGAGGCTACTGCCATACTAAATGTGCGTATTCTCAATGGAGAAGATGAGCAGACAGTACTAAAGCACGTGCGTAAGGCAATAAAAGACGATCGGGTGAAGATTGAACGCTACGGTGTGTATACTCCACCTTCTCCGGTTACAGCAACAGATACATGGCAGTTTGCCGCACTTAAGGCTTCTATATTAGATGTATTTCCGGATGTGTTAGTGGTGCCGGCACTTTTTCCTGGTGCCACAGATTCCAAGCATTACTCAAATCTGACAAATAACATCTTCCGTTTTGCGCCACAGGTAGTTAACCGTGATAACGCAACGCTGGTACACAATGTGAACGAGCGTTTGTCTGTAGAGGTACTAGAGAATAGTGTGCTGTTTTATGAGAAGCTTATCAGAAACACGTGCGGCACTGAGGAACAGGAGGAGATAGTAGATGTTGACACGCCAGAAATGCCATGGGGCGTAAGCGGTGCGTAAAATTTTTCCGCACAAATGTTTGGACTTACCATTTTAGCCTATACATTTGCAAGTGTAAGAGGGAAGAGCAAGCTCCTCTGCACAACGAAATAGATATAATGATTCAGAATCTTCATATGGCATGGTGGTGGCACGTTACAGAAAATAACGTGAGCAGCACTGCTATATCCTCAATGAAGCGATAGAATTAGCAAAAGATAAAGGTTTAAAAGGCCTGCTGTTCACCAAGAACAGCAGGCCTTTTGTTTTTAATCACCCTAGAGTAAACCATGAAAAAGTATACGCTCCGCACCACCTTCAAGCGCCTTCTGGCAGATACCCTTACGCCAGTAAGTGTGTACCTGAAGTTGCGCGATAAATTCCCGAACAGCATTCTTTTGGAAAGCTCTGACTATCATGGAGCTGAAAATAGCTTCTCATACATTTGCTGCAACCCAATGGCAAGTATAAAGGCAGAGAACGAGGTGCTTACAGAAACTTTTCCTGATGGAAGTGTGCGTGGCACCGATATCACAAAGGAGACGAATGTGCCGGAGCTGCTAGGGGAGTTCTCCAGAAGCTTTGAAGTTGAGGAGAATGCGCAGTTTAACTTCATACATAACGGGTTGTTTGGCTACATGAGCTATGATGCAGTGCGTTACTATGAAGACATAAACTTAACTATGCGCGAGGGGCGTGCTGGGATTCCGGATCTATACTATGCAGTGTACCGTCACATCATTGCCATCAACCACTTTACCAATGAGGCCTACATCTTCTCTCATAACTATAACCAAGGTGACGATGATGGGAGTGCGCAGCTCGAAGCGCTTCTGAATAGCCGCAACATCCCGAGCTATACTTTCAAAACCACCGGGGACGAAGAGCATAATATAAGTGCAGAGGACTTCCTTAAGAACATAGAAAAGGCTAAGCAGCACTGCTACCGTGGAGATGTTTTCCAGTTGGTGCTTTCTCGCCGCTTTGCTCAGGGCTTTCAGGGGGATGAATTTAATGTATACCGTGCCCTTCGCTCCATTAACCCTTCGCCATACTTGTTTTACTTCGACTACGGCAACTTTAAGATCTTCGGATCTTCACCGGAGGCTCAACTGGTAATAAAAGATAAGAAAGCCAGCATTTTCCCTATTGCCGGTACCTTCCGCAGAACCGGAGATGATGCCGCAGATGCAGCACTGGCTGAAAAACTACTGGCCGACCCGAAAGAGAATGCGGAGCACGTGATGCTGGTAGACCTGGCACGTAACGACCTTAGCCGCAACGGCCACAGTGTAGAGGTAGAGACATTCAGAGAGATACAATTCTACTCGCACGTTATTCACCTCGTTTCTAAAGTATCTGGTATACTGCACAACCAGGAAGATGCCCTGAAAATGGTAGCCAGCACTTTCCCGGCCGGCACACTTTCCGGAGCACCAAAGCATATGGCCATGCAACTTATTGACCGATATGAGAACACTAACCGTGCCTTTTACGGCGGCTGCATCGGCTTCCTTGACTTCAACGGCAACTTCAACAGTGCCATCATGATCCGCTCATTCCTGAGCAAAGACTATAAATTATACTTCCAGGCAGGTGCAGGCATCGTGGCTGCTTCTAACCCAGAGAGTGAGCTGCAGGAGGTGGATAATAAATTAATGGCGCTGCGTCGCGCCCTTCAACTGGCCCAAGAGATTAATTAATATGGAAGTTCTGGTAATCGACAATTACGACTCATTTACTTATAACCTGGTGCACCTGCTGCAGGAGCTGGGAGCCAGCGTAACAGTGCATCGCAACGACAAAATTACGCTGGAGGAAGTAGGTAAGTACGACAAGATCATGCTTTCTCCTGGCCCTGGTATTCCGGATGAGGCTGGCTTGCTGAAAGAAATTATCCGCACGTATGGCCCTAGCAAGGATATGTTCGGAGTATGCCTGGGACATCAGGCAATAGGTGAGGTTTATGGCGGTAAATTGTTTAACAGCAATGAAGTATGGCATGGTGTAGCTACGCCTGTACAGGTAGTTTGTGAAGAGGAACCACTTTTCAAAAGTCTGCCGAAGCAGTTCGGAACCGGACGTTACCACTCCTGGTTGGTAGAGCAGGAGTTGCCGGAGTGCCTGGTGCCAACTGCAGTAGATGAGAAAGGACATATCATGGCCATGCGCCACAAAGAGCATAAAGTACGTGGTGTGCAATTCCATCCTGAGTCAGTCCTGACAGAGCATGGAAAGGAAATGATCAAGAACTGGTTAGAAGCTTAAACTATGAAAGAGATATTAAATCACTTATTCGAACATAAAACGCTGACAAAGGAACAGGCGCGTGAGGTATTGGTGAACATTGCCGGCGGAAAGTATAACCAGAGCCAGATCTCCAGCTTCCTGACCGTGTTTATGATGCGCAGCATCACGGTAGCTGAGCTGGAAGGTTTCCGTGATGCGCTGCTGGCCCTTTGCCACCGCGTAGACTTAGATGCCTATAACCCGATTGACCTTTGTGGTACCGGTGGCGATGGTAAGGATACCTTCAATATTTCAACGTTATCTTCTTTTGTAGTAGCAGCTAACGGTATAGCCGTGGCCAAGCACGGTAACTACGGCGTGTCCTCCTCCTGCGGCTCTTCCAACGTACTAGAGGCCTTAGGCATCAGGTTTACAACAGATACTGATGCGCTGGAGCGAAGCATTGAGAAGTATAACATCTGCTTTTTGCATGCGCCTTTGTTCCACCCGGCAATGAAGAGCGTGGGGCCAATCAGGAAAGAACTGGGAGTGAAGACCTTCTTCAATATGCTCGGTCCGATGGTGAATCCAGCTTTCCCGAAGCGACAGCTGGTGGGGGTGTTTAGCCTGGAGCTGGCGCGTATGTATGGCTACTTATACCAGCAAACGGATACCCGTTATACTATCCTTCACACCTTAGATGGGTATGACGAGATTTCCCTGACCAGCCCATTTAAAGTAATTTCAGATAATAAAGAAGCTTTATTAGACGCCAACGCACTTGGTTTGCCAACACTGCAGCAGGAGCAGATCAAAGGTGGAAACGATGTGACTTCTTCGGCAGCTATTTTTGTAAAGGTGCTGAAAGGAGGGGGTACAGATGCGCAGGTAGCAGTAGTTTCTGCCAATGCAGGGATGGCGTTGCAATGCGCGCAACCGGAGCTTGAGCTGAAAGAAGCTGTTAGTATTGCCAAAGAAACACTTCAATCTGGTAAAGCTTACCAGTTATTTAACAGCTTGGTAAACGATAAAAATCTGGTAGAGGCTTAGCAATTTTCAACTTTACTCATCAACAAGATAAATACACAACTCATGAACATATTAGACGAAATCATTGCTAAAAAATACAAAGAAGTGGCCGAGCGTAAGGAGCTTTACCCGGTAAAGCTGCTGGAGAAAAGCCTATACTTCGAAACACCTTGTATTTCGCTGGAGCGTTACCTGCTGCGTTCTGATAAAACGGGTATTATTGCCGAGATCAAGCGTAAGTCACCATCTAAAGGCGACATTAATCCTTATGTTTCTGTAGAGCGCACTTCTATTGGGTACATGCAGGCTGGTGCTTCTGCTTTGTCTGTACTGACAGACGGACCATACTTTGGTGGCAAGAACGAAGATCTGATGACTGCCCGCAAGTATAACTACTGCCCAATTCTGCGCAAGGACTTTACTGTAGATGAGTACCAGATCGTAGAGGCTAAGTCGATAGGTGCTGATGCCATACTTTTAATTGCTGCTGCTTTAGAGCCTGCTCGCCTGAAAGAGCTAGCTGCCTTTGCCCGTTCTTTCGGCCTTGAAGTACTGCTGGAAGTGCGTGATAAAGAGGAGCTGGAGGCCACACTTAGCGATGAAGTGAACGTGGTAGGCGTAAACAACCGTAACCTGAAAGATTTTGTGACGGATGTGAATACTTCTTACAAGATAGCTAAGCATATTCCGGCTGGCGTAACGAAAATCTCTGAAAGCGGCATTAGCAAGCCACAGACGCTGGTTGAACTCCGCGAAGCAGGCTACAATGGCTTCCTGATAGGCGAGAGCTTCATGCACAACAGCAGACCAGAGCAGGCAGCTGCTAATTTCATAAAGGAATATAAGCAACTGCTCGACAAACAGGAGGTTCCGGCATGAAGGTAAAAGTGTGCGGCATGCGCAACCTGGAAAATATCCGCCAGTTGGCAGCGCTGCAGCCCGATTATATGGGCTTTATCTTTTACGAAGGCTCCAAACGCTACGCCGAGGGCCATATTACCCCTGAGCTGTTGTCTGAGCTACCGCCAGGTATAAAAAAAGTAGGCGTGTTTGTAAATGCCCCTACCGAAACCATAAAGGCTACAGTTATTAGGTATAAACTGGATGCAGTACAGCTGCATGGTCGTGAGACTCCGAGAGAGTGTTCAGAGGTCAAAGAAATGGGGGTAGAGGTGATAAAAGTATTCTCCGTTGATGACAAATTTGTGTTTGAGAACACACTGCTTTACGAGTCCTCAGCTGATTACTTCTTATTCGATACCCGTGGTAAAGAATACGGAGGCAATGGTTTTCCTTTTGATTGGGAGTTGCTGAAAGGTTATCTTTCGCCGAAACCATACTTGCTGAGCGGTGGAATTAACCTTGAAAATGTAAAGCACATAGACAAGGTGCGTCCACAGCCCTATGCCATTGATGTAAACAGTGGCTTTGAGCAGGAGCCAGGGATAAAGAACATCGAAGGGCTAAAGGAGCTTTTCAGGCAAATCAGAAACAAGTAATAGGCTCAGGCCTTGTTCTACAATATCTAAAGTCTCAACTAAATGAGCTATCACGTTAACGAAAAAGGGTTTTACGGCAAGTTCGGTGGAGCTTACATCCCGGAGATGCTTTACCCAAATGTGGAGGAACTGCGTCAGAATTACCTGCGCATCATCCAGGAGCCGGATTTCCAGGAGGAGCTGCAGGCGCTGCTGAAAGACTATGTTGGCCGTCCGACACCTTTATACTTTGCGCCACGCCTTTCGGAGAAGTATAACACCAAAGTGTACCTGAAGCGCGAAGACCTGAACCACACAGGTGCACACAAGATTAACAACACGATTGGTCAGGTACTGTTGGCGAAGCGGCTGGGCAAAAAGCGAATCATTGCGGAGACTGGTGCTGGTCAGCATGGTGTGGCAACGGCTACAGTTTGTGCCCTGATGGGGCTGGAGTGCATCGTGTATATGGGCGAGATTGACATTGAGCGCCAGGCTCCGAATGTGGCACGTATGAAAATGCTGGGAGCGCAGGTGGTACCAGCAACAAGCGGAAGCAAAACTTTAAAAGATGCCACCAATGAGGCTATCCGTGACTGGATTAACAATCCTGAAAACACTTATTATATCATTGGTTCAGTAGTTGGTCCGCACCCTTACCCGGATATGGTAGCCCGCTTTCAGGCGGTGATTTCAGAGGAGATCCGCGCGCAGCTACTCGAGAAAGAAGGTACAGAGTTACCAACTTATGTAGTAGCCTGTGTGGGCGGTGGTAGTAACGCAGCGGGTGCCTTTTATCATTACCTTGATGAGTCAGAAGTACAACTAATAGCCGTTGAGGCAGCTGGCAAAGGGGTAGATTCTGGTGAGTCGGCGGCAACATCTATATTAGGTAAGGATGGCATTATTCACGGTAGCCGGACACTGCTGATGCAGACAGAGGATGGGCAGGTAACGGAGCCTTACTCTATATCGGCAGGTCTGGATTATCCGGGAGTTGGCCCACTGCACGCACACCTGTTCGAAAGCAAGCGTGCCCGCTTTGAGAGTGCTACTGACGAAGAGGCGCTGCAGGCGGTACTGGAGCTAACCAGGCTTGAAGGTATTATTCCTGCTTTGGAGAGCGCTCACGCTCTTGCTGTATTGGACCGCCTAAATGCTAAGCCAGAAGATGTCGTGGTGATCAACCTGTCCGGCCGTGGCGACAAAGACTTATCTACCTATCTAAAGCACTTCCACTTCGATGAAAAATAGAATCAAGAGCCTGTTTGAACAGAAGCAGAAAGGGCTTCTGTCGGTATATTTTACGGCAGGTTTTCCGAAACTCGACGATACAGAAACTATTATTCTGGAACTTGAAAAAAGCGGAGTGGACCTGATTGAGGTAGGCATGCCATTCTCTGATCCATTGGCTGACGGACCAACCATTCAGCAGAGCAGCACAGTGGCTCTTCGTAATGGTATGACTATTCCGAAGCTTTTCGAGCAACTGCAAGACATCCGTCAGAAAACACAGATACCGCTGGTGCTGATGGGTTATTTGAACCCAGTGATGCAGTATGGCGTGGAGCGCTTCTGCCAAAAAGCGGCCGAAGTGGGCATAGATGGTATCATTCTGCCGGATCTTCCGCTGCGCGAATACGTGGATGAGTATAAGGAGATGTTTGAGAAATATAACCTGAGCAAAGTTTTCCTTATCACGCCGCAAACTCCGGAAGAACGCATCCGTGAGATCGATAGCCACACCAACGGCTTTATTTACATGGTGTCTTCTGCCTCTACAACAGGTAAAACCATTGGTTTAGCAGAACAGAGCCAGGCCTACTTCCAACGCGTGGCAGGCATGAAACTGCAGAACCCGGGCGTCATCGGTTTTGGTATTCATGACCGCGAGACCTTTGCCTCGGCCTGTAACCATGCCAGTGGGGCCATTATCGGAAGTGCTTTTGTAAAAGCGCTTCAGCAGGAGGGAAGCCTGCAGCAAAACATTTCTTCATTTATCCAAAGCATCAAAAACTAATATGATTATACAACTGCAGCAAGGGATTCCTGCGGAGCTGAAGGAGAACATCCTAAAGCAGGTAAAGGAAATAGGTTACAAAGCCAACGAAGTACGAACACAGGAGGCGCACTATCTGGTGGCCATCGGTAAAAAAGAATTTGATATCCGTCAGATCGGGCAGCTGCCGGGTGTTGCTGACATTCACCGCGTATCTGAAGAATATAAGCTGATTTCCCGCAAATGGCGTGTAGAGCCAACCCGTATTGACTTAGGCGATGGTGTAACTGTAGGCGAAGGAAACTTCAGTATTATGGCTGGACCTTGCTCTATAGAGAGCGAGGCGCAGATTGAGAGCGTGGTAGCGCACCTGAAGGAAAACAACGTGAAGATCATGCGTGGTGGCGTATTCAAACCGCGTAGCTCTCCTTATGCTTTCCGTGGACTTGGTCTGGATGGCCTGAAGATGTTCCACCGTATTTGCCGCGAGAATGGCATCAAAATCATCACGGAGGTAATGCAGGTATCTCAGATCGAGGAGATGATCGATTATGTAGATGTATTCCAGGTAGGAGCGCGTAACAGCCAGAACTTTAACCTGCTGGACTCATTGGGTGAGGCGCAGAAGCCAGTGCTGCTAAAGCGTGGTATATCTGGTACGATCGAAGAACTGCTGCAGGCGGCAGAGTACATTTTCTCTAATGGTAACGAGAAAATTATGCTTTGCGAACGTGGTATTCGTGGTTATGAAAAAGCCTACCGCAATATTTTGGACCTGAACGCAGTGCCGGTGCTGAAGGAGAAAACGCACCTGCCAGTCATTGTAGACCCATCACACGGTATTGGTCTGCGCGATTATGTAGAGAGCATGTCGTTGGCTGCGGTTATGGCTGGAGCAGATGGAGTGATCTATGAAACACATCAGACACCAGAGAAAGCTTTCTCTGATGCACAACAGACAGTCGACTTTCAGGAGTCGGAGCGCTTGATCCGCCGAATGCGAGCAGCTTATGAGCTGAGAGAGAGCTTTTAATTTAGACCGATAAGTATATAAAACGCCTGGCTCCACCTGAAGGAGTCAGGCGTTTTAATTTATATATCACACGTGCTGTTTTCCGTAAGAGTCGAAAAAGCCTATGCTGCATTTGTACATAAAGCGTCACTTATTGAAGAACATAAGCCATGCAGCGCCTTGGGCAAAGGTGTGCTGTTTCAGTATTGTGCTTTTGTGTTTTACCTCCTGCTCTTCGCTTCGTGATTCTCCTATGTATGAGTTTTCATCGGGTGAATATAAAGTGCACCTGCCTGCTGGAGAGACTTGCAGGGCATATGTGGATGTAGAAGAAGCTAGCTTATCCCTTTTGCCAGTTCTGGGCAATACACTGGATACTACTGCAAGCCTAGACATTGCGGTAGCTGAGGTGCTGGATAAGGTTGCGCCACAGGTATATACTTTTTCTAAACCCTCGTTCGACCTTGATGTGCTGACCATTCCATTCAAGTACAGGCCGGGAACTTCGGGCTTTCCGCAGCAACTCAGCACCACCTTTCAGGGAGCCATATATGTAGGGGCACGTAAAGACGTATTCAGGATAGGGTACAAGCCCACACCAGCTCAGGACTTGCACAGAAGTATATATCACTTTGGGTACAGTATAGGCTTTTTCACTGGGCTTGGTACCACAAGTATGAACCAGTGGGTTACACAGGGAGCGATTGCCTATGAGCACGTAGGTGTCACTCTGCTAAATGGTGTAGCTGGCGTAGTGGGTTTGTACAACTTTACACTTGGCCTGGCTGTAGGGATAGACCACCTCTTTGACAAAACAGGGACGACTGGATTTATCAGCATAAACCTTGGCTTGGCTTAGCCTTCGGCCTTAACCTTAATTGATGAAGATATTTATAGGAAGATTATATGAATCAACTAAGCACTGAAATAAACCTCAAGGATTTACGTCACAAGCACCCGAACGATATCGCAGAGACGATAACTGAGCTGAACGCGAAAGAGCGTATACTGGCGTTTCTATTGCTACCCGGCGATATGAAAGCAGAGGTGTTTACATACTTTAACCACGCGGTACAGGAGGAGATACTGAAAGAGCTTGGGTCCCGTGAGACGGCAGCTATGTTGGAGACCATGGCTCCAGACGACCGCACGCAGATTTTCGAGAACTTCCCGGATCTCCTCATCAAGGAATCTATCAACTTTCTCTCTCCAGAAGAAAAAAGCATTGCCCTAAATCTGCTGGGATACCCTGAGAAAAGTATAGCTCGCCTGATGACGCCGTACTACATACAGGCTAAAAAGGGCTGGACCATCAAGAAGGCACTTGACAACATTAAAAGGTATGGCAAAAAAGCAGAAACGCTGAATCATATTTATATAGTAGACAAGGAGAACAAGCTAATAGACGACATCCGGATCGGTAAACTATTGATGGCAGATGACGACCAGACGATAGAATCGCTGATGGACTATGAGTTTGTAAGCCTTACCACCACCATGAGCCGGGAAGAGGCCATTGAGCAGTTTAACAAGTATGATCGGGCTGTAATGCCGGTTGTTTCTGAAGCAGGCGTGCTAGTGGGTATAGTAACGTTCGACGACATTTTTGATGAAATCGAACGCCGGGATACCGAGGATATTCAAAAGTTCGGTGGTTTGGAGGCCTTGGAACTGTCTTATACCGAAACTCCGCTCATGACGCTGGTGCGCAAAAGGGCGAGTGTATTGCTCATACTCTTCCTGGGCGAGATGCTAACAGCCTCGGCTATGGGCTTTTTTGAGGAGGAGATTGCGCAGGCGGTGGTGCTAGCTCTGTTTATACCTCTCATTATCTCGAGTGGCGGTAATTCAGGCTCGCAGGCAGCTACGCTTATAGTACGGGCCATGGCCATTAAAGAGTTGGGGGTGAAGGATTGGTGGTATGTGATGCGAAAAGAGGTTCTGTCTGGGGTGTTGCTGGGGCTTATATTAGGTGCCGTAGGGTTCCTGCGTATTTTTGTATGGCAGCAGGCTGGATTCTACGACTATGGTGAGTACGCTATGCTCATAGGTCTTACTGTAGGCTTTTCGCTGATTGGTATTGTGCTTTGGGGTACGCTCTCCGGGTCAATGATCCCATTTCTGCTGCAAAAACTTGGCCTCGACCCCGCCACCTCATCGGCACCCTTTGTGGCTACACTGGTAGATGTAACAGGGCTCATTATCTACTTCACTATAGCGGCCAGTATATTGAGAGGTACATTGTTGTAGCGACTGAGGCAAAAGTTTTTCAGTCTTGGCTGTACTTTATACCTCAGAAACTATATCTTTGTACTATCATGAAAGGCACAATGGCTCATATGCATCATCATCATGCACGAAGCATAAGTTTCGGAGCCGCCAGCCTATGGATTTGCTAAAAGATTAGATCTATATATCCAGAAAGCCTGACTCCGAACCGAGTCAGGCTTTTTTGTTCCTGAATAGCGCTATCTGTAGCCATGTTCATTTAAGATAAAGTTCATAATTCAGACAGATGAATTTAGTTATAGTTGATTACAAAGCTGGGAATGTGCAGTCTGTTATGTTTGCACTGGAGCGACTGGGGGTGCAGGCAACCCTGAGTGCCGATGCAGAAACCATCAGGGCTGCTGACAAAGTGATTTTCCCTGGAGTAGGTGAGGCCTCCTCGGCTATGGCACAGCTAAAAGCCCGCAACCTGGAGAAACTGCTGCCTACGCTGGAGCAGCCTTTCCTGGGGGTGTGCCTGGGCATGCAACTGCTTTGCCAGCATTCAGAAGAAGGTGATACTGACTTGCTCGGCATAATACCGCTGCCCGTAAAACGTTTCCAGACCGATCTAAAAGTGCCGCACATGGGCTGGAACCAGCTGGAGAACCTAAAGTCGCCACTTTTTGAAGGGATGCAGGAGAAGGAGTATGTGTACTATGTACACAGCTACTATGTGCCTGAAAGCGAGTATACCATTGCACAGTCTGCCTATCCTACGCCTTTCTCGGCAGCCTTAAAGTATAAGAATTTCTATGCGGCTCAGTTTCACCCGGAAAAGAGCGGACCAGCCGGATCACAATTACTGAAAAACTTTTTAGCCTTATGATGGAGATAATTCCTGCGATAGATATTATTGGAGGCCAATGTGTACGCCTCACAGAAGGAGACTTCGACCAGCAAACCACCTACGACAGCAATCCTGTTGAGGTAGCTAAACGCTTCGAAAGCCATGGTATTAAGCGCCTGCACTTAGTGGATTTGGATGGAGCCAGGGCACGCAAGCCTGTTAACCTGGCGGTGCTGGAAAATATAGCGGCCAATACAAACCTTACAATTGACTTTGGTGGCGGGTTGCAATCTGATGAGGCTGTAAAACAAGCTTTTGATGCGGGTGCAGCTCAAATCACGGCGGGTAGTATAGCCGTTCGTGAGCCGGAGACAGTGAAAAGCTGGCTGCTGAAGTATGGTGCTGAAAAAATTATCATAGGCGCAGATTTTAAGGGCAACAACATTGCTATCAGTGCCTGGACCGAGGAGAGCAAATATCCGCTGCAGGATTTTATGTCCGGCTATGTGAAAACAGGTGCTAAATTGTTTATCTGTACGGATGTAAGCAAAGATGGAAAGCTACAGGGCCCTTCTACCAACACTTACCGTCACCTAAAGCTGACTTTGCCGGAAGCTGAAGTTATTGCCAGTGGAGGTGTTACGACCGTGCAGGACCTGGAGGAGCTACAGGAGATAGGAGTTAAAGGCGCCATCATAGGTAAAGCCATTTATGAGGGTACTATTCAGCTGAAAGACTTAGAACGATTCGTATGTTGACCAAACGCATTATACCTTGCCTCGACATTAAAAGCGGCCGCTGTGTTAAAGGCGTACAGTTTGAGAATATCCGGGATGCAGGGGACCCTGTGGAACTGGCGAAATGGTATGCTGCACAAGGTGCCGATGAACTGGTTTTCTTGGATATTACAGCCACAAACGAAGGGCGTAAGACATTTGCCGAATTGGTGCGCGACATTGCGCGGCATATTGATATACCTTTTACAGTAGGCGGCGGCATTAGCGCAGTGGAAGATGTGGAGGTATTGTTGCAAAACGGAGCCGACAAGGTTTCGGTGAACTCCTCTGCCATTAGAAACCCTCAGTTGGTAGAAGAGCTGGCAAAGCGCTTCGGCAGCCAGTGCGTTACTGTAGCCATTGATACCAAGTATACCGAAGCCAGCGGCTGGAAAGTATATGCCCGTGCCGGTACAGTGGAAACAGAGCATGCCACAGTAGATTGGGCGAAGCAGGTAGTTGAACTGGGGGCCGGAGAAATTCTGCTGACAAGTATGAACAACGACGGTACCAAAGCTGGGTTTGCCCTGGATATTACCCGTGATGTGGCACAGGCAGTGCCAGTACCGGTTATTGCTTCGGGCGGTGCCGGAAATATGGAGCATTTTGCTGATGCATTCTTAAAGGCTAACGCTGATGCCGCTCTGGCTGCCAGCTTGTTTCACTTCCGCGAGCTTGGTATTCCGGACCTGAAGCAGTACTTGGCTAATCAGGGTATAGCAATGCGTATATAATTTCGGTCGTAAAGAAGTGTGAGAGGCTGTCTCTCTCCCTTAAACTATAAACTCTTCTATTGTGGAGCTAGATTTTGACAAAACAGGTGGGTTGATTCCTGCCGTTATACAGGATAATAATACAGGACAAGTGTTGATGCTGGGTTATATGAACCGGGAAGCACTCGAAAAAACAGAGCAGGAGGGGCTGGTCACCTTCTTCTCCCGTTCAAAAAACCGCCTCTGGACCAAAGGAGAAACTTCCGGTAATACTCTCGAAGTTATTAGTATCTCCGGCGATTGTGATGCGGACTCATTGCTCATCAAGGTAAAACCTAATGGACCAACTTGCCATACAGGCAGCACAAGCTGCTTTGGTGAGGAGGAAAAAGCTAACAGAACAGCAGCTATACAATTCATTGCGCAACTGGAGCAGGTGATTCAGGAGCGAAAAGCAAATCCTGCGGAAGGCTCTTATACAAACTTTCTTTTTGAAAAGGGGGTGAATAAAATAGCGCAGAAGGTAGGAGAGGAGGCTGTAGAAACAGTGATAGATGCTGTAGCTGGTGAACTGGAAACTATGAAGGGTGAGGCGGCAGATCTGCTTTATCACTTACTGGTACTTTTGGCAGCCACAGGGTTAGAGCTAAAAGATGTAGTAGCCGTATTGCAGGATCGACACCAGAAGAAGTAGCTATAAACTTCAAGAAAAAGCCTCAGCAGTACTTGTATTGCTGAGGCTTTTTCTTTTTACTCCTGTATTACCTTAACATTAGTGAAGCTACCGCTAATGGATATGTCACAGCGCCGCAGGTTTGGTTCCGTGAACTGATCTACTGTAGGGTCATATGCGTTGGGTATTACAAGCTCGTAAGTCCCGCTCACTAGGTGGCGCTTCGTGTCATGGGCGCTAATCGTAAAATGTCCTTCTATATTGCTCTTATCGCTAGTAATGATAGACCTTGTGTGCGCGTCCCGTAAATAGGAGTAAGTCACATCAACCTGTCCTTCACTCACATCTGGTAATGTCTTCAGAGTGTATGCACCTGATAAATTACTTTTTAGGTCCTCTTCACTGATTACAAATGTGATGTTATCCTTGCCTACATTCAAGGGAGCACCGATGGAAATGCCGAAGTGTTCGGTATCGTAGCTGGCATAGGTTTCAGTGGAGCCTTCTCCATATAACTTAACCAAAAAAGACTGTGGCTGCTCGTAGGAGTACACGATAGCTCTGTTTAACTCTGCTTGGGCAGTAGGGGTAACTTCATCAGGATCTTTATCGCAGGCACTAAACCCCAATGCCAGCGCTGTGATAAGTGTAAGTGTTAGTAGCTTTTTCATAGTTTTTATTTTCAAAAGCTACTGCTAGAATTATGCCATTATATATTATATAGCTAATAAAGACTTTATAGCATCGGCCACTTCCCCGCCCTTTTCTTCTTGCAGAAAATGTCCTGCTTTAAGTTTCTTCACCTGTGCCTCCGGAAACTCTTTTTGCCACCGCTCCAGAAAGTGCAGAGGTAGTAATTTATCCTTCTCTCCCCACAAAATAAGTTTGTTCATGTTCCGCAGCTTCTCGCGTTGTTGCCAAAGCGCTGCAAAGTATGGATTTGCCTCATGCAGCGCTTTAGCAAAGCTCCAAGCTCCCATACGCCGTGCAGGTGAGGACAAAGGCTTCAAGTAGTGCTGTTTGATGTCCTTTGTTAGATGCTTGCGCTCAAAATAACCTTGTGGGAGTAGCACTCTGGCAGAAAGGCCCAGCTGCAAGTATAAAAAGCGGCCCACACTGCCTGCCATAAACCTGCTGATCTTCGTTATGCTGCCTTCCTTGTCCAAACTCCACATCCAGGTGTTCAGTATAATCAGGTTTTTCACGTTCTCAGGATAGCGCAACGCATACCTTAAGCCTATGGGACCGCCGAAGTCGTGTACTACCAACGTAATGTTCTTTAACTGCAAGTGCTTAATTAAGTGCTCCAGGTTATCTGCATGTGCCTCTGGA
This sequence comes from Pontibacter korlensis, assembly GCF_000973725.1. Classification (NCBI taxonomy): domain Bacteria; kingdom Pseudomonadati; phylum Bacteroidota; class Cytophagia; order Cytophagales; family Hymenobacteraceae; genus Pontibacter; species Pontibacter korlensis. The sequence goes on along the minus strand of NZ_CP009621.1, from coordinate 4,401,890 downwards.
CTATAAGAAAATGTCGCTGGTTTATCGGATAAGCCAAAGCCAATATGATCGGGTGCTATGCAGCGGTGTGACCTGCTAAGAGACTTTATCTGCTGTCGCCACACAAAAGACCAGGTAGGGGTACCGTGAACAAAGACTATAGGATCACCCTCTCCTTCGTCTACATAATGCATTTGCCCTTGCGGTAGCTGAAGCGTATGATGGGCAAAAGGGTAGAGGATGCGATCAATCCATTTTGGTGATTCCATAGTTTAAGTCTTTAGTTTTCTGACTAACACCACTGTTTCTTGTCCTTCATGCTGAAGGGGAAGCAAGTCTTAATCTTTGATATATATAGAGCATTTTAGTCACTTAACCAGCATATGGTAGGTTGGGCTAATTATACATTGCCGTTAGCCAATAGTTAAAATTCTCGTATGCAGGTCAAAACAACAGCTTAAATGTATCAATACACGAAGAATAACGCAAAGAAGACAAATAAATGGCTAAAAGTAACAGCATGGGTAGTGGGTATAGCTCTTGTGCTATTTTTAGGACTGTTCATTTTCACGTTCTGGTTGGAAGGAAAGATCGAAAGAATGGTAGCTGATCAATCTAAAGGAGTTTATAAGTTACAAGTATTTGGTCTATCAACATCGCCATTTGTAGGAAGTCTGTCTGTTGATAGTCTATCGCTCAAACCAGACTACGATAGATGGAATGAACTGAGCTCTCAGGGAAGCAATGTGTCGCGAACGCTAGTAGAGTTCCAAACTGGTTCAGTGGCTATAAGGAAGCTGAGTTACTTTAAGGTGCTGTTTAACAATAGTGTGCAGTTGGATGAAATTGTTGTTCAGCAACCGAAGTTACTGATGACGGTTATGAGGCAGGATACTACTGAAAGCCATGTGCCGATGCATCAGACTGCGAAAGGATTTTTGAAAGGGCTATCTATAGGAAAAATTAGTGTGAGCAGAGCCCGCCTTCGTTACCGGAGTAAAGTAGAGGCAGGTACAGATACTGTGTTTGCTTTGAAACAATTCAACTTGGGTGTTACCGATTTTATTTTAGATAGCACATCTTTTAATGATCCAACCAGGGCTTACTATGCAAAGAAATATGAGTTTACGGCTCAGGGTGCACGCTATATCTTATCTGACGGTCTACATGAAGCTACTTCTGATTCTATAGCGGTAAGTACAGCATCTGGTACAGTGGTGGCATCAGGTATAAAGTTTACTCCTCTGGTTGACCAGGCGGCGCTTTCAAAAGTTAAAGGGAAAGCCGCAACGCACCAAAAGGTAGAGGTAAAGAAGGTAAGTATAAGTGGCGTTGCCTTTGCAGAACATTCCCGTACTAATAGCTTAAAGGCAAAGCACCTGCTGCTGCAAACCCCCTCTTTGATAGCATTCAAAAATAAGAAAGACTTTCAGGATGAGGAAAACAAGCCAACGCCTCACGAGATAGTGCAGGGTATAAAGCCCCGCTTCCTGCTAGATACTCTTGAAATACAAAATGGGTACATTCGGTACGAAGAGTTGGCTCCCGCAGCAACAGAACGTGGCCATATAACTTTTCATAAGGTGAGCAGCACAATAGCTAATGTATCGAATATACCTGAGCACATGACAAATGAGAATCCTGCAGTAGTAAAGGTAAGTACAATGGTAATGGATCGTGCTAAAGTGGAAGTAACTATTCGTATACCTTTACTAAACAAAGATGGATATCATACTTTAAGTGGTACTGTAGGTGGGGCAAACTTGCAGGTTCTGAATCCCATTCTGGTGCCCACAGCCTTCGTCAAAATAGCAAGCGGTGTGGTGAGTAGCGGTAAGTTTAACGCAGAACTGAACAACACAAGTGCAAATGGAAGTATGATGCTGCTCTACAATAACCTAAAAATTGAGCTGCTGAACAAAGGAAGCGGCGGGCAGCAAGGCCTAGGAAAGGAAGTGCTATCATTTCTAGCGAATAAAGTAGCTATCAAAAGCAGTAACCCCAGCGAAGGGGAGCAGCCACGTACTGGCAACATCACGGTTACAAGAGATCCCCAAAAGTCCATCTTCAACTATTGGAAGAGTTGCCTTGTAAGCGGAGGTCTCTCAAGTATGGGCCTGAACAACATGGCAAAACAATAGGTAGGTTAAACTTCTTGATTAATCTACTACATACCGGGGGATGTTTATGGGTAGGCGTGTGAGAAGTTCATAATTAAGCTGTGTACTTAACTCTCCGAAAGAAGCTACAGTTATACTTTCACTGCCCTGTTTGCCAAGTAAAACTACCTCATCTCCCTTCCTTACATCATGAATTTCGGTAACCTGAACCATCATAACATTCATGTTCACGATGCCCACTACTGCAGCGCGTACTCCATTAATCAGCACCTGACCGTGGTTGCTGAGAGTGCGGCTGTAGCCCCAAGCATAACCAACAGGTACAATGGCCACTGTCATGTCGCGGGAGGCCTGGTAAGAAGTGCCATAGCCAATATACTCCCCCTGAGACACATACTTAAGCGTCATGACGTGGCTCTTCCAGTTAATGAGTCGCTGCAATGGGTCCAGTTTTTCTTCACGCTGCCCAATGTACTGTATATAGGTTTCTGGGCTAGGCCATAGACCATACTGCATAATGCCTATGCGCACCATGTCCATTCGGGTCTCAGGGTAGGAGACCATGGCTGCAGAACAAGCAGTATGGCATTGTTCAGGCGTATATCCACTTGCCTGCAGGCGCTGCAGCTGTTGCTTATAGCGGTTTAGCTGCTCCTGTACACGATCGTGGTTCTGAAAACTTTCCGCACCGGCGAAGTGGGTGCAAACTCCTTTCAGCTCCAGGTACTCTTTGTGTTCCTCCAGAACTGAAAGAACATTGTTTATTTCGTTCTCGCCAAAGCCTGTCCGGTTCATACCTGTTTCCAGTTCCAGGTGTACACATGCTCTTTTCTGTAGTTTTTTAGCGGCTTTTCCTGCTTCTATTAGTCTATCTAACTCAAATACAAAAAACTCCATATCGTTTTGGATTGCCCACTCCAGTTCCGGGTTATCCAGATACCCCATGATCATGATAGTGGCAGGCTTCTTTAGTGTTGGTAGCAGGCGCAGTGCCTCATCAGCGCTGAACACCGAGAAGTGGTCAACCCCACATTCTTGTGCAATAGCAGCAAAAGGCTCTATACCATGACCGTATGCATTACCCTTGATTACAGAAGATAGCTTTACGTAAGGACCGATTTCCTTCCGGAGAAAATTGATGTTATTTTGAAGTGCCGATTTACTGATCTCAATGTAAGAGCTATGGAACATAGGGTGTTATGCGTTTAGTATTTCCTGAACAATGCTGTAGAAAAGCTTGGCGCCAGTGGGTATGATTTCATCTGGAAAGTCGTAGTTGGAGTGGTGTAGCTGTGGCTGTTCTGTGCCGGCTCCAATTCCAAACAAAGCGCCTTTGTACCTGGCTGTAAAATGGCCAAAGTCTTCTGACCACCTGAAAGGATCCACGGCGTTTGCTACCTCGAGTTTGAGTTTTTCAGCAGCCTTCCGCACCCACTGCACTTCCTGTACATGGTTTACTGTAGCCGGAAATTCCTCTACAAAGCTGATGTTAAACTTTAGCCCATGCCGTTCAGCAATCTGCTGCACATGTTGTTTAGTTATAGTCTTTAGAATTTGAAGGTCAGCGGTATGATAGGAGCGGAGCGTAGCCATTACGGTTCCGTAGCCTGGATTAGTTCCAAAGGCTATTTCCCCAAGCCGTGCGTGTATGACGGTAAGCAGCGTCAGGTCCTGAAATAGCTCTTTTTGCTGCACAATCTGGTTGAAAGCCAATATCATTTCAGCCATTGCCTGACCAGGGTTTACTCCATTTTCCGGCTCAGCGGCATGTGAGGGTTTACCGAAGAGCTCGACAATCATACCGGTAGAGGCCGAAGCAAAAACATTGTCCCGTACCACAATCTGGTTCTTTGGCCTACCGGGTAGGTTGTGTAAGGCGTAAACGTAGTCTGGTTTTAGCTCCAGCAGCCTTTCGTCTTGTAGCATGGCATAAGCGCCTGCACCTGTTTCCTCAGCAGGTTGAAACAATAGCAGTACCTTGCCTCTAGCAGGTTTTTGCTGGTGCAGTAAGCTGGCGAGCCCTATCAAAATGGTCATATGTCCATCGTGCCCACAGAGATGTGCAACTCCTGCTCTTGCTGATTGATGTTGCAGGTGCGGATTGGTTTCTACTATTGGTAAAGCATCCAGTTCTGCGCGGAAAAGTATCACAGGGCCTTGGGAGGAATCTTTACCTTCGAAAACAGCTACCACACCAGTGCCACCTACTTGGGTAAGTATGGCATCAGGCTCATACTTTTGAATCTGTTCTACAACCCGCTGCGCTGTGTCCCCTTCAGCACCTGATAAATCTGGATACTGGTGCAGGGTGTGGCGAAATTTAACCAGATCCGGTAAATCCTTAATTTCATACTGTTGCATATGCTAATTCTGCGGTGGCTCTTACAGAATGAATATACAAATTCTATAGTTCATCTTTCTCCTTAAAGACCAATTAAATAGGGTAGGGGAGATGTGGACTTGTGCGGTAAATAGGAGCAAGCCTGGTAGGAAAAGAAAGAGCCGTTTTTTCATGTTCTGGAAAAACGGCTCTGGGTAGAATATGAGTACAAAACTTAAGCTAAATCAGCGGACAGTTGATCGACAACTTGATCTATTACTTCAACCAATACTTCAATGTCTGCATTTACAGTAGGTATATCCTCCTGAGCCTTAGCGTTGCTTTCGATACGACGCACTACTTCCTTTAATTTGTCGATACGCATGGTGTCTATGGTAGACTTAAGCTTATGGGCAGCAGCACTTACGCCTGTCCAATCTTCCTGATCTCGCTTTTGCTGCATGTCTGAAACCGTTACAGGCACAGTCTCCACAAATAGCTGTTTTGTACGCTTGATGAAAGTCTGATTTCCACGGGATATCTTTTCCAGGAGGCTCAGGTCATAAAGTGGCTCACTAGCAACAGCAGCCTTAGCAGGTGCTTGTGAATCAGCCTCGGCTTCCGATGATCTTCTGCGCTTATGTGGTAGTAAGGCCGCAATTTTCATGAACAGCTTTTCCTCTTCAAAAGGCTTTGACACATAATCGTTCATTCCAGCTGTTAAGTACTTTTCAGCATCGCCTTTAAGTGCATTAGCTGTAAGTGCTATGATCGGAATGTTGGCTTTTACCTTGTTTTCGGAACTACGTATTCTATGAGTCGCATCCAGGCCGCTTAGCTCCGGCATCTGGATATCCATCAGCACAATGTCGTAATCGTTTTTCTCCGCCAGTTCTACTGCTTCCCGACCATTATAAGCCACATCAACTTTGGCACCCCAGCCTTCTAAAATGGACTGGGCCAGGAAAATGTTAACCTCGTTATCTTCCGCTAAAAGTATACTGATAGGGCCTAGGCTACTGTAGTCAGTTTGCTCTTCGAGTCTGGTAACCTCAGCTTCCGCCGATTTCATGTAAGTAAGTACAAATTTAAAAGTGCTACCGGCGTCTTCTGCGCTTTCAACCCAAATTTTGCCTTCCTGCATTTCGATTAACGTTTTAGAGATGCTGAGGCCAAGTCCTGTGCCGCCATACTTGCGCGTAGTACTAGAATAAGCCTGGCTGAAGCCTTCAAAGATGTAATCAATTTTAGTCTCAGGTATACCTATGCCGGTGTCAGTAACAGAAAACTCAACTGTTAACCTATCCTCCTGTTCCTCCAGTAGTTTACAATCAAGCGTAACGCTACCCATGTCTGTAAACTTGATTGCATTGCTTAGTAGGTTGAGCAGTACCTGGTTCAGGCGGTATGGGTCACCTAAAACCATCGTGTGCGTCAATTCCAAAGGCTTCAGGATATAAGCAATTTCTTTTTCTTCTGCTTTATAGATGAACGTCTGGAAAGCTACCTGAACTGCATCTGCCAGGTTAAACGGTATTTCCTCCAGTTCCAGTTTTCCTGCTTCTATCTTAGCTATATCCAAAATGTCATTAATCACAACCAGTAGGTTGTCGGCTGACTGCCGGATGATCTTCAGGTAATTCTGCTGTACATCGTCTAGCTGAGTTTTATTGAGCAGGCTCGCCATACCCAATATACCGTTCATTGGCGTACGTATCTCATGGCTCATGTTTGCCAGGAAGTTCTCCTTAACACGTGCTGATTCCTCCGCAGCTTCCTTGGCTTTGGTTAACTGCTGTTCTGTACGCATACGGTCTGTTATATCCTGTGCAATGGCGATGATGTAAGGAGCCATGTTTGGCTCTTCTACCTTATAATTGTGGTAGTACAGGTGGCGTTGCTCTTTTTCCTTATCCAGTATAGTAAGCACACCTTCCATCAAGTTTTTGTTGCTAAACTGCTGGAGATACAAAGTGAATTTAGCTTTGTTCTCTGCAGGGAAGAATTCAACCAGATTATGACCAATCATCTCTTCAGAGGTATACCCCAGCATGTTCAAAAGGTATGGGTTAACTGAGTGTATTACTCCTTCTAAGTCGTGGGTGCAAATAAAGGCTTGGCTGTAATTGATTAGGTCCCGATACTTTTTCTCGCTGTTCTTCAGGGATTTATCAGCTTTCCGTCGTTCAGTAATATCTCGTGCCGCAGACTGGAACTTAACAGGTTCTCCTAATTCATTGAGGATTGGGCTTATATCAGTCTCCACCCACAACTCGGATCCGTCCCGACGCAGCATACGGTGCTGTAGCGTTAAACTTTTCTTTTTCTCCAGAACCTCAACCTTTACCTGCTGCTGTACAGCAGCAAGATCTGCAGGGTGTATGACATGGCAAGTCTGCTTCTCCAAAAGCTCCTCCTGTTTAAACCCAAGAATCTCTTCTACAGCTTTTGAAACATAGATGAAGCTTCCATCCAGGTGGTGTAGGCTTACCATGTCCTTAGAGTTTTCTGACAGGAGCCTGTGCAGTTCTTCGCTGTTTTTAAGGCGCTTGTTAGCTAAGCGCTGCTCTGTTATATTGGTAGATATACCAAGCACATTCACCTTACCGTTGCTAGTGACGATAGGTTTCTTGATAGTACTGAACCACTGCACCTCACCGTTTTTATCCGTGAATCGCTCCTGAATTCTTACCTCCTGGTTCTCTCTAATTACCTGTTTATCTATTTCTAAGTAAAAGTCCGCCTCTTCTTTATTTATATGAAAATCATGGTTGTTAAAGCCAACTAGTTCATGAAGTGGTTTATTATGAAGTTTGGCAAATTCCTGATTAGCCAGAATCAGTTTGCCCTCAGCATCCTTTACATAAATCAGGCTTGGGCTTGCATCCAGCACTTGCCCAATAAATTCATTTTTCTCCCTAACCTCCTGAGCTACCAATTTCTCATCAGTTATATCTCTGGTAATGGACAGGATTTCGTTTTCGCTGTACTTTAGTATGCGGCCTTCATAACTGCGCTTTCCATCTGGTAGTTCTAATTCGTAATCCACCTTTTCATGTTCACCAGTTTTTAACACCTTAGCTATCAAAGCCATGAACTTTAAGGCTAGCTCGTGCGGTAGCAAATTGAAGACATTGTTGCCTATGATATCCTCTGTAGGAACTAACAGGTGTTTCTGCGCCTCGTTTTTCATGTCCAGGTAGTTGCCATTCTTATCAATGATGAACATTAAATCCGGAATGGCGGCGAGTATAGCTCTGTTTTTTGCTTCACTTGCAATGATTTCCTCCTGAGCCTGGCGCAGTTCTGTAATGTTTAAGCCATGGCCAATGATGAGCTCTACTTCACGATCCTTGTTTAGTACAGGGTTAAGCCTGCGGATGTGGTAGGAATCGTTTCCGTTCTTGTCAGTCAGGTGTTCTTCAAATTCTACTTTGCTTTTGACTTGGAGCACACGCTGTAAGTGCTTACTGCGTGTTTCCATTCTGCTAAAGGGAATATTGCGGTGGCGGCTATAGTCTTCGTTGGTTTTACCTACAATCCATTGCCGTAGCTCCGGGTCCATAATGGCCGCAGGATTGGTAAACAGGTACTCGAGCTTATTATTGTAAACAGCTACATCAGACGGGATATGGTTAAGTATGGATTCGTAGAATTCCTTCTGACGCATTAACTCCTGACTTTGCTGGCGCACCTGTGTTACATCCTCAGCAGACCCAATTACTAACTTTACCTGCCCATTGTCTTTGCGCTTGAATACACTTTCCCGGCAGAACAGAGTTTTAATGGCTCCGGACTTAGTACGTACTTGATACTCCATGTCCAGCACTTCACCATCCTTGGCCATTGCTGTTCTTGATGTGTGTTCCTTTACCTTGTGAAGGAGCTCTGGAAGTACAATATGGGTAAATATCTGTCCCTCCATAGCAGCCACATCATGCTCATCATAGCCTAGCACTGTATGGATCTGCTCGTTTACATAGATGCAGCTGTCTTCATCTACATCATAGATATAAACGATGTTAGGAATAGTATGAGCAATGTTTCGGAGCAGGGTTTGGCTCTCCTGCAATGCAACTTCGGCTTCACGCTGTTCTGTGAAGTCGGTCATATAGATGTTAAAGTAATTTTTTTCGGGCACGGCATAGATAAGCACATGGTAATGGCGCCCGGCTATGAAAGAGTCAAAAGAAGCTGCCCTGTTGCTCTTGCCAACAGCAAGTCGTTTTACATGAGATATCAGCAGGCGACCAAGGCCTTTCAAGCGCGACTGGCCTAACTTGAGCAGGAATGCTTGTGCCGCAAGATTTGCGAACAGGATTTCTCCATCGCAACTTGTCCTAAGCACGGGGTTAGGGTACTCGTTCTGGACTTCTGCCTGTAGCTCCAGCCAATTCGTATAATTGGTTTCTTCATCCCTTATTTGGGAAACAAAATCACTATCTGTGGCGGGAGAACCACTGAGTCCAATACTAGCTATTCTTTTCAGCTCTTGAAGTCGTGCCTCAGCAAGCTTTTCAGCAGCTATTCGGGCACTTCTTTCCTCCTCTAGCTGCCTGAGCAGCTCTTCATTGGTTACCATAGGTATCTGTTGGCTAATTTACAAGCCATTTTCTTTAAGCTTATGCTCAGATCAGCTATGCTAAAGTACGCTAGCTTGACGGGCATAAGTTTTCTGAGAGTATGAGAAAAGTAACGTGCCTTTAAATACAGTTCCGCGTTTGGTATGGCACAAGCTTAATGCGTTGTCTCACTCGCACGCATTACCTGGTCAAAACTTCTTTGTTCTGGATCATGCGATAAATTGTTGATTTACCGATGTCCAGTTTTTCTGCTACCAAGAGTACATTGCTGTCATACTTATTCAGGAAACGCTGTATAATTTCTGTTGTGTACTCCCGCAAAGACCGCTCTTGTGCCAGGAAATCTTTTTCGGAATCACTAGCACTAAGGTTGATGTCCTGTGGCTCTATTACAGATTCATCGGCCATTACCACGGCTAGCTCAACCACAGCTTTTAATTCACGGACATTGCCCGGGTAAGGGTGGGATAGTAGCTTTTGTTGTGCATCCGGAGCAAATGTTTTTTTACCCATACCGTTTTCTTTGGCAAACGCATCCATAAAGTGTTTGGCTAGCACCAGGATATCGGCACCTCTCTCACGTAAGGGTGGAAGGTTTATTGGTAATCCTAGCAGTCGGTAATAAAGGTCTTCCCGAAAGTTGCCTTTCTTTACCTCTTCAGCTAGATCTTTATGTGTTGCCACAACTATACGTACATCTATAGGCACTACGCTATTACCACCCACACGCGTTATTTCTTTTTCCTGCAGCACGCGCAGCAACTTAGCCTGTAGGCTTATGTCTAGCTCTCCAATCTCATCCAGGAAGATAGTACCTTTGTTGGCCTCCTCAAACTTACCCAGCCTTCTGGCCACAGCGCCTGTAAAGGCACCTTTTTCGTGGCCAAAGAGCTCACTTTCGATGAGTTCCTTAGGTATTGCCGCTACGTTAACTGTTACGTACGGCATCTTTTTTCTGGGGCTGTTGTAATGGATGGCTTTTGCAACAAGTTCTTTACCTGTACCGGTCTCTCCGTTTATAGACACGGTGATGTTGGTTTTGGCGGCTTTCCCCATCATGGTGAAAACCCGCTTCATGGCATCGCTGTTGCCTATAATGAAGTTGCTGAAGTCGTACTTTTGCCCGATTTCCTCGCGCAACTGATCAATTTCCTCGCGCAGCGATACATTTTCCCTTATCTTATTGATAGAGTTCCAGAGCCGCTCAGGAGTGTCTTCGTCTTTAACTATATAATCGTAGGCGCCTTGCTTGAGCAAGTCTACCGCGGTGGCTACATCTTTCTGTCCTGATATAACTATTACCTGCGTGTCTGGGCTTTGCTCCCGGATTTTTTTTAGAACTTCCGCGCCATTTTTATCTGGTAAAGAGTAATCAAGCGTAATCACATTCGGCCGGTGATGCATATTGCTGAGGCAGTCTTTGGCAGAATGGTATTTTCTTATTTCGTAGTCAGGGTTTAGAGATAAGTGATATTCCAGAAGCTCACTATACCAGACATCATCGTCCAGGATAAATATCTTGAATGTAGCGTTATTCATTTAGTTTGTTCAGTAGTAGGGTGCTTTGTATAAAGATAGCAAGTTAGAATTAGTCAAAAAGTATAACTTGATTTGTTGCTCTCTTCATTAGGCTATATTGGCCCTAAATAACTGAAATTTACGCTATTTTGCAATATGGGACATTAGATTCCTTTTATGGGAATACACCTATTATTCATAAAGTATAATTTTAGCGTCTTGTTAAAGTTGTTCTTTTACAGGCCTGTGCTTCCTGAGTTAGTACTTCTTAAAATTGCTGTACGTGTAGATTCACCAATCTTGTTGCTGCCTTAGTATAGACAGAGTTGGAAGTAGGAGCGAAGCTTTTTTATCGAGAGTGAATAGGTTGATACTTGGCGCGCATGAACATAAATATGCCATAACATATCAATCCCAAAGCCACTGCTCCTAGTATGAAAGAGCCATAGGAGGTGTTTTCCAGGAATTGGAAAGCCTCTGTACTACCTCCAGCCTCTTTTGCACTGGACTTCAAGGCGGCTTGAAGGAAGAGGTAACCGATGACAATCCATACTATGCCACGGGCTATATAGCCTAATTTACCGGCACGTATCATCCGGTGTTCTACATCATGCTTTAAGCCGCTACCCTGTACTTCCTTCTGATATTTTTCGGAGTAGCCATAGTATATCTGGTAGAGTCCCGCGATTACAGTTCCCGTGGCTACAATGCCTACCAACCACTGTCCAAAAGGCTGTTCGAGTAGTTTGGCTGTCAGTGTTTGGCGGGAGTCGCTGCCACTGCCGCTGCTGTTGCCCAATACCATGCGCACAGCCAGAAAGGCAAGAGAGCCATAAATAATACCACTAAACATATAGCGCAGGCGCATGGCAGTTCCTTTAGCGTTAGAACCTTTGCCTTCTGTGTCTTTAACGGCTTGTATAAAGCGCCAGAGCGTATAACAAATAAGACCCGCTGCCACCAAGCCTAGTAGAATGTTGCCGGCAGGCATGTCCTGGATTGTTTTAAATATGTTGCTTCTGCCAGCGCTCTGCGTAGATTGCCCGCCCAACTCGAATGCTGCCATAAAAGCTATTGCTCCAACCAGGCAATAAACTATGCCTTTAGCGGTGAGTCCGAATTTTGCAAAATTCTCCACCCATCTTGGCGATGGACTTGGAACATATGAGGATACATCAGTCATGGTCGTTCTTTTTTCAAATACACGAACTAATTAATGTTTTAGTTGCTGATGCGTCACTATTCGTGATACAGACGTATTTGGCATGCATGATGACTTGGTCTACAAGCCTGCTCAAGTTGTGTTCTATAGATTAAGCCGGAAATCTACAAGCACAAGTTATGGCTAAGTGGTGTGTTTACTATCTTATCATTAAGTTTACATCCATATAACCTATCTCCTTTATGAACGGTACCTTAAAAGCGCGTTAATTCTATTAAACTATGAAACGACTACTTCAGCCAACGTTGCTCTGCATCTTATTTATGAGTGCGTTACAGCTTACTTCCTGTGTTACCACTTCTGCTTCTTTAGGAGCCAAATCCATCAAAGCTCCTTATGCCAATAACTTTCGTGGGGCTAAAACCTATAGTTGGTACCAAACACCACCACCTGCAGGGGCTGAATACATCAATGGCTATAAAGCAAGCCTGCACAAAAACATGATTCAAGCAATCGAAAAGGAGTTGCAGGAGAGGGGTTATACTAAAGTTGATGAAAACCCTGATGTTCTGGTCGCTTATGATGTGAGTGTGTCTGTGCCCGAGGAGAAGGATAAGACGGAGAAGTTTTCCCAAGGCTTTGGCTACAGTTATGGATACATGAGTGGCTACCGCTATGACTATGGCCATGCTGATATGCCAGGTTACCGCAGTGTAGATCTTTTTAAAGAGGGAACATTGATAATTGATTTCATCAACCCTAGGTCTAACATGCTACTTTGGCGAGGATGGGCTGAAGGGGCGGTAAATCCAAAAGACAATTATAAAGCCGTAGAAAATAAGGTAGAGGAAGTAATTGGGCAGCTATAAGCTGCCCATCGTAGCGGCATTTCAGGTCAAAACAATTAAGAGTCTTTTAGGTAGTTGCTAAATCTCATAACATCTGCTGGCTTACCAACTACATACAGCAAATCCCCTTTTTGTAGCACAGTGTTCGCGTTGATGTTAAGTATAGTTTCCGCCTTGCGCTTAATGGCAACTACCGTGATCTGAAACCTATTACGGATGCTTGTATGAAGTAAAGGTGTACCCACAATATCAGGCTCTGTAGTATATATCCGGAGGCTTGCCACTTCTATGTCCGGAATATCCATACTTAAGTTTGCCATGTCATTTTTGCGGTTGCCTGCTAGGCTACGGAGCATTTCATAGTTGTCTGAGCGGATCTTCTGCGTAAACGCTTCTATCTCGTCTCGAGGCATCAGGTACTTGTTTAATGTGCGCGTAAAGATTTCTATACTAGTCTCAAACTCCTCTGGTATTACCTCGTCTGCACCAATTCGGTAGTTATCTTCCATTTCCTGCACAAAGCGCGTACGTACTATAATGTGTACTTTGTCTGAGATTTCTCTGACTGTGGTAATGATGCGCTTTGTAGCTTCTGGATCAGAAATAGCAATTACAACGACCCTTGCGCGGTGAATATTAATGTGGGATAGGATCATAGGGTGTACGGCATCCCCATAAACAATCGGTTCTCCAATTTTACGCTCATTCTTTACCGTTACTGCATTTAGCTCCACGATCACGTAAGGGATGTTAGCATGTTTGGCTGCTTTTGCTACATTTCTCCCATTTATTCCATACCCAATAATAATAATGTGATCATCCAGGTTTGGTAAGTCACCATGCATGTCATGTGGATTTTGAAAAGGCATTGCCTCGTGACTTGAAGAAAATGGTGCTGCGATCATATCAGCCAGGCGTCTGTAAGAACCAACTACAAACGGAGTAACCGCCATCGTTAGCAAAGACACAGACAGAAAGTATTGATAAGTTTCTTCTGAGAGTAAACCATTGTTTATACCGGCCTTCGAAAGTATAAAGGCAAACTCTCCAACCTGGAATAAAGAGAGGCCTACCAACAGTGCTATTCGCAGCGGGTACTGAAGCATACGGGCTGCTATTGTAGCTACAATGCCTTTGAGTAGGAAGGTGACAAGGGTAAAGAGCAGGACGACCGGCAGGTTTTGTAGCAGAAAAGCGAAGTCCAGCAGCATGCCAATCGATACAAAAAAGAAGCTGGTAAAAATCTCGCGGAAGGGGAGTATGTTGCTTGTAGCTTGATGGCTGTACTCAGATTCTGAAATAATCAAACCCGCCATGAAGGCACCCAGTGCCAAGGAAAGTCCGAGACTGGAAGTAAGCCAGGCTACCGCAAAGCAAATCACCACGACACAAAGTATAAATAACTCTTTGCTCTTGGTTTCAGCAACCAGATAAAGCAGACGCGGTACCAGGTACCTTGCGCTAATAAGTACAAATACAATTACAAACGCCCCTTTTAGCGCCATTAGCAACAGCTCTGTTACAATATTCTCAGAGCCGCCAGCCATTAGTGGAGCCAATAGCATCATAGGTACTACTATAATATCCTGAAAGATTAAGATACCCAGCACCACCCGGCCCTGTGGGCTGTTTATCTCTCCCCGGTCTTGAAGTAGCTTCAGTACGATGGCTGTACTGCTCAGAGCTATCAGGAAACCCATAAACACAGCTTCGCCCCAATTGAAGTTTAGTAGCACCATTACCAGTGCAACCAAGCCTATAGTGGCTAACACCTGTGTCGTACCACCTAGCAATACAGTCCGCTTTATCATGGAAAGCTGCCTGAGCGAAAACTCCATACCGATGATGAAAAGCAGGAGGATAACACCGATTTCCGCTAGAATTTCAATATCGTGAGAGGAGTGGATAAGGCTTAGTCCGTGTGGGCCAGCTATTACTCCTGTAGCCAAAAAACCTAGAATGGTTGGTAGCTTAAAGCGCTGGAATAGCAAGATTACAACAACTGCCAATCCAAGTATAATGACTATGTCTGAGAGTAAAGGTATCTCCATAAAATGGCTAACGACTGTTTCCTAACTGATTGATTAATGCTGGGCTTCTAAATTGGATGAGATGCTGATTTACTAAAGCAATGAAATGTTATTTTTCCCCTTCCCATTCTGCATAGAACTGGTTCAAGAACTCCTCCATATACTGGTGGCGTTGCTCGGCCAACTTCTTGGCAGACTCCGTATGCATACGGTCTTTCAGGAGTAAAAGCTTTTCGTAGAAGTGGTTGATAGTAGGGGCCGAGTTATTCTTGTACGCTTCAAAAGAATCGTGAAGCACTGGTTTTATGTCAGGATTGTACATCTCACGGCTTTTGTGCCCTCCGTAGGCAAAAGTACGAGCAATGCCTATGGCTCCTATAGCATCCAGCCTATCTGCATCCTGAACTATCTTGCCTTCTAGGGTTGGCATAGCCGAAGAAGTGCCTGCCCCCTTAAAAGAGAGGTCCTTTATGATACTGCAGATGTGATCAATTGAATGTTCATCAACCTTGTACCGTTCCAGCCACTGGCGAGCCATGCGCGGACCAACAGTTTCGTCACCATTATGAAATTTATGATCTCCTATGTCGTGCAGGAGTGCAGCTAGCTCAACCACATGCATGTCTGCCTGCTCTTTCGAGGCTATGTGCTTAGCATTGTTCCAGACGCGAAATATGTGCCACCAATCGTGTCCGGAGCCTTCATCCTTCAACAGGTCTTGCACATAGTTAGCTGCTGCGGATATGACTTCCTCTTTTTCCATTGCTTTAAGTTACTCTTGTTCGCTTAAAGCTAATGAAAAACTTTATTATGCTGAAGTTTCAGCTACAGCTCTGCTGTTATACCTTGGCTTGCTCTAATGGAGCCGGCAATACAAGTTGGGAGAGGAGCTCCTCTTCTAGAAATGTAGCCCATGTGTGAAGGTAAAGCACAACATCGTCACGGTGGTTGTGCTTCAGATACCGATGATTCTTAGGGAGGCGCTTTAGTATATCTGGATGAGATAACGTTTCTAGGTAGGAAAGTTCATTGCGCGTGACGCCAAAATCTAACATGCGGTCAATGATTTCATCTAGCGGAAGACCACTCTGGGGACAATAGTCACGAAGTTGCTCACGCCAGTCACCACAGCGCCACATAGCAGCTCCATGTATTTTACCCTTGCTATACTTTGTTATGGTTTGCGCCAGATGGCCACAATTGCAGCTACCCATGTGCCCCCATTCATACCTTTCGCCACGCGCTAACCTGTTGGCAGTTTCGCGTAGCGCTTTTATCAATTCTACCGAGTTTCTTGCCATGTCCAAAACTATATTTATTCCGAAAGGGAAGAAGAGCTGCTAATTTTAGTTTCTAAGCTTAAATTAGTATCAACCATCATCTAATTTGCTCCTTTAGAATATATGCGTTAGAATTGGCGAAATGTTTAGGTTAGCAAGCTATTTTATGCTGATAATATTTTCTTTATGCCACTTCTTCCTGTCAAGGAGTGCAAGGTTTTTTGCTTTGCTTCTTTTTCTGGTTATTTGTTCTAGTTCCCCTAAAGTATTTGGTCAAATTCTAAACATTGAGCAATCGCGGGTAGATCGGGACACCTCTGGTTACTTTACAGGAAAAGCAGGCTTTAGCTTTTCTATGTTCAACAGAAACGCAGGCAAGGATAATCCTAACAACTATCTTCAGTTAACATTTACTGGAGATGTAGCCTACGTTGCTGAGAAGCACAGCTATCTGCTGCTAAACTACTACAACTACTTGTTAGTTAACTATGATTCTAAAGAGCTTCGAAACACTGTGGCAAGTACAGGATACTCTCATTTTAGGGTAAATCTATTTCGCAAGAGGCGACTTTCAAATGAACTCTTCACGCAATTACAAGCTGATAAAGCTAGGGGGCTAGAGCTAAGAACACTGGCCGGGGGAGGGGTTCGTTATCGTTTGCTGAAGCGTAAGAACAGTGGGATATACCTTGGTAGTGGCTTTATGCATGAGCATGAGGAGTGGGAGAACCCTGAGGAGGAGAACAGGCTAATCACGTCAGACCTTCTGATATCTACAAACTACGCCAGTATAAAGGCAAAGATCAACGAGTTAGTAAGTACGGAAGGAATTGTATACTATCAGGTTGGTTATGACAATAGAATTGACACGTTTCGCAACAGAGTCAGCGGAGATGTGACCTTGCAGGTAAAGTTAAATACAAGGTTTTCTTTTAAAACAAACTTCAGTTGTACATTTGAAGATGAGCCTATTGTGCCTGTTACTAACTTTGTGTATGCTATATCAAATGGGATTCAGGTGCAGTTTTAACCTAGGACATCGAATTTAATTGAACTTAAAAATGTAATCCCAAGCATTATTTTCATATTTTTACCATTTCAAGCGAAAAAATATACTACAAGATAAACCTTTAGGTTAATCTATAATAGAAGGAATAATAATCTGATGCGCAAAACCCTTATCGCGTGGTGGATCATGCTGGGGATGGTGATTTTTGCCTCCTGTGTACCACAAAAAAAGCTTCTCCTGTTACAGGAGAACCCTGAAGTAAAAGATCAGGGTAAAGCAGATGAACTTTTGAAGACATTTGACCTTAAGAAGCCGGTTTATACTCTAAAGCCCGGTGATGTGCTGTCATTAAGAGTTCAGACAACTACACCTACGGAATATAATTTTCTAAATTCACCTGTAACTACCTCAGGTTCTGATGATCCTGTTCTTAGTGGCTACACAATTGATGATGCTGGAGATATTTTGATTCCTGTAGTCGGTAAAGTTCATTTGACTGGGCTTACTATGCCAGAGGCCCGTGTTGCTGTAACTGAAGCACTTAAGCCTTTCCTGGCAAATCCAACTGTGAACCTGCGCTTGTTAACTTTTCGCTATACCATAGTTGGAGAAGTAGGAAGCCAAGGGCAGTTTACTACCTACCAGGACAACATTAATGTGATGGAGGCTATTGCTACTGCTGGCGGCTTGACCAGTTATGCGGATCGGGGTAAAATAAAGTTGATTCGTTACGAAGAGGGGCAAGCTAAAATTTATGCTTTCAGCCTTTTGGACGAAACTACTTTAGCGAAGAATAACTTCTATTTAAAGCCCGACGATATGCTCGTGGTTGATCCCCTGCCTGCTAAGTTCTTCCGGGAGAATGTTTTCGGTACTATATCTCTAGGCTTTGGTTTCTTAGCATCTATTGTTCTACTCTATACAAGATTACAATAAACGAATTATAAGTTGGAATCTACTTTCAATCCTGAAGAAAGCAGCTTTATTGATTTTAAAGCTGTATTAAACTCGGCAATAGCTAAATGGTATCTTTTTGTCTTAGGTGCCATCCTAGCGCTAACAGTAGCATATCTTGTAAATAGGTATACTGTTCCTCAGTATGAGATTACTTCAACGGTGATGGTTTCGGGTGATGCTACGCAAGGGGCTAATGCAGCAGCTCTCCTATATGGTTCTGAACTATTCAAAGGAACTCAGGGACTTACAAATGAGTCCATGATTTTGAAGACAAAGTCTCTAGCGCGCGAGACGCTTGATAAATTAGACTTTAGAGTTAGCTACTTCATTCAGGGAAACGTCTTGTTACTTGAAGCATATAAAGGAGATGCTCCAATACACGTAGTTTTTGATACGACCTCTGCTGACGCGCCCTATAATATTAGTTTTAAAATAAGCTTAGTTGATCAGGATACCTATACCCTGTCAACTGAGAACCAGAAATGGAATTCTAAACTAAATGATAAATCGTTCAAGTTTGGGAAATCATACCTAATAGATGGCTTCGCCTTCACTATCGAGTTATTGAAACCTGAGCCTTTCGCAGGTAACGAGGTGCTTTTTGTGCTGAATGATTTGGATGACTTAGCTAGAAGGTATGCCTCAAATTTGTCTGTATCTCCTTACGGAGGAGATGCTTCTGCCTTGGTTTTAACCGTAGGAGGCACTACTCCAAAGAAAGATGTTGACTACCTGAATGCCCATATGGAAACATACAGGCAGAATAATCTTGCCATCAAGAATGCAAAGGCTGTTGGTACATTAGACTTTATTGATGTGCAACTTCAGCAAATCAGCGATTCGCTTTATTTCATCGAGTCAAGGTTAGAGGATTTTAAAAGACGTAATTCAGCTATGGATTTAAGTGCAGCAGGTGCAAAAGTGGCCGGTGAACTGGAGTCCCTGGAGCAGAGAAAAGCTGAGCTTTTAATGAACTCCCGATACTACGACTACTTGTCAAACTACCTTAGTAAGGAAAATGCCAATGATCAAATTCAAGCTCCTGCAACATTAGGCATAAGTGATCCTGTGCTAAACGCCTTGGTTTCTCAATTAGTAACGCTTCAAACCGAGCTGAGTGTTGCCTCATCTAATCAAGGGCAGGACAATCCAGGAATAAAAGTTAAAAGACAGCAATTAGCTGAGGTAAGAGCATCACTGCTTGAAAACCTGAGCAGCTTGGAGGAGGCTAATCAGATTGCTCTTAAAAATTTAAATCAGCGAATACAAGTGGCTGCTGCAGAATTGCAAAAGCTACCTTCTTCGGAGAGACAGTTGATTAATATTCAAAGACTCTATAGCTTAAGTGAGAATTTGTACGTGTTCTTAATGGAGAAGCGTGCAGAGGCAGGTATCTCAAAAGCTGCAAACACCTCTGATATTACGATTTTAAAAGAGGCCTCTGTTAGTAAGCAGACTGCTCCGCTTCCACTCCGTAATTATGGTATAGCCCTTGCGCTTGGACTTGGTTTGCCATTGGCTTTTATTTTCATAAAAGAGCTGATGAATAATAAAATTCATACTGTAGAGGATATAGCCAAATTTACAGAGCTTCCTTTGCTTGGACTTGTAGGTCATAACAAAAAAGAAGATAACCTACTGGCAAACCTTAGCCCAAAATCGGCTTTAGCTGAGGCTTTTCGAACTGTTAGATCTAACCTGCGATACATGACAGGTGTAACTGATACAGCAACAGAAGGAGGCAAGATCATTGTAATCACCTCTTCTATCAGTGGGGAGGGTAAAACTTTTTCTGCCAAGAATTTAGCCTATATCATCTCTATTTCTGGGGAGAAAACGCTTCTGGTAAATGCGGATATGCGTAAGCCAAATAATAACACGGACCTAGGGGTAAGCAGTAGCACAGGCCTAAGCAATTACTTGGCTGGTCATATCACCTTAGATGAGGTAATTAACAAAACAATTCAGGAAAACCTGCATGTACTCCCTTCTGGAGATATCCCGCCCAACCCTTCTGAATTACTATTGAGCAACCGTATGTCTGAGCTTATTGTGGAGTTAAAGAAACGCTATGATTATATAATTATGGATACTCCGCCTGTAGGCATACTTTCTGATGGATTAGAACTGATGCAGTTATCAGACGCCAATGTGTTTATGGTGCGCCAAGATTATACAATCAAGGACTTCCTTAAAAATCTGCAACTGCAAGTAGAGTCAGGTAAGATTCGCAAAACAGCCATTCTGTTCAATGATGTTGATTATAAGAAACTAAACTATGGCTACGGGTATGGTTACGGATATGGCTATGGCTATTATGCTGAAGATAACGAAACAAAGTCTTGGTGGAAACGAATAAGGGGGTAATTCCCCTTATTCGTTTAGTACCTATCTTCATATATATTTATGCATAAAGATTCTAAAATATACGTAGCGGGCCATAGAGGCATGGTCGGCTCTGCCATCGTTCGAAAGCTACAAAGTGAGGGCTTTTCCAACATCATCACCCGCACATCAAAAGAACTGGATCTGAGAAGCCAGTTTGCTGTAGATAACTTCTTTCAGGAGGAAAGACCAGCGTATGTTTTCTTGGCTGCTGCTAAAGTAGGCGGAATCCAAGCCAACAATACTTACCGGGCTGAATTCCTTTACGACAACCTCATGATTGAGGCGAACATTATCCACAGCGCTTATAAGTATGAAGTAGAGAAACTGATGTTCCTGGGATCATCCTGTATCTACCCCAAGTTAGCTCCACAGCCGCTGAAGGAGGAGTATCTTCTGACTGGTCCCTTGGAACCTACCAACGAGCCCTATGCCATCGCTAAGATTGCAGGTGTAAAGCTCTGCGAGGCATACCGCGACCAGTATGGCTGTAACTTCATCAGCGTTATGCCTACCAACCTGTATGGCTACAACGACAACTATGACCTAAGCAATTCTCATGTTCTTCCTGCGCTGATCCGCAAGTTTCATGAGGCCAAAGAGGCCGGCGCGCCCGCTGTAACCGTTTGGGGCACCGGTAGCCCACGACGTGAATTTTTGTTTGCCGATGACCTTGCTCAGGCTTGCCTTTACCTGATGGCGCATTACAATGAACGCGAGCTTGTGAACATTGGAACAGGGGAGGACATCACCATAAAAGAACTGGCGCTCCTTGTGAAGGAAGTGGTGGGGTTCGAAGGCGATCTGGAGTTTGACACGTCCAAGCCGGATGGCACCCCGCGCAAGCTGATGGATGTCTCGAAACTGCATCGTGCTGGTTTCAAACATTCTACCTCTTTATCTGAGGGAATTGCCTTAGCTTATGCAGATTTTAAAAACAAATTTGTAGAAGTGTAGTATATATATCCGTTCAATATACTTCTATACATATTACAAACCCTTTACAAATGAAAACTGCCCTTATTACTGGTGTAACCGGTCAGGATGGAGCATACCTGGCTGAGCTACTTCTAAGCAAAGGATATAAAGTGCACGGCCTTAAGCGCCGCAGCTCAAGCTTTAATACAGACAGAATCGACCATTTATACCAGGATCCGCACGAGCAGAACATTAACTTTAAGCTGCACTACGGGGACTTGACCGATTCCACAAACCTAATCCGCATCATTCAGGAGACGCAGCCTGACGAGATTTATAACCTGGCGGCTATGAGCCACGTGAAGGTGAGCTTCGACACGCCAGAATATACAGCAAATGCTGACGGCCTTGGAACGCTTCGTATTTTAGAGGCGATCAGGATTCTTGGTTTAACGAAAAAGACCAAGGTGTACCAAGCCTCTACTTCTGAACTTTATGGATTAGTACAGGCAGTACCTCAAACGGAAACTACTCCGTTCTATCCTCGCTCTCCTTATGCTGTTGCTAAGCTTTATGCTTACTGGATCACTGTTAACTACCGTGAGGCCTATGGCATGTATGCCTGCAATGGTATCCTCTTCAACCACGAGTCGCCGCTGAGAGGTGAGACCTTTGTTACAAGAAAGATCACGCGTGCAGCCGCCCGAATAGGAATGGGCCTGCAGGACAGGCTGTATTTGGGTAACATGGATGCCAGACGAGACTGGGGCCACGCTAAAGATTATGTAGAGGCAATGTGGCGTATTCTTCAGCAGGATCAGCCAGAAGATTACGTCATCGCAACAGGTGTAACTACTACAGTTCGTGACTTTGTGAAAATGTCCTTTGCTGAACTAGGCATTGTGATTGAGTTCAGAGGAGAAGGAGTGGAGGAGAAAGGCTACGTGGCAGCTTGTAATAATCCCGACTATCAATTAGAGCTGGGTCGTGAGGTTGTATGTGTAGATGCTAACTACTTCCGTCCAACCGAGGTAGAGCTATTGATTGGTGACGCTACCAAAGCCAAAGAAAAACTGCAGTGGCAACCCAAGTATGACCTGCCTGCCTTGGTAAAAGATATGATGGAGGCTGACATTGAGCTGTTCAAGCGTGACAGCTACTTGGTGGAAGGTGGTCATAAAGTTTATAACTACCATGAGTTGCAGTAACAGACACGCATATTAACAAAATAAAGGCCTGCTGAGGAAACTCGGCAGGCCCTTATTTTTAGTACACAAACAAAAAAGAGCCTGAGAATTAACTCAGGCTCTTTTAAGAGCGGTCTGGACGGGACTCGAACCCGCGACCTCCGCCGTGACAGGGCGGCATTCTAACCAACTGAACTACCAGACCAATACTTTTGATGTTTAAGAGCCTTTTGCTCTTTTGTGCGACTACCGCAGTTTTATCTGCGGTCTGGACGGGACTCGAACCCGCGACCTCCGCCGTGACAGGGCGGCATTCTAACCAACTGAACTACCAGACCATTTACTTTTTCTCTAACACTGTCTGTTAAAGTGATGCAAAGGTATGTGCTCGGATTTAATTGTGCAAGTCCAGAGCATATTTTTAGCGCTATATTTTCAGTAAAAATTCTAAACCTCTTCATTTACAGGGGAATTATTTTTTAAGACAAGTTTAAATTCACTCTTGTGTTACGTGCATTGGCGGAAACTCTTAAATTTGTAGTGCTAAACACAAGCTAAGAACTTATGCTTTTAGATTTCGAACAGCCCATTGCTTCTCTAGAGGGCAAACTGCAGGAGATGAAAAAACTTGCCAACGAAAGTCAGGTTGATGTTTCGGAGGCGGTAAAGGCCCTGGAGGAGAAGATTAAGACTCTAAAGAAAGAAACATATGCTAACCTTACCCGTTGGCAGCGTGTTCAACTTTCTCGTCACCCAGAAAGACCTTATACTTTGGATTACATCCAAGGCATTACTGATAAATTTGTTGAACTACACGGTGACCGTACGGTTAGCGATGATAAAGCCATGGTTGGTGGCTTTGGAGAGGTAGATGGACGTAGTGTTATGTTTATCGGCCAGCAGAAAGGACGTAATACCAAGCAGCGTCAGTTGCGTAACTTTGGCATGGCTAATCCTGAGGGTTACCGCAAGGCTCTTCGCCTGATGAAGATGGCAGAGAAGTTCAACAAGCCTATTGTTACGTTCATCGACACTCCTGGTGCTTTCCCTGGTCTTGAGGCAGAAGAACGAGGACAAGGCGAAGCCATCGCCCGTAACCTGAAAGAAATGTTCATGCTGAAGGTGCCGGTGATCTGCATCATTATTGGTGAAGGTGCTTCAGGTGGTGCTTTAGGCATTGCTATTGGAGACCGTGTTATGATGCTGGAGAATACCTGGTATTCTGTGATCTCGCCTGAGTCATGCTCTTCTATCTTATGGCGCAGCTGGAACTACAAGGAGCAGGCAGCGGAGGCGCTGAAGTTAACAGCCACTGACATGCTTCAAAATAAGTTAATTGATGGTATCATTAAGGAGCCTCTGGGTGGCGCGCACCTGGACCCGGACAAAATGATGCGTACGTTGAAGAAAGAAATAGTCAGACTATTAGATGAGCTTGGAACCATGGATTCTGAGGAACGTATCATGGAACGAATTGAGAAGTTCTCTAATATGGGAGTGGTTATCGAGGCATAAGCTAACTCTAACAAGTATAAGAGATGAATTAGGGGCCTGAGCAGTTGTTCTTGTCTCTAATTCATTTTTTTTGATGCCTTCTCATCTTTTAAAGAGATTATAAAAAATATTTCACATAAACAATCAGAACTATGAAGCTTCACGTAATTGATACAGGTTTTTTCAAACTAGATGGCGGTGCAATGTTTGGTGTCGTGCCTAAAACACTATGGCAGCGAACGAATCCGGCTGACGAAAACAACTTGTGTACGTGGGCTATGCGCTCTTTGCTGATTGAGGATGGAGACAGGCTGATACTGATTGATAATGGGATAGGGGATAAGCAAGATGCAAAGTTCTTCAGCCACTATCATCTTCACGGTGATGCCTCTTTACAGAGCTCTTTGCATGCTGCCGGATTTTCAACGGATGATGTTACAGATGTGTTTCTTACACACTTGCATTTTGACCACTGCGGTGGCGGTATTAAGTATAAAAACAGTGATGGAGCTTTAGAGTTGGTATTCCCTAACGCAACTTACTGGTCGAATGCTGATCATTGGGAGTGGGCAACTAAACCAAACGCTCGTGAGAAAGCTTCTTTTCTAAAGGAAAACATCCTACCTATGCAGGAGAGTGGGCACCTGAAGTTTGTTGATCCAAATAATCCTTCACCTTTCCCACAGTTTGAGATATTTTATGCTGATGGCCATACTGATAAGATGATGGTGCCTATAATGGAGTATAAAGGCCGCAAGTTAGCTTATATGGCAGACCTTTTGCCTTCAATAGGTCATATCCCGTTGCCATATGTAATGGGCTACGATACACGCCCTCTTTTGACCTTAGATGAGAAAGCTCAATTTTTGAGTCGGGCTGCTGATGAGGAAATGGTTCTTTTCTTCGAGCATGATTCAGAGAACCAGTGCTGCACAGTACAGCATACAGAAAAGGGCGTTCGCCTGAAAGAAACGTTTAGTTTAGCTGAACTCTAAGCATGCGTGTTGGTTTGGCTTTATCTGGTGGTGGTGCCAGAGGAATTGCACATCTGGGCGTATTGAAAGCAATGGATGAGCTCGGTGTAAAGATAAGTATGATTTCCGGTGTTAGTTCAGGTGCTATTGCTGGTGTTCTATATGGCTACGGATACTCCCCAGACGAAATTTTAAAGCTTATAAAAGAGCTAAGTGTTTTTCAGGTGATGAGGCCTGTCTTTGGGAAAACAGGATTGCTACACCTAGAGGAGGTAGAAAAGCTTTACAATAAGTACTTAGGTGCGCATTTAACGTTTGAGGATCTTAAGATGCCTGTTGTGGTAAGTGCTACTGAAATGAATGAAGGTGTAACGGCCTACTTTTCTAGTGGTGAGGTAATAAAACCATTACTTGCGTCTTCTGCTGTACCCATACTTTATCAGCCGGTTCGTTACCAAGGAAAGTTGCTGAATGATGGTGGACTGTTAAATAACCTGCCTATAGAGCCCTTGTACAACAACTGCGATGTTAAAATTGCAGTGCATGTTAACCCTATCAACCATCAGGCTCAAATTACATCCTTAAGAGGAATGATTGAGCGAACCGTGATGCTCGCTATCAACAATAACATCAAACTTCGTCTAAACCAATGTGATTTGTTTTTAGAACCACAGGAGTTGAAAAGTTACCGGCTAACCAGCTTTAGGAAAGCTGACGAAATATTTGATGTAGGTTATCGATATGCAAAGCGTATGGAGAGGCATATTCGGCAGCAGATTAATAAAAATTGATTAATTCCTTAAATAAATATCACTTTACTTGTATCCTTATATTAAATATTCGTAAAAGGCAAGTATATGATATAGTGTAGCTTATGTTCAAAATTAAATTACTAATCCTGCTATTCTTGATCTCAGCTGTAGCTGTCGCTCAGGAAAACAAAAGCTTTTTGGTTAAAGCTAAGGTTAAGCATGGGTCTATTCTTATAGGTGGCGATTTAGATGCTACCATTTATAAAACAACTAAGGAGCTTAATCAGCCTTTGGGTCCTGAAGAAGGTACAAGCATTTTGGCTAACATGAACTTTAAAGGAGGCTATTTCTTAAGGCATGATTTTGCCGTAGGTCTTGATCTGGGTATCAATCATGAAAGTTATAGCGTTTCTATTGAGGGTGGGAAAGATACCTTCCGAAGAACGTTTTTACTGGGCGGCCCCTTTACGCGATACTACCTAGATAATGGGGTATTCGGGGAGTTAGCTTTAAAAGGTGGATTACTCAATTTTTCAAGCGGCGATAAAACAGATTTGTTTGAAGGAACTATGGGCGTAGGTTATGCAATTTTTATAAATGAGAAGATAGCAATTGAGCCTATGATTTCTTTCCGCTACACTCGTGAATGGCAGGGAGATGCTGCAAACGTCTCGTTTGGCCCTATGATAGGGGTGGGTGTACAAGCATACTTGCTGCGCAGAACGTCGCATATCATCAAAGAGGCCTTGTAAAACAGAACATAAGTGCGTAACTATACAGCTTGATACGCACTTAACACAGGTTATCGCTGTATGGTAGCCCTGTAATTTTACACCCTTACAATACATGATTGGCAAGTTTATCTCTAAGCTTATTTTTAAAGTATCGGGCTGGAAATTGAATGGAACATTAGCTCCTGAAGACCGCCGTTGCGTGATGGTTGCAGCACCACATACCAGTAACTGGGATTTTATTTATGCCCGGGCCGCTTTTTATTTAATGGATGCTCCCATCCGTTATACTATCAAAAAAGAGTTTATGGGTTTCCCTTTTGGGCCGCTTCTAAAGGCTATGGGAGCCTTACCTGTGGATCGTTCCAAGAACACCCGCATGGTGGATGCTATGGTACGTATCTTTGAAGAAACACCAGGAGATATGTGTGTGATGGTAACGCCAGAAGGTACAAGGAAATATCAGCCACGCTGGCGAAAAGGGTTTTATTATGTAGCTCTAGGAGCGAAAGTCCCTATTGTACTTGGTTACTTAGATTATGCTAAGAAAGAGGCTGGAATTGGACCAACTATTCATCCCACAGGTGATGTTGAAGCTGATATGGAGAAGATTATGGCTTTCTACCGTACCGTAACCGCTAAATTTCCAGAGCAGGGGGTAAGATAACGCATATTAGAACCATTACTACTCGGGCAGAACATAAAGCAAAGAGAGCCGCTATACTCTAGCGGCTCTCTTTGCTTTATGATGCATAAAAGTTATACCTAAGCAATTTGACGTAGGTCTACAGGTATAACTCTTGATATACCTGCCTCTATCATCGTAATGCCATACATAACGTCGGTAGAAGACATCGTGCGCTTGTTGTGCGTTACTACAATAAACTGTGAGTCGTTTGAGAACTTGCGGATAATGTTGTTGAACTTATCAATGTTGGCATCATCTAGCGGGGCATCTACCTCATCGAAGATACAGAATGGTGCTGGCTTTAGCAGGTAAATCGCAAATAGTAGCGAAATAGCTGTAAGTGTTTTCTCACCACCAGAGAGCTGGTTGATAGTAAGAGGACGCTTTCCTTTTGGCTGGGCCATAATCTCTATCTTTGCCTCCAGCGGATTCTTCGGATCTGAGATTACCAAGTCACAGTTATCTTCCTCTGTAAAGAGACTGCGGAAGACATGCTTGAAGTTGTCTTTAATCTGGTTGAAGGAGTCCATAAACTTCTCTTTGGCTACTGTATCAATCTCGTTGATGGTGTCGATCAGTGAGTTCTTGGCGTTAACCAAATCATTACGTTGCTCTGAAATAAATTTTTCGCGCTCTTCGATTTCTGCATAGGCTTCTGCAGCCATTGCATTTACCGGACCCATTTTATCAAGCTGCGCTTTTACACTAGAAATATGCTCGCTTAGCTCTTCGTTTGAGAGAGGTATCAGTAACTCTTCTTCCGGTACTGGGCTTGCAAAGTCTTCGTCAGAAATGTTGAATTCAGCTGCCAAGCGCTCCTTTATAGCCACCAACTTTAACTGGGTATCTGTCTTCGCCTGCTGCATGCGCATAAGGAGTTCATCAGAGTTCTGACGCTTACGCTGCATTTCACGGATACTCTTATCTTTCTCATCCAGATCGCCACGAAGAGTAAAGTACTCTTTTTCTATTTCTTCAAGCTCTTCTGCATACTCACGTCGGGCCTCATTCATACTTTCCACCACTTCCTGGTTGTCTTGTATGAATGTGTCAGCTTCAGCTATTTCCTGCTCTGACTTAATTAGCTCTTGTTTCAGGCCCTCAATGCGCTCCTGATTAGTCTCTACGGATTTCTGCTTGTAGCTAATTTCTTGCTGTAAGCTGGCAAAACGGTTTTTGAGCTGGTGGTACTGGATATTTTCCTGGTTATAGCGGCTAGATATAACAGTAATTTGCTCTTGCTGGCGCTCCAGGTTGGAAGTATAAACCGCAATTTCCTCTTCAAGGCGCTGTAGCTCTTTCTGGTCTGCTTCAGCCTGAGGCGATACCTCCATACTTTGCTCGCGCAGTTCCAGTAAACGCTCATGCAACTCATCACGCTTTTGATCAAAGTTGCGGATGTTTTGCTGGTGCTGCTCATGCTTGATGCGTACTGTGAGCAGGTCTTGCTGCAACTTGCTGACCTCTTTTTCCAATGATTTTATTGTCTCTTTCTCAGATTCATTTTTATAGTTCTGCAGAATCTGATTTTGGGTATTGATGCGGCTTTGCAGCAGCTCAACTTGCTCTTCGAGTTCGGCTACTTCTTCTGCTAACTTCTCCAAGTTCTGTTTACGACCCAGACGGTTACCATCAAAGACGCCTACAGAGCCACCTGAAAGGCTAAGCGGTTTACGTATAGCACTACCATCTTTTAAGATGATGGTTTTATAGTCGCTGTCATAAAGCTCTTCTTCTGATTCGTCGCTGATGTAAACATTGCGCAGCATGTATTTCATCAGGCTGCTATACTTTTTCTCAGCAGAAACAACCTCGTAAGCTGCCTGTAAATTACCTTCGCTAAATGTGGCAGTAGGCTCAAGTTCCTCAATTTCTGAGAGAATGATGAAATTGGCACGACCTACGTTCTCGGCTTTGAGTAAGGCAATAGCATCAACGGCATCCTGAAGCTCGTCTACCACAAAGTAGTTCATGTACTGCTCAAGATAGCTTTCAATAAGCGGTTTGTAATCAGGCTGACAAACTAGGATATCTGAAAGGAGAGGGGCTGGCTTACTCCAGCTCTCAGACTTGCTCAGAAACTTAATTGCCTCTGGAAAACCTTCCATGTTCTCGACAAGAGATTTGGTTAGGTTATACTGGTTCTGCTTCGCATCGAGGGTACGATTCAGCTCTACTAGTTGTCCCTTTAGCTCAACAATGTTGGCTTCTGTGGTATCTATACTTTGCTGAAGCGTTTCCTCCTTAGCTTGCAGGCGTACCAGTTCAGAAGTACGTTCCTCCAGCACCTGCTGTGCTTCTTGGAGTTGCTCCTGTAGTACCCGACCATCATCATCGGCTGTTAGCTGCTGCTGTTGCAAGCGCTCCAGCTCCTGATTAATGTTCTGTATCTGTACCTGGCTGATCTCGAGAGATTTGCTTAGTTGGTATACTTCGTTTTGTTTTGTTTTTTGCTGCTGTACCAGTTCCTGAAATGCCTCCTGCAGGGTTGCTTTCTGCTCGTTAGCCTCTTGTAGCTGCTCTTTCATAGCGGCCACTTGTTCCTCTGCCTCGGCAAAGCTATCCTGCACCGTCATCAATTCATCGCGCAGCTCCAGTATACTTTCCTGTGTGTGCTCAACATTTGCTGTGTCCTGGCTGATTTGCTGGCGTAGCTGTTGCATACGCTCCTTTAAATAGGTACTGCGCTCAGACTTCAGCTTGATGTCGTTCTCCAACTGACGCAGCTTTGCAGTTTGTACCTGCATTGTACGCTGCATTTCAGAAAGCCTTTCCTGTGTATCGTTCAGCTCTTCTTTTTGGCCTGCAATAGCGTCTTCTGCAACAGTTACAGCGGTAATGTACTGTTCCTTCAGAATTGACTCCTGCTGTACGTCCTGCTCCAGGCGCTCTAGCGTGTGCTGGTATTGGGAGATGTTACGACGGGCAAACTCAAGGCTATGCTTTTTATAGTCGTCCTTTAGGTTGAAATACTTCACAGCCTGCTTTGCCTGGCGCTCCAGCGTTTTCATGTTCTTGCCTATTTCATGCAGCAAGTCTTCTACGCGCTCCAGGTCAGCGTCTGTCTCTTCCAGTTTCTTCAGGGTCTGCTTTTTTCGAACACGGAATTTTGAAATACCGGCAGCCTCCTCGAAAAGTAAGCGACGCGAGTTTTCCTTGTCGTTCAGGATCTCATCAACCATTTTCAGCTCAATAATGGCATAGCTGTCAGATCCGATACCAGTATCCAGGAAAAGCTCATTAATGTCTTTCAGGCGGCATGTTACTCCATTCAACATGTACTCGCTTTCACCCGTACGGTAGTACTTACGCGTAACTGTTACCTGTGAGTACTCAGTAGGAAGGATGCCCTTGTTGTTGTCAAAGGTGATGGACACCTCAGCCATTTGAACCGGCTTACGTGTTTTGGAGCCGTTAAAGATCACGTTCTCCATTTTATCTGAGCGGAGATTACGTGTTTTCTGTTCTCCCAGTACCCAACGTATGGCATCCACAATGTTAGACTTACCACAACCGTTCGGCCCAACAATACCTGTAATACCGTTGTCAAAGTTAATGACGACGCGGTCGCCAAAACTCTTAAACCCTTTAATTTCTAATTTTGAAACTTGCATTCGCGTCCGCAGAAACTCTTCTATCTAAACTCAAAAATAAGACTATATTTTAAATATCGCTCTCTTGTAAATTCAAAGAGTTTTTAATTCATACAGTTCTACGGGGCCCTCTTTCCATACAAGCTTCCCTTGCTTAGCTGCATTGAGCAAAGCCTTGCCTGGAGCTGATCCGTAATAGGAAGGATTGCTGTTCAAGCTGCGGTTGACCAGAAGAAGGCTTCTTTTTCCTGCTGTCGTTGTGTCATGATAGCTGTAAAATTTCAAACCGCTTACCTGTTTATACTCAAGAAAATGGTTCTTACTGCTTAAGAGGTAATTTGGTACTATAGCCGATGTTATTTGAGCTTCACTAGCATGCTGTTCAAGTACAGTAATGATGTTCTTATGCTCTTGATAATGAAGTGTTTTCTCCCTCAGCATGAAGTACGCAGGGCGTATAGCCAGACACAGCGTAACAGAGGCTAAAGCGGCGTATGGCAGTAGGTGCCTTGGCTTGTGCTTTAGGTATAGACAGATTGAATGTAAGGCAAAGTACAGAGCCGAAAGGGCATACACAGCACCAACACTGTTTTTTAGGTAAAACGCAGCGAGAGTAAAAGTTACAGTATAGGCAAGGCAAAACTTTATATTTGAGAGCTTCTTCTGGAATCCATAACTAGCGGCAATAGCCAATGGAGGTATAACTAAATTATACATTCTTGCATCTAGTCTGATGGGGTTGTACACTTTAAGCGAGGTTGAGGAAAAGCAAAGTATAAGATATGAAGTAAGAAAGAGTAGGAACCAGAATCGTTTATTTTTGATCTCTTCACCTTTCAATAACCTATTGCCTCCAACTGAAAATACTACAATGATAAAAGCTCCAGTTCCTACTAGTGCATCTATTGGTCCACACACAAGTCTCCTAAAGTAGCTTTTCGAGGTGTTTGTGACATAGTTGTCATAAACTAAGATAGCCCTTTCCATCTCATGAATCCTGTAAAAAGGATTTCCTGTTGCAGCGTAATACCAACCAAAGTAGACTAGAAGTAATAAAATTCCTGTAACTAAACTGTATAGCCAGAATCTAGGCTTATAGTCTTTTTGAAAGATATCTCTGATAGCAAAAAAGAGAAAGACAGGTAGGAATATAAGGGCAGTTTCTTTAGCAAGACCTGCTATAAAAAGGCTGCATGTAAAAACAATGCCTTTGAGCAGTAGCCTTGTCTTATCTCCATTGTAAATACTAAAATAGATTGTGGCAGCAACTAGCCAGAAGAAGGCAACAATATTATCAGGATAAAGAAAGTTGATGAAATAAACGAAATAGAAAGTAAAGCCAAGAAAAACTGCTGCAAATCCAGCGTTCAACTTGTTATGGTGTGCAGCCTTATAGGCCAAAGTAATGCAGCCCAATGTGCAAAGAAAGGGCCAAAGGGAATAATTTATATAGTTTACCCCAAAGATGTAGTATAAAACTGCAGTTGGAACATACACACTGGGGCGATGAATAAAAATGTGGCCATTATGGGTAATGTCAAATGTTCCGTTCAGCAAACTCACTATAAGCAAGGACATCAGAATAATATAGCCCCTCATGTGCAACAAAAAAATATGCTGTTGCAAATAAGAGTACAAGACACATGGTACATTTTGTAACCAAATTATCCTTAACCCTAGCCTTGCTAATTATTCTTGACATAAAGCAAAGATGTTAAACTTTAAGGGAAATTAACTATATTTGGTAAGAAGCTGATACCATGGACGATTTTAAGATTATTCTCTACATACTTGCTGCCGTTGCTTATTTTCTTCTGACGCAATGGCGTAAAGCATTCAAAGGTGGCGATGAGGAAGATCAGGATGTTGATGTGGAGCCGAGGGCGCCTTATCCTAGGCAGCAGCCACCAAAGCCAGTAACTTCTTTTGAGGATATACTGCGGGAACTCCAGCCTAAGGTGGAGCAAGCAAAGCAGGAGGGGCAACAGGTCGTACGGCAGGCTAGTGAGCGATCTGAAGTAAGCACGCAAAATCTACCACAGACAGCTACTGCTGCTAAGCCTGCACCGAAGTACAGAAATTATGAAAATTCTACTCCGAAGGTTTTATCCTGGGAAAAAAGAGCTGAAGCTATAGAGGCAGCCAAAAATTCTAAATTTTTGAATCAGGATCTTTCAAGTATACCATCTCAAAAAACAGAACGTGTAACTAACAAGTATGCTAAAATGCTGCGTAACCCTGCCTCAGCGCGTGATGCTGTTATATTGTCAGAAATATTCAATAGAAAGTACAGCTAATTTACTCTTGTGTGAGCGCAAAAGAAAGAATGTTGGCGCCCATGCGTAGGGCTTGTTGCCTGATTGGCTCCGGATCGTTGTGCACTTCCTGGTCTTCCCATCCGTTACCTAAGTCAGTTTCATAAGAGTAAAAGCAAACAAGGCGTCCTTCATGTATGATTCCGAAGCCTTGCGGGGGCTTATTGTCATGCTCATGTACCTTAGGTAAGCCTCTCGGGAAATTATATTTCTGTTTGTAAATAGGGTGATTAAAAGGAATCTCTACAAACTCATACTCCGGGAAAACCTTTTTCATTTCCTTCCTGATGAATTGGTCCAGGCCATAGTTGTCGTCTATGTGCAGAAAGCCGCCGCTCAATAAGTAGTTTCTTAGGTTTTGTGCCTCTGCATCAGAAAAAACTACGTTACCGTGGCCAGTCATATGTACAAACGGGTATGTAAATAGTTCTGGACTACCTACCTCCACTACATCCTCATCAGAAGCAATATTCATGTTCAGGTTTTGGTTACAGAAACGAATGAGGTTTGGTAGAGAGGTTTTGTTTGCATACCAGTCGCCACCGCCATTATACTTTAATTTAGCTATTTTAAAGCTGTGTGTTTGAGCTTTGGCCACGGAAAGAACCGTAACTAAAGCTAGTAGTAGGGTCGTAAGGCGCTTCATAGACATTGATGTGATTCAGTATGGTTATAACGGCGCATAGATGTCGTGCAGTACATTCAGGGTATGGCAAGCCACTAAGGCAGCTGTTTCCGTACGCAGCCTACTTTGGCCAAGGGTAACTGGTTTTATACCCGCCTCATAGGCAGCAGCAATTTCTGCAGCAGAGAAGTCTCCTTCAGGTCCAATCATGATGCAGTGTGGCTTGCCAAACTTATAGTAGTCCTTTACACTTTTGGTCGCATCCTCTTCAAGGTGAGCTATAAATGTGCAATCGGGTAAGGACTTTTGAACAAAGCGATGGAAAGGAGTTAAGTCATTCAATAATGGTAAATATCCTTTCTGCGACTGCTTCATGGCACTTACGGCTATCTTCTCAAGTCGATCCAAACGTAAATTCTTTCTTTCAGAGTGCTCACACAATAGAAAGGTAATTTCACTCACGCCAATTTCTACCGCTTTCTCCACGAACCACTCCATGCGGTCCATATTCTTTGTAGGAGCCACAGCTATATGTGTGGTATAAGGCAGTTTACCGTACTCAATTTGCTTATCTATTACCTGAAGCTGGCAGCGTTTATGATGAGCATCCTGTATGATGGCTGTATATAAGCCCCCTATACCATCCACCAAATAAACGATATCTCCATCGCTCAGCCGCAGTACACGTGTGCAATGTTTTGATTCCTCTTCGCTTAATATATAAGATTCGCTGTTGATGTCTGGGGTGTAAAAAAGGTGCATTAAGAAATTGTATGTCTAGGTTAACACTTGTAAGAGAAACAAATTCTCTGTCTGACAAAATATTTATACGAAAGTATAAAAAATACGCTTAAACACCTTTGAATGAAAAAGCCCCTTCACAATAATGCGAAGAGGCTTTCACAGTTATAGCTGCTCGAGTGCTTATGCAGTAACTTCTACCTGCGGGGCACCAGCCAAGATTTCATCATTTGCGTAATCTGCAAACTTTTGGAAGTTCTTCACAAACTTCAAAGCAAGATCTGTTGCCTTAGCATCATATTCTTCTTTGTTTGCCCAGGTATTGCGAGGGTTAAGTATATCAGCAGGAACATTAGGGCAGGAGGTAGGCATATCAACGCCAAAAATTGGGTGCTTAGAGTATTCTACACTGTCAAGGTCGCCTTTTAAAGCGGCTGTAATCAGTGCACGGGTGTACGGCAGCTTCATACGACTTCCTGCACCGTATGGCCCACCGGTCCAACCAGTATTTACCAGCCATACATTTACTTTGTGCTCCTCCATCTTTCTGCCAAGCATTTCTGCATATTTGGTTGGGTGAAGAGGAAGAAACGCTGCACCAAAACAAGCTGAGAAAGTTGTTTGTGGTTCAGTTACGCCAACTTCAGTGCCTGCTACTTTAGCCGTGTATCCAGAAATAAAGTGATACATTGCCTGGCTTGTATTTAGTCTTGAAATTGGAGGCAGCACACCAAAGGCATCGGCTGTCAGGAAAAAGATGTTCTTGGGGATATCTCCTCTGGATGGATCAACGGCATTATCGATGTAGTTTATAGGATAAGCCGTGCGGGTGTTTTCTGTAACAGTGTTATTAGTATAATCTACTGTGCGTGTGCCTGGGTAGAAGCGGGTATTTTCCACTATTGACCCATATTTAATGGCATCCCAGATTTGTGGTTCTTTCTCGCGTGTAAGGTCAATTACTTTAGCGTAACAGCCGCCTTCAAAATTAAAAACACTGTCTTCTGTCCATCCATGCTCATCGTCGCCTATCAACCCTCGTTCAGGATCTGCAGAAAGAGTTGTTTTACCTGTGCCTGATAACCCGAAGAATATCGCTGTGTCACCGTCTTTACCTACGTTTGCGGAGCAGTGCATAGAGAGGGTATTGCGCTCGTGTGGCAGAATGTAGTTTAGCACACTAAATATTCCTTTTTTCATTTCGCCGGCATACCCTGTGCCTCCAATCAGAATCATCTTTTGACTAAAATTGATAATGGCGAAGTTAGGTTGGCGTGTACCATCTACTGCAGGATCTGCCTGGAATTCAGGAGCACAAATGATAGTGAATCCTGGTGTATGGTCCTTAAGTTTCTCTATGGTTAAACGCAGGAACATGTTGTAGCAAAAGAGGTTCTGCCATGCCTGGGTGTTTATTACCCGTAGGTTAAGACGGTACTCAGGATGAGCACCTGCATAGGCGTCACGGACGTAGAGCTTCTTGTCTTTCAGGAAATCCACCATCTTGGCGTGCAGCTGATCGAACTTGTCCGCATCAAAAGGAATGTTAATGTCACCCCACCACACAGACTCTTCAGTCTGATCATCTTTTACAATAAAGCGGTCTTTGGGTGAACGGCCAGTAAACTTGCCGGTGTCGCACATTAAGGCACCGGTGTCTGTGAGGTAACCTTCACCATTCTTAATGGCCTCCTCTATCAGCTCCGCAGCAGGAAGGTTCCAGAGAACCTCTTTTGCCTCTTTTATACCGATGCTTTCGAGACCTGCTACTTCAGATTTAACTCCAGATTCTTTCATTGAAATTTTTGGGTTGATTGAATTGATAGGTTTATAGAACAATGACACAAAAATAGCAAAAACAGTATTAAAAGTATGTACTCACTTCTTGTTTAATACATTATTATAAGCTACTCATTAGGTGCATGCATACGGGGGCTCTCAGAATCCTTAGGCAGGCGCTAACTTTGCGTTACCCTTATTAAAGTTTTCCCGCTTATCGGGTAGCTTTGGGAACAAGAAGAGTAGGAAGGGTCCTATGAAAAATATACGCTGGTGATAATCACAGTAACCTTTTAAAGCAACTTGCTCCTTTCAATTTCTACGGTGTTGGAAGAACCAAGTTTAAGAGGCAGCAGCAATAAAACTTCTTTTTTGTATATAGACTTGATCAAATCTAAGAGCGGCAATGCGTATGGCTACAAGAATAAATCAAAAAAAGAAAAAGGTAAGTGTGAATTTACTTGAGAATGAATAAGTAACATAAATGACAGGCCGAGGTAACAGGGCCCTCTCTAAAACATAGTACCTGCTTGCTGTGTCGGAGTTTTAACACAGGATAGCCACAAATTTGTAATACTCAGAATAGAGTGGTATTTTTAGTTTTATAATGCGCAAACTGAATTAATAGCTAAAACCAATTTATGTCAAAATCTCAGAATATCTCCGGGGGGAGAGCGCCTAGTTTTATTGAGAACCAAGGCACTTTGTTTGGCCACCCAAAAGGATTAATGATCCTGTTCTTTACTGAAATGTGGGAGCGCTTCAGCTACTACGGTATGCGTGGTATCTTGGTACTCTTCTTGGTTTCTACTACCCATGGGGGTTATGGCTGGTCTAACGAGGAAGCACTAGAGCTTTATGGTACCTATACCATGTTCGTTTACCTGATGTCTATACCTGGTGGTATTCTGGCTGATAAGGTATTGGGGCAGAAGAATGCAGTTATTATTGGTGGCTTTACGCTGGTTGCCGGCCACCTGTTGATGGCTTACCCTCCAGAGTGGGCTTTCTACACGGCGTTGTGCCTTATTGTTGTCGGTACTGGTTTGCTTAAGCCAAACATTTCTACCATGGTTGGTGGACTTTATAAAGAAGGTGATAGCCGCCGCGACTCAGGTTTTACCATCTTCTATATGGGTATCAACCTTGGTGCCCTGCTTGCTTCTCTTATTGTCGGTTATGTAGGTGAAGTATACGGTTGGCATTATGGCTTCAGCCTTGCTGGTTTTGGTATGGTGCTTGGCCAAATCGTGTTTATCTGGGGACGCAAGTACCTTCACAGAGTTGGAAACTTAACGAAAGAAGAAAATAGCGAAAACAGAATATTTACGAAAGACCAGACTCAGGCCGCTCATACTGGCTTCCTTGGCTTCAATAAGCAGGAGTGGGACAGAATCATTGTTATCCTTATTTCTTTCATTATTGTACTTGTATTCTGGGCCTCTTTTGAGCAGGCAGGTGGTTTGATGAACCTTTATGCCTTGCAGTATACTGATCGTGTAGTGTTTGGCTGGGAAGTGCCTACAGCTTGGTTACAGGGTTTAAACTCTTTCTTCATCCTTACCTTGGGAGGTATAGTAGCTTCTATCTGGATAGCTTTGGCCAAAAGAGGCAAAAACCCTCCGTCCATTTTTAAAATGGGATTAGGTACCGCCATCTTAGGTATAGGCTTCATCTTCATGGTTTTCGCTTCTTTGCAGCGTAACTCTTCTGCAGATGGACTTTCGTCACTGCATTGGTTGGTGTTTGCTTACCTGTTCCATACTATCGGTGAGTTGGCGCTTTCCCCAGTGTCTCTATCTTTCATTACAAAGGTAGCTCCTAAGCGCATTGTAGCTTCTATGATGGGCTTATACTTTGCAGTAACAGGTCTAGGCAATAAGCTGGCTTCTTTGATAGGTATTTGGGCTCAGCGCCTTGGTGAACTGGAAATCTTCATGTGCATTGCAGGTTTCACTATTGTGCTAGGCATAATTCTGATGATATTGACTAAGCGTATCAATAAATTAACACACGGTCAGGAAGACAAGAAACATGACGAAGCCGAGGCGCAAACAGGTCAACTGCTTGAGGCTGAGGCTAGTTAATGAAGTAGATTAGTTTTTATAGTACAAAAAAAGCCCCTGAAGAATAATCTTCAGGGGCTTTTTTTGTTTAAAATTTTATACTTTTGGAACAGCAGGAACCATTACTTTGCAGCTTTGTGTTTTCCCGTGAAATATCACTTTTAGCCACTTTTCATTTTTAGCCAATGTTATTATTTGTACGGATGCGGCAGTTTGCGTCGCTACTGGTACTAGGCCTTGCTATGGGCGCTTGCGAAACCGTAGCCGAGGTTGAGCCTAAGCAGGAGGAGCAAGACACTCCAGCGGTTGTCTATACCATCAAAAAAGGATCCCATTATTCAGACAAAAACGGTCTAAAACAGGTAACTACCAGCAGTCTCAAGTTTGAGGTAACATTCGATAATTCAGCTGTCTATACTACTGTGGTTGCAAACAACCAGGCTGACATCAATAAGCTTTATGGCTTATCTGACTGTAACTCCAGTCACCATGTTAACAGTGCGCGCTTTGGTTGGCGCTGGTACAACAACAGGTTAGAGCTATTGGCTTATACTTACCTGAACAAGCAATGGGACTATAAATTGCTTGGATCAGTGCCAATAGGAGAGGCAGTGGTGTGTGAGCTGCGCATGGAGGACGGAAAGTATGTTTTCGTGCTTAACGGTAATGAAGTTGAGATGCCAAGAGCCTGTCAGGGAGCAGGGGCAGGTTATCAGCTATACCCATACTTTGGCGGTGATGAGACTGCACCACGCGATATTACTATCACAATAAAAGAGCTTAACTAGGATTACTTTATAGTGTAGCGCACTGCTAAGTTAGACTTATAGTTTCAAAGCATATAAAAAGCCCTGAGCCAGTAATGACTCAGGGCTTTTTGATTTATGTGCAGGGGCTGATTACATCATGCCGCCCATTCCACCCATACCAGCTGGCATAGCAGGAGCAGCACCTTCTTCAGCAGGCTCTTCAGAAACAACACATTCAGTTGTTAGAAGCAGGCCAGCGATAGAAGCTGCGTTCTCTAGGGCAAGACGAGTAACTTTAGTTGGGTCGATGATACCGGCCGCAAACATGTTCTCATACTTGTCGTCACGGGCATTGTAACCATAGTCACCCTTGCCTTCACGTACAGCCTGAACAACCACAGAGCCTTCGCCACCAGCGTTAGCAACGATTGTTCTCAGAGGAGACTCGATAGCAGTTCTGATGATCTGAACACCCGTTTTCTGGTCAGCATTCTCTACGTTAAGGTTCTCTAGTGCCTCGATAGCGCGGATAAGTGCAACACCACCACCAGCAACGATACCTTCCTCAACAGCGGCACGAGTAGCATGCAGGGCATCATCCACGCGGTCTTTCTTCTCCTTCATCTCTACTTCAGTAGAAGCACCGATGTAAAGGATAGCAACACCACCAGAAAGCTTTGCCAGGCGCTCCTGAAGTTTCTCTCTATCGTAGTCAGATGTAGTTGTCTCCATCTGAGCTTTGATTTGGTTGATACGAGCAGTGATATCATCTTTAGTACCAGCACCATTTACAAGCGTAGTGTTGTCTTTGTCGATGATCACTTTCTCAGCTTGGCCAAGGTAGTCAAGGGTAGCGTTCTCCAGTTTGTAGCCACGCTCTTCAGAGATTACTGTACCGCCAGTCAGGATAGCGATATCCTCCAGCATTGCTTTTCTTCTGTCGCCGAAGCCAGGAGCTTTAACAGCAGCGATTTTCAGTGAGCCACGCAATTTATTTACTACAAGTGTAGCAAGTGCTTCGCCGTCTACGTCCTCAGCGATAATTACAAGGCCTTTACCAGTTTGAACTACTTGCTCCAATACAGGAAGCAGTTCTTTCATGGTAGAAACTTTCTTGTCGTAAATCAGGATGTACGGGTTGTCGAAATCAGCTTCCATTTTCTCCGCGTTAGTTACGAAGTATGGAGACAGGTAACCACGGTCAAACTGCATACCTTCTACAGTTTTCACCTCAGTTTCTGTACCTTTTGCTTCTTCTACAGTAATAACACCGTCTTTACCAACTTTATCCATCGCATCAGCAATCATTTTACCGATTTCAGGATCGTTGTTGGCAGAGATAGTACCAACCTGAGCAATTTCAGAAGAGTTGTCGATTGTTTTAGACTGAGACTTCAGGTTAGCCACAACAGCCTCTACGGCTTTGTCGATACCGCGCTTCAGGTCCATTGGGTTAGCACCAGCTGCAACGTTCTTGATGCCGGCAGTGTAGATAGCCTGAGCCAGTACAGTTGCAGTAGTAGTACCGTCACCAGCCTGGTCAGCAGTTTTAGAAGCAACTTCTTTTACCAGCTGAGCACCCATGTTCTCGATAGCATCTTTCAGCTCGATCTCTTTTGCTACAGATACACCATCTTTTGTGATGGTAGGAGCGCCGAATTTCTTATCGATGATAACATTGCGGCCTTTAGGACCCAAAGTTACTTTAACGGCATTAGCCAATTTGTCAACGCCGGATTTAATTTTATTGCGGGCGTCTGTATCGAATGTGATGTTTTTAGCCATAGTTTATAATTTTTACTGATTAGGTTTTCTTTGGTTAAGTAAGATTAAAGAACTGCCAGGATGTCTGACTCACGCATGATCAGGTAATCGCTACCATCAATAGAGATCTCAGTTCCGGCATACTTGCCATACAACACAGTGTCGCCAACGCTTACCTGTGGCTTCATCAGGGCACCTTGGTCTGATACTTTGCCTTCGCCAACGGCTACCACCTCACCACGCTGAGGTTTTTCTTTAGCAGTGTCAGGAATAATGATACCAGATTTGGTTTTTTCTTCTGCTGCAGCCGGAGCCACAATCACTCTGTCTGCTAATGGTTTGATGTTGATTGACATAGTTTTTGGTTATTTAGTTATGTTATGATGTTATGATTTCTACAATAACACCTCTGCTTTATCATTTCCTGTGCCAAGACGGAGAAGGTGCCATTTTAAGCCAATTTTTCAGGTGCTAACGGCTTTTTACCTGTCATGTTTGACATTTGTCACTGCCATTGGGAACTTTTTTGGAAAATCTGTCATGTTAACACGGCAGCCTGCAAATAAAAAAGCCGATCCTGAATGGGATCGGCTTTTTCTAATCTCTAAATCTTTTATTGAGCAGTGTCAATCATAGCTGGAATGTCACCAGCATCCGGAATGGCAGCTGTCGTATCTTCAGTAACTCCTGGAAGAGCACCGGCAGGCGCCGCAGGCAATTGCGACTGGCGTGCACGCTCTTCGTTAACACTTCTGACACCTGAGTCACCTGTATTGCCAACCATGTGTGTGGCAAGAGTAAGAATTACCAATGCGATGGCAAATCCCCAGGTTAATTTCT
The DNA here is from genome assembly GCF_000973725.1 of Pontibacter korlensis. NCBI lineage: Bacteria > Pseudomonadati > Bacteroidota > Cytophagia > Cytophagales > Hymenobacteraceae > Pontibacter > Pontibacter korlensis. Next base: position 4,360,483 of record NZ_CP009621.1, on the reverse strand, counting down.
CTAATAGGTCTCCGGTGCGTTTAACGCCCATTAGCTGGCTTGTGCTACCACCAAACTGGCTGGAAAGTCCGCCTCCCTTAGGGTTCTGAGCAAGTACAACCAATACAAGCAGCACGCAGATAAAGATAATGATACTAATAAGGGCGATATACATGTTAACTTAGGTTTTGTAATTTTTCGATCTGTTCGGCAAAGTAACTCTTTTTTTCCGGATTTTTCAAAATGAGTTGCTCATATATTTTAATTGCTTTTTTGGCCTTGCCCTGCTTCAGGAAGATATTTGCAAGGCTTTCAGAAGCAATTCCGCGCTTTATCTTAGTGCTCTTCAGCGATAAGTCCTCTTGCGGTTCCGGCTTTAGCTTAACATTATTCATCGTCTTGAGGCGCGGATTTACTTTAAGGAACTGATCGATAATATCTAGCTGCTCCTGTAATGGAGGAAGAGCCTGCTCTTCCTGATGTACCAGCTCGTGCGTTTTGCAGTACTCAAGTATAAGCTCAGGATGGAAGCTGGCAGGTCGAGGACGAGTTAATTCGTTTTCCTCCTTAAGCTGTAGCACCTCGCCCATACGGCTGGATGACATCCAATAACCTAGTGCATCCTGCTGGTACATTTGGTCTATCTCGTCAAAGGCATACTTTACTTCTGCTTCCTCCGGCTCATCCTCTTCAACTTCTGAGGCAGCAAAATAGTCATTAGAAGGTAAGGTTTCCCCTACATCCTCCAGACTGTAGTACGCTTTAGCCGCAGCGGATACCTCAGCAGAAATAAGCTTTGCCAGTTCATCCTCGTCTGGCTGAGATTTGGGCTCTACATTGTTATTCTGTTCAGGCTCTTCATATACTTTGTCAACAACTTTTTCCGGTTCCTCTGGTTGCTGTAGCTCAAGGGGAGCTGGAGTATAGGTAGTTGGTATTTCTTCTTTAGGTTCGTCTGGTTTTTGAGCCAGTAGGTCGGTAAAAGAAGGGCTGAGGCTTTTAATAGTTAGGAGCAGGGCCAGCTCAGAATCAAGTTTCTCCATTGGCTGCTCTAATATATCTTTATTAGCCTCCAATTGAACTTCATCCCGTTCATTGTACTCTTCTTCATCAACTGCTGCATCATCAATTTCGAATTCTGCAACTGTCAAAGAAGGAGTTTCTTCCACCACGTGCTGAGGTTCTTCAGCCTGTACTGATTCTTCTACATCTACAGCCTTGGTAACCTCATCTTTCAGCTCTTGCTCATAAGTAACTGCAGGCAGCTCAGTATAAGCATTTGCCGTTTCCCGCTCAACTTCTTCTGTAGCTGCAAAAGTTTCAGCAGCAGCCGCCTCTGGTTGTTCCTGATGCGGAGTCGTATCAAAGTTCTCCGGGCTTTCTGCTGTAGGCTTCTCTTCTACGGCAGTTTCTTCAAAAGCAGGCACCTCCACCGGTGAAGTATAGATAATGCGTTTCAGGAGCTGCCTGTTTGTGGCATAGGCCGAGGCACGTCGCAGGCGCTGCGTAGAAAGCATGCTGCCTTTATCGTAGGCTGACTTTGCCAACAATAGGTGAGCCGTCTGACAATACGGGAAGGTAGCAGCCACTTTCTCCAGTTCTTCCGTTTGCTGGTCTGAGATGCTTGCTACCTGCTGTATTAGTTGTAGAAAAGCTGATTTGTTCATGCTAAACTAAAGCTTCAATTGAAAGACGGAATTACCAGTCTGCTACGGTTTTATTGAAAACATCGACTACCAGCTGCTCTGAAAGCTGCTCGATCTGTGCTGTAGAAAGCTGGGTAACGTCAACGTTTTGCGGAAAGTCTTGAGAAATTGTAAACGTTCTCTCAAAGTCCTTATCTGGCTGCTTCACATTTGCAAAGCGGATTTGCACACCTAGCGTTAGTCGGTTGAGAGAAGCAATGTCCTGCTGTCCCTCACGCTGAATAGCGGCAGGCGAATAAGTAAAGCTAACAATCTGACCCTCCAATTGCAAATCGCCTTCGCTCTGCACAATAGCCAAATTAGTATTGCGGCGGTAGTAATCCTTCAGGTTATTTGTAACTACCTGTGTCAGGTTAGAAGGGCCTTCGCCGGTGCTGTTCTCAATATTTTGAATAGAAATAGTTCTTATATCGGGCGAAAGGGTAGTGCCGGTGAAAGAGTAAATGCCGCAGCCGCCACAAACAAACAGTAGCAGCACAAGCATATAGCTTAAAAAGCGGGTGTTAATCTTCAATGTCATACTGCTTTAGTTTGCGATAAAGGGTGCGTTCTGATATTCCAAGGTCCTGCGCTGCATACTTGCGTTTGTTGTTATGTTTTTTCAGAGCCTTAAGGATCAGTTCTTTCTCTTTATCCTCTAAAGATAAACTTTCTTCTTCTGTTTCGTGCGGGATGTCCTCTACTTTATCGTCTTCATATTCCTGCGTATGGCTATGTTTAATTGGCAGGTAATATGGTTCATTCTGAACTTGCTCCTGCTGGTACGAGCGGCCATTGTATTGCTGCGTCTCCATGTTCTCAAACAGGTGGCTATGCTCACGTAGTAAGTCTTCGTCGTTTGGCTGGTGTGCCAGCATGTTAAACACCAGCTTCTTGAGCTCTGATACATCCCGGCGCATGTCAAACAGCACCTTATACAGCAGGTCCCGCTCTGAGAATGATCCTTCAGCGGCCCCTTCTTTAGCCTGTATTGCTGGGAGGGAGGTTATTGACTCTTGAGGCAGGTAATGGCGCAGCTTATCTGCGTTAATCTCACGCTCATATTCCAAAACTGAAATCTGCTCCACAATATTTTTCAACTGCCTGATGTTGCCTGGCCAGCGGAAAGCTTGGAGTTCTTTCACAGCCTCAGGAGTAAGGGTAATTGCCTGAACTTTATACTTCTCAGAGAAGTCAGAGGCAAACTTGCGGAACAACAAGTGGATATCATCTCCGCGTTCCCGTAGGGGCGGAACAGAAATAGGAACAGTATTAAGGCGGTAGTAAAGGTCCTCGCGGAACGTGCCTTTTTCTACTGCTTTTATCAGGTTTACGTTAGTGGCTGCCACTACTCGTACATCTGTTTTCTGTACTTTAGAAGAGCCTACTTTAATAAACTCACCATTTTCCAGCACGCGCAGAAGACGGGCCTGTGTGCCCAAAGGCATTTCTCCAATCTCATCTAAGAAAATAGTGCCACCATCGGTTACTTCAAAATAACCCTTACGGGTATCATGTGCCCCAGTAAAAGAGCCTTTTTCGTGTCCGAAAAGCTCAGAATCTATGGTACCTTCTGGTATAGCTCCACAGTTGATAGCTATAAACTGGCCATGCTTGCGCGGGCTTAGCTGGTGTATTATTTTGGAAAATGATTCTTTACCACTTCCACTTTCACCAGTAATAAGTACGGTCATATCGGTAGGGGCTACCTGTACTGCCACCTGAATGGCATGGTTCAGCAGTGGTGAATTACCGATGATGCCGAAGCGCTGTTTTATACTTTGTATATCGATGTTGCGCATGTTTATAGATTTGAAGATCAGATAAAGCGGAAATATAGGGGTGTAGGTGAGAGGCATAAATGATGAATCCTGCCCAAGGCTCTCACGCCTATAATCTCCGCTTTAATCTACTGCCTCGCCGAAGAGGGTGCCTACGCTGCAGTCGTGCACGAACACGTTAACGTAATCTCCCTTTTTGTAGTGTTTCTTATCAAAGATAACTACTTTGTTCTGGTCGTTACGGCCACTTAGCTGCTCGTTTGATTTCTTAGAGAAACCCTCCACGAGCACTTTATGCACTCTGCCTACATCACGCTTATTGCGGTTCAGAGAGGTTTCGCGCTGTTTCTCGATAATTTCTGCCAGACGACGTTTCTTTACTTCCAAGGGAATATCATCTTCCAGCTTGCGGGCAGCCAACGTACCCGGTCGCTCTGAGTAGAAGAACATATAAGAGTAGTCGTACTGCACGTAGTCCATTAAAGTGAGCGTGTCCTGGTGCTCTACTTCCGTTTCGGTGCAGAAACCTGCAATCATATCTGAAGAAATGCCGCAATCTTCACCTAAGATGCTTCTAATGGCGTCCACACGGTTCAGGTACCACTCACGGTCGTAGGTACGGTTCATTAACTCAAGCACACGGGAGTTACCGCTCTGCGCAGGCAGGTGTATATACTTGCAGATGTTGTCGTACTTTTTCATCGTATACAACACCTCATCTGTTATGTCTTTTGGATGGGAGGTAGAGAAGCGCACGCGCAGGTTAGGATCAACTAGCGCTACTTTCTCCAGCAGCTGCGCAAAGTTCACCGATTCAGAGCCATCTTCTGAAGCCCACTTGTAGGAATCAACATTTTGGCCTAATAGTGTCACTTCCTTATAGCCTTGAGCTACCAGTGCTTCCGCTTCTCTTACAATAGAATAGGCATCACGGCTACGCTCACGGCCACGGGTAAATGGCACTACACAGAAAGAGCACATGTTGTCGCAGCCACGCATAATGGAAACAAAGGCACTTACTCCGTTGCTGTTAAGGCGAATTGGGTTAATGTCCGCATAGGTCTCCTCGCGCGAAAGCAACACGTTAACTGCTTTTTGACCTCCATCAACCTCATTAATGAGGTTAGGTAGGTCACGGTAAGCATCCGGACCAACTACAAGGTCAACAATCTTTTCTTCTTCCAGCAGCGATTTCTTCAGGCGCTCAGCCATACAGCCAAGAACGCCTACCATCATTTCAGGTTTTTTCTTTTTGTAGTAGTTGATTTGGCCCAGACGATTGCGAACAGTCTGTTCAGCTTTCTCGCGAATAGAACAGGTATTCAGGAATACCAGGTCTGCTTGCTCTATATCAGAGGTAGTATCAAAGCCTTGCTCAAACATGATAGAAGACACGATCTCACTGTCAGAGAAGTTCATCTGGCAGCCATAGCTCTCTATGTACAGCTTGCGTGTTTTGCCAGTATTAGTTTCTTCTGTCACTTTTGTGTCGCATGCGGCGGCCTGCTCCGGGGTACGGTTATCTATAAAATCTAAATCTACTATTGGATCCATAATACCTTAATTAGAGCTGCAAATATACTATAATGTTATCAAAAACGTGACAGAATGGCAGAAGAGACTTTTTTATTTTGATCAATCAGAAGCTTAATTACTTGTTGTAGCTAATAGTAAAAGCCCCTATTTATCACCTACTCTGGCACCTAGCACGTCAAGCATGGCCTTTGCTTTTAGCAGGCACTCTTCATACTCTAGCTCAGGATTCGAGTCATAGGTGATAGCGCTACCTACCATAAAGCTTAGGTATTCATTGCTGGCGTTGTACTGCATACTCCTGATTACAACGTTAAAATCACAGTCGCCACTCGCTTTGATGTAGCCAAACGCACCTGAGTATAAGCCTCTTTTTGTGTCTTCCAGCTCTTCTATGATGTGCATTGCACTGATTTTAGGGGCTCCAGTCATACTTCCCATAGGGAACGCACCTACCAATGCATCTACCAGGTCATGTTCTGGCTTTAATTCTCCTACCACTGTAGAAATCATCTGCCAAACCTGCTTAAAGCCATAAATCCCGAACATTTCTTCTACCTGCACAGTTCCGGTTTCGCAAGATCGGCTCAGGTCATTTCGCACCAGGTCCACAATCATCATGTTTTCGGCAAGTTCCTTCTCGTCGTGGCGGAGCTGGTGCTGTAGCATGTGGTCTTCCTCTGGTGTGCTGCCTCTGCGGATAGTGCCTTTTATAGGTTGAGAAATGAGCTTAGGGCCCTCCTTCTTTAGGAAACGCTCAGGAGAGGCACACATCAGGTACCTGTCGTATAGCTTAAGATAGCCTGAAAACGGAGTCGGGGAGGTTTGGTTTAAGGACAAGTACAATGGTAAGGGCTGAAGCTGTACTTGCTCGGCATAGAATTCCATACAGAAATTCAGCTCATATACATCACCCTCCAGAATGCGTTGCCGTACCCGCTCCACCTGTTCGATGTAACGGTCTTTAGAAACGCGTTGCTGCAGTTTTATACCAGTAGGGGCATGGGCCGCAGGAGTAGGGGTTTCAAAGATAGAAGAAAGAAAAAGGGAGTTTTTTTTCTCAGATGAATAGATAGTTATACTCGATGTGTTAAAGTATATAAAGGCCTCAGGCACAAAGAAGGTTAACAACGGGAAATCTATTCCATCATGGTTCTTACTGATAAGATCTTCTGTCTGGTTCTTCAGGTCATAACCTAAATACCCGCACAATAAAGGGTGTTGCGCTACAAGCTGTTGGCGTAATCTGTCGTAGGCATCCTCTAGGTTTAGCCGAAGTGGCTTACCTGATGAGACAGCCAACAAGTGATCAAAGCCATCGTGTGGGTACGGGATGTAATTAGGGTTATAATATGCTGCCAATGGATGAGTATCGGCCCAAGCCAAAGCTTTAAGCCTAAACTCTTCAATACTAATCGGCAGCTTTTCTTCCTGTATCTCTAACTTAACCATTCTTGCTTACATTGCCGACAACGCCAGTTTTGCCTTGGCGTCAATACTGTTTTTGTACTCGTGCTGCTTATAACTTAGTGCTTGTTTAAAGTATAGACGAGCCGTGTTTATTTGCTTTAGTTCCTGATACACATAGCCAAGCTGCAATGAAGCGCTTGGGGCGAAGTATAAATCCGTGCCTTCGCAGAGGCTTATCGCCTGCTTGTATAACGGCAAGGCCTGCTGTAGCGAGTCAGTGCCGTGGTAGATACGGGCTTTACGGTAGTAATACTCAGCCTGTATTGCCACAGGAGTTTTTGTGCTTATATGCAGCTTCTTTAGCTCCTGCAGGGCTTCCTGGTAATAACCGCCATCAGAATACAGACGTGCCTGCATGAGGGGCTTAACCAGTGGCTCTTGCTTTAACGCATAACGGGCTGCGTAGCGATCTTCCTCTGTTTCTTCAATGCCTACTTGAGATACATGTTGCAGGTGCCACTGTGCCTGTGGTTTATGATTACCAAGTGCGTAGGCTAAGTATAGCTTGTAATTAGCTGATTTGAGATAGTGCTGCCCCTTGTGTAGCTCCAGAAACTTTCTGTTTTCTTGCACGGACTTATCGTAATCAGCACGGTAAAGGTATAGGTCTGCAGCCAGATGGTGCAGGTAAGGGAAAGAGAGGTATGCCTTAGTTCGGGGAACATGCAAGTACACCTGTAACGCCTCCTTGCTGGCTCTGGCCTTTTTGAACAAATGCATGGCAACAAACTGAAAGAGCAAATTGTCCGGCTGCTTCTCAGCCATAGATTTTATCTGCTTCAGGGCCTGTACTTCTTTCTCGGGTTCCGTTAGGTGCTTGACAACCACATAAAGTAGTTGTGCCTCCTGGTAGAAAGGATTTTCTGGAGCTGTGGCTTGTTTTAAATTAGCCATTCCTTGCCTGATACTCCCTTTCAGGCCAATGATACTTAGAAACCATTTATACTTGTCGGGCACCGATCCTATAAGTACCTGCAGTACTCCCAGGTTTTTCCTGTTAGGTAAAAACTCCGGATGCTTTTTTACATTGTGGCTGTACTGCAAATATGCTTTTCTGAAATCCCACGCAGCAGATAAGCGGTTGCCAAATAGCAACTTAGACATGGCAAGCTGCATCTGTACTTCTGCTTTGGCATAGAGCACCCACTTGTCCTGCTGTGGCAGGTCTTCCAGCATTTCTAAACGAGTTTCCTGGGCCTCCAGCAGCTCATGAAGCCTACCTTGGTTTTGCTGCACGCACAGCTCCAGAAAGTCCCCATAGTTGGCTAGTAGTAAATCAGCTGCGTTGTTGCTGTGCTGCTGAGGCAGGAGAAGGGCTCTTCCGCTTTTTACTTTTAGTTTTAGAAGTTCATGATAAACATCCTGGTGATGTGAATTGAAAGCAGGTGCTGCGGAGCCTGTGTAAGACAAAAGCCAAACAAACAGCAACAAAAAAAAAGGATGGGGTTTAGCCATCCTCTTTCTTTTTGTATGCAAGCGATGTACGCTCAAGATTAACCAGATTAATATTAGTATACGCGCAACTCAACACCCGCCAATATACGGCCGCAGTGCTCGCATACTATAATTTTCTTCTGTGCAGCAATGTCTGCCTGGCGCTGAGGAGGTACCGTGTTAAAGCAACCACCACATGCATCACGCTTAACTGAGACAACAGCAAGGCCGTTGCGAACATTTTTGCGGATACGGTTATAGGCGCTCAGTAAGCGATCTTCAACACTGCTTGCAGCTGAGTTACGCTCCTCTTCAAGCTTTCTTTCCTCTTCCTGGCTTTCAGAAACTATCTGCTCAAGTTCTTTTTTCTTGTTATCAAGGTCTTTGCGACGCTCTTCCAGACGGTGCTTTGTGCCTTCGATCTCGTTGATCTTCTGATCGATCTGGTAGTGAGCTTCTTTTATTTTCTTTTCAGAAATCTGGATTTCCAGTTTCTGAAGTTCGATTTCTTTGGTGATAGCATCGTACTCACGGTTGTTGCGTACGTTTTGCTGCTGCTCCTCATATTTGCGGATCAGACCTTCTGAATCTTTGATAGCCTGCTTGCGCTGTGCAATAGAGTCATTCAGAGCGGCTACTTCATCATCAAACTTACGAACCCTTACTTCATAGCCTTCAATTTCATCTTCCAAGTCCTGAACTTCTTCAGGCAAATCTCCTCTTACTCGTCTAATTTCATCAAGCTGTGAATCGATGCTTTGAAGCTTACTTAACGCTTCGAGTTTGCTGGCTACAGTACTTTCCATGTATTAAAAAGTGTATCTGACGGGGTTAGTGTTTACTTCCGATATTAAGACTGCAAAATTAGAAAAGTTTTTTGAAATCACGTCATAAAATATCTCCTTTGTGTATACCTCGCTTTCGTAATGTCCAATGTCTGCTATCATCAGGCTACCTTCGGCATCAAAGAACTCGTGGTACTTTACATCTCCAGTTACCAGTGCGTCTGCCCCTTGCCGAAGAGCATCTTTTATAAGAAAGCTTCCGGCTCCACCACAAACAGCTACGCGTTTTATTTTTTTGCCACCAATTGTTGTGTAACGAAGCCCTTGCAACTGCATTCTGTCTTTCAGGTAAGCTAAGAACTCTTGTTCTGTCAGCCCTTGCTTCAGTTCTCCAATTATGCCAATCCCTACTTCCTGGTTTTGGTTTTCCAGGTTGTAGAGGTAATGTGCCACTTCTTCGTAAGGGTGCGCTTGCTTTAGTGCAGCCATTATTTTGCCTTGAAGGTTTGCGGGGAATAAAAGCTCAAGCCTGTTTTCTTGCACCTGCTCTGGTATGTTGGCTCCACCTATGGTAGGGGTAGCCTGTTCTGAAGGAGTAAAGCGTCCGGTGCCGGTTACGCTAAAGCTGCAGCCGCTGTATTCTCCTATATTACCTGCACCTGCCTTGTGTAACGCTTCCAATACCTCCTCCGTGTTTTCAACCGGCACAAATGTTACCAACTGCATTAACGTACTAGGCTTATTAACCAATATGCGTTGCTGTTGCAAGCCTAGCTTATCAGCTATTTTTGTATTTACACCGTTCAGCACATTGTCTAAGTTAGTGTGGCTGGCGTATATGGCAATGTTGTTCTGTATTGCTTTGATGATGCTACGCTCAACATAACTTTTGCCTGTTAGCTGTTTAAGCCCTTTGAAGATAACAGGATGATGTGCCACTACCAGGTTGCATCCTCTCTCTATTGCTTCCTCAAGCACTGCTTCGGTGCAGTCCAAGGTTACCAGCACACCTGTTACCTCTGCGTTAGCGTCACCAGTTTGCAGGCCAGCATTGTCATAGCTCTCCTGGTAGCGGAGAGGAGCAAGCTGTTCTAGCAAATGGGTTACTTCATGTATTTTTGCCATAGTTTCTCTCTTTCGTTCTGTAGTTAGCGAAGGCACGTTAAAATTAACGTAATTTGCAGGCGTTACAAAACCATGCAGAAATATCTCCACATACCTCTCTGGCCATTTTCGCAGCTTTATAGTGGCATTATGCGGCTTCGCAACCTGGGCTATGATAAAGGTTTGATGACCTCCCGTTCCTTTGATTTGCCTGTTATAGCTGTTGGTAACCTCACGGTTGGGGGCACAGGTAAAACACCTCATGTTGAATACCTGCTTCGCCTCTTGCATAACTATAAAGTAGCAACTCTAAGCCGTGGGTATAAGCGCCACAGCAAAGGATTCATACTTGCTGATAAAGATACCTCAGCAGCCAAAATAGGGGATGAGCCCTTTCAATACCATCTTGATTTCAAAGATGTTGCCGTGGCTGTCTGTGAGGATCGCGTTAAGGGAATAGATGAGCTGCAAAAGCAATTGGAAAAACTGGAAGTTGTGGTGCTGGATGATGCTATGCAGCACAGACCTGTGCAGCCTTCCCTGAACATCCTGATCACGGATCATAACCGCCCTTTTTACAAAGATTATGTTTTGCCGGCCGGAAGGCTTCGGGAGCCACGAACAGGTGCCAGGCGTGCAGATATTGTGATTGTTAGTAAATGCCCGGCCAGCATAAGTACAGAGGAGCAAAGAGCTGTGCAGCAGCAGGTGGAACAGTATACTTCTCCTGGTACACCAATTTTCTTCTCCACTTTTGCCTATGGTAGGCCAGTGCCGGTAGGTAGTGGAGCAGAAGTAAGTAAGGGCGTTGTTCTGGTGACAGGTATTGCCAATGCAGAACCGCTTAAGAACTACCTGATAAAGCAGGGGTATGCTATTTTAAAGCATTTGGGGTATCCGGATCATTATAGGTATACCCCGGAAGACCTCGAAGAGCTACAGGAACTACTACATAATAAAGCTTTTGCCAGTGCTTCTGTACTAACCACCCGTAAAGATGCTGTAAAGATGATTGACGCCGCTCTTCTGCCTTTGACAAAGCAACTGCCAATCTTTTTTGTACCAATTGAAGTAAGAATTATGAACGACGGTGACAAGTTTGACCAACTTGTACTGCAGCACGTGCAAAGCTTGGTACAAGCTTAAAGCTGCATTTTCCGTTAATATTTCACTATTTTTGAAACGTGAAAAGAAGACTATCCGCCTTTATACTTCTAGTGCTGTGCTTACTGCTGGTAAAGACAGTTGCTGTTGCCCAGATTATAGATGACTCTACAAAGGCCATCTATGGGCCTAAAACAGTACTGCTACTGTATGAGCAGGATGTACTGGAAGGCCGCTATGCCGGTAAGCCGATCGATACAACACTCAATAACCTGCATAACGAGCGCTATTGGTTTAACGACACCACATTTTACCAACACTTGGGTAATGTTGGCGTGGCCGCCACACCTTTGTTTTTTCAACTACCGGACAAGATAGGTGTAAGGTTAGGCAAGAATATCTTTGACAGGTATGCTTATAATCCTCAAGGGATGAATTACTACGATACCCGCTCACCTTACACGCATCTGTACTATGTACAGGGTGGCCTTGGGGAGCAGGTATTTGAGGCATTACACACACGTAACATCAATCCGCGCTGGAACATTGGAGCAGCCTATCAGGTACTTTCTGCCAACCATCAGTTTGGCCCTGGCGCACAGCGTCCCTCCAGAGCAAGAGGCATGCTCGACAACCAGGCTATAAAGGTGTTTTCTCATTACCGTTCCGAAAACGAGCGCTATGATCTGTTCTTCAACTTTACAACTATGAAGGTAGAGCAGATAGAAACAGGTGGTATTGATATTTCAAGCGGAGATACTTCTGTTTTAGAGCTATACGAAGAGGCGCCTGTTTACCTGAGCCAGGCCTCCAACGAGGAAGCCAGAAATAACTTTCACTTGACACACGTCTACCGGCTGGCCAAGGAAAACCTGAAAATATACCATACTTTTGATTTCTACCGCCAGCGTAATGAGTATTTGGATGATGCTATTCCTGCTGCTTTAGTTGATACAGTTGCGCTAAATAATGCTATCCGAGGTAGGTCCTACGTGTATCCAAGGTTTATATTTAGTACGGGTAGAACCAATGAGGCCACTGCATATAAGGAGATAGAGAACACCTTTGGTTTAAGGGGTAATAACCAGCTTTCTTCTTACAATGCTTATGTTAAACTCCGAAATGCTAATATAGCTTATAGTGCCATAGACTCTATAGGCACTGCGGCTAATATTGCGGATAGTGTGCTGGCTGCAGGTAATGTTTTCCAGGACACAACTAGAAGCGGAAATTTTAACCAAGTATTTATTGGCGGTGATATTAGGTTATTTTACAAAGACCTGGTAGAGCTGACAGGTAGTGCCGAATACCAACTGGCAGGCGACTATCGCATAAAGGGTACTGCTCGATTAGGAGGTGCTTATGCTACATTACAGCGTGTACATTATTCTCCGTCACGGGTAGAATCAGTTATGTTGAGCAACCACTTTGATTGGAACGAACCTTTTAAAAATATAGCAGTGAACAGAATAGGGGCTGGTCTGCACCAGAAGCTAGGCAAACGCCAGCATGTAAAGCTGGATGGCCACTTAACTGATGTGGAGCGCTGGGTATACTTTGATAAAGATGCTGTACCGGTGCAGGCAAGTGGTAACCAGCGTTTCTGGGGTGCTAGCCTGGCACATAAGATATTCTTCGGCCCTGTGCACTTCGATAACTTTGTAGCTTACAACAACACCGACGAAGCCAACAACATCCGCCTGCCTGAGTGGCTGCTGGAGTCTAAGGCTTACATAGAAGGGCCCCTGTTTAAGAATGCGCTGTTTCTGCAGTTTGGGGTACAAGGGACATATGCAAGTGAGTACTACGCCTATGGGTATATGCCTGTAACGCAGCAGTTTTTTGTGCAGGATGAGTTCGCTACACAAGGCTATCCAGTGCTGGATGTATTCCTGAATGCCAACATCAAAACAGTTAATGTGTTCCTTAAAATGAGCCACATCAACTATGAGTTGTCTGAGCCGGTTTATTTTGTGACCCCATATTACCCGGGCATGCGCCGCAGCTTTGTTTTTGGCCTTACCTGGCGTTTCTTCGATTAACCAGAATAGCGGTGGTAAAAGTGCTAGTGTTCTCCTTGTAATAACTTAAAGTACCCATGTCTACGACGCAACCAACTAAAACTATACTTCGCCTAGAGCTTCCTACAGACCCACGATGGGTAAACATAGCGGAGAAAAACATAGAAGAGATTCTGGTAGACCATGCCTATTGTGAGCAGAAAGCAGCTACCTCAGGCATATCGCTTATCGTAAAGTATCCAGATAAAGAGCGGTTGGTTGAGGAAATGACTGAATTAGTGGCAGAGGAATGGAGCCATTTTGAGCGGGTGATGGAGCAGCTAAAGAAGCGCGGCTATGGCCTGGGCCGTAACCGACCTGATGAGTATGTGGTGGAGCTTACTAAGCACATACGAAAGGGAGGTAAGCGCGAGCGTCAGCTAATGGACCACCTTTTGATAAACGCCTTGATCGAGGCACGCAGTTGTGAGCGCTTTAAGTTGCTTTGGAAGAATATTCAGGACGAAGAACTACAGAAATTCTACTATGAACTGATGGTATCGGAGGCTGGGCATTATGTAGGCTTTGTGAAGCTAGCCAAGGAATATATGCCAGCGGAGGAGGTAGATGCCAGGCTCAAAGAGTTATTGGCCATTGAGGCTGACATCATACGCAACCTGGAGCCGCGGCCAGACAGAATGCATTAAGCGCTTAGTAGGGTATGATATAAAGATTAAGGGCGGTCTGATAGATATTCAGACCGCCCTTAATTGTTGTCTTATACTTGAAACTGAAATCAAGTTTTCTGCTTCTTTTTCTTAGCCGCAGGAAAGAGAATATTGTTCAGAATAAGTCGGTAACCTGGTGAATTTGGGTGCAGCGCCAGATCTGTTGGGTCTTCACCTACCAGGTGCTGGTAGTCTTCAGGGTCGTGACCACCATAAAAGGTCCAGGTACCACGGGCGTAGGTGCCGTGCATGTAACGAATCTCACCTAACTCTTTATTCTCACCCATTACTACCACCTCCGGTTTTACTAAGCTCTTTCTGAAGGCAGTGGTTTGCCCCATAAAGCCTTTTATCGTTTTCGAATGGTTTTGTGTCAGCATGGTCGGGATAGGGTCCCACTTGGCTGAGAAGGTAAAAAGCTGGAAGTAGTCGTTTGCCTCAGTAACTGGCCGTTCCTGGGGCTGCATATCTATATCAGAGTACTCGTACTCGAGCGGGTTACGAGAGATTCTAAAATCCTGGAAAGCAAAGGTTTTGCTGTAGTCTAATTTGCTTTGGGCGTTAGGGTCAGCTGCATCGCCATCAAACATAGCCTCTACAATGTCTACCCCCTCAGCAGCTAAAGCAATATCATAGGTGTCGGTAGCGGAGCACATGGCAAAAAGGAAGCCTCCTCCAGCAGTGAAATCCTTTATTTTGTTAACCACTGCCAGCTTCAACTCTGATACTTTGCTAAAGCCTAACTCTGTGGCAGATTCTTCAGCCTCCCGCTGCTGTTGCTGATACCAAGGGTAGTGGCGGTAACTGGCGTAGAATTTACCATACTGGCCTGTAAAGTCTTCGTGGTGTAGGTGTAACCAGTCATACTTAGGCAGTTCTTCTCGTATTATCTCCTTATCATAGATCACATCGTAAGGGATCTCTGCATAAGTTAAGACTAGCGTAACCGCATCATCCCATGGCATTTTAGACTTTGGAGAATAAACGGCCACTTTAGGCACTTTCTCCAGTTTCATGATATCCATGTTTGCTTCAGGGTTACTGATCTCAGACAGAATGCCGTTGTATTGGGCGTCAGAGATTACAGTGTAGCTCACGCCACGCACGATTAGCTCGTTTTCCAACTGAGGCATGTGGTGAAAGGCAAAGCTTCCGCCCCGGTAATTCAGTAGCCAGTCTACAGGTACATTTTTGCTCAACACCCAATAAGCCACACCATAAGACTTCAGGTGGTCTTTCTGCGCTTCATCCATAGGCACCAGTATAGTGCTTGCCCAAACGGGTAATTTTAGCAGAAACAGGCAGAGGAAAAGTGTGATAGTACGAAGAAACATCAGGTTTGTCTTTAAAAAGTCTTCAATAGTATAAAAGTGGTTCTTTTTTCAGAAAATGCCACTATCTTAGAAGCATCGTGCTATTTTTATACTTAACGTAAAAGATAACAAAAGCGCACAATTTTCCTACAGATGAACCTAGCCGAAAATATTTTAGAAGGCCTTAGAGCCATACAAGGAAACCTGCTGCGGACGGTACTTACAGGCCTTATCATCTCTATTGGCATTATGTCCTTGGTAGGGATTCTAACAGCTGTGGACAGTATGAAATACTCCCTGACGCAGACATTTTCTAACCTTGGTGCTAATTCTTTTGATATTCGCAGCAAGGGCATGAACAACCGTGGCAGCCAAGGTGGTAGAGTAGAGAAAGTTTACCCAAAAATCTCTTATGAGCAGGCATCGCGATACAAGGACCTAATGAAGGATGAAGCGCGCGTAAGTTTGTCCGCTTTTATATCAGGGGCTACTGTGGTGAAAAGCCAAACCGAGAAAACGAACCCGAATATAAGTGTTGTAGGAGCTGACGAAAACTACATGCTAAACAATAACCTGAACCTATCAAAGGGGCGTGACTTTTCGTCTTTTGAGCAGGAGCAGGGTACTAATGTAGCTATCATTGGTGATGAAGTGGCTTCCACACTTTTCAAGAAACAGGATGCTCTTGGGGAATATATTACCTTCCTGGGCCGCCGGTTTAAGGTGGTAGGGCAGATGGAGAAGTCCGGAAGCTCTATGGGCGGTAGCAGCGACAGGCGTATACTTATTCCCCTGGAAGCCGGAAGGCAAATTCCTAGATCAGGTAATTCTGAGTTGAACTTTGACATCAAAACAGCCATTTTCAGAGCTGATGAGCTGAATTATGTGATGGGGGAAGCTACCGGCACGATGCGTAACATTCGCCAGGACCCTTTAGGGCAGGAAGATTCTTTTGAGATACGTCGTTCCGATTCGGTAGTGCAGAGTTTAGATGAGATTTCTGGCTATCTGAAGCTTGGTGGTGGCGTCATTGGTTTTATCACGCTACTAGGTGCTTCTGTAGGCCTGATGAACATTATGATGGTGTCGGTGAACGAACGTACAAGGGAAATTGGTGTTCGTAAGGCTTTAGGTGCTACCTCTTTCCAGATACGGCAGCAGTTTTTAATAGAGGCTATCGTTATATGTGTGCTTGGCGGACTGGTAGGAATCCTACTTGGTATACTTATGGGTAACGGTATCGCTTCGCTGATAGCTGAGGGCGGAGGATTCTTTGTGCCCTGGGTATGGGTATTTACAGGTTTGTCCATCTGTGTACTTGTAGGAGTTATATCTGGGTATTACCCGGCTTTCAAGGCATCAAAGCTTGATCCTATAGAGTCGCTTCGGTACGAGTAAGGTACGGTTAAGAATATCACGAGAAGAGACGTCAAATATGGCGTCTTTTTTTGTTTAGACACTGCGCATATACTGGCCGCATGGTCCATAATATGTTTCGCTGCCTGCTACTCTAAGCTTGAGGTGCCTATCTCTTAAGCCTAAGCCTTTCATTTTCTGAAAGCGTTATTTTCATATATATTCTTCTGCAACATTTGCAAAGATCCATTGTATATTATTAATAGTTATATTACAGGCTGTGTAGTCTGCTAAATTCACCCCAGCCCCCGTTCCTTACTCTGTAGGAGATAATATTGAAGCTTTGCGTTCTTTGATAACTTTATCTTGGTTCATGATAAAATCTATACTCGCCGTCTCAGCTTTCTTACTCTTCTACACTGATGCCTACCCCCAAGGGTGTGTGGCTGTTAGGAGTAATGGTATGGCATCCTGTACAATTGCCCATCCTACAGAAGAGACAGCTGCCAAGGGGTGGCAGCTTAATGTTGCACATCGTTATTTCAAGTCATTCCGACATTTCAGAGGAGAAGAAGAGCAGGAGGAAAGACTTAAGCAGCATACTGAGGTAATTAACTGGCAACACAGTCTGGACCTTACTGTGATTCGCCAAATTAACAGCAGCTGGTCCTTGAGTGTCGGAGTACCTCTTCTGATTAACAAACGTTCTTCTCTATATGAGCATGGAAGGCAGCAACGACACAATACAAATTCGGCAGGACTTGGAGAGATTAGGGTTGTTGCCTACAAATGGTTGTTAGATCCAGAGCAAAACATGAGTGGTAACCTGCAGCTTGGAGTAGGCGTGAAGCTTCCTACAGGTAACTATAAGTATAAAGATACATTCTATCATGTGGGGCCGGATGGAAGCACTGAAGTGCGTCCTGTTGATCAATCTATACAGTTGGGAGATGGCGGCGTTGGAGCTATTGCTGAACTGAATGGCTTTTATTCGCTCAGCCCCCGGTTCAGTACCTATGGCAATTGGTATTACCTCTTTAACCCGAGGGAGGACAATGGCACGCGCACTTTTCGAGAAACACTTACTCCCATGTTAGCTAACGAGGCGATCATGAGCGTGCCGGATCAATACATGGTGCGAGTAGGAGTAAGCTACGGGTTCAAAGGTACGCTTGAAGGGCTGTTAGCTTCAATAGGTGGCAGAATGGAGGGAGTGCCAGTAGAGGATACTTTTGGAGGCAGCAGAGGGTTCCGCCGCCCAGGTTATGTACAGTCTCTTGAACCTGGCGTGAGCTATCAGCTTAAGAAAGTAAGTTTGTTTGCGGCTATACCTATTGCATTGCGCAGAAACCGCCTGCAAAGTGTAACGGACAAGGAAAACACGGAAGCTACGGGAAATTTTGTACAAGGCGATGCGGCCTTCGCAGACTATGCGATCAATATAGGTTGCACCATTAAACTGTAACAGCACACTTTATACGTTTCAATTGGTCAGTAAAGAACCCCCTGATGTTAATTTTTACTACCAATCGAAGCCGATGCGGCCTTTGCTTGTACATCGCTCATGCGCTGTGGGCACTACTGCTGTAAAATAACAAAGGCGAACTGTAAAGCTCGCCTTTGTTGTAGCGGTTATTGAAGATTACTTTTTCTTCTCTTCTTCTTTTTGCTTGTCTGCCTCAGCCTTCTCGCCTTCGTAGGTCTTGTTCAGGGCAGATACTACGCGCTCCGTGATGTCCAGAGTAGAGTCACCGTAAAGGATGGCGCTGTTACCACGCTGGTATGTAAGCACCATTTTATAGCCTTCTTCCTGGCTTAGCTGCTTCAGATACTCTTCTACACGGTCGTAAATCTTTTTCATTTCTTCTGACTCTTCAGTCATCAGTTCATTGCCTGAGCTCTGCTGAAGTGCCTGTAGTTGCTGCTGCTTCTGCATCAGGCGTTGCTCAGTAGCTTGTGCCTGTTGCTGGGTCATGCCAGCTGCATTTTGCTGGAAACGTTGTACTTCCTTCTGGAAAGACTCAGCCTGAGTGCGCAGATCTTTTTCCTTTTGCTCGGCCTTCGTCTGCAGGCGTGTACGCACATCTTTAAAATATTCGTAGTTGGCCAGCAGCGAGTCAGAATTTACATAAACGATTTCTGATGTACCTGCAGCTGATTCTGAGGCTACGTCCTGTGGTTTCACCGTGTCAGGGCTACCGCTGCAAGCCATCATCATGGCAGAAGCTGTGGCCAGACCTAATGTCATCTTTAAAACTTTCACGCTTTATCTTTATTAGTTTAGTTGGAAGATTTCGCAGCTTAAATATAAGAGAATTCCCGCCCAAAAACCTAATGCTTTAGTACCTCCTGGTAAGTTTCTTCGGCTTCCATCAGGCCTTGTGCATCAATTTGGATCAGGCGAACGTGCTTTGTTTCATTTACCAGTACAGGGTCGTATTTGGCTACAACACGAACGTAGTTTTCTGTCCAGCCTTCCATCTTGCCATCTTTTACATCGTCCTCAAACAAGACCGTAAACTCCTGGCCGATGTTCTGCTCATAGAAGTGACGCTTTTTCTTTTCCGAAAGAATGCGCAGCATGTCAGCACGGCGATTACGGTCTTTGATGCTCACTTTACCTTCCATATCAGGGGCCAGTGTGTTCTCGCGCTCAGAGTATGGGAACACGTGCAGGTAGCTTACATCCATTTCATTTATGAAATTGTAAGTCTCCAGGAAGTCTTCTTCTGTCTCGCCCGGGAAGCCTACGATCACGTCTACGCCGATACAGCAGTGTGGCATCAACGCTTTGATTTTGGCTACACGGTCAGCGTAAAGTTCGCGCTGGTAGCGACGGCGCATCAATCTCAGGATTTTATTAGATCCGGACTGAAGCGGCACGTGGAAGTGCGGCATAAAGCGTTGGCTCTGGCTAACAAACCCAATGATTTCGTCTTTCAGTAGGTTAGGCTCAATAGAGGAAATGCGGAAACGGTCAATTCCCTTAACCTTATCCAGCTCCTGTACCAGCTCGTAGAAGCTCTCTACACGCTTGCCATCCTGAATACCAAAGTCACCGGTATTTACACCTGTCAATACAATCTCCTTCACACCTGATTCGGCAATTTCATGAGCCGACTTTACTACATTGGCAATACTGTCGGAGCGGCTATTGCCACGTGCCAATGGAATGGTACAGAAGGTGCAGGAGTAGTCGCAACCATCCTGAACTTTCAGAAAGGTACGTGTACGGTCGCCGAAAGAGTAGGAGTTATGGAAGGTGTTAGCCTCTGAAACAGGACTGGCAAAAACCTGCGCCTTATCCTTCTTCTCAAATGTTTCCAGTATATCTACCAGCTGAAATTTCTCAGCAGCACCTAGTACGGCATCTACCCCCGGAATTTCAGAGATTTCTTTTGGTTTGAGCTGGGCATAGCAGCCAACTATGGTAATGAATGCATCCGGAGAATGCTTCAGCGCCTCCTTAACAATCTTACGGCACTTCTTATCTGCGTTATCAGTTACCGAACACGTGTTAATAACGTAAATGTCCGGTTTATCCGTAAACTCTACCTTCTCAAAACCACGCTCCTGGAAAATTCGACCTATGGTGCTGGTTTCAGAGTAGTTAAGCTTACATCCTAAGGTATAAAAAGCTACTTTTTTCATAATCAGGGGGCAAAGGTACAAAAATTAATTGTGATAGCGTGTATACCGCCAGATGTATCTAGCCTGTTGTTGCTCAGGTTGTTAGATGATCTGGTGATTTGATTCAATCGCACAATTTTTTTCTACCTCTTGTCTTGTTTAAAATGCTACTTCCTCACAAAGTCCTCGAAGGATTGCTGCATATAAGCCTTGCCATTTAGCAGCTGTTCTTCGCTTACGCCTTCTTCTTTTATGATAGGCTTTTTTGCCACATTGTCGAAGGTCAGGACGCCTTCAGGTGTGATATAGCCAAAGCCGTCGTTAAATACATAAAACGCAAAAGAACTGGCAGTTGGTGCCAGTAAATTGCGGCTCCACTTAAAGTCCTGATGAGGCATGTTGAGTTGTGCCAGTAAGGTAGCGGCTATATCTGTCTGGCTGCCAACATCGCTTATAGTTATGCCACCATGGGCTAAAGCACCACCAGCAAGTATACATGGTATTTTAAACTTGCTTGGCACATGGTTAGGGTCGTCTCCGGGTAGCCTGTGACCATGGTCTGCGGCAATAACTACAAGAGTGTTTTGCCACCAGTCCTGTTTTTTGGCCTCTTCTATAAATTTGCCCAGAGCCCAATCTGTATAATATACACTGTTACGGAACTTCGACTCTTCATCGCTACCTGGAAATTTAGCCGGTATGGGAGTCTCAAAGGGCTCATGGCTGCTAAGGGTGTAAACAGTGCAGAAGAAAGGCTGCTTTTCTTGCTTTAGGTCCTGCTGTACACGTTCAAACAGGATATGGTCATGTGCGCCCCACTTTGAGTTGTAAGTGCTTGGGTCAAAGTCATACTTGTCTATGAGCCTGTCATACCCGCCATTGCGCAGGTAAGATTTGATGTTGGCAAACTCTAACTCGCCGCCATAATAATAGCTGGTGCTATAGCCACTTTGCTCAAAGACCTGGCTCAGTTGCGGCATTTTTTCCGTTTTATGCGGATACTTTATGATAGAAGTCGTGGTCTGTACAGGATAACCACTCAATAGGGCCACCATACCTTTTTCACTGCGGTCGCCGGCGGCGTAGATATTTGTAAAGTTGATACCCTCCTTTGCGAATTTATCAAGGTTAGGAGTAACGCCTTTTTCGCCGCCCAGGCTCTCTATAAATTTAGCCGTATAGCTCTCCAAGATAATAAACAGCACATTCGGCTTAGCCACACGTAAAAGCTGCTGCGTAGAATCGGCAGAAGAGGCTGCGTAAAGCGACGCCACGCGTTCCTCTGCCTCCTGCTCCGGCATATACTGGTAGGGGTTATGAGCTGACTTTTTATACTTGAGCAGTGCATGCATCAGGTTCCAGGGCATATTAAGCCCGGCATGGTTGGCAAAAGGCTTATCAGAAAAATATACCACACTTTGGTTAATGGGGATCTGTTGCCACCCCCCGCGTAATGGGAGCACCAGAAGAGCAGCAAACAAAAGAGCCCCACCACTAAAAAGCCATCTGTTTAGCTGCCTTTTATACTTTACAAGGTCAAAAACGCGCCGATATAGAAATATAAAAGAAACCGAAATGGCCAGGGTAACTACAAAGAGTATAAACAAAGGTGCTCCAGCGGCAGAGGCTGCTATTTCAGTAGGTGAACTAAGGTATTGTAGCGGGGAAGCATCTAAGCGGAAACCCCAGTGGCTGTAAAGCTCCAGGTCTACTGTTAATAAAGTAGAAAGCAAAGCCAGCAATACTATCGTATAGTAGCGAACTAGTTTTACTACTTGCAGCTTTTGCCACAAAGCTGACAATAAAACCAGCACAAACGGTAAAGCACTGATATAGGCTGCAAAAGAAGCATCAAGCCGCAGGCCATATATAAAGGTGTTGATTACCTCAGCAGAGGTAAGCTCTGAACTGCGGTCGAGATGATATACAAGAAAAATAGCTCTGGCTACTATAAAGTATAGCATCCAGAACAAGAAGTACAAGGGTTGGAAGAAGATGCGGTTTTTCACAGCGCAAATATAAGGCATTACTAAGCCATGGGTAACAGTTTTACAAAAGAGAAGGTTTCGAGCCTATTTTGGGGGTGGGGTTGCTGATTTAGGGGGTGAATTAGTAAAATTGCTTTTCTTTTTCGAGTAAGGGTTATGCCAATAAGGGTGTCTTGATGGTTTTTAGTAAAAATAGCGAATACACCCCTTTAAAAAATATACCCCTTTTGTTTGATGGGAGGTTTTTCTGTATAACTTTGCTACAGAAATAACCCAACCCTAATAACCTAATGGCAATTTTAAGATTCAAAGCGCTGGAGCATGCTAGCCAGCACAAGACCGGCGAGGTCTCGCTTCCATCACACAAAATTTCTGATTATTTCGGTGAGAACGTGTTTAGCAAAGATGCTCTTCGTTCTACTATGTCTTCTGAGAACTTTAAGCGCCTGCAGCGTACAATTGAGGCAGGTGAAAGAGTAGACCGTGAGTTGGCTGATGCTGTGGCTGCCGCCATGAAAACATGGGCTATGAGCAAAGGCGCTACCCACTACACGCACTGGTTCCAACCATTAACTGGTGCTACTGCCGAAAAGCATGACTCTTTCTTCGACCTTACCGGTGACGGTGAAGCCATTGAAAGCTTTAAAGGCAGCGCCTTGGTACAGCAGGAGCCAGATGCTTCTTCTTTCCCAAGCGGTGGTATCCGTAATACTTTTGAGGCTCGTGGCTACAGTGCCTGGGATCCTTCTTCCCCTGCATTCCTGATTGAGAACGCTGGAACCAAAACTTTATGTATCCCGACTATCTTCGTGTCTTACACAGGTGAGGCCTTAGACTATAAAACACCTCTTCTTAAGTCGTTGAAACTGCTGAACGATGCCGCTGTGCCGGTTTGCCAGTACTTCGACAAAGACGTTTCAAAAGTAAACACTACACTGGGTATTGAGCAGGAGTACTTCCTGGTTGACAAAGCCTTGTATGAGGCGCGTCCTGACCTAGTGATTTCTGGCCGTACAGTTTTTGGTCATTCTCCGGCTAAGGGCCAGCAGTTAGAAGACCACTACTTCGGAAGCATTCCTAGCAGAGTACACGCCTTTATGGTGGATTTTGAGAAAACTGCTCTTCGTTTAGGTATTCCGTTGAGAACACGCCACAATGAGGTGGCTCCTAACCAGTTCGAGTGTGCTCCCACGTTTGAGGATGCTAACCTGGCGGTTGACCACAACCAGTTGCTGATGGACATTATGGACCGCGTTGCGGAGCGCCATAACTTCAAGGTTCTCTTGCACGAGAAACCTTTCAAAGGTGTTAACGGTAGCGGTAAGCACAACAACTGGGCCATGAGCACCAACACTGGTGTTAACCTGCTTGCTCCAGGCAAAAAGCCAAAAGAGAACCTGCAGTTTCTGACCTTCTTCATCAACACCATCAAGGCGGTTTATACGCATGCTGATTTGCTTCGCGCGTCTATCGCTTCTGCTAGTAACGACCACCGTCTGGGTGCCAACGAGGCTCCTCCGGCTATCATGTCTGTTTTCATCGGTCAGCAGCTGACAGCAGTACTGGATGAGTTTGAGCGTACTTCTAAAGTTCCGATCGAGAAAGGTGATAACATGTACCTGAAGCTGGGTATTGACCGTATCCCGGAGGTTCTTCGCGATAACACTGACCGTAACCGTACTTCTCCGTTTGCCTTCACAGGTAATAAGTTCGAGTTCCGTGCGGTAGGTTCTTCTGCCAACACATCTTCTCCTATGACGGTGCTGAACACGATTGTAGCTGACCAGCTGCAGCAGTTCCGTAATTCTGTTGACGAGCTGATTGAGTCCGGCATGAAGAAGGAGCTGGCTATCATCCAAATCTTGAGAGACTATGTAGCATCTTCTAAAGCTATCCGTTTTGAGGGTAACGGCTATTCTCAGGAGTGGGAGGAAGAAGCAGCTAGCCGTGGTCTTTCAAATATCAAGTCTACGCCACTTGCGCTGGACGTTTACCACCGCGATGAAGTGAAAGATGTGTTTACGAAGCATGGCATCTTTACTGAAGTTGAAATGGAGGCTCGCCACGAGATTTTGTTAGAAGAGTACATCAAGAAAATTCAGATCGAGTCTCGAGTGATGGGTGACCTGGCAGTAAACCACGTGATTCCTACTGCTATTGCTTACCAGAATAAGCTGATCGCTAACATCCGTGGCCTGAAAGAGATTGGCCTGGAGGATGAATACACTGACACTATCTGCGAAGCTATCAAGAAAATGTCGCGCCACATTACAACTATCCAAAAGAATGTGAACGATATGATTGAGGCTCGTAAGGTGGCTAACAAAGTTGAAAACGCACGCGAGCGCGCTATCATGTATAACGAGCAGGTGCTAAGCTTCTTTGAGCCGATCCGTTACGCTGTAGATAAACTGGAGCTGATGGTGGACGACGAAGATTGGCCACTGGTGAAATACCGCGAACTCCTGTTCCACCACTAAGATGAATTAGTTTTTATTAGGTTGATAAACGAAGGTGTCTTTCATAGGCACCTTCGTTTTTTATGACCTTACCCGCTTGATTAATTCTCCGGCTACTTGAGCCAATATGAGCGGCAGCAGAACCAAAGCCAGTGCAACAGCTATCACTTTCCGTACTCCCAGCCGCATAATCAGTTTGCCTATTACCCTGTTGCGTAGTTCGTGGTACAAAAACTTACCGGCTCTTGTCATAGGTTTCCCACGCAGTACTTCCTGCACATCGCGCCAGTTTCCCCGCTCTAACTGCTGCCGAAGATACTCCATAACAGTGTCTTTGGTAACTAGTATAGCTTGCTGTATCTGGGTCTGTTGTAGCCTTGTCCAATGCTGCAGCCTCTGCCCAGCATCCTTGGGAATAAATTGGTGCATGTAAATCATCTTCTATCCAGCTTTACTTTAGTTTACGAGATACCTGCTACAAGGTAGGAAGGTAATACATGCAGCTTTTATTTGCGGCTGTGATCTTATTGCTATATTAAATAATGATCAGCTTCGATTCAGAATAAGCAGTTGCCGGTGAAAAGGCTTCCAGATGCAGGACGTTGCGCAGAAATTTACGTATTTTGCCCTTTGAACAAAGCAGTCGCGACTTTAGTTAAAGAGACAGATGGATTGTCAACTTGATCAGATGAATAAATCATATTGCCCTAGCCTGGTAGAGTATAAGCGTAGAAAAACACGTGTGGTGCATATTGGGGGAGTGCCCGTGGGAGGCGATAACCCGATACGGGTACAGTCGATGACGACAGTGGATACGATGGACACCAATGGCTCTGTGGAGCAGTGTGTACGCATGATTGAGGCTGGCTGTGAGTATATACGTATTACCGCCCCAAGTATAAAGGAGGCTGAAAACCTAAAGAACATAAAAGAGGAGTTGCGCAAGCGAGGCTACGATGTGCCGCTTATTGCCGACATCCACTTTACGCCTAATGCAGCTGAAGTTGCGGCACGTATTGTAGAAAAGGTACGTGTAAACCCTGGCAACTATGCTGATAAGAAGAAATTTCAGGTAATAGAGTATGATGATGCCTCTTACCAGTCTGAGCTTGACAGGATACGGGAGCGATTTGTGCCACTGGTGCGCATCTGTAAGGAGCATGGCACTGCTATGCGTATAGGCACTAATCACGGCTCCTTATCTGATCGCATTCTGAGTCGCTACGGCGATACGCCCATAGGCATGGTAGAGAGCGCACTGGAGTTTATCCGCATCTGCGAAGACGAAGGGTTCTATGATATCGTCATTTCTATGAAAGCTTCTAACACGCAGGTAATGGTGCAGGCGTACCGTCTGCTGGTGCAAAAGCTGGATGAGGAAGAACTGCAGCCATACCCGCTACACCTTGGTGTAACCGAGGCAGGGGAGGCTGAAGATGGCCGAATCAAATCAGCTGTTGGCATTGGTACTTTGCTGGAAGATGGTTTAGGGGATACAGTTCGTGTTTCGTTAACAGAGGCTCCTGAAGCAGAAGCTCCGGTAGCGCAGGCACTCATAGATCGCTACACGCATCGTGCAGCTAAAGCGCAGCCAATCAAGCCCGTTTGCAACATACCGATTGATCCTTTTCAATATCATCGTCGTCAGACCTTGGAGGTAGAGAACTTAGGTGGTGCCAATGTGCCGCGAGTGGTGGCTGATCTTAGCCGCTTGACTGACATAAAGTACGCAGACCTTAAGAGCGTAGGGCATTTATACTCTTTGCTGCTTGATAAGTTTAACATGAATGACCTGGGTGCTGATTATATCTATACCGGAGACAGCCCTGTTACTTTCATGTTGCCAAACGGCCTGAAAGAAATTGTAAACTACGAGGCATGGGTAGCGGCTGAGCAGCAGGAGGATCGGCATCCGCTGATGAGTGCAGCAGTATACCTAAGCCAGGCAAAACGTCATGCGAAGCTTAACTTCATATTTGCTACCATTGCCGAACTATCTCCTGAGTTACTGGAGGCTTTGAAGCACGATAATTCTGCTGTGCTTATGCTCCACACATCTAACGAGCACGCGATGCCCGAGCTACGCAAGTGCTTCTTCAGGCTAATGAACAATGGCGTGCAAACACCTTGTATCATCAAGCGTGAGTATGGTGAGCTAACACCTGATCAGGTGCAACTGTACGCTTCTACTGATGTTGGTGGTTTGCTTATTGACGGTTTAGGTGATGGCGTAATGCTCGGCACAGAGTTGCTGCCGGCGCAGGAGAAGGCGGAAGAGCTGCTGACAATTGATACGCTAAACAAGCTAAGCTTTGGTATTCTGCAGGCGGCTCGCACGCGCATGAGCAAAACAGAGTACATTAGTTGCCCTAGCTGTGGCCGAACACTTTTTGATCTGCAGGAGACTACTGCTATGATCCGTAAGAGAACCGACCACCTGAAAGGGGTGAAGATAGGTATTATGGGCTGTATTGTAAATGGACCGGGCGAGATGGCCGATGCTGACTACGGCTATGTAGGGGTTGGCAAAGACAAAATCGCACTGTACCGCGGGCAAACTGTAGTTAAAAAGTCTGTTCCTGCTGACCGTGCCGTTGATGAGCTAATAGAGCTGATCCGTGAGGATGATAAGTGGATTGAGCCAGTACAACTAGAGGAAGAAGTATAAGGTCTCGGCAATTAACTTCTTTATTATCAGGTAGTAATTACCTGTTTTTTGTCTGAAAGAAGTTCGCTATTAGCAAATCTTTTTTCAGTTGCAGATGTTTACTTATAAGTAAAGCAGGAGCGCTACCTTTAGCGAATTTGCATTGCGGTTCACCTTAACACCTAGTTACAGACAAATATGAAAAAGGGATTATTTAACCTGACGGAGGTAGCGACTTACTTTTTCAGAAAGAAGGACCCCAACCGGAAAACTAATTTTAACCTGCGCACTATGCACACTATTAACAAGATCTCTATCTTGATGTTCCTGGCAGGTGCCATATACTTTATCATTACACACATTTAAAGTGCTGCTACAGATTTAAGTGCAGTAGCAAGGCATTTAGAGAGTAAAAATATACAAAGCCACCTTTAGGGGTGGCTTTTTTCTTGTGCGCCAATTGCACCAAAATTTCCTGTGTAGAAACATTGATGTTATAAGTCTTATTCTGAGCCTGTTGAGGCTTAACTATAGAAAATATCGTTTTTGCTATTATTTTATTGTGTTAAGGGTTCTTAAATTAAGTTTTTTTTGCTATTATTGAGAAACTCACCTTAACAAACCTATGACCCTTAATAAAGAATTTGGAATCAGTTCCTTTCGGAACGAGTGGCAAAAGGCCAGCTTGAGCATCCTGTACACCTATGGCTTTTTAAGCAATGGGTATGAGAGTTTCTTTAAGAAACATAACCTTACAACACAGCAATACAACGCCCTGCGGATTTTGAGAGATCAATTCCCTAAGCCGGTATCTACTTCTTTTCTGCGTGAGAAGATGATGGACAAGATGTCAGATGCTTCGAGGCTGGTTAGTCGCTTAAGCGCTAAAGGTTTGGTAACAGTAACACAAAACCCAAGCGATAAGCGCTTAGTAAACATACTTATCTCTGCAGAAGGACAAAAGCTTTGCAACGAAATAGATGCAGATCTTCATAATCTGGATGCGCTCTTAAAGGGGCTTTCTGAAGAGGAGGCCTTAACTTTGATAGAACTACTTGCTAAAGCCAGAGCATCAATCCTTAGGCAGACGAATGAAGAAGTAGAAACAGCTGTAGAAAGCGTAAACGCATAGAATCTAAACTTTACGAGTAAATGCCAAAGAAAGCCTTGGCACTCATATCTTTGGCAGTATAAGCGTATGTGCAATTTTATCAGGCTCTTAAACGTAAGCTAACAGAAAGGGAAGGAGAAAGCCCTTGCACTAGACACTTTGATGATGTCGCCACCAAGGAATCCCTTCCCTTTCTCTTCATCTTATAGGCCTGGACAGTACCTAGAGGCTGCCCCATCCGCAGGCATGAGTGAGTGTAGGCCCGGAAGATGAATGTTTTTTGTCCACTTAAGCCCCTTTCAGCTATGAAGAATTTACTCTGTCAGAACCTGGGCGTCGATGTGGGCAAAGACGCCCTGGATGTGGTGTGACATCCCTTCACTTTTGCTGGGTTCGGTCTTACCCTATGTTCTACCGCCTGCACTTGCCGGCTGTTACCTTTGCTGCAGCAAACATGCCCTGCACCGGGAAGTGAATGCAGCTAGTAATATAAGAAATAAGGCGGTCGGGCAGACCGTTTCAGCTTGGGAGATATACGGTCGCAGTAGCGAGGTAGCCCAAGAATCCAACCTGCTTTAGCGGTGGGAATGTCAATAACCTACCTTGTTTTCACCTTAAAACAAGCTGAGGTGATGGAAGAAGCTGCGGCTTGTTCTATCACCTTTTTTATTTACTGCCTATTCTGCGGAAGCTGCATATCAGTTGCTGCTGTTCGGGCCTGCTTCAGTATGAGCTCGTGCAGCTTAACTTTAATGGAAAGAGGGAGGTGATTAATAAAGTGAAGCGAAAACAAAAAACCGCTGAGCTTGGGTGGCTACAGCGGTTTTTTGAAAGTTAGTTGGTTGATGGGGATAGTTTTATACTACCACGTTGATGATTTTGTTAGGCACGATAATTATTTTCTTTGGTGCTTTTCCATCAAAAAACTTTGTTACCTGCTCTTCAGCCAGCACAGCCTTTTCTATCTCTTTGCGAGGTGTGTCCAAGGCAAAAGTAAGCTTGGCACGCATTTTACCGTTAACTGATACAGGGTATTCAAAGGTGTTCTCAACCAGGTACTCTTCCTTCCACTGTGGGAATTCAGCGTAGCTGATGCTTTCATTGTGGCCCAGCTGCTCCCATAGCTCCTCCGTGATGTGTGGAGCGTAAGGGGAGAGGATTACTGTAAGCGGCTCCAGAATGGCTCGCTTGTGGCACTTGAGCTGGCTTAGCTCGTTCACGCAGATCATAAAAGTAGATACAGAAGTGTTAAACGAGAAGCGCTCAATGTCTTCCTCCACTTTCTTAATCGTTTTGTGCAGCGACTTCAATTCTTCAGCCGTTGGATCCTCATCAGTTACCAGCAGGTTGCCTTCCTTGTCGAAGAACAGCTTCCAGTACTTCTTCAGGAACTTGTGCACGCCGTCCATGCCGTTGGTATTCCAAGGCTTAAACTGCTCCAGCGGCCCCAGGAACATCTCGTACATGCGCAGCGTATCAGCACCCTGGCGCTCCACGATGTCATCTGGGTTCACCACATTGTACTTCGACTTAGACATCTTCTCGATCTCTACGCCGCAAATGTATTTGCCGTCTTCTAGTATAAATTCAGCTCCAGCGTTTTCCGGTCTCCAGTTCTTGAAAGCTTCCAGGTCCAGTACATCGTTGTCTACAATGTTCACGTCCACGTGCAGCTGAGATGTCTCGTACTGGTCTTTCAGGCCATAAGAAACATACTGGTTAGTGCCGTTGATGCGGTACACAAAGTTAGATCGCCCTTGGATCATGCCTTGGTTGATGAGTTTCTTAAAGGGCTCTTGCTCCACTACCAGCCCCATATCAAACATGAACTTGTTCCAGAAGCGGGAGTACAGCAGGTGACCCGTGGCATGCTCAGAGCCTCCTATGTAGAGGTCCACATTACGCCAATACTTTACTATATCCTCGTCAGCAAAAGCTGTATCGTTCTTAGGATCCATGTAGCGGTACCAGTACCAGCTGCTGCCTGCCCAACCAGGCATAGTGCTCAGCTCAAATTCATACTGGTTCTCATACTTCCAATCTACAGCACGACCCAGAGGTGGCTCACCGGTTTCGGTTGGCAAATACTGGTCGATTTTTGGCAGCTCCAGTGGCAGCTCATCCTCCTTGATCAGGTGCGGTATATCGTCCTTGAAGTATACTGGCACCGGCTCGCCCCAGTAACGCTGGCGGCTGAAAACAGCATCGCGCATGCGGTATTGCGTGCGGCCTTTGCCCACACCTAGTTCTTCGGCTTTGGCTATACCTGCTTTTATGGCCTCTTTTACTTGCAGTCCGTTCAGGAAGCCGGAGTTAATAATTTTTCCATCTTTGCCAGCATATGCTTCTTCCTCTATGTTACCACCTTCTACCACTTGCGGGATCGGCAGACCAAAGTGCTTGGCAAAGGCATAGTCGCGGCTATCGTGGCCTGGTACAGCCATTACGGCACCTGTTCCATATCCTGCCAGTACATAATCAGCAATCCAGATCTGTACTTTTTCTCCGGATATCGGGTTAACAGCATAGGCACCAGTAAATACACCACTCACCGTTTTCACGTCCGTCATGCGCTCGCGCTCCGAACGATTTTTGGCCACATTCACATACTCTTCAACGGCAGCGCGTTGGTCATCAGTAGTGATTTGCTCTACCAGATCGTGCTCTGGTGCCAGTACCACAAACGAAACGCCGAAAATGGTATCAATGCGAGTAGTGAAAACCTTTATCTTGTCTTCAGCACCTTCAATGGCAAAGTCCAGCTCAGCACCCACCGATTTACCGATCCAGTTGCGCTGCATCTCTTTGATTGGCTCTGGCCAGTCGATTTCCTCCAGTCCCTGAAGAAGGCGCTCAGCGTAGGCTGTGATGCGCATCATCCACTGGCGCATTTTCTTACGCTCCACCGGATAACCGCCACGCTCTGATACACCGCCCACTACTTCGTCGTTGGCCAATACTGTACCCAAGGCAGGGCACCAGTTTACAACTGCCTCGGCTACATAAGTCAGCCTATACTTCAGCAGTATTTCTGACTTCTCTTGCTCATTAAAGTTGTTCCAGTCAACAGATGAGAAAGCAGGTGTGTCTTCATCGCAGGCAGCATTTACCTGCTCATTTCCGCTTAACTCAAACACACGCACTAAGGCATCAATCGGCTCAGCTTTATCGGTGCTGTAGTTATAGTAGCTGTTGAACAACTGCATGAAAATCCACTGCGTCCACTTATAATAGTTAGGCTCAGAAGTACGGATCTCACGCTCCCAATCAAAGGAGAAGCCGATGTTCTTTAGCTGCTCCACGTAGCGTGTAATGTTCTGCTCCGTGGTGATGGCCGGGTGCTGTCCAGTTTGAATAGCGTATTGCTCTGCTGGCAGACCAAAGGCATCAAAGCCCATGGGGTGCAGCACGTTAAAACCTTTCAGGCGCTTGTAACGGCTCACGATGTCAGAGGCGATATAACCTAGCGGGTGACCCACATGCAGTCCGGCACCTGACGGATAAGGAAACATATCGAGGGCGTAGTACTTGGGTTTATCACTTGTGGCTGTGGCTTTAAACGTCTGGTTTTCTTCCCAGTAACGCTGCCACTTTTTCTCAATCTGATTGAAATTATACTCTGACATTGTGTATAGGTATACTTTATACTTTAAGTTATAACTGCTAAGATAATTCTAAAATGTTAATTGTTGAATGCTTTGGGAGGGGAATGAACAAAATGTTGGCTATTCAACCATCCATAGCTCCGCTTTGTATAAGTAAGAGAACTTAGCAAGTATAGCCAGCCTCAGCAAGCAGTGGTCTATAGGAATGCATGCAAAGTATGGTTCTTACTTCAGACCTTATCGTAAAACAGAGTATAAACCCTCCAAATCCCTACCTTTGCGCCATGGAACAGAAGAAACACGACCTACTCGATATCATTCACCTGATTTACGTGATGGACCCAATGTGCTCCTGGTGCTATGGTTTTGCACCCGTAATCAAGCAGTTGGTGGCAGAACAGGAGGGAAAAATGCAGTTTAAGCTGGTGATGGGCGGTTTGCGCGCCGGCACTGAGAAGCCGCTGGAAGAGCAGATGAAAGAGGGCATTAAGCACCATTGGCAGGATGTAGAGAAGATAACGGAGCAGCCCTTCGATTATAGCTTCTTTGACCGCGATGGGTTTATTTACGACACAGAACCAAGCTGCCGGGCTGTAGTAACCATGCGTTACCTGAAGCCGGAAATGGAATTTGAGATGGCACAGGTGGTACAGACTGCCTTCTATGCCAAAAACAATGACGTAACGATATCCGAGGTGCTGACAAGTATAGCCACTACACTGGGGGTGGAGGAGGAGGCTTTTCTGGACAAGTACAATTCCGAGGAAATGAAGGAGAAGACGCAGCAGGACTTCAAGATTGCACGTCACCTGCAGGCCACTGCTTTCCCTAGCCTTTACCTGTTAAACGGTACGAACATACACCTGATTAGCCGCGGCTACCGCCCTTACGATGGCATGAAAGCTCACCTAGAGCGGGTAATGCAGCAGCTATCACCAGACCAGAACCCTTTAAGCGAGTAACAGTGTATAAGTTAGTAGCCTGCTGCTAACTTATGCACTTGCTATGCACCGTCATTCT
Source organism: Pontibacter korlensis (assembly GCF_000973725.1). Taxonomy (NCBI): domain Bacteria; kingdom Pseudomonadati; phylum Bacteroidota; class Cytophagia; order Cytophagales; family Hymenobacteraceae; genus Pontibacter; species Pontibacter korlensis. The sequence continues at coordinate 4,327,751 of NZ_CP009621.1, read as the reverse complement.
GAGCCGTTTGGCGTCTGCCAGATTACCAAAAAGCGTTTGCCACAGCACATGCTGGTGCCTGGTAAAGCCATACGGCACAATCTGCTAAGCCTTATTAGAGTTGATTATCCTGATTTTGATGAGGAAAAGTATGTGTGGCGGCGTCTTTGTTAACCAAGTACCGGAAGCTATACCTGGAGCGCCTGCTGCAACAGGAGTCAGGGGAGCTAACAGAGCTGGAGCAGCAAGTAATAAACAGTATAAATCAGCAGGAGCTTGTCTCTACCAACGTGGAGGAGGAGTTAGTGGAAGGCATAAGTCTAGGCGACCGTATGGCTGATAATATAGCCAGTTTTGGCGGCAGCTGGACCTTTATCATCTCGTTTTTCTCTTTCCTTTTGCTCTGGATGACTGTAAATGTGTATGTACTGGCAATCAGACCCTTCGATCCATATCCCTTTATCCTGCTTAACCTTATTCTATCTTGTTTGGCAGCCATACAGGCACCCATCATTATGATGAGTCAAAACCGGAAAGAGGCGAAAGACCGCCTGCGTTCAGAGTATGACTATAAAACAAACCTTAAGGCTGAGCTGGAAATAAGGCTGCTGCACGAAAAGATAGACCACCTGCTGACGCACCAAAACCAGCAATTGGTAGAAATACAGAAGCTGCAGCTAGATCTACTGGAGGATATTCTGAAAAGAATGGGTAAACAGGCTTAGAATTTCATCCCAGGTTGCGTCTTTTCCTTTAGAGCTCCGTCTTCGTTATAAATTATAAAACATGGAGACACTAAAAGCATTTCTATTTGGGCTAACCATAGCCATGGCTGTTGGGCCTATTGCTATCCTGATCATTAACCGAGGCTTAACTGTAAGCCTTAGAAGCGCCCTGATGAGCGGCTTAGGGGCTGCTCTGGCTGATCTTACCTATGGTTTGATTGCCTTCACAGTAGGATCTCTGGTTATTAGTTATCTCAACTTGAACAATTACTACTTCACCCTTTTTACATCGCTTATTCTACTGCTTTTTGGTGCCCGTATGCTGAAGAATAGCTTTAAAGAACCAGGGTCCCATACGAACAACCAAGAGGCAGGAGCTAAAGGAAGTAATCTTAACTATTTGTTCTCCACGTACGTGCTGACAGTGGTAAATCCCTTAACCGTAATAGCTTTTGTTGGATTTTCGGGTCAGCTTGTTTCACCGATTACAGGTGCGGCACATGTTCTGGTGTTGGCGCTCGCCATATTTGCCGGCAGCCTTATAGTGCAGACTGCGCTGGCTCTTTTTGGGGCCTCCCTTGGGCGCTTTCTGCGAAACCCTAAGGCGATGCGCATCCTTAACAGTGGGAGCGGTATAGGTATTATGCTTTTCGGTTTAGCCGGTCTGCTATAGATGAGGTCAAAGTGTTATAATTCCTCAGATACTCCAAAGGGTCTCTGCCAGCCCATAACCCTTGGCTGTTGATTGGTTTGAAACGGGCAAACAGCTCTTCGCTGTACCAGTTTTCCGAGCGTGTGCGTCGCATCACCTCCTGGTGAAGTGGGTTTTTATAAGCATACTTTTTCATCGCCTCCGCCGACTCCCAAACACTAAAGGTAGCCTGACGCACCAATGGCAGTTCACCTAATCCTATAGAGCAAATCAAGCCTTCTGCCGTGTCTAGGGCTGTGCTTGTTTTAGGTACGAAGCGCCAGAAGCTGGGTAAGGCTTTCAAGTTTATACTTGCGCGTGTTAGTACAGCTATTGGGCCGCTGATGTAATTTTCTGGAAGAGCAGGGGAGAAAGGCGCTTGCCCGTCCCACTGCCCATGCTGTTGGTAGGGCTGTAACTTAACTGTCCAAATCTCATCGGTATGCTGCCTGTACTCATGTATCAGGTCAGAATCTTGCAGAAAAGCATCTGCCGCTGCTTCGCTTTGCCAGGTGCACATCAGTCCGTACCTTCTGAAGTTAGGCTTTATACTAAAACCTCTGCCATGGCCGCTACCAAGTAACTTGAAGAAAAGCAGCCCCGGCACCTGCTGTAGTTTTGATCCTGACGTGCCCATTTGAGCCAAACCCCAACGTATGTGGCCGCTGCGGATACCAAAAATGGTAAGGGTGGTGAGACGAGGTGCTACTTGTGACACTGGCGTGCGTCTTTAAAAGGGTGAAGTTAAAAAGGAGACACAAAACGATGTGTCTCCTCCCGATAGTTATAGTTAGTCAAAGTGCAAATATTGCAGCAAAATAAGAGCCTTTGAAAGCACTTTTGCTTACAGATTGATTTTTTTGTTTTCACCACCTTTAGCTGGCTCACCGGTAATAGCGGCTTTGGCCATACCAAAAAGAGTAACCATGGTGTTATTAGGGGTGTCCCAGTATTCCGCCTTTTCGATTACTACTCTTATCAGGCCAATATTGCTGTCTTCCTTGCCACCAGGGAACCATGCCTTCATGTCTGCCGTCCAGAGCTCATCAATCTTCTGCTGGTCGCGTGTTACGCGGGCTCTGCCAGACACTGACACGTACAGGTTGTCGCTCGGCTCGGCATAGCTCAGGTTTACATGGGCATCATGTTCAATCTCATGCGACTTGCCAGACTCGTAGCCTGTAAAAAACCACAATTCGCCGTCAGCTTTTGTCTGCTGCGTTTTCATGGGGCGACTGCGCAGGCTGCCATCGTCATCAACGGTGGTCATCATGGCAATCTTCACATCTTTGATTTTATCTATTAGTTTCTCTAGGTTCGCCTTTGTGTTTGGGTCGTTATTCATAGCTTTATATCTTGTTTGTGTTTGATTACGCGGCACTCCTGCTTTGGGTTTATACTTTGCAAGGCACAACTACCAGCGGAGCAAAGCCTGTAAAACAATAGGTGGAGCAGCTGGTTTATACTTTTCAATCTATGCAATAAAGCGTTTGAATTACCTAGCCCACATCTACCTTTCCGGAACCGATACAGAGCTTTTACTAGGAAACTTTATAGCCGATGCGGTTAAAGGACGGCAGGCAGAGCTGTATGCTCCTGGCATTGCAAAAGGTATCCGCCTGCACCGCCTCATCGATACTTACACCGATACGCACCCTATAGTGGCTGAAACCAAGGCGCGCCTGCGGCCCAAGTACAAAAAGTTCTCTCCTGTGGTTGCAGATATGTACTTCGACCATTTTCTGGCGCGTAATTTCAGCAAGTATGGCAATGTGCCCCTGCCGGACTTTGTGCAGCAGAGCTATACTTTAATTCAGCAGCACTACCACTTGCTACCTGAGCGTATGCAGCACCTGTTTACCTATATGCAGCGGCAGAACTGGCTGGAGTCTTATGCTGAAATAGAAGGAATTGCGCAGGCGCTGAAGGGTATAAGCCGCCGTGCATCCTTTGTTTCGGGTATGGAGACAGCTGCCGAGGAGCTGGTGGAACAGTATGAGCTGTATAAAGCTGATTTCGAAGTGTTCTTTCCTGAGCTTGAAAAATACGTACAGGACGTAAAGAATCACCTGTAGCTTGCTGTAATCTAAAGAGTTAAACCTTTTGGTGTCTTCTACTTATACTGGTAATGTAAACAGTAGGAATCTCTTTAGTTACAGCTAGATGAAACAAACAAACTACCTTTTTCGACACAACCGGAGAAAGTTTCTAAAAGACCTATCTTTTGCTTTTGGGGCTACTGCTTTTGGTTTACCAATGGCTTCTTTAGCTTCTAACCAAGTGCTCAACCCAGAAACACTGGAGCAACAGGGAAGTCAGGGAGCTGCACAGCAAAAGAAATTAGGCATTGCCCTGGTAGGCCTTGGCAGATACTCCACAAACCAACTTGCTCCGGCACTTCAAGAGACAGAACACTGCTATTTGGCAGGGATTGTAACCGGTACGCCTTCTAAGGCAGAGGAGTGGAAACGGAAGTATAATATCCCGGAGAAGAATATATATAACTACGAAACCTACGACCAAATTGCCGATAACCCGGACATTGACATCATTTACATCGTGTTGCCTAATGGAATGCACGCCGAATACACAGTAAGAGGAGCAAAGGCTAAGAAACACATGATTTCAGAAAAGCCTATGGCCACTTCTGTAGCAGATTGCCAGCGTATGATTAATGCCTGTAAGGAAAACAACGTGAAGCTTTCTATCGGTTACCGCCTGCACTTTGAGCCGCACCATCAACGGGTTATGGAGCTAGGGCAGAAGCAGCTGTATGGACCTGTACAGCGCATAGAAGCAGCAGATAGTTTCGTCTTTCAGGGGAACCCTGACAGATGGCGTTTGGACAAAGAGCTTGCTGGTGGCGGACCACTCATGGACCTGGGAATTTATTGTGTGCAAGGAGCTGTGTACACCATGGGGCAAGCTCCTGTAGCTGTAACAGCTAAGTTTGGTGAGGTAACACGGCCAGAGTTTTTTGATGAAGTAGAGCAATCCATTAGCTGGCAAATGGAGTTTCCTGGTGGTGCTGTAGCAGATTGTAGCACCAGTTATAATGAGAATAAGAACCTGTTGTATGGAAAAGCAGAGAAAGGGTGGTGGAGGCTGCAGCCCTCATATGCATATGGTGGCATCAAAGGCGAAACAAGCGAGGGGCCAATGAACATTAAGAATGTAAACCAGCAGGCGCGCCAAATGGATGACTTTGCCAGATGCATACTTGAAAACAAGCAGACGCGTGTGCCAGGTGAAATGGGGCTTAGAGACGTGCGCATACTAGAGGCCATTTACGAAGCAGCCAGAACAGGGAAAAGAGTAGAGATCAAAGCGTAGCTGCCTAAGTATAAAGTACACCAACAAAAAGGCGCGGCAGAATAATCTGGCCGCGCCTTTATTATATGTTTGATAGCAAATTGCTTAATGGTGTACTCCGCCCTCGCCGTGTACATGCCCGTGAGACAGTTCGTCAGGAGTGGCTTCACGTACATTTTCTACTTTGCCTGAAAAGTATAGTTCTTTCCCTGCAAGCGGGTGGTTAAAGTCCATTTTTACTGTATCCTCAGTTACCTCAGCAACACGGCCTTGTAGCTGGTTGCCTTCCGAATCGGTCATAGGAATGAAGTTGCCAACTTCCAGCATATCTGCCGGAACAGCACCCTCAATCTCAAAGGAGCTTTTAGGAAGATCTACGATGGCGTTTTCATCCTGCTCTCCATAACCTTCCTCAGCTTCCAGTTTAAAATCGAAGTTATCGCCAGCCGAAAGGCCGCTAAGCTGATCTTCGAACTGCTCTGGCAAGCCGCTCATGCCATAGATAAAGGCCATTGGGTTTTCCTTGTCTGCAGTTTCAATCAGGCTTTTTTCGCCTTGTTCGTTTTTAATGCTCAGTTGGTAGGAGAGTGTTACCACTCTGTTTTTTTCAATTTTCATGTCGTGTCATTTTGTTTCTGAGTTTAGAAAGATAGGAATTTTTATCCACACCTCTAAACTTTGTCCAATATTTACAGGTGTTACGCCATAAGCTCCTGTAGTTCCCAGGCGCTGCGGTAAGCCCCTATACTTTCTACGTAATTCAGGAACGAAGCGTAGAAAGGATGTTGGCTAAGTGTAGCACTATCGCCCACGATCACAAGTTTTTTCTTAGCGCGCGTCATGGCTACGTTCATGCGGCGTATGTCAGCCAGGAACCCAATCTCACCCTGCTCATTGCTACGTGTCATGCTGATGTAGATTATGTCACGTTCCTGCCCCTGAAAGCTATCTACAGTACCTACTGAGAGGTGACGCAATTGCCTTAGCTCATGTAGTAAGGGCATATGCTCCACGCGGTCTTCCAGGTAGTTGATCTGTGCGCGGTATGGCGCAATCACACCTATACGCAGGTGCTCTACTTCCTCATCGGCATGGCTATAATCCTTTAACAGGTGCGCAAGGTGGTTAAGCAATAAGTTTGCCTCATCCGGGTTAGCTGAGCTGCTGCTCTCCGGAGTTTCAACCTCGTTATAACCACATCCGGCCGTGTCTACAAATTCCACTGCCAGGCCAGGTGCAAAATGAGGGTTGTACTGGTGCAGGTCACTGCTGTGTACACTTTCATGCGCCATTAGCTCGCCCTTATAAAACTGCTGGTTGGAGTACTCCATAATATGGTGGTGCATGCGGTACTGTGTTTTAAGCATTACTGCTACATCCTCCTGGCGTTCAATACATTTCTCAAATAATGTTTTGCCTAGCCCTTTCTGCTCGGCCATAAATGATTTCACGGTTGGCGGAAGCTGGCAATGATCGCCGGCAAGCACCACGCGTTTAGCACGGGAGATCGGAATCCAGCAGGCTGGTTCCAGGGCCTGCGCTGCCTCATCTATGAACACTGTATCGTACTCCAGGTGCCGGATAGCCTTATTTGCTGCACCTACCAGTGTACAGGTAATGACCTGCACGTTGTGCAGCAGGTCCTCAGTAATGTACTCTTCTACGCGGTCTGCTTCGTCCAAAAGGCGCTTGCTTTCTGCTCTGAAGAACTGACGCTGTAGCCGCTCCTCCTGCCCGAACTTACGCTTATACTGCGACGCCATGCGCTTATACTCTTCAGCCGTTTTGCGGAAGTCCTTCAGGTTTTTATAGGACCTGTGCGCCATTATCTGTGCATCCAGCGTATGCTCCAGCAGCACATCCGAAACACGTGATGGATTGCCAATGCGAATGACATTAACACCTTCGTTGGCCAGTTTCTCGGTAAGCAGGTCAACAGCAGTGTTGGACGGAGCTGTTACAAGAAGCTGCTTCTGTGTTTCCAAAGTCTTCAGGATTGCCTGCACCAATGTTGTGGTTTTGCCTGTTCCCGGAGGGCCATGAATGATGGCTACATCCTTAGCCTGCACAATCTTGCGCACTGCCTCGTTCTGCGACGGGTTCAGGGAGGGAATGTCGCTCATGGTGGCATCGTTGAAACGTGCCGGCACATCACCTAGAAGTATATCCCGAAGTTCTGCCAGACGTGTTTTGTAAGCATCAATGACCTTCTTCATCGCGATCTCCATCTCGCGGTAACTCATCTCATCAAAAGTGAGGTCTATGCCAAGACGCCCATCGTCTATCCAGTCAGGAAGGTCTTCTTTATTTGTAGCCAGCTGTACTTTATTTCGCTTCAGCCCCACAATCACACCATTCAAACTTTGGCGCTCGCCATTGTTTGTAAACAGGGCAGCCGTTTTACCTACCTGAAACAGGTGTAGCTGATCGCGGTCGCGGGTGCGCTCCAGTTCTACCACCACCTTGTTGCCGAAGCCTAACTCTTCTTTCGAAATGGTAACCGGATACCAGCAAAAGCCCATTGCCTTACGCTCAGCAATAGTGCTTTTTAAGCTCTTTATCTTGTATTGCTGGCGGTCTTCTTCCTGTTCTATTTTAAGCAGTTCCTGTACCTGCTTCAGTTCATATAATATCTCGCTCATGTATCAAAAATAAAGGCTGGTAGTTTTGCTCCAGCCTTCATGAATTTTATGTGTTGTACAAGTATAACCTATTTTATACCTGCTTCTTAGCTTCTGCCTGCAGCGTAAGGTATAACAAAAAGCGTACCTGGTATGATTCAAAAATAGTACTTTAAGCCTTCTTTTTCTTACGAGGTTTTGCACTGGCTTTGTTCAGGCGTATCTGCAGAAAAACAGCGTAGAGCAACAAGATAAAAGCACCAACTGCCAGCACGGTTATTACTTTATCTTTGCCATACTTTATGTCGTAGCTGGCTTTTATCTGGCTTTGCAGGTCAGCCATTTCTTTATCTTTCTTTCGAAGGGTACTCTGCAGCGTTTTTACTTCGCTTTTCAAGCTGCTGATCTGCTTCTCAAAATTGCGCTGGTCTTCTACTGTAAGCTTACCCTGACGGTTTGTCTCTACCTTTGTCTGTGCGATCTGGCGGATGCTGTTCTCTTTAACAGCTGCCACCAGCTCAGAATCTTTATTGATGATTTTCTTGAGTGTCTCAATAATGTTCAACAGGTCCTTTTTAGACTGTGTGCCCCAGAAGCTGCTGTTTTGCTGTTTATAATACTGGTACTCCAATATTAATTGCTCCCGCTCACTCATCAACCTGGATAACTTATCCTCCTCTTGCCCCTGTGTTTCCTGCGCCTGAGCACCTATAAACCATAGGCACAACATAGCCATCAAAACGAGTTTTTTCTTCATCACGCGTTACTTATCCCTCAATTTACACGCAAATATGGTCATGCTTATTGGATTAGGCCTAATTTATTTTTTCGGGAGGCGGTAAAAGTACAGGACTAATACAGGCAACAACAGCAGGTCAGCTACTACTGCAAACACTAAGGTTAAGCTCACAAAAAGGCCCACATAAAAAGTAGCATCAAAGGTAGAAAGCACCAGCGTCAGGAAGCCTGCCACCAGAATACTGGACGTAATGATGATAGCCTTACCTGCAGAAATAAAGGTACTTTTCACTGCATAAGGCAACGATTTCCCAGATTTCAGTTCAAGCTTAAGTTTACTCAGAAAATGGATGGTGTCGTCTACTGCAATGCCAAAAGCGATGGTGAAAATAATGGAGACAGAAACAGTGAGCTTCACGCCCATCAGTCCCATCAAACCGCCTATCATCAGCAAGGGGATAATGTTGGGGATGAGTGATATGATAACCATTCGGAAGGAGCGGAAGATGATACCTACAATAACTGCTATTACACCAAAGGCAATCAGCAGCCCTTGCATCATATTCTTGGTTACGTACTCATTGTTCTTGTCCATAAGAGGAGCGCTGCCTGTAAGGCGCGTCTGCAGCAGGCCTGAATCTATGTTTTGCAGGAGAAAGGTTTGCAGCGAGTCGTTCTTCAGAGTAGCGCTGGCGCTACCAACGTCCTGCATGTTTCCGCTCAGGCGACCTTCTTTGCCATCTGGGGTAAGCACACTGCGCAACTCGCTGCGGTTACGGAAAGCCTGCAGGCGTCGCTTTATACTTTGTAACTCAGCTCTGCTATCAGGTAAAGCATAAAACTCCTGCATACCACCATTCTGTGCCCGGTTGAGCGTTTTAACTACAGAGGCAGGAGAGGAGATAAAGTTCAACCCATACGTGTGGTAGAGGTAGTTCTCCAGCTTGTCTACCTCCTGTAGCACTTCTGCATCAAACAGGGTATGGCCTTCTCCGGCTATTAGGTGCAGTTCAAAGGGGCGCACGCCTGAGAACTTCTGGTCGAAGTACAGAAAATCCTGAATCACCGGGTCATCATCTCCCAAGTCTTCCAGCATGGTGGTATCAACCATAATCTGGCTAACGCCTGCCAGGCTGATTAGTACAATAGCTGCACTGGAGACCAATATAGCTTTAGGGTGTCGAAGTACACCGCTGAAAATGCGTCGCATCAGAATCGGCCACGAAAAGCTAAGTTTTCTTGCCCGTGCTTTATTCGGTTCCTTTATGAGCAGTAAAATTGCTGGCAAAACAGTAAAAGCCAGTACATAGGCTAAGCCGATAGATATGGCTGTATACAGGCCAAAGTTGCGGATCGGGACAATGGCTGTAGTTAGCAGCGTGAGAAAGCCCACAGCGGTAGTAAGCGAGGTAAGGAAAGTCGCCATACCAACTTCTTTTACCGTTAGCTTAAGTGCAGGCAGTTTTGAAATGCCGTTGCTTATCTCCGTCATGTAGCGCGACAAGATGTGTACTACGTCCGACATCCCTACCACAAACATGATAGTTGGCAATAGCATAGTCATCAAATCAATGGGAGTATTGAAAAGCCCCATCACGCCCATAGCCCACAGCACCGACAGCAGCACAACCACCAGCGGCACCAGCACTCCCCATGCTGTTCGGAAGGCAACCCAAAGGAACAGGACAACCAGTATAATAGAGGCAGACATAAACACCGCCAGTTCTACTTGCATCTTCTCAATAAACACGGACTGCGCCAGGACTCTGCCGGCCATGTGTGTTTGAGGTAAATCTAGCTGTTCTAGCTTGCTGGTTAGGGCATATAAAAGAGAGTCGCTGGACGTTTTACTTAGATTGTCCTGGGTTTGAACAAACAACGACACTGCCGTGGCGTCCTCCGAAAATAAGGTGCCGATAAGTTCTCTGGAAGTATAAATATTTATTGAGTCCTGTTCGTAGCGATCAGGCTCCTCCACATGTAAGTATGGGATTTCAAAATAGCCAAACTGCTCAATTACCGGGCTCTTTACTGTGGTAGGAGAGAGAACTGCCTCTACCTGGGGCTGCACCTGCAGAAAACTGGTAAGGCTGTCTACTTTCGTTAGAAACGATTTGTTAAAGATGCTTTTGCCTTGGTTGTCGAGGCCGATTAAGATGTAGTCGTTGTCGTTGCCAAACTTATCCCGGTAGTTAAAGTAGTAGGCAAGGTCTACATCGCCTTTCGGGAAAAAATTATCAAAGTTATAGTCGAAGCGTAAACGGGATGCAAAATATATACTAAGTGCTGTCAGAACAGACACCAGCAGCAGGACTAGGAAGCTTAATTTTTTATAATTCAAGGGTATGATTACAAGAGGAAAACATGTAACAGCTAGTGCAAAGTTAACCTCTAAATGCTTCGTTTGTTTGTGCTTAGCTTATACTTTGGATGCAGCTTTGTAAAATTTATTAGAGGCTAAACAACATAAGGCGGCTCCTTTTTTCAAGCAAAAATCTTCTATCTTTATCCCTCCATAAAAGAACAACATAGATGAAGCAATATTTAGACTTGATGCAGCACATCCTGGATAACGGGGTGAAGAAAGAGGACAGAACGGGTACAGGTACGCTAAGCATTTTTGGTTACCAGATGCGCTTCGACCTGCAGCAGGGTTTCCCGCTGGTTACTACAAAGAAAGTGCACCTGCGTTCTATTATACATGAGTTGCTTTGGTTTCTAAAGGGAGAAACAAACATCCAGTACCTGAAGGAAAATGGCGTAAGCATTTGGGATGAATGGGCCGATGAGAACGGTGACCTTGGGCCAGTGTATGGCTCACAGTGGCGCAGCTGGCCTACGCCTGATGGCCGCCATATCGATCAGATTTCACAGGTAGTCAATCAACTTAAGCATAACCCTGACTCAAGGCGCATTATTGTGAGTGCCTGGAACGTGGCCGAGATTGAAAACATGAAGCTGCCGCCTTGCCATGCTTTTTACCAGTTCTATGTAGCAGAGGGTAAGCTTTCTTGCCAGTTGTATCAGCGCTCTGCCGATGTTTTCCTGGGCGTACCTTTCAACATTGCTTCTTATGCCCTTTTGGTGTTGATGATGGCACAGGTGACAGGCCTGGAGCCTGGTGAGTTTATCTGGACAGGTGGCGATACACATCTATATCTGAACCACCTGGAGCAGGCACAGCTGCAGTTAACCCGAGAGCCGCGTGAACTGCCGGTTATGAAACTGAACCCGGAGGTAAAAGATATTTTCGACTTCAAGTTCGAAGACTTTGAACTGGTGAACTATAACCCACACCCGGGTATTAAGGCGCCAGTGGCAGTTTAAGCAAGAATAGAAGCAAAATAGTTTAAATGCTACGCATGGTCGACATCATCCACCACCGGGAGAGTATATTTGAGCAACTGCGGAAGCTCGATGCAGACAAAAAGCCAGAGTTTGGCGTCATGACGCCCCAGCACATGGTGGAGCACTTGGCTTATGTTGTTAGATTTTCGAACGGTAAGCTGCCCCAGAAACTTCACTACAGGGATGAAAAGGCTGAGAAGTTTAAGCAGTACACCATTTATACTGATCGTGAACTAATGCCGGGCTTCAAAGCTCCTATGTTAGGCGATGAACCTGCTCGTTTGGTACACACAGATATAAATGCAGCTCTTGCCAACCTACACCAGGAGCTTGAAGACTTTGATGCTTTTTTCGCGAATATGCCAGATGCAAAACCTGTGAGCCCTACGCTGGGGGAGCTAGACTATAAGGAATGGGTGATTTTTCATAACAAGCACTTCAAGCATCACCTGAAACAGTTTGGCTTAGCCTAAACATGTTCTCCGTACGTATGTTCTATAGCTAAAAACTAAAACTATGAAAATTAAATCTATGCTTGCTCTGGCCTTTAGCCTGGCGTTTATGCAGGTACAGGCACAGCCTACAGCCACACCTGACACTGTTCAGACGAAAAATGGCCCATTGGTAATCCAGCCTATCACGCATGGGTCGCTGGTATTGAACTACAATGGCAAAAGCATTTACGTGGATCCTTATAATGGGGTGGATGGGTATCAGGGACTTGCTAAACCAGACCTGATCCTGATTACCGATATTCACCCAGACCACCTGGACCTCTCTACATTGGGAGAGTTAGAGATAAAAGGTGTAAAAATGGTGGTGCCACAGGCTGTTGCTGATAAGCTGCCGCAGCAGTACAAGCAGCAGTTAGTTATTTTGAAAAACGGTGAGAAAAGCACACAGCAAGGTATCAGTATATCAGCTATACCCATGTATAACTTACCACAGAGCGCTGATGCCATGCATACCAAAGGCCGTGGTAACGGTTATCTTTTAGAGATGGGAGGGAAGCGTGTGTACATTTCAGGCGATACAGAGGGTATACCTGAAATGCGAAATCTGAAGAATATTGATGTGGCCTTTGTAAGCATGAACCTGCCCTATACCATGGATGTGGACCAGGCTGCAGATGCTGTACTGGAGTTCAAGCCGAAAATTGTTTACCCATACCACTACAGAGGACAGGATGGACTAAGTGATGTGGATTCGTTTCAGCAACAGGTGAATGCAAAAAATAAACAGATCGATGTTCGCCTGAAAGAGTGGTACCCGAATCAGTAAAAGTATAAGAATAGCATCAACAAAAAAGCACAGGTTAAGGCCTGTGCTTCTTTGTTGATATGGTTGAGGTGATTACGGATTAGTTGACCAGATTCCTGCTTCCTTCACAAACACGCGGCGGTTAAGTTTCAGGTTAGCAATGATCAGTTCGGCAAAGTCCTCCGGCTGCATCACACGCTCTGGGTTACCGTCTGTTAGGTTCAGGTCGATGGCCATGTCTGTGGCTACTGTGCTTGGTGTAAGCGTGCTCACACGGATATTGTGCTTACGCACCTCCTGCATCAGCGACTCTGACATACCGATCAAGCCAAATTTAGAAGCACTGTAGGCACTGGTAACAGGTGCACCTTTCTGTCCGGCTGTAGAAGAAACGTTAATGATATCACCTGTCTGGCGCTCAATCATCCCTGGCAGAACCGCACGAGTTACATAGTATGGGCCGAGCAGGTTAATTTTGATAATGCTTTCCCACTTCGCTGGCTCAAGTTCCAGGAACTTACCAAAGGCACCCACACCTGCGTTGTTGATCAGGATATCGATGCTGCCAAGTTGCTCGCGGGCCTGAGCAACTGCTGTATTTACTGCCTCTATATCGGTAACGTCAGCAGTAACAACGGCTGCTATTACACCTTTTGCTTTTACCTCTTCGGCTACCTCTTCTAGTTGGCTTGTTGTGCGGGCCAAAAGTGCCACGTTAACACCTTCTTCTGCCAAGGCTATGGCAATAGCGCGGCCGATGCCTTTTCCAGCGCCAGTAACTAAAGCGTTCTTTCCTTTTATTGATTCCATTGCAAAACTTCGTTTATTGTTTGTAGCTACAAATATACGTTATCTGTGGCGAAAGTTTAAAATGGTGCATGCATTCTTATGTTGTACGTGTAGTTGCAAGAGGGCTCTTGAAAATGGTTATGAAGGAGTAAATATAATTCCTGTTACTCGTATAGGTGCTTGTGTGTACCTCGGACTATTAAAAAGACGTTTGTCAGTAATGACTACTAAACTGGCAGGTAATTGAAGAAAGCTTGTCTGAAACTATGGAAGATCCCATTATACTTACTTTGAAGCTGGATGAGGAAAGTGCTCGTTTTTTTGATGAGCAACGGAGTTTATACTTTCCAAAGGAGCGCAATTACCTGCAGGCACATCTTACTTTGTTTCACCACCTTCCTCCACAGCATTTTGAGCAGATTCATGAAGAAATAAGCTTACAAAGCCAGCAGCAAGAAACAATGCTTCTGGAAGTCAGCGAAGTTAAGATGATAGGCAGGGGGGTAGCCTACAAGTTACATAGTGAAAAGCTACTGCAGCTACACAGGCACTTACAGCATACCTGGCAAGACTGGCTTATACCCCAGGATAAACAAAAGCTCTGGCCACATATAACAGTTCAGAACAAAGTGCCGCCTGACCTGGCAAAGGAGCTACATAAGGCACTTTCGGCTGCTTTTGTGCCATTCAACGCTTCAGGCGTTGGGCTACAGCTATGGGCGTATAAAGGTGGGCCGTGGGAGCTATTGGAGTTCGTTGAGTTTAAGCAGTAGCTATAATTTTAATTCCTGGCGCAGCTTTTCAATCAAGACTTCTTGCTGGTTAAGGTACTGTTGGTCTATACTTGCTATACTTCGTATGCCTGTAATGTTGGCTGCAAAAACAGCATCGGCACTTCTCAGCACCTCTGATTCCTGAAGAACTTCCTGTACTTCCAATTTATCAAGGCACCACTGTAAAATGTTGCGGCGCAGAATACCATTAACGCAGCCAGCCTCTAGGGAAGGTGTATACAATATATCACCCTTCAACCAGAACAGGTTAGAGGATATTAGTTCAGCAACTTTGCCTTGCTGGTTTAGCAGGAGCATATCGTCCTGCTGCTGAGCCTGTTTTTCGAGACCAGCCAGAACATAAAGAGGGGCGTTGGGTCCTTTGAAATGAGAGAGAGGCGTATATGCAGTTGTAACTTTCTGGCAGATGCCTACATGAATCGGGTTCTGGCCTGCAGGTGTAGCAGGAGCTACAGTAGCTAACCAGTTTAAATCATTTGTCTGAGGTGTATACAGGCCTTCTCCAGCGCGCCATACCTTCAGTTTTAGCCGACCACAGGAAAGTGCTTTCCCTGCTTCTGCTAGTTTCAGTAGCGTTTCCTCAAACTCCCTGCTGAGCAAACGTGCGGGAAGGTTTAGCTGGAGTGCAGTGGCAGCCTCCTGCATACGCTGTTTATGGCTGTTCCAGAAGCGGATGCTGCCATCAGCTATTATGGCAGTCTCGAAAAAACCGTCATTGTACTGAAATGCCCTGTCCAGTAAGGACAGTCTGAACTCCTCTTCCTCTAAAAGCTGGTTGTTGTAAAGTATAGACAAAGGGCTAAGCTTGTAGTTAAAGTATAAAAATATACTATCTGTTCTGATTCTGCACCAAATTATGAAAAAAACAGACCTTAATGCTTCACGTACTAATAAGAACAACACGCTGCTTATGATTACCCGAACCCTATTACTCTTCACATCTTTGATTTATTGTTTTACCTCTTGTTCTGAGTTCTCCAATACAGATCGGTATCAGCAATCAGGAAGTGAGGGACAAGCAATAGACAGTGACACGACTGTGTTAGCAAAGGCAACTTTTGCAGGTGGCTGTTTCTGGTGCACAGAAGCCTATTTTGAACGTCTGAAGGGAGTGGAGACGGTTATTTCCGGCTACTCCGGTGGGAAAAAAGGGAATCCTTCTTACCAGGAAGTGAGCAATGGAAAATCGGAGCACGCAGAGGCAGTGCAAGTATACTACGACTCTACACAAATCTCTTATCAGGAATTGTTGGAGGTGTTTTTTGCTACTCACGACCCTACAACACTTAACCGGCAGGGCCCGGATTACGGTAAGCAGTACCGCTCCATTGTTTTTTACAGAACTCCCCATGAGAAACAGCTGACAGAGCAGTACATAAAACAGTTGGAGGATGCTGGTACCTACAAGAATGCTATTGTAACATATGTGCAGCCGTTCAAGAGGTTCTGGCCAGCCGAAGGTTATCACCAGGACTATTACAAAAACAATCCGGACGACCCTTATGTGGTTTCGGTAGCCAGGCCTAAGGTTAGGAAATTTGAAGACAGCTACCGGGATAAGCTAAAGCCTGAATATGTAAGGTAACAGTTCCTTATTTATCATTTATCGTTATACGCTCGTAGAAGGCTCAAAGCATTTTTGATCAAAAAATAAAACTATGGATTTCATTATCGACTTACTTGTTAGTGCCGGTGTAATTCTATTGCTGGCCTATATTATGCCAAGCGTACACGTCAAGAGCTTCTGGACTGCGCTTTGGGTTGCATTTTTGATAGGTATCTTTAATGCCACCATTGGCTGGCTATTGGGAGGTATTCTGAACCTAGCTTCATTCTTCCTGCTCGAATCAATAGTAAGCTTGATTGTAACAGCCATTATGATCAAGCTGGTAGACTGGCTGGTTGGTAATTTCAAGGTAGACGGCTTCTTGCCCGCACTTATTATTGCCGTTGCAACAGCCGTTGCCCTTGCACTAGTGGGCTGGGCACGCGGAGACCATGAAGCGTATTCTATGCTACAGCAAGATACTCAGACAAAAATTGAGTATGTAGCGGCTGCTTAATTAGTTTGTAAAATAGAAAAAGGCCTGTGCTACCATTTGTAGTACAGGCCTTCTTGCTTAGTAACTTATTCTCTCTTTTATACTTGCGCCAGTTGCTCCATTTCCTGTTCTGTAAAGATCCTGGACCGGATGTGGAAGCGTAGGCCCAGCGGAATCTCCAGCGAGAAGCTTGAGCCTCGACCAGGTGTAACATCAAGTGTAAGTTGGGTGTGCTTCCAATACGCATACTGGTCTTTTGCAATGTAGAATTTGCAGCCGTGCACTTCGCCCAATAATACATCGCTGTCGCCAACTCTGAACTCACCGTCCTCAAAACACATGGGTTGAGAACCGTCACAACAGCCGCCGCTCTGGTGAAACATCAGTGGGCCGTGCTGTGCCCGAAGCTTGTCAATTATCTCCTTGGCTGCCTCCGTTACTTTTACACGCTCTACCTTTTCCATACTATATTTTAAAGAAAAGCCCCGCCGGCTACTTGTCCGGCAGGGCTATCCTGTTTTTGTATTTCAATTAGAAGAAGCCAAGCTTTTTCTTATCATAAGAAATAAGCATGTTTTTGGTTTGGCGGTAGTGGTTGAGCATCATTTTATGCGTTTCACGACCAAAACCAGACTTTTTGTAGCCGCCAAACGGAGCGTGCGCCGGATATGCATGGTAGCAGTTTACCCACACACGACCAGCCTGTATGGCACGTGGCATCTGGTACATCTCGTGCGCATCGCGGGTCCAGAGACCGGCACCAAGACCATAAAGTGTATCATTAGCCAACTCAATAGCTTCTTCAGCTGTTTTAAAAGTCGTTACAGAAGTTACCGGACCAAAAATCTCCTCCTGGAATACACGCATCTTGTTGTTGCCCTTAAAGATAGTTGGCTGAATATAATAGCCGTTCTCAAGGCCACTGTTTAAGCCAGCTGCACCACCTCCGCAAAGCACTTCGGCACCTTCTTGTTTGCCAATATCCATGTAAGAGAGAATCTTCTCGAATTGGTCGTTAGATGCTTGTGCGCCCATCATGGTGTCTTCTGCCAGCGGGTGTCCTAATTTGATAGCATTTGTGCGTTCCACTACGCGTTCCATAAAGCGGTCATACACGCTCTCGTGCACCAATATGCGTGATGGACAAGTGCAAACCTCGCCCTGGTTCAGGGCAAACATCACGGCACCTTCTACGCACTTATCGAAGAACTCATCATCGGCATCGGCAATACTTGGCATAAAGATGTTCGGAGATTTACCACCCAGTTCCATCGTTACCGGCACGAGGTTTTCTGATGCGTACTGCATGATCAGGCGGCCTGTAGTGGTTTCGCCGGTAAAGGCAACTTTGGCCACGCGAGGAGAGGAGGCAAGTGGCTTACCAGCTTCAGGGCCGAAACCAGTCACCACGTTCAACACCCCTGCAGGCACAATGTCCTGTATCAGCTCCATGAGCAGCATAATGCTTGTAGGCGTTTGCTCAGCAGGCTTCATTACCACACAGCAACCGGCTGCCAGGGCAGGGGCCATTTTCCAGGTTGCCATCAGTAGCGGGAAGTTCCAAGGGATGATCTGGCCTACCACACCAATGGGCTCCTGCAGGTTTATGCTTACCGTAAACTCGTCATGCTCCGACATAGTGCTTTCGTCTGCCCGGATAACGCCAGCAAAGTAGCGGAAGTGGTCGATACAGAGCGGAATGTCAGCAGCGCGTGTCTCACGGATAGCCTTGCCATTGTCAACGGTCTCGGCTCGAGCTAGCATTTCAGCATTCTGCTCTATCACGTTGGCGATATCCAAGAGAACTTTGCTGCGTGCGGCGGCAGAGGTTTTAGACCAGGACTTAAACGCTTGGTGAGCGGCATCCAGTGCTTTATCTATATCCTCTTTGTTTCCACGGGCAGCTTTGGTGAAAGGTTTGCCGTCGATAGGAGAGATGTTGTCAAAATACTCGCCACTGGCCGGGGCTACCCACTTGCCACCGATAAAGTGATCGTACTTCTCTTTAAACTGAGGCCGCTCCAGAATAGCGGATTTTTTCTGAGGCATTGCTACTGTGTCCATAGGTTTTATTTTTTGGGTTTAAAAGAATGATGCTTAAAGGTCAGTAATCACTCAATTTCATTCTCAACTTATCGTCTATTTATTTATGCTTATCGTATCAAATTGATATAGAAAGAGAAATTTCTTAGATTTAGACATGCCTCTAAAGTATAAACTGCAGCAAGTACCAATACTCGAAGAGCAATCTTTGTTCACTTTGGTAGAAAACAGGTCTGTCTATAGCATGGATGCCTGTGAGTTGAACGTATTTGAGACACACCAGCAGGCAAAGGAGGTAAATCTAAAGTTTGATGATTGGGTGCTCACCAGTATGTTGCGCGGAAAGAAGGTGATGCACCTAGCGGATAGACCAGGATTCGAATACCTGCCCGGTGAGTCGGTTATTGTACCGCCAAGTGAGCTGATGAAAATAGATTTTCCGGAGGCAGGTAAAGACACACCTACACAATGCTTGGCGCTTGCCATTTCTGCCGAACAGATTCAGTCTACTATCCAGCTGCTGAACGAGCGCCACACTAAGGCAGAGCAGGGGGAGGAATGGCGCATTAGCTCAGAACATTTGCATCTGGCAAACAACCTGGAGCTGGCCGACATCATTAACCGCCTCATAAAGATTAGCTTGAATGACCACAGCCGTGAGAAAGATATATTGGCTAACCTGGCGTTGCGGGAGCTGTTAGTGAGGTTGATGCAAACGCAGGCTCGTGCTTTTTTTGAGCAGAACTATAAGCGGCTTGCCAGCCATAACAGGTTTGGGTATATTATTCAGTACATCAAGGAGAATATCACCTCAAAAATTGATGTAGACAAGCTAAGCGAGAAGGCCTGCATGAGCCGTGCTAATTTCTTCCGGAAGTTTAAGGAAGAATTCGGCTACACTCCCGCTGATTATATCTTAAAAGAGCGCATTCGCTTAGCCAGAACTTATCTTCAGAACCCAGGAAATTCTGTTACTCAGGCTTGTTATATGGCAGGATTTCAAAACCTGAATTACTTTATCAGGGCTTTTAAGAAGGAGGTGGGTACTACTCCGAAGGCTTTTCAACTGGGGCTTCAAGAGTAAGAAATCATATTCTAATAAACCTGCTATCTGTCATCCCTAACTTCATGGTTCGTAATGCTAACACTTTGCTTGGGATGACAGATAGCTTATGTTTTAGCTATACTTAATGCTTCTCTTCTCCTGGCTACTCAGCATCGCCAGCTCTATTATTCTGATAGTGTTACGCGCCTGCTCCGGTTTTACCACCAGCTCTTCCTGCCCAGTTATGGCATTGTACACGTTTTGGTACAGGCCGCGGTAATCTCCTGCTTCACTTTCTATCTTGCCTCTAAAGTTTAGCCCTTTTATACTAGTGTTCAGGGTTCCCCAGCGTTCTTCCGGCTCTAGGCCCCAGTTTGCTGTGTTAGCCGGAAAATTGCCTAGCTTCAGTTGCTCCTCCTGCACATCCATGCCATACTTCACAAAAGAACCCTCTGTGCCATGCAGCACGAAGTGAGGTCCTAGCTCCCGAACCAGCATGCTTGCTTTCAGAATGGCTTTCAGCCCATCGTACTGCAATACAAGCTCAAAGTAATCCGGGATTTTCGAGCCTAACCGCTGCACGCGTACATCGGCATAAACTTCCTTAGGTTCGCCAAACAAGTATAAGGCCTGATCGATAAGGTGCGCTCCCAGGTCGTAAAGTAAGCCTGAGCCAGGCAGGTCCTCTTCTTTCCAGGTGTTTGGCTTTATCTCGTTTCGAAATCTGTCGAAATGTGCCTCGTACTCTACCAGGTTACCCAGTAATTGAGACTGCACGAGCTTCTGAACAGTTTTGAAGTCACTGTCCCAGCGGCGGTTCTGGTACACAGTCAATACTTTATCATTTTCCTTTGCCAGGGCAATCAATTCTTCGGCTTCGGCACTGCTGATTGTAAAGGGCTTGTCTACTAGCACGTGTTTACCTGCCTGCAGGGCGGCTTTGGCCAGGCTATAGTGGGTAGGATTTGCTGTGGCTACCACCACGAAATCTATACTTTCATCCCCGAAAATGTCTTGCTCATGTGGCACTACCTCAGCTTCCGGGTATCTCTGGTTGGCAAGCTCTATACTTTCTGCACGGTTAGCTTTAATCTTTTTCAGGTTGAAGCCAGGTACAATAGAGATAAAAGGCGCATGAAAGATTCTACCGGCCATTCCGAATCCCAACAAGCCTACATTTATTCTTTGATCCATGTGTTTTTCTAGTTGATATAATAAAGCAAATTTGGCGAAGCCTCATCCGAAGTAAGCCAAAAGCAAGCTTTTACCTATACGCCATAGTTACATCCGCGTAAACTATAGCTGTCTTTTTAGGCGATGTTTAACGTTGAATCTACAATATAGTAAACTACGGATGAAAAAAAGAAAGCTAGGAAAACAAGGACTTGAAGTATCGGCTCTCGGCCTTGGCTGTATGGGCATGTCAGACTTCTACAGCAACCGCGACGATAGCGAGTCTATCGCTACCATACACCGGGCACTGGAACTGGGCGTAAATTTCCTGGATACGGCCGACATGTATGGCGTGGGTGCTAACGAAGAACTGGTAGGTAAAGCTATCGCTGACCGAAGAGACCAGGTGATTATTGCCACCAAATTTGGCAACGTACGTGGTGAAGATGGGAGCTTCTTAGGCATTAACGGAAAACCAGCATATGTAAAACAAGCCTGTGAGGCCAGCCTGAAACGCTTAGGTGTTGACTACATAGACTTATACTACCAGCACCGGGTGGATAAAAATACACCGATTGAAGACACGATAGGAGCGATGGCAGAATTGGTGAAAGAAGGAAAGGTGCGCTACCTAGGGCTCTCTGAAGCCGGGGTGGAAACCATCAGACGAGCTCAACAAGTACACCCGATTACTGCGCTGCAGACAGAATACTCGCTCTGGAGCCGCGATGTGGAGGATAAAATTTTACCTGCATGTCGTGAGTTGGGCATCGGTTTTGTTCCTTATAGCCCCTTGGGTCGTGGCTTCCTGACTGGTCAGATCAAAAAGTTTGAGGACCTGGCCGAAGATGATTACAGAAGACAGTCGCCCCGTTTCCAAGGTGACAACTTCCAGAGAAACCTGGATCTGGTACAAAAGATTGAGGAGTTGGCGGGACAAAAGGGCTGTACTCCGTCTCAGTTGGCACTGGCATGGTTATTAGCACAGGGTGAGGACCTGGTGCCTATACCAGGAACGAAACGCCGCAAGTACCTTGAGGAAAACATAAAGGCGCTGGATGTGTCGCTGACCCAGGAAGAACTGCAGCAGATTGATGAAATAGCACCGAAAGGTGTAGCCGCCGGTGGCAGATACCAAGATGCGCAGATGGCGAACGTGAATGTATAACTACCGACTATATTAACTCAGGATCCCCGTGCTATCGTCTATGGCACGGGGATTTTTGTTTTGATTAGCTTGCTCTCTTCAGGGGGAGCTCTCAGCTGAACTCGTTTCTATAAAAACTTCTTCTGCTTCTATATCCGGTCTTTCTGTTTCGGCCACTATGCGGCTTAGGTCTGTGAGGATGCTCCCCATGTCCTGAAGGATGGGCAGGGAAGATGTATGGGTGAGGCTCTCCAGGCACCGTGCTTGTTCCTGCCTTGCTAACTGTATAGCTGTGCTAAGCCTCTTTGTTTTTTCCTCAGAGGGATCCACAATGGTTTGGCCAAAAGCATCAATACAATTGGCAGTAGCCTCCAACGCAAGTATAAGTTGCTCTTTTGCTGGGTAACCGGTCTGGAAAGTATTGTTCAGCTGCAGGTCGGCAAGGCTTCTCCTTATTCCCCTAATTTGAATGGTAATGCTTCTAAGTAGCCTTATGTCGGCACCCAGGCGGTCTAATACTTTGCGCTTGTGTGTAAGCAAAGGGTTATACCGTAAGCTCTGCTCTGCCAGTTCAAAAGCCTTCCGGCAATCTGCAGCTTCCTTGATTAATTTATTCACCTCGGTTCGTCCTGTTTTTAAGCGGGGGCCAGTATTGTTCAGCAGCGCACTAAGTCCCCTTAGGGTTAGAGCAGATAACTTGCTATAGGAAACAATACGCTTCTTAACTTCCGGTATAGCATCCTGCGGAATGATCAAAGCGTTGATCAGCACAGCTATACCTGATCCGAGTATGGTTTCAAAAATTCGCTCATAGGCATACCCGGCTTTGGTTTGCCCGAATGCCAGGACCAGGAGCGAACTGATAGCCACCTGCGATATGATCTGGGGGTTCATGCGTAAGGCCTTGGCTAGGCCCATTCCGATCAATATGATAAAGAAAATAGAAACAGCGCCTATCTTGAACCAATGCCCCAGGAGCATGCTGATCATGACGCCGCCAATAATGCCGATAATACGTTGCGAAGCTTTATTAACGGAGTCTGCCACCGTAACCTGCACAGTTATAATGGCCGCTACCGCCGCAAAGTAAGGATATTCGGAGTGCAGTAGGCTAGAGGCAATAAACCAGGAAAGTGCAGCAGCAAAAGCTGTTTTTACGATCTGTAGCGTCAGCCCAAGCTTGCTTGATAGTTCTAAGATCCTGTTCACAGGAGTTACATACTTATGCTATAGATTTGTGTTTCTATGAAGAACTAAATAAGTACAGGGCCAATACTAGAAAATGAGAATGATGTACGTATAGTGCACATACTTGTAAATTCATTATCCCTTACTGCTTTAGATCAATAAAGGATATGTCTCTCCTTTTGTGTAGACAAGGCTACCTTGCACAAATTCCTCTATAAGCACACCACTGGCATACATCCAGGTCGCGTGTTTTCTGAATCGGCTCTTCTGGGTCTAGCATGCGGCGCACAAAATCTCCCAACAGCTGCTCAGAAGCCTCTACAAAATCCTTTGGAGTGGCACCATCGGCTTCCATGAAATTAAACTCCGACGACAAAACACCCGGCTCCAAGTTACGGAAGGAGAGGATCCCCGACTTCGGACTTATAAGAAGAGGGGAGATGTGGCCGGCATTGCGAAGGATAGTTTCCGGTTGATCCTCCAGCACACGCTTCAGTACATACTCGTACAGCCAAAGCTGGCGGGCCTTGCCATACTTTTGGTCGGTGAGAAAGTGCAGCTCCACATCTTCAGGCTTTATGCGCAGCTGGTTCTGCTCTACTTTGCCGGTCTTGTAGTCGATTACGCGCAGCTCGTGGCCTGTCAGGTCTATGCGGTCTGCTTTACCAGCAATACGCACGTTTACTACTTCGTCGCCTACCTGCACAGGCAGCGTGGTGGCCAATGTTTCCTCCAGGCGCAGCACGTACAGCGGAAGTTCATCCGACTCCTTCAGTTTTTGAAGGTATTTATCCAGCACCTCTACGGCAACTTTATAGAGCAGGTAATTCATGCCTCGCTCTGGCTTGGCACCCAGCGTAACTTTACTGAACTCTGCTTTTACTTTTTCCGGTAAAGCCTGTAGCATTTGCTCTACATGCCCGGCAAGTATAGGCCTGCCGCTTTGCTCATGCGGACGGAAGAAATCTTCCAGCACCTGGTGCACAATAGTACCAAACTGGTCAGCGCCCAGCTGCTCTTCTACCTCGTCTACCTCCTGCATTTTTGCGATGCGGGTAAAATAATACTGCAGCGAACAGTTGATGTACATGTTCAGGTGCGAAGGGTAGAGGCCGCGCTCGAGTTCCTGCCGTAACTGAGCGATGGTCTCCGGTGATTTTGCCACCACGATATCTTCTTCATACTTCCGTGTTTCCTGTTGCTCTACTGCCGCAATCATGTCGCGGAACTTGATCTTCGGATTGCGCAACGCCAAGTCGTTTTGTAACTGAAGTATAAAACGGCTTTTCTCGCCGGAGCCGTATGTGTCGGAGGGCAGCACATAAAGCAGGTTAACCTTTTTGGCACGTTGAAGCAGGCGGTAGAAATTATAGGCCATGGCTCCTTCAGTCTCGGCATAGGTCGGCAGCCCAAACTCGCGCAGCACATCATATGGCATCAGCGACTCCTGGCGCTTTGGCGCTGGCAGCACATTCTCATTAACCGAAAGTATAATCAGGTTCTCAAAATCCAGCGCACGCGTCTCCAGCATACCCATTATTTGTACATCTGATATAGGCTCACCGCTAAAAGGAAGCCGTGTTTGCCCAATCAGTTCATAGAGGAACTTGCGGAAGCTGCGCACCGAGATTTTGTGTTCACGACAATCGAAAATGGTGTCGAGGCGCTTCACCAAAGTATAGAAGATGTACAGGTACTCTGTTTCGATGCTGTTGCGGCTGTGCGTGTACACCTGGCGCAGCAGCTCGATCAGCTCATACATGGCCACAATAATGTCGTCGCAGTCGCGCCAGGTACGGAAGAGCGTTTCGAACAGTAGGTGGTGCTGACTCAATTCAATCAGTTCCTGCGCCGTAATAAGTACCTTATTCTCCTGCACCATTTTATCCAGCACCTGCTGTATAGTGCCATGGTATTTAGCCTGCTCCGGATCATCGTTCAGGTATAGCTCATACCTGCGGATGAAAGGATGTGTGAGCAACTTCGTTACGCTGAGGTGGTGGTACTGGTATACTTTATAACCGGATTCCTGCAGCTGTGTCACACCTGTTAGGTGCACCTCAAAGAGCAGGTCGATGAGGTTGAACAGCGGTGTGCCCCTAAAGCTGAGACCCATGGTAACGTTGTAGGTAGGCACATCCTCCGGGATAGAGTGCAGCACCGGTAGAAGCAGCGTTTCGTCGGGTAGTACAATGGCTGTTTGCGCGTGCTTGTCCTGCTCGCGTATTTCCTGCAGCAGTTGCCCTGCCAGCTTGCCCTGCATACTGGCGTTGGCCACGCCAATTACGTTTATCTCTTTCTCATCCGTCAGCAGCAGGTTTTGCTGCCAGCGCCACTCCGGAAGGTTCCAGGTGCTTTTATACTTGCGCAGAAAGCTCCCGGCACGGTTGCTCAGTCCCTGCTCATCCATGAAGAAATCATCTGTATCAAAAAGCACCTCTGCCTTGTCGTGCTTCAGCAGCGCTCTGATGATTTTTTCTTCGGAGCGGGTAAGGCTGTTTAATCCGATAAAGATGAACTGGTGGCACTCGCTTTCCTTAGCAATCTTGTCGATGTCCTTAGCCACTTTCCGGAAAGCCATACCAGTATAGGCCTGCTTGTTCTCCAGCAATCGCTTCTGCAGGTTGTGGTAGGTTTTCTCAATATTGTCCCAGAGGCTGAAATACTTTTTGAGAGTAGGGGAGAGTTCTTTACCGAGAAACTTCGGATCCCAACGTTCCAGCGCTTTCGCCTCGCCCAAATACTCAAACAGCTTTTTGGTGTCGACCAGGTTTTGATCGATGCGGCTGAAGTCCTCCAGCAAGGTGCCGGCCCACGTCACAAAGTTGTCGAAGTCAAGCTTCGGGTCCTGCTCACGCATCAGGTCAAACAGCTCCAGCTGCAGGTTTATCGGCTCCAGTACATCGGTTTTGGAAAGGCTGCGGATAAAATCTTCCATGGCATACACTTCCGGCGACCAGATCGGCTCGGGTGCTGCCTGTGCCAGGGCTGTCTTGAAGAAGAAACTCGCACGCCGTGATGGCAGCACCACACACAGCTCGCTGATGTTCTCTTTATACTTCTCGTAAATGTACTTAGCCGATAGCTCCAGGAAGGTTTGCACGCGGGTTTATTATTGTAAGGGTGAATGTGTTACAGTTTGTTATCATGTTAGAGGTATCTTATTTTGCTAATCAAAAGCGCATCAATAAGGATCCTTTTAAAATGACAAATATGTTTATCGTAATTGCTATTTCTAGCACTAAATCTACATAAGTGACTTAATGAATGGAAGGGTGCTTTTTATCCTTTGCCTCCTCAAGCAACAAGAACGGGTTATAGGCAATCTCCCACAAGTTATCGTCCGGGTCAGCAATATAGCTGCTGTAGCCGCCCCAGAAAACCTTCTCTGGTCGCTTCACTACCGTTGCACCTTTCTCCTCCAGCTGTGCTACCAACTCATCTACCTCTTGCTCCGAGCGTACATTATGGGCCAGGGTAAACTTCTTAAAGCCGCTGCCTTCAGAAGGTATGCCTGCATCGTCCGCCAACGACTCCTGTGGGAAGAGGGCCAACTGGATACCATTCAACTGAAAGAAAACTATACTTTCTGAGTTGCTCTCAGTTGGTTGCCAGCCAAAAACATTCTGGTAAAACTCCTTTGCGCGTTGCAGGTTTTTCACGCCTAAGGTGATGATTGTCAATCGTTGTTCCATATTCTGATGAAGTTATTGCTTTGAGGCCGGTGCTAGAACTACAGCTCTAACCCAAGTTGTTCTGCTTTTTTGCCGCCATACTGCCACTCCATTACCTGTTCGGTTTCAAAGTAATAAAGCACGCATTTAACTTTCTGGTAGCCCAGTTGGCGGAAGCGTACAGCGTAATGATCTAACTTATACTTGTGCTCCGGTTCTGGTGGCGGGGTTTTAAACTCTATCAGCACCACTGCCTCACCGTCGAACACGATGCGATCAGGTTTGTAGAGGTATGCGCGGGCATCCAGAACTTCTTTCTCATGCTCCACCACTACCTTGTTGGTAAAATAGCGGCCTAACTTTGGGTGGTTCAGTACTTGAGCTAGCTTGTGTTTTAGCTCCGGCTTTTCACGCTCACTGATAATGCCCTCGTAAACCATTTGGCGCAGCACCTTGCCCAGTTCCGGAGCAAAGGCAATGCGTGCCAGCGCGTAATGCAGCTTTCTGTTTTGCTGGCGCTGTACAGTCTGCGTTTCGAAGTCGAACACGTTGTTGGCGTGCTGCTTTATTTTCAGGCGCTGTTCCCAATCGGCAGAGGTCAGGTGGTCGAGGTGGTACGATTTATCGTTGATGCCTCTGTGCCCTTGCTGCTGTGGCCTGCCTTGCGCCAATTGGTAGCAGTGTTTGCCAAACTCCCACATTTCTTTGTGCACCAGGTAGCGGTAGAGAAGGTGACTTACGTTCTTGGCCTGGCCGTCCAGCTTCGGTGCTTTTCGCTCTTCCAGCAGGTCTTTAGCATTTCCGATTAGGTAGAGCCTGTCAATTGGGCGGGTGAGGGCAACATACAGCATGTTCAGGTTTTCGATAAAGGTTTTCTCTATCTCGGTGCTGTACTGCTTAGCCAGTGTCGTATTCTCTAGTTTAGAACTTATGTTAACTGCAACACTCCTTAGTTTACCCGTCACGCTTATATCATCCGGCAAGGCGCTCCACATCAGCGAGCCTCTTTTCGGTTCGGTGCTCCAATCAGCAAACGGAATGATGACAATAGGATAGGCCAAGCCTTTAGACTTATGAATGCTGGTGATGGTGATGGCATCTCGATCTTTGGGCGTGTTGATGCTTAGCTTGTCTTTCTGCACATCCCAGTAAGCCAGGAAGTTGTTCAGGTTGTTGCTGTGTTTTAAGCTATACTCCAGCACCAGGTCGAGGAAGCGGAACAGGTATTCGCTTTCGTTGTTTTTGCCCAGCAAATCGTAGATTCGTATCAGCTTTTCTGTCAATTCATAGATAGAGAGGTTGCCCGTCTCACGCTCCTGCACATCAAAACCAAAAATGCGTAGCTGATCAAAGAAAGACTGATTTTCCTTGTCATTTGCGATGTCGGCAATGGTTTTGGTCATCTCCACATCCGGTACCACACCCAAAGCCACCTTACACACCAGGTACAAAGCTTCTGATTTTGCCAACGAGTCGTTCGGGCGGTTGAAGACCCTGAACATGGCGATGATGAGATTTATCACCTCAGCAAACTGCAATGACAGGGAGTCCTGAGAGATGATGTCATACTTGCGCTCTTTCAGGAAGTTAGCAATAAGTTTACTCTTGATGTTCGTGCGGCAAAGAATTGCCATGTCCTGAAGCGCATACCCTTCGGCCTGTGCCTGTTGTACCAGATCCAGCACCATGTTTAGGGTGCTTTCGTCGTAGGTTAACAGCTCTTTATGCTTATAACCGTCGTAAAGCTCTTCGGTACGGCCGCAGCTGTTCAGGTCATGCTTGTAATTGATATCATCGTCATGCGTGAACATGATCTGAATATGGCCGCCACTTTTGTCGCTGCCAGTAGGTACTTGCTGCGCAAAGTCTTTGTCGTAGATAGAGGTAAACATGGCGAACTCCTGATGCCCCTGGCTGATGAAGGTGAAAAGCTCGTTGTTGAAGTCGATAATCTCTGAGCGACTGCGATAGTTTACGCTTAAATTCTTTGGGGCCAGTGCCTGGTCTACCGACTCGTACCGCTCCCGGATAAGAGGACCATGGCGGCGGTTTTCGTACAGCTGGCGCGTGTTATTTTTGTAGAGGTGCAGGATTTGTTCCATTTCGCCGCCACGCCAGCGGTAGATCGCCTGCTTGGCATCACCCACCACCATACTGAAATGACCAGAGGCCAAGGCATTGTCTACGAGCGGTAGCAGGTTGTTCCACTGCAATACAGATGTGTCCTGAAACTCATCTATCAGGATGTGCTTATACTTCTCACCGAGCCGCTCATATATAAAAGGCACCGGCTCTTTGAGTACAATATCTATAATGCGCTTGTTGAACTCGGATATATGAACGGTGTTCTTGTCCTGCTTTATC
The DNA here is from genome assembly GCF_000973725.1 of Pontibacter korlensis. Taxonomy (NCBI): domain Bacteria; kingdom Pseudomonadati; phylum Bacteroidota; class Cytophagia; order Cytophagales; family Hymenobacteraceae; genus Pontibacter; species Pontibacter korlensis. Next base: position 4,298,818 of record NZ_CP009621.1, on the reverse strand, counting down.
TCTTGCAGACATTTTTCAAGCTCGTTCAGCAAGGATACTTTGTACAGGTGCGGCACCACCTGCTGTACCAGCGTAAATGTAGCCGCATACGGCTCCTTTATACTTTCGATGTGATAGTATAGATCGGTGAGGGGCTGCTTTATACTATCGATTTGTGCCTTGGCGTAGGCACTGGCTTTGCCACCGTACCACTTATCCTCTTCAATGGTTTTTATTGCATTGCTGTTGCCATAGTTCAGGTCTACCGACTTCAGCCATGTGTTAAAATATGACCAGATGCCACGGTTGCCTTGGTACAAATCAGCTGGGGAAACATTTGCCTGCTCAAAAAGCTGCATGGCCTGCTGCGCCGCCTCTTGCACCGTTTCGGCTACCTGTTGTTGTATCAGGTATAGGTGCTCGCGTACTTCTTTAAAATCTTCCAGGCTGAGCAGCTGCAAGTCGGTGATTGCCTCATACACCTGCTCATTGAGCAAGTTGCGGGCAAAGTCCATAAGGTCGTCGGGCAGCATGGTCCAACTCTTGCCTTCACGGGCTTTCTCCAGCGCATATTGCTCCAAAGTCTGCGACAATAAATCTTCTTTGGAATCTGTCACCTTGTCTAGCAGCAGCGATACAGCCGTGCTCAACAGCGTGTTCGAGTCCAGGTCAACCTCAAAGTTCTGCGGGATGTTCAGCTCGCGCGTAAAAGCTTGCACGATCCTGTTTACAAAACTGTCGATGGTGCTTACGCTAAAGTCGGAGTAGTTATACAGGATCTGGCGAAAAAGCGCAGCTGCTCTTTTTCGTACCTCTTCCTTATCCAGCTGCTCTTCAGGATACTCGTCCTGCAGTTCCCAGGTAACATCCTGCAGTAGGTCCTCGCTTTTTTGCAGCTCCTTCCCTGACAAGCTTTTGTCATTGAAGTTCCGCAGCGCGGCGAGAATGCGCTCTTTCATTTCGGCAGCGGCATCATTGGTAAAAGTGATGGCCAGTACCGATCTGTAGTAATCCGGGTCAGAAGTGTGGAGCGCCAGCTTTAAGTATTCCTTTGTCAGGTTGTAGGTTTTGCCTGAGCCGGCCGAGGAGGAGTATATCTTGAAAACTGATGGCATCGCGGTGTATCTATACATTAAAGATACTGCTTTGGTCAACCATCAATCAAGTGTTTGGCTAAAAATATTAGCAAAAATATTGTAAGTGCAACAGTGGCTGGAGAATAGGTTATGGTACTACTGCCCGGTTAAGAGCAGTAGTACCTGATTTTCCCTTATGAGTTACACTTAACCGGCGTATACCAGCTCTCCTTTAAGCTCAGAAGCGATAGGAGTGAAGTCTTTAGCGCATACATGGTACATGATGCGGGCCATAGACAGAGAGTAGTCGGTGATGAGGCATCGCTGCTGTTCTGAGCTTATTAATGCTTTGCTGCTACCCAAATTAAACTTGTTCAGTTCAATTACCTCATCGAAGTTCTGGCGCAGGGTTTTGAGGGCTTTGAAGGAAGGCTCGTTGTAGTAAAGCGGAATAACCTGACAAACGGCATAGCTGCCCTTTTTGCGCTCCTGTGCGATAAGCTTGCACAGGTCCTCAACATTCGTTCTGTCTACGTCAGATAAAATTACATAAAACACGTTTCGGCGATCAGCATTCAACGCTTTTGCCGGAGCGCTGCCTAACAACATGTTACGGCTAATTTTTGCCCCCTTGTGAAAAGCCTCGTCCTTAAGGATTTTGTTGTGAATCTTGAACGCTAATGCTCCAGAAGCGATTAGATTGAAGTCTTTGCCTTTTGTTGAGATTTTGGAAAAGTGTAACATAAATGATGGATTTAAAGGGGTTAGGGATGTTTAATATTTTCTAAGTCATAGTTAAAGCATTTTCATAGCTCCTGTAGCAGCAGCTAAACAGCATATCCACCTAACAGAAAGGTTAAGCAGTATAGCCTGAATGGTAAAATAAGAGCGGGGATTGTGCAATAAAATGCAGATGTTTATACATTATCTCTTGTTTTTATTGCACACAAGAACATTGTGTTTGACTATATTACGATAACCAATTTAAAATAATTCACTGAATAGTATAACACATGGTAAGTGTTCATATTTTGTGAGTGAATTTAGTGATTTTACGGGCAAGGGACTATGTAGTTGCCATAACCCAATAATAAATTTAACTTTAATGGTAATTTACTTAAAAAATTCAAGTATAAATATTCTCTATACAAAACATTGTAAAGTGATCCTATTTAAGGGTAAAGTACCTGTTTTACGTGTCCAATATTTTTAAAAGCTATTTTAAAAGTAGAGCCCTTGTGGAACATATGAATCTTATTTCAAGTATTGATAGTTAATGTTATTAATTGTTAGTATCTTTGCATCCGATTTGGAACAGTCTGAATTACAGATAACTGGTTACTACACTGTTGGCTACCTTAGTTGTTTTTCATTTGTCGCTCTCATAATTGCAGAGAATGGTTAATTAGCAGGCTGCCTCCAGATGTATCAGTTAAAAATATTAGATGAACAAAATCAGATTTGAAGAGCTTCCGCTTTCGCCGGAAGTACAGCGTGCTATCGCTGACATGGGCTTTGAAGAAGCCTCTCCCATCCAGACAGAAGCAATCCCAGTTGTTTTAGAAGGTAAAGACATAATAGGCCAGGCCCAGACAGGTACTGGTAAAACTGCCGCTTTCGGCATACCAACCATTGAAACCATAGACCCTAGCAACCGCAGCGTACAAGCCCTTATTCTGTGCCCTACACGTGAGCTTGCTATTCAGGTGTCAGGTGAGATTCAGAAGCTTGCTAAGTATAAGCAAGGTATAAGCGTAGTACCTATCTATGGTGGCCAGAGCTACGACCGTCAGCTGCGCGCCCTAAAACAGGGTGTTCAGATTGTAATCGGTACGCCAGGACGTGTGATGGACCACATCAACCGTGGTACCCTGGTGCTGGACAATGTAAACAAGATCATCCTTGATGAGGCGGACGAAATGCTTGATATGGGCTTCCGTGAAGATATCGAGTATGTGTTGGAGCGTATCCCTGAGGATCGCCAGACCATCTTCTTCTCGGCTACTATGTCCAAGCCAATCATGGAAATGACGAAGCGTTACCAAACAGACCCTGTGCTCGTGAAAGTGGTGCACCAGGAGCTGACTGTAACGAATATCGATCAATCTTACTTTGAGGTACGCAACAGCGCCAAACAAGAGGTTTTATCTCGCTTGCTGGATATGTATAACCTGAAGTCGGTTATCATTTTCTGCAACACCAAACGCATGGTGGATGAACTGGTAACTGGCCTGCAGGCACGAGGTTATTTCACCGATGGTCTGCATGGTGACATGAATCAGAACCAGCGTTCTGCGGTAATGAACAAGTTCCGGAACGGTACTTTGGAGATATTGGTAGCGACTGACGTGGCTGCCCGTGGTCTTGACGTAGAGAATGTAGAGGCTGTGTTTAACTACGACCTGCCACAGGATGAAGAGTCTTATGTACACCGTATTGGCCGTACTGGTCGTGCCGGTAAGTTTGGCAAGGCATTCTCTTTTGTAGGAGGTCGCTCAGATGGTTACAAGTTGAAAGACATCATGCGCTATACAAAAGCCAAGATTGTGCTGCAGCAGGTACCGTCGTTAGAAGACGTAAACGAAATCCGTACTAACATTTTCTTTGATAAAGTGAAGGAAGTACTGGAGAAAGGACATCTGGCTAAGCACGTAGCGCGCATTGAGCGTTTCGTGAACGAGACAGAAGGTTATACGCCGCTTGACCTTGCTGCTGCGCTCCTTAAAATGAGCTTGAAAGAGCAGAAAGTGAAGGAGAAAGGTGCTGAGGCTGAAAAAGGTCTTGGAGCCGCGAAAGAAGGTATGGACCGCCTGTTTATCACTATCGGTAAGAAAGACCGTGTACACCCACGCGATCTAATCGACCTGTTGGCACAAAACTCCAGCATTCCGGAAGGCCGTGTTGGCGACATCGACCTGTACGACAAGTTCAGCTTTGTAGAAGTACCAACTGAGTACACTGCTGAAATTGTAGAGAACATCGGACGCGTAGAGTATGATGGCCGTATGGTAGTCATTGAGAAATCGCAGAAGAAAGGCTCAGGTCCGAAGGAAGGCCGTGGCGATAAGGAAGACTTTGGCTTTGGTGGCGGTGGAGACCGTGACAGAGGCAGAGGCGATCGTAGAGGCGGTGGCGGCTTCCGTGGTTCAGACCGTGGTGGCGATAGAGGCGGATTCCGTGAGCGTCGCAGTGGCGGCGACCGTGAAAGAAGAGGTGGTGACAGAAGAGAAGGAGGCGGCGGCTTCCGTAAAAGAAGATTCTAATCCAGCTCAGAAACCTGAAACAGCGTGCTGTAATGCACGTATAAAATAATGTAATCAGCGCAAGAAGTGTTGAACTTCCGAGCTTGAAGAAAAGGCCGACTTTTAGAGTCGGCCTTTTTGATTAAAAATATTTTAACAATACGACAACCTTCAGGTAAAGGGGCTCGTTAAAAAAGTATCATAAAAAGGTTGGAAGATTAAGCTGACTGTTAACGCAGTTAGATATGACAAGGGTAGCATCAGACGGATGTTACCCTTGTTGTTTTTTGTACCTGTGAATAAAGCATTAGGGTCTAATATTATACCTGATGCTCTTGGTAGCCGCTCTGAAGTACTCGTAGTCTCCCTCTGGCATGTGCCAAACAGCACGCACAACTGTCGGTATCTTTATACCGTTCCTTTCTTCGTACCTATCATAATAAGCAGACCAGGCCCAATTTTTATATTCTTTTCCATCTGATGAGTAAAACCTGTCATTGGTTCTAAACGCATTGATTTCATGCTGATCGTTAAAATAAAATTCACCGCTCGCAGTATTTCCTGCATCGGTGACAGTGGCCTTAATGATGTTCTCGCTTATCTCGTTCCAGGTGATGTTATGGAGGAGGTAAGCAGCAGGAAGGAGAGGTGTTTCTGCCAAATAAGTGACAAGGGCAGCTTGATCCATCTTAGTGCCAGTTGCATTACTCACTGTTATTCCAGCCAGCTTTATGAGCATATTACCATGGCCATTCTGCAGTTTGTCTCTTCCAGTGAAGGGTATAAAGCCATACATCCTGCTTTGCATCAGGGCTAGTCGAGTAGGAGGCAACACAGAATTAAACTGCTGGCACTTCATGGATGTCCACTTTGCATCTGGCTTTAGCTTTATGCCTGTGTGTTCAAAGTCTATCAAGAAGTTGTAGATTCTGCCTTTGCCAAAATATCTGCAGTGGGTCAAGTATGCCTGCATCTGCTGTGGGAGGTGCAGAAAGTCTTCTGCCGAAAACGGAACCTGAGAGTTATTCAGAGGACACCGCTGTAGCGTCTCTTCCATTTCCTTTGACATTCCCACCGCTAAAGCAGGTTGGATTCCTGGGCTACCTGGCTACTGCGACCGTATATCTCCCAAGCTGAAACGGTCTGCCCGACCGCCTTATTTCTTATATTACTAGCTGCATTCACTTCCCGGTGCAGGGCATGTTTGCTGCAGCAAAGGTAACAGCCGGCAAGTGCAGGCGGTAGAACATAGGGTAAGATCGAACCCAGCAAAAGTGAAGGGATGTCGCACCACATCCAGAGCGTCTTTGCCCACATCGACGCCCAGGTTCTGACAGAGTAAATTCTTCATAGCTGAAAGGGACTAAAGTGGACAAAAAACATTCATCTTCCGGGCCTACACTCACTCATGCCTGCGGATGGGGTACTGTCCAGGCTTTTAAGATGAAGAGAAGGGCTTGCTTGGGGGCGACATCATCAAAGTGTCTAGTGCAAGGGCTTTCTCCTTCCCTTTCTGTTAGCTTACGTTTAAGAGCCTGATAAAATTGCACATACGCTTATACTGCCAAAGATATGAGTGCCAGGGCTTTCTTTGGGATATACTCGTAAATATACTTTTTTAGCGACATATGCCTCCCTGCTGAAAATGATGCGATAAAATAAATGAGATGGTACCAATTGCAATATCATCAGACATAAAAAAAGGAGCTGTTAGGCTCCTTTCTGTCAAAGTACTTTATGCTTAATCTCTAGCTGCATCGCGAAGAGAGCGGATGTGATCATGGGCATGCTTTACATCGCTATACTGCTGCTCCACAATTTGCTTCAGCGCGGCTGGCAAATCTTTTTCCAATGCTTCCTGATAGGCTTTCACAGCGTAATCCTCGCCGCGTTCACACTCCTCCAGAACACGTACTCGGTCTCTCGAAGTCAGGGCAGACTTTAAGTCGATCCAAGCGCGGTGCACAGTACCCTCTATAGAGCTTGATTCATCATCTGTGTGCCCCATCTTGTGCAGAAGATCCTGTAGCTCCGTAATCATGCTGTCTCGCTGTACAGCGTACTTACGGAAGAGGTCTTTCAGATCCTGGTCTTCCACGTCCTCAGAGGCTGTCTTGTAGCCCTTGGCACCGTCTTTACATCTTTCTATCAGGTGGTGTACAGTAGACTGTACTTCTTTATTCATTTCCATAGTTATATCGCTTTTTAGTTAATATACAGTAATACTGATATGTTACTTTTTTGGTTGCCAACTATGGAAATAGGGGATGCTTAGGCTGTTTTAGCGGCCATAGCCTTTCCGGCAAGGTATCCTGTTGTCCAGGCAGCCTGGAAGTTAAAGCCGCCCGTGATACCATCGATATCCAGCACCTCACCCGCAAAGTATAACCCTGGCTGCACACGGCTTTCCATGGTCTTCATGCTAAGCTCGCGCAGTTCTATACCTCCACAGGTAACGAATTCCTCTTTGAAAGTAGTTTTACCATTTACCTCCACCGGCAGGCGTAGCAACGCCTCTACCAGTTTGTTGGTGTTTTTAGCGGGAAGTTCTGCCCAACGCACCTGTTCAGGTACCTCTGCTAGTTGGGTAAGCCCTTGCCACAGGCGCTGTGGCAGACCAAAAAGAGGGTTGGTGGATACAATTTTCTTTGGGTGAGCCTGGCGGTACTGTTGTAGGTTTTGGCGCAAACTTTCCTCCGTAAGCTCCGGAAGCCATTGTATAAGAGCAGTAAAAGCATACTTCTGCTCATAAAAATGTCGTGCTCCCCAAGCAGAAAGCTTCAGCACTGCCGGGCCTGAATATCCCCAGTGTGTAATGAGCAACGGCCCCTCATACTCAAGTTTTTGCCCCGCAATACGCACCCTGGCGTGTGGCACCGAAACACCTTGCAGCTCTTTTAGTGGCGAAGAAGGTACATTAAATGTGAAGAGGGAAGGCACCGGCTCTTGTATGGTGTGCCCCAGCTGGCGCAACCAGTCATAACCAGGGCTCTTAGGATTGCCCCCAGTACACACCAGCACTTTATCTACTTTTATACTTTCCCCTTTGCCTAACTCTACTATAAAATGTACCTGCTCTCCGTCATTTACAGGTACTATTTTTTCCACTGCAGTACTGGTTCTTATCTCTACACCAGCTTTTTTTGCCTCCTGTAGCAGGCAGTTCACGATGGTTTCGGAATTGTCGGTAACAGGAAACATGCGCCCATCCGGTTCAGCCTTTAGCTTTACCCCACGCTGCTCAAACCAATTTACCGTTTCGCGTGCGCCAAAAACTTTGAACGCTTCTTTCAGTTGCTTACCACCACGTGGGTAGTATTGTGAGAAAACAGTTGGTACAAAGCAGTTGTGGGTAACATTACAGCGACCACCGCCGGATATACGCACTTTAGAAAGCAGTTTGTTTGTTTTTTCCAGCAGCAGCACCTTTGCCTGAGGGTTTGCCTCAGCACATGTTATCGCTCCAAAGAATCCTGCTGCTCCGCCACCTATCACTGCTATCTGCATTGTTGTCAAAATTTATGTTTTGAGGGTTGAAGAAAGAAACTATACTTAAACTACAGAATCTAAAAAAGTAAATTAGAAATACAGCCATTCAACCCACAAAACTACGAAAAGAAAGTCATAGGGTCAGGGTGGATGAAAGTATAGGATAGCTCTTCCTTTAGCTTCTGGCTACTGATCAGCTTAAACTCTGTCACTTCCATGTCCTTGAATTGCGGAGGAGTGAGGCCCAAAGATAGAGCGGCGGCAGTATAGAAGTCCTTGCGGAGCGGATGACCATCAGCGCAGGCATTGTATACGCGACCCCATTTTTCTTCTTCTATAATGCGGTGCAGTATGCTGATGCAGTCGTCCAGGTGAATAAGGTTAACAGGAGCATCACCATTTGGCAAATCTTGTTTGCCAGCTAAGAACCTTCCTGGTTGCCTGTTGCCACCTACTAAGCCAGCGAATCTGACAATGGTAGTCATCCAGCCGTCCCGGTTCTGGAAGAGCCGCTCTGCCTGCAGCAGCATGTTGTTCGGGTCTTGCTCACCTGTAAAGGTCACATCTTCTTCTATAATCACGCGGTTAAGATTCTGGTAAACAGAAGTAGAGGAAACAAAAATAACTCTGTTCACAGGTGAGTCCAGCATAGTTTTCAGGAGCAGGTGCATCTGGCTCAGGTAAGCATCGCCACCATCAGAGCGCAGGTGAGGTGGAATATTAAGCACCAGTACATCGGTGTCAAGAAAATCCTCCAAGGCCCCTTTGTCGAGCATATCGCTGGAGAGGTCGAGCAGGTAAGGCTGTATGTCTTTTTCCAGCAGTACGTCAATCTTTTCGGGCGAGGTAGTAGAGCCTTTTACATTATATCGCAATCGCATCAGGTGTTCAGACAGCGGTAAGCCAAGCCAGCCGCAGCCCATGATGCTGATCGTCTTAGAATCTTCCATAGTATAAAGTCAGTGTGATATTAGCTTAAAAACCTTGTGGACCTATAGCAGTTAAATTTACAGATAGCTGAGGCTTGCACAAAAGTAACGCATAAATGAAGTATGACGTGGTAATTATAGGTTCGGGTTTCGGTTCTCTTACGGCAGCTGCCTTGCTGGCCAATCGGGGACTTAAAATTTGCGTTCTGGAGCAGGCGAAATACCCAGGAGGTTCTGCCTCATCTTATAAAAGAAAAGGCTATTGGTTCGAAACAGGAGCTACCACGCTGGTGGGCCTTGACCAGCACATGCCACTGCGCTCTGTGTTAGATTATACAGGAATAAAAGTGCCCTTAGTTAGGCTGGAGCCCCCAATGCAAGTGCATTTACCAAATGGAGAGGTTCTAACAAGGTATGGAAATCTGGAGATCTGGATTAAAGAGGCCGAGCGTGTTTTTGGGCCGCACAGGCAGCGTGAATTTTGGGAACATTGTTACCGGATTAGCCAAAGTGTCTGGCGCACTTCAACCAGACAACTCAGTTTTCCTCTTTCTAACGCAAAAGATTTTTTCTTTTCTGCGCTGCGTGCCACCCCAGGTCAGGTAATGCTATTACCCGGCGCATTCCGAAACATGGAGGATGTGCTGCGAAAGCATAACCTACTTCAGAACAAGCTTTTTGTCGATTTCGTGAACGAGCAATTGCTCATCACTGCTCAAAATTACCTGCACGAGGTTAATGAGCTTTTTGGAGCCACTGCTCTTTGTTATACTTTGTACAGTAACTACTACGTGCCCGGCGGCCTGATTAATCTGGTGAAGCCATTCATAGAATTTATAACTAGTGCAGGCTCAGAAATTAAGTATGGGCAAGAGGTGGGGTCAGTGAAGCCGACGGCAGAAGGTTATCTTATAAGAACTGGTAAAGGAGGGTTTGAAAGCAACTTCGTAATAGCTGGTATACCGCTCAACAACACGCTGCAACTCTTTGATGATAAAAAGGTACAACGGCGTCTGCAGCGGTACCTACTGCCATCCGAGCAGCTGAATGGCGCCTTTTCGATGGGGCTTATCCTAAAAGGCGAAGAAGCAAAGCAGGTGTTACATCACCAGGTACACATTCCGGAGGGGCTGCCCATTATAGGCAGCAAAAGCATTTTTATTAGTTTTAGCCATGCTACAGATACCTTCAGAGCACCTGCAGGGGAGGTGATAGCAAGTATCAGCACCCATGTGCGGCACCCGCAGCAAACACTTATAGAGAATAAATCCGAACTTGAGCAAGCTATACTTGATGGGCTTATAAAGCACGGCCTTATCCGGCAGGAAAACATACTTTCGGTTCAGTCCGCCACGCCCGGAGCCTGGATCTCTTGGACAAGGCGTGCCTATGGAGCTGTGGGTGGTTACCCGCAGTACCGGCACATGAAGCCATGGCAGTTAAAGGATGCCCGCCTCGACCACCGTGGAGCCTATATTTGCGGCGATACTGTTTACCCCGGCCAAGGAATTGCCGGCGTTTGTCTCAGCGGAATGATAGCTGTTAATAAACTTGTACAGGATCATTTCTGAGTATAGCTTCACTCTTCACCTTCTTCTATTGTAGCCTCATCCTGTACAACCATCGTTCGTAAGCCAGCATAGTTACCATCCTGAGCTCTGCCCAGAATGTATACCTCTGTTCCTATCTGGGTAATACAGTAAACTTTTATATCCTGCAGGTGCTGGTTCAGAACGGTTGTTAACTTGTGATGAGCTTCTTTTCCTTCTGGTGTACTTTGCCGCTCATCAGAATTTATACTTTTGAATTGATGCAGGAATTCCTCCAATCCTTTTATTTCTACCTTCATACCAGACGGCTTTCCTGCATACTCTGCCAGTTCTGCAGCGTCCAGCTCCTTGCCTGGCTGCACCTCCAGGTACACAAATTCAAAAGGAGCATCTATTTCGCTGTGCATCAACAAGCCATCTACTGCCTGCATCAGCTCTTGCTGTAACTGTTCTCTGTTCATTTTCTTAATGTTTGTTAAAAAGCTTGATGGGATAAGTATACTTTTATGCCTGTACTTAACATTATACAGTTTATGTTGCGGATCCGTATAGCCGCATAACCTTAAACGTTAGACAAATGATGAAAGCTGAACCAATGCTAAAAGAGGGTGCCTTGAAAGGTAAAACCGTTGTTGTAACCGGTGGCGGAACAGGTTTGGGACGCTCTATGGTAAAATATTTTCTGGAACTGGGTGCCAATGCTGTTATCTGCAGCAGAAAACTGGAGGTACTGGAGCAGGCAGCAAAGGAACTTCAGGCTGAGACGGGAGGGCAGGTTTTGCCTATAGCCTGCGATGTGCGCAAGTATAACGAAATTGAAGGTATGCTGAAAGCTGCGTTGGACCGGTTTGGTAGGGTAGATACACTGGTGAATAACGCCGCGGGTAACTTTGTGAGCCCTACTGAGCGCCTGAGCCATAAAGCCTTTGATGTAATTACAGACATTGTGCTGAAGGGTAGCTACAACTGCACTCTGGCCTTGGGTAAGCATTGGATTGAACAGAAACAGGAGGCATCCATACTGAATATTGTCACCACCTATGCCTGGACAGGATCAGGATATGTTGTACCATCTGCCTGTGCCAAAGCTGGCGTGCTAGCCATGACACGCTCGCTGGCCTCTGAGTGGGCAAAGTATGGTATCCGTTCCAATGCCATCGCTCCAGGGCCTTTCCCTACAGAAGGTGCCTGGACACGCCTTTTCCCGAAACAGCTAACAGATAAGCTGGATCCTGTAAAGCGCATACCAGTTGGTCGCTTTGGGGAGCACCAGGAGTTGGCGAATTTAGCAGCATACTTAGTATCAGATTATGCCTCTTTTGTGAATGGCGAAGTGGTAACCATAGATGGCGGTGAGTGGCTGTATGGGGCAGGAGAATTCAACGCTTTTGATGCTGTGCCGCAGGAGATGTGGGATGAGGTTGAAAAACAGGTAAGAGGGAAGGGAAAATAATCTGCCTCTTAGGTAAGCAATAGATGCTTGATACCAACCAATACTTTAAACAAAAAGCCCCGGTTCATAAAAACGGGGCTTTTTGTTTTATTTATCAATCTTTTTTTACGAATTGTGAGGGTTAACATAGGCAGGATCTCCGCCTTCATCCTCATCTGGCCTGTTGTTGCCTTGCTCGCGCAGAGCAGCTAAGCCTTTCTTACCGTAGGCTAGTCTTGTAATAACCACATACAATACCGGTACCACAAAGATAGCCAGGAACGTGGCGGCCAACATACCGCCGATTACTACCCATCCAATTGTCTGGCGCGACACGGCACCTGCACCAGTTGCCAAGGCCAGCGGAACCACACCAAGTATGAAGGCCAGTGAAGTCATCAGGATCGGACGCAGACGCAGAATAACTGCCTCTATTGTCGCTTCTATCAGCTCCATACCACGGTCTACACGTTCTTTGGCGAATTCCACAATCAGAATGGCGTTCTTCGCAGCCAGACCTATCAGCGTGATCATACCAATCTGGGCATACACGTTGTTATCCAGCTTAGGTAGCAGTGTCAGGGCCAGAATAGCACCGAACATACCCAACGGAATGGCAAACAGGATAGAGAAAGGAACCGACCAGCTTTCATACAAGGCTGCCAACAAGAGCAGAACCAGTATGATCGAAAGCGAGAAGATGTAGATCGTACTGCTTCCTGCTGCTATCTCTTCGCGGCTTAGGCCGGAGAAGTCGTAGCCATAGCCAGCTGGTAGCACCTGTGCAGCTACCTCCTGCAGGGCCTGCAGTGCCTGACCACTACTGTAGCCTGGAGCCGCGCTACCCATTACCTCCGCAGAGCGGAACAGGTTGTAGTGCGAAATTACTGCTGGGTTCTCCACTACCTTAGAAGTTACCAGAGCACCTAATGGCACTGACTCACCCTGGCGGTTCATTACATAGTATTGATTCAGGTCCTGGATGTCCATTCTATAAGACGTATCAGCCTGAGCTACCACTCTAAAGTTTCTGCCGTAGCGGGTGAAGTCGTTGATGTAGCGGCTACCCATCAGCGATGACATGGTAGAGTATACATCAGCAATGTTTACGCCCAACTGCTTCGCTTTTTCGCGGTCAACCTCTACCTGGTATCCAGGTGTGCGGGTATTGAAGAAGCTATAGGCCATGGCAATCTCAGGGCGGGCATTGGCTGCGCCTAGGAACTGACCAAGGGTAGCCTCAAATTCCTTCAGGTCACCACCACCGGCTCTTTGCTCCAGCATAAAGCTAAAACCGCCTGACTGACCAAGACCTGGGATAGCAGGTGGAGCCACTACGCGTATATTCGCTTCCTTGATAGCAGCAAAGCGCTGATTTAAAGTAGCCATTACACCCTCTAACTGCTCCGACTCATTCTGGCGCTGATCCCACGGCTGTAGCTGCAGGAAGATTGTACCACTATTTGACTTAAAGGAGAAGTTAATGGCATTCAGACCACCAATAGCAGTGTAGTTTCTTACAGCAGGAATGTCCGCCATAATCTCTCCCAGCTCAGCCAGCAAAGATTCTGTTCTGGTAGCAGAAGAACCCTCAGGTAGTTCTATCGCAATAAACAGTCGTCCTTCGTCCTCTGTTGGAATAAAGCCTGTTGGTTTTGTTGCAAACAAGCCTACTGTACCAACATACAAGCAAACAAGCAGGACAAGGATCAGCGGAGTAGCTTTTATACTCTTGCGTACACCTCTGGAGTATGAGTCTGTTGTTTTGGCAAACCAGTTGTTGAACAGGTAGAAGAACTTGTTCAAACCTCTGGAGTCCTTGTTCACATTCATTGGCTTCAGCATCAGCGAGCAAAGCGCAGGCGTAAGCGTAAGGGCCACGAAGGCAGAGATAAGTACAGAGATCGCAATCGTGATTGCGAACTGCTGATACAGTCGGCCTACGATACCAGGTATAAAGCCTACCGGAATAAATACCGCAGCAAGAATCAAGGCAATGGCAATAACCGGAGCCGTAATATCCTTCATCGCTTTACGCGTTGCCTCCCTGGCAGAAAGCCGCTCATGGTCTATATAATGCTGCACCGCTTCCACCACCACAATGGCGTCGTCCACCACGATACCGATGGCCAATACGAAGCCAAACAGGGTAAGCGTGTTGATTGTAAAGCCTAGTGGGATGAAAAAGATGAAGGTGCCGATGATCGAAACCGGAATAGCTAGAATCGGAACAAGGGTTGCTCTCCAGCTCTGCAGGAACAGGAAAACCACTATAATTACCAGTACCAGCGCCTCTACCAGCGTGTGCACCACCTCGTTGATAGACACCTGCACTACAGTTACAGTCTCGAAAGAAACCACGTAATCTACGTCTGCCGGGAAAGATGCTTTAAGTTCATCAAGTGCAGCATAAACGCCTTCTGCTGTTTCCAGAGCGTTACTTCCCGGTGCCTGGTACATCAGCAGAATTGCTGAAGGTTTGCCATTGATTGTAGCTGAACGACCATAGTCGAAACGGCCAAACTCTAATCTGGCTACATCCCTTAAGTATACCAGGCTACCATCAGCCGGATTTGTTCGCACGATAATATTTCCGAACTCTTCCTGTGTTTGCAGGCGGCCTCTAACCGTAATAGGGTACTGGAAAGCCTGCGTATCGTGCTGTGGCTTGGCACCCACTGTACCGGCTGCTACCTGAAGGTTTTGCTCCTGAATGGCTGCCGTAATCTCGCCGGTGCTGATGTTATACTGTGCCAGCTTATCTGGCTTCAGCCACACACGCATACTGAAGTCCTGACCCAGTGCGTTAATGTCACCCACACCTGGTACACGAAGCAAGGCATCACGCACGAAGATGTTGGTGTAGTTGTCCAGGTACTGAATATCATGGGTGCCGTTTGGTGAGAAAATACCAATCACCATCATGATACTTGGGTTACGCTTACGAACGGTAACACCTAAGCGGCGCACTTCTTCCGGCAAGCTAGGCTCGGCTATACTGGCACGGTTCTGCACATCCAGCGTAGCAATATCAATATCAGTACCCACCTCAAACGTTACGGACATGTTCATCTGACCCGTACTTGTGTTGGTAGAAGTGATATAAGCCATGCCTGGCGTACCGTTAATCTGCGTTTCTACCGGGGTAGCTACCGTCTGTTCCACCGTCTGTGCATCAGCACCGGTATAGTTTGCCGATACAGACACAGTAGGAGGAGAGATGTCCGGGTACTGCGTGATAGGCAAATTCATCATAGCCAGCAAACCTACCAGCACGATCACAATAGAGATCACGATGGAGGTGACGGGCCTTCTTATAAATACATCTGAAATCATGTTCTGTCTAAATTTCTTCTGAAAGGTTTTTAGGATACATTACCTGCCGGCTGCCGGCTGAGAACCTTGCTGTGGCGCACCCACCTGTACTTTAGCTCCCTGACGCAGCCTCTGAATGCCTTCTACAACAATCTGCTGTCCTTCTTTCAGGCCTTCGCGAATAACAATGTTGCCGTTAAACTTGGTGCCTAACTGAACATTCTGCTGTACAGCTGAATCACCCTGCACCAAGTACACATAGAACTCGCCAAGTTGCTCCGAAACAGCCTTATAAGGTATAACCAGCTGCTGGCCAATATCCTGGTTCAACACGTCCACGCTTACTGTCATACCTGGAATAAGCACTCTATCTGAATTTGGAAACTGGACTCTAACAGTAGTAGTACCTGTCTGACGGCCTATGGCTCTGTCGATAGCAAGCAGCTTACCAGTGTGCGGGTATGTTTCGCCATTATTCAGGCGTATAGTAAAGAGTGAATCAGGCTGTTCACCCTGCTGCAGCCTGCTGAAACGGGAAATCTCCTGCTCATTTATCACAAAGTCTACAGCAATAGGATCAGTAGAAGAGATGGTGTTAAGCAATGGCTGGCCCGGAGAAACCTGGGCTCCAACTCTTACCTGAGAAATACCGATGGTACCGCTAAAAGGAGCTGTGATGGTAGAATAACCAACATCAGTAGATGCAGTCTGTACCTGTGCCTGCGCAGCAGCAACCTGTGATTTTGCCGTCTGTACTTCTGTGCGGGCATAATCAACTTGTTGCTTAGCTATCGCGTCTTTTTCAGCAAGTCTCTCGTAACGTTCCAGGTCTTTTTGCACACGTGCCAGGTTGGCTCTGGCGCTTTGCAGGTTAGCCTGCGCCTGCTGTAGCCCTGCCTGGTATTTGCGCTGGTCAATTTCGTATAGCTTTTGCCCTTTTGTTACACGCTGCCCATCCTGCACATAAATGTTAGTGATGTAGCCAGATACCTGTGGTCGCAATTCTACTTCCTGAAGAGCTGTCACGGATCCTGGATAAGTATCTTTACCCGTAACACGCTGCTCAGAAACTTTGGCGGTGCTTACAGGAACGGCCATGGCGGCAGGATTCATCTGCTGCTGGGCTGCATTGTCACCACCGCAGGAGGCAAGTACAGTAGGGCCGATAATGGCTGATAGCAGCCATGTGTATTTACTCTTCATTATCTTATGTTCTGTGATGTTTATGGGTTGATATTTATGTTGCCTAGAGCTCTCTGGTAATCTAGCTTACTAGCCATGAGGTTGTAAAGGGCGTTGTAGTAATTGATCTGTGTGGCACGCAGCTCACTTTCGGCCACCACCAGGTCAACATAGGCTTTTACACCTTCATCGTATTGCAACTTGATAATGTCGTACACCTCCTGAGCAAGTTCAAGGTTGCTCTGAAGAGTACGCCAATCGGTTAGATCAGCCTTATAATTGGCCAGAGCTGCCTGATACTCTGTGTTGATCGCTTTACGGGTATCTTCAATCTGCACATCCAGTCGCTCTTCCTGCAGTTGTGCAATCCTTATGTTCTGGAACCGTCTCAGACCCTGGAAGATAGGCAGTGAAACACGTAAGCCAACCACTGAGGTAGGGAAGGCAGTATTGTAAAGATCTGCAAGGTCAGTGCTGCTGAAATACTGTGCATTATAGTTTATGTACGCAGAAACAGTAGGCAAAAAGCTCCATTTGTTGTAGGCAGTATTTAGCTCCAGAAGCTGACGCTGCGTCTGCAACTGCTGCAGCTCTATTCTGTTAGCAAACTCCACTACCTCAGAGGTGTCTACCAGCACAGCCTGCTCCATCTGGGTATAATCGTAGGCCAGCTCCAGGTTATTTTCTATTGGGTAGCCCATCAGCTGCTTTAAATAAGCAACTTTAGCTTTCAAGCCTTCCTGAGCGCGTTTAATGTCGCTGCGGATATTTGCCAGTGTAATGGCGGCGCGCTGGTAATCAGTTTTATCAACTAAACCAACTTCATAGCGGCTGCGGGCGTCGTTATACTGTTTTTCCTGGCGCTCCAGGTTTACCAGTAGGATACGGTGCTGCTCCTGCGTTAGAAGTATGTCGTAAAAGGCCTTGCTAACCTCCACCACAGTGTTGATTTTGGTGTTAGTGATCTGCTGTTCCAGTTGCAGTCTGCTAAAACGCGCAGCCTTAGAGGCCAAAAGCAGGTCGTTGTTGAACAGGTTCTGGTTTGCTTCGAACAACAGGTTAGAAGAATACCTTTGAGCAGAAGTGACAATCTGGTCTCCAACCGGGAACTGCTGTGGCTTAATATTATAAGAGCCGCCAAAGCTAGCATTGATTTCCGGATACCAGCCGGAGAGGTTTGCTCTGATCTGGCGGTTGCCTATCTGTTCATCGAGCAAGGCCTGTTCCACGGCCGCTCTATTTTCCAGGGCGTAGTCCACACACTGCTCCAGCGTCAGGCCCCCAGTGGCTGGCACTGTATTGCCTTGGGCCAACAGTATTGTCGGGAACAGTAGGCATGCTACCAATAATGGCCTTAGTCTATTGATAAATTTCATGTATGTGATTGATATACTTTTTGTGGTAGATGAACATTTAACGGCTGCTGCTGCCATAGGGTAGGGAGCTTGCAGCTTTTTCTGAGTAAAGTGCTTCTCATAGTTTTAGATGGATAAAGGAAAGTATGCGTTTAAACATTGATTAATATGTGAAAAAATAGATTGTAGATATTGTAAGTCTTTATCTGTTCTTCATGCCTTCCCACAGGATTTGTGGAATTTGCTCCAATTCACCTTCCTGCAATTCAAGCCTGCCTGACGATAGAATCTTGGCTGTGGTGATGACATTGCTAAATGCCAGGGTGCCTAAAAGCTTAGGGTTCATGGGTTTTAAAGCTCCTTCATTGATACCACGCTCAAAAAATCTGAACAGAAGCCGGTGAAACTCGTCTTTGCCGAGCTCCCTTTCCCCGGTGTTGTATGGGGAGTTTATAAACTGCTCCATAAACCGGAACACATTGGGGTTGCCGCTGTAGAAGGAGAAAAGGCTAAACCAGATGTTAAAAAAACATTCTTTGAACGAAGTGTCCTTTTTGTCTTCTGTCAGCACGACATGGATTACCTGCTGCTGAATGTAGTCGAAGAGTTCGCGCATGAGCGTCTCTTTACTGTCGAAGTAATGGTAGATGGTACCTGCTGCCACCCCTGCATTTTTAGCCACAAGGCTCACTGGCGTACCATGGAAGCCCTTTTCCCTGACCAGCCCTAGCGTGCTTTCAAAAATTGCTTTCTTTTTTTCAGGTATTGGCTCCATTAGGAAATTGTTAATTGAATGTTCATTCGGTCTGCAAAGTTATGATAGCTTTTAAAACAGACAAACAAATATTCCAGCTACTGCTACAGTTAAAGATCCTGTATAAGCTCTAAAGGCATTAAATTGTTTAGCCTTTACAGAAATTTACCCTACTACAGGTTGAGGAAGCTACTAAAGGCTGCCATTACTGTTCCGTAATTTCTCTTGCAGACGCTCAATGCAAAAGACCAGAAAGAGAGCTAATAGGTTAATGCCAATGAATTTTTGCCCAAGATTAGTATCCAGGCTAAAATGAAAGGAGGAGAGGGCAAGTCTGAACTTAAACAACCAGTTGCCCACCATATCAAAACCAACACCTATTCTTAAACCTGCAACGTACTGAAATCCATAGGCGCCAAAAGAAAAGTAGAACACCTGCAGCACCTGGTTTATCAATGACATTCTTAAGCCCCTCTTTGGCTTCCGGAACAACAAACGCCCGCATAGTATGGAGAACACATAAAGAAGACCGGCAAATATGCCAAAGCGCAGAGTTTGTTGTGTGATCACCATTTCACCACGAAACATTACCCAAACGGTAAGGGCTATGCCAAGCAAGCCTCCTATGATCTGATAAAAAGCAATTGCTTTGATTTGATTTTTGGTGTTCAAGGTATGTGTGTGTTTGATTTCTTTGCTACTGAAGTATAGTTGTTGCAACAACTGTTGCGCAAAAGTATAAAAAATGAATCTTTAAAGAAGCGTAGGCATCAACTTATAAGACGAAGAGCACCTGGAACTAGACAAAGAGCAGCAAGAGAAGTGTCAAAAGCCATGGAAGGGAAACGGATGTGCTGGGGCTATTTTGCCTGGCCTACACGTAAGAACACAGGAAAATTAAACTCCTTTTTCTCTTCTGACGGCCAGTATACTTGTAGCTTGTTTTCAAATTCAGGTAGGGGAGAAAATAAGTTGTGCCTGTTGAAATGTTGTACACTGGACCAGGAGCTCAGGTAACCCAAGAGGTCTGCCCTTGTCCAGTTAACGGGTATACTAAAATCAGGAGTCTTGATTTCTGCAAACGGGAAAGGCACAGGTTCATACTTATTGTCTATGTGCTTACGTTCTTGATCCCAGTAAGGACCGACAGTGTGGGTGTAGAAATATTTGATGAGTGGATTTAGTTGCTGGTCTGCTGCTTGTACCAATCCATAACCCCACAAAGCAATCCAGCCTCCGGGCTTCAACACCCGTTCTGCCTCATTGGTAAATCTCTTGAAATCGAACCAATGAACTGCCTGAGCAACTGTGAGAAGATCTATGCTGTGAGACTGCAGCGGTGAGCTTTCTGCAGGACAAGTAAGGTAGCGAATATTTTGCCTCTGTGGTGCGTGTTGTAGCTGTGCTTCGCTTATGTCAGTGGCATAAACAAGTTTAAAAGCTTTGGCTAATTCGCTTGCTACCTGACCGTTTCCTGTACCACAGTCCCAGGCTGTATCTCTTTGCATCGGCAGGCTGTAGAGAAAGTCATACAGCTGCTGGGGGTAGTGTGGCCGGAAAGCAGCATAAGCAGAAGCTTGCTCAGAGAAGTTGTCTTTAGGTTGCTTAGCCATTCTTTACAAAGCATGTATTAGCCAGCGTTCGCTTTAAACACGCGCAGGAAATTTTCGCCAAGGATCTTCTTTATATCGGCCTCACTATAGCCTCTGGCCAGTAACTCTTTCGTAATTACAGGAAAATCCTGTACACCATCTAATTGCTGCGGAGACGAGGTGATGCCGTCGAAGTCTGAGCCGAGGCCCACATGATCAACCCCAACAAGCTTAACAATATGGTCGAGGTGAGCTAGCAGAAGCGACAGGGGAGGGCGCAGGTGCTGAACGTCCTCTGGGTAGCTCTCAGCCAGATAGTCCATGATGGCATCATTCTTCCAGCCTTTAGCTTTTAAGGAGTCTGTTTCACTCTTATGTGCATCCTGAAAAGCATTGATACGTGCAACAAACTGAGGATCAAGGAAACCAGAGAAGAAGTTAAGGTGGATGACACCACCATTCTTTGCAACAGCTTTAATCTGCTCATCCGTTAGGTTACGGAAAACAGGGTTGATATCGTGCACGCAGCTGTGAGATACAAGTACCGGCTTTTTGGTTGTCTCTATCACATCCCAAAAGGTCTTCTCGCCCACGTGGCTTACGTCTACCATCATACCCAACTTATTCATGCGGCGCACAATCTGCCGGCCAAGTTCAGTTAATCCCTTCTGAGAGTCTTTAAGCTTTCCTGAGCTTTCATCCATGGCAGAGGTGGCCCAAGGAGTGGAGTTATTCCAGGTGAGGGTAAGGTAGCGGGCACCGCGTTGATGCAGTTGCTCTAATTTTTTGATGTCGCTTTCGATCATGTGACCACCTTCCACACCAATTAGTGCGGCCATTTTTCCCTGCTGTGCTGCCCGTCTTATATCCTGTGCGTTATAGGCCATCATCAGCTTGTCCGGGTGGCGCTTCACAATAGCCTCCAGCGAGTCGATCTGCTGATTAGCATACTTGAAGGTGCCTGTCTCATCGCTCCAAACGGAGAAAAATTGCGCATCAACTCCACCTTCCTTGAAGCGTACCAGGTCAGAATGAGTTTTGCCGCGTAGATCTTTGCTAATATCCAGTCCCTCCATTACAGAGATTAATACATCATTATGTGTGTCTATTAATATAGCCTCCTGGTGCAGCTTCTTGTAATCCTGTGCAGAAAGGGTGTGGGTGTACAAACCTAGGCTAAGTGCCGCAGATAAACTCAGGAGTAGTTGACGCTTCTTCATAGTATGGGTGATGAATTCTTAATGCATGAAACAGCAGAGAGACTATGCTGCACATTGCCCGCTTCAGTTGATTTATAAATATAGCATTTTTGACAGGAAAATAGCAGTTCCGGACTAAGAATCCTTTGCAGTCAATTTTAGAGAAACAAGGAGACTACTTATCAAGAAGAAGGTAAGGTGGTTGAAAATTTATTGTAGGGAGAGTATTGGCTGGAAGCGCACAAAAAAATCCCCACCTGCAGTTACAGATGGGGATTTATACTTGGCTTGGTTTAGGAGGCTGTTTCAGCTTTTTGCTTTTTCTTTTTTCTGCGCTCCTTTTTCTTGTTTTGTTTTGATGGCTCTTCTGTTGCCTTCCTTCGGGAATCTACCTGAGGCAGGCCGGAAGTATCGTCTGTAACCAGTGTCATCTCGTCCACCAGGTGTCCGGCTCCGGCAAACTTATCTACTATAAACAGTATGTAGCGCACATCAACAGAAATGTTGCGCACCTGATCCGGGTTGTATACTATGTCGCTCATGGTGCCTTCCCAGTTGCGGTCAAAGTTTGTACCGATCAGTTGTCCATTGGCATTGATAACCGGCGAACCAGAGTTGCCGCCTGTAGTGTGGTTAGAGGCAATAAAAGCAACAGGCATCTGTCCGTTTACGCCATAGCGCCCGTAGTCTTTTTTCTCATACAGCTCACGAAGCTTGGCCGGTATGGCATAGTCTTCTGCAATACCAGAGGCAGCTTTTTCCATCACTCCTTCCAGGGTAGTGTAGTATTTATACTTTACACCGTCTACCGGTTCGTATGGCTCCACTATACCATAAGCAACACGAAGCGTAGAGTTAGCATCAGGGTAGAAGTTCTTGTCGCTCTGCATTTCGCGAAGGCCAGCTACGTAGCTGCGGTACAACAGGCTAAGCTTGTCGTTTACTGCCGTGTAAGTTGGCATCACGTTTACACGATAATACCCTGCTACACTGTTAGCCAATTCAAAGGCAGGGTCATTTTTGATAGCGTCTTTGCCAGCTTTTGCGTCAGCCAGTATTTTCTTTACACCAGCTTCAGAAACAAAGGCCGATTTGGCAAATACATCATCAGCATACTTGGTAAAATCGCCTTTATACTTGTTGCGCACCATGGTAAACACCTCTGGGTGCAGCTTTTGATCGATGTTGTTATAGTACAGGCTCAGCAAGGCTGCAAAAACCTTCTTATCAGACGCGACATTGTAGTCTTTAAAATAGCCAGATGCGTATGACTCCAGCTTTGCTACCTGCGCGTCTATATCTTTTTGAGGCGCTTTTTGTGCCAGCATGCTCTGCAGGGTAGTAAAGTTGTTTGCCAGCTTCACGATCTCCACACCAAAGGCAGCCTCGTTAATGTAGTCGCGGGAGATGGTAATACTGTCCAGCGCCTTGTAGTTCTTCTCGAACTCAGCCATAAGGTTGCCATACTTTTGCTGGCGCGCAGGGTCAGCTGCTACCCAGTGGGTGAATTGCTGCTCCAACTTCTGCTTTTCCTCAATGGCGTTGGCCTTACGAATGCCACGATTCTCTCCAATCCATTTTTTCCAGGCATTGGCGATGCTGGCATACTTAGCGGCATACTTGATACGCACTTCATCTGAAGCTTTCATGTCCTTGTCCAGGATGTTCAGCTTTGTTTCACGAATGTTTATTTTATGCGGGTTGGATACCTCATAAATTTCCTGCACCGCATGGGAGGTTAGGTACTCGTTAGTGCGACCCGGGAAACCAAATACCATTGTAAAGTCACCTTCCTCTATACCGTTCAGGGAAATAGGTAGGTGGTGCTTTGGTTTGTATGGCTTGTTCTCTGGAGAGTACTCAGCAGGCTCATTAGCTGGGCCGGCGTAAACACGGAATAAAGAAAAGTCGCCAGTGTGGCGTGGCCACATCCAGTTATCAGTGTCCCCACCGAACTTACCGATTGATGAAGGAGGGGCTCCTACAAGGCGTACATCTTTGAACGTTTCAGTAATGTACATGTAGTACTCATTGCCATAGAAGAACGGTCGGATAACGGCATTATAATGTGTGCCAGCTGTGGCTTCTTTTCCTACTCGTGCAATGTTGCGCTGTATTACAGCCTCACGTTCTGCCTCTGTCTTAGCGCCTTCAGTACCTGTCAGTATCTGCTTGGTCACATCTTCCATGCGCACGATAAAAGTGGCAGTTAGGCCCGGGTTAGGCAGCTCCTCCTGGCGTGTTTTAGCCCAGAAGCCTTCTGTAAGGTAGTCGTTTTCTACTGTACTGTGCTGTTGCACTTGCCCGTAGCCACAGTGGTGATTGGTAAGCAGAAGCCCCTCTGGAGAAATCATTTCGCCGGTGCAGAAGCCTCCAAAGGAAACAATGGCATCTTTCAGGCTCGACTGGTTGACATTGTAAATGTCTTCTGCCGACAGCCTCATGCCTTTTTTCTGCATCTCTGCTTCGTTCAGCTGCTTCAGTAGCAAGGGCAGCCACATACCCTCATCAGGGCGTGCAGTACTAATGCCAATGCTTAGAAAAGCGGCCGCAAAAAAGGTTAATATGCGTTTGCTAATCATGAGTTAGTTTAAAATTGATGATAAATTTAGCGCTTGAAGTTAACCATTTTTAACGGCAGATAGGAATAGTTTTAACAGGCAGGTGATGTAGGAGGAGGCAAGAACAAATTACGGTTTATGCCTGTTACCTCTGCAGTCTATTTCGATAGCTAGTGGGTGCATCTGTTAAATCAAAAAGCATCCTGTTATTCAGGATGCTTTCATAAATATAGAATCAGCAAAAGGAAAAGCGCCTCTTTAGAAGCGGCCAATGTTTTCGTAGCTGGTTTGCGTTTCCCACTCCCGGTACTTGAGAATCTCTTTGCTGAAGGCATCAACAAACCAGGCCATCAGGCTGATGTCATCCATTAACCCTATTACAGGTATAAAGTCAGGAATGATATCGAGAGGAGTAACCAAGTACAAAAGCACGGCTACACCAATTACCATCGACTTGCTGGAAACATCACGGTAGTCGCCCCGGATGTATGCGCGAACCAGCCGTATGAATGTTTGCATAACATTTTTGAGCTGGTGAAAACCTGTCTCCTTGCCATTTACATCCACCAGTTTGTTGTAGGCAGTAGTTAGCAAAAGCCCCACTTTCATAGGCTTCGTGAGCATTGCACCAGCTTTACCGGTTAGTTTCCTGAAGATAGGGTTTTGAGAGTAGCTGTATCCTTTCTGTATCCAGTCTTGTAGCATATTGCTTCGAATGTTTATGTCAATTTATGAACTGTACGTGTATCGCTTGTTAAAAGCTGCCTTAGTTAATAAAGGCGCTGCCCGATAGTTTATTAAGCAAAAATAATTCCACCTATAGTACTTGCTAAGCTCACAGAAGCTCCTTAAAATTGATGCACAAACTCCTGCTGATAAACCTAGCGGTTTTAACCTCTCAAATTTATACTTATGACCTGGCTCAGAAATGTGCTGATTGCGCTTCTGGTAATAATGAGTGCCCTTGTAGGTGCGTCTTATTTTTTGCCTGATAAGATTGAGGTTCAGCAGACTATGCTTTTAAGGCAGTCGCCGGAAGAGGTGTACCCTTACCTCAACAACCCTACCGAGTGGCAGCACTGGAGTGTACTCAACAAAACTAACGACCCCAGCATGATTCACCTCTATGGTGGCCCTTTACAGGGCAAAGGGGCACGATTGCAGTGGAGCGGCGACAAAGTTGGCAACGGGCAACTCGTTTTTAAGGAAAGTGTTGAGCCGAGCATGATTATATACGAGCAAATTCTCACCGATGACTCTGCCTCCATCCATGGCTCTTTTACACTGGCCTCTGTAAGTGGTGGCACCCAAGTGTCTTGGAGTCAACAGACCGTGTTGAAGCAGACGCCTATTGCCAAGTTCTTTGGGCTGCTGCAAAAGCATAAAATGGAGCAGGAAGTAATTCAAGGCCTGCAAGGGCTGCATACTTTGCTCCAGAACAAGGGCAAAAAGGCAGGAAAGGTGAAGTTTGGGAGCCTTTAATATCTATAGCTCCCAAACCTGTTTATTTTACAACAACTCGTTTGCCAGGTTGGCAAGCTCAGAGCGTTCGCCTTTCAGCAGTGTGATGTGTGCGTAGAGCGGGTGGTTCCGGGCCCGATCAATCAGGTAGGAGAGTCCATTACTCTGAGAATCGAGGTAGGGGGTGTCTATCTGATAGATATCTCCCGTAAAAATGATTTTGGTGTTTTCCCCTGCCCGTGAGATAATGGTTTTCACCTCGTGCGGCGTCAGGTTTTGTGCCTCGTCTACAATAAAGATGATATTGGATAAGCTGCGCCCGCGTATGTAGGCCAGGGGAGTGATCATCAGCTTTTCCAACTCCACCATTTCCCGTAGCCGTTGGTATTCCTTGCTTGTTTCTGGGTATTGGTTCTGTATATACTTCAGGTTATCCCAGAGCGGCTCCATATACGGGTTAAGCTTCGACTTTATGTCACCTGGAAGGTAGCCAATGTCTTTGTTGCTTAAAGGCACCACTGGTCTGGCCAGGTAAATCTGCTTATACTCCCGACGTTGCTCCAGAGCGCTTGCCAACGCTAAAAGGGTTTTTCCTGTACCGGCCACACCTTGTATGCTTATCAATTTGATGTTTGGGTTCATTAGGGCATGTAAGGCAAAGGCCTGCTCAGCGTTGCGCGGCTTTACACCATAAGCAGTATTCTTATCCACGCGCTCCAACCGTTTCTCTGCTTTGTTGTAAAAACAAAGAACTGAGTTCTTAAAGCTCTTGAGCACGAAGAAGTGGTTATCTGCAGGTGTGGCATGTAGTACTTTCTCTACATCGCAAAAGCCTTGCTCGTACAAGTCGTTCACTGCACTAGTGGCAACATCTTCAATGGTATCGCTGCCAGTATAGAGGTCAGCTACATCCTGTATTTTGCCAGTCTCATAATCTTCTGAAACAATATTTAGGGCACGAGCCTTCAGGCGGAGGTTGATATCTTTTGTAACCAGCACCACTTTATTTTCCGGCTTCTCCTGCTGCATCTGAATGGCAGAGTTCAGGATGTGGTGGTCGTTCTTGTCGCCGAAAATGCTGACAGCATCAACACCTGTTTTGGTGCTGTTCATCATTACTTTAAAGCTGCCTTTGGTTTTGCCATTCAGCGGAATCCAGTCTTGTAGCTTGTGCTCTGCTGAAAGCTTATCGATGAAGCGGATAAACTCCCGTGCCTCAAAATTTTTGATGTCGTTACCTTTCTTGAAATTATCTAGCTCCTCCAGCACAGTAATGGGAATGGCAACATCGTGCTCCTGGAAATTCTGAATGGCGCTGTGGTCGTAGAGGATTACGGAGGTGTCTAATACAAAGATTTTTTTCTCCTGAACTTCTGTGGCTTTCTTTTTAGGGGTAGTAGTTGCGTTAGCGGTTTTTGCTTTGCTGGCTGCAGGCTTACGGGTGCTTTTAGCAGTGGCAGCCATGGTTTCGGGTGATGCTTTAGGCATAGGCGTAGGGGTTAGGGTGAAACCTTCTCTTAAGAATACGCTGATTCGCGCAGTTATGAGTTGCGCATATATAGCTTTTTACGTTTTTAATCCAGAAGGGGCTGAGGTTGCTGAGGGGCTGAGTTTATGATTGCTCCATCTTAATTTACAGAATAATATTCTGTATTTCTATATATACCTGATAAATAAAAAGTTAGTGCCTATTGATTCTACAACTAAAGTATTAGTCATGCGTAAAATATTTTAATTTTTCTCTGCTAACATTATTCAGCTCTCTTTATTTAAGCGCCTGCAATGAAAAACAAGAATCTCATTATCTGCTTTATACTTGTAATGCTGCTCCCGGTGGCAGGAGAAGGGCAGGAGTTAGCTAGTTCAAAGATGCAGCCTGAGAAGCATGGCTTCCTGTTTTTCAGAATTAACCGTCTTGATAAAGAAAGTAAGTACCATGGCCGCTGGAAAGTATACATAGGTGAGAGGCGGACGGTAATTCGTAGTGGACGGTTCAGGCATGGTGTAGAAACAGGCAAATGGAGGTACTACTATCCTGATGGTGTTCGCTACATGGTAGAGAAGTATAACCGCCGTGATAACGTTATTCTGGTTAAGAAGTACCACGAAAATGGCAAGAAAGCCAGGGAGGGCTCAGCGCGTATTATCCGCTCCTCCTTTAAAGATCATTACTATTGGTTTGGAGACTGGAAAGTATATGATCTCAAAGGAAATTTCTCCCACACTGAAACTTATAAGAGTGGGAATCTGGTAAGCAGCACCAAAAAGTAATTCACAGGTACAGGTTAAATAAAACAGGCACAAAGTATACTATCTTTAGGCCTACTCTAAATACTCTAGACTTACCTACTTATCCTACTGTTAAACTAAGGTATAGAAATCTTCTTTCTCTTTGTCGTGGAGCAAAAGATATCCGTGAATTACAAGTTTTACCAGTATACGGTAGGCCCTACGTTCCGAGAGGTTAGCTATTTTCATAAACTGCCGGAGCGTGATACGTGGGTGTAACTGCAGGTAGTCAAGCACAGCGTTTTCGTGGCGGTTTAACGGAAGCTGCTCAAATTGTTCCGGTTCCTGCTCCAGCACTTTGTTCACCATCTTGCTGGTCTGCACACTTGTATCTTTCACGCGTACATACCCGCGCCAGTCATCATTGCCTAATTTGGCAAAATGCGGTTTTTGTTTGCTCTCAGGCACAATTACCATCAGCACCGTGCGGTTGTCCTGCTCAATCTCCTCATATTGGAGCTGCACGGGCGGATCGCAGTAAAAATCGGCTGCAAGCTGCAAGGTGTGTTTTTCTTCCTCCGGGTCCACACCTGTTACGTAGCCATTATCCTTCACACCCACCAGAATAACCCCACCATGTGTATTGGCGAAGGAAACCATAGTACGGGCAATTTTTTCAGGTTTGGTTACACGTTGTTTGAAATCGACTTTGTCGTTCTCGCCTTCCCAGATAAGGCGCTGTAGTTCGTCCATAGTAGAAGGTAGGGTGGTGTGTATATAACTAGATATTTGAAGCCAATGTTGCTGCAAAATTAGCTTTGTTGACTAAGGGGCGTGTAATGCCACCATTAGACCTTGCTGAAGAACTGGATTGGCTACTTAAGATAAACAAAAAGCGAGCCTTTTTAGCTCGCTTTTGCTGTATTTTATGAAAGAATTTGCTGTACGTTAGAACGGCAAGTCGTTATCAACATCGCTGCTGTAGAACGAAGGAGCATCTTGCTGAGGGGCTGCTGCACCGGAAGGTCCGCCAAGGTCATTTGAAGCAGGCTCCATTCTCCAGGCTTGCAGGTTTGTAAAGTACATGGTCTGGCCATTTTTAGTGAAAGGCTTACCTGTTAGGTTAAACGTTACCTTCACTTCGTCGCCGTTCTTGTAAGAGTCAAGCAGGTTACACTTATCCTGCGTCAGCTGAAATTTTACATACTGCGTGTAAGAACCATCCGGAATCTCCAGCACGAACTCACGCTTTCTGAATTTATCGCTGATCTGTTGCTCTTCAAAGACCTCGTACAGTTTACCTTGGATATCAAAAGACATAATAAAAAGTTATTGTGATTATTTTACTGTAGACAAAGATAACTGTTTTTATCCAGATTTAGGTCCATTATGCCGTTTCAAATGTACCGGAATCCGTAAAAAAATGTGCCTCCCGAACTGCCTCTGAACAACAGGCGTAGAGGGTAGCGAAACAAACATTAAGTATAAACAACATGCCAAAAACAGCTATTGCCATTCACGGTGGAGCCGGTACTATCACACAAGCCTCACTTTCAGCAGAACAAGACAAAGCCTACAGGTTAGCACTTACAAAAGCAGTGGAGGCAGGCCATAAAGTACTAGAAAATGGAGGCACGGCACTGGAGGCAGTAGAGCTTTCGGTTGTGCTGCTAGAGGATTCTCCACTCTTCAATGCTGGCAAAGGCTCTGTTTTCACCAAAGAAGGGAAACATGAGATGGATGCTGCCATTATGTGCGGCAAAACCCTAGAAGCTGGAGCAGTAGCCGGAGTCAGAAGTATAAAGAACCCTATCAAGTTAGCGAATGCTATTATGGAGCACTCTGACCATGTTATGCTAAGCGGCTATGGGGCAGAGGAATTTGCCCTTAGCTATGGCTTAGAGTTTGCCCCAGAAACATACTTCTTCGACAAGTACAGATATAAGCAATGGAGCGAGGTAAGGGATTCGGATATATTTATGCTCGACCATGCTGAGCAACGCGATGAGAAGTTTGGCACTGTTGGCGCTGTGGCTGTAGACATGGAGGGAAATTTGGCGGCAGCTACATCTACCGGCGGCATGACGAACAAGCGTTACAACCGCATTGGAGACACCCCAATTATTGGCTCGGGCACTTATGCCAACAATAGTACCTGCGCCATCTCCTGTACCGGGCATGGTGAATTCTTTATGCGTGCAGTTGTAGCCTATGATGTATCCTGCCTGATGGAGTACAAAGGCTATACATTGCAGGAGGCCTGCGAGGAGGTTGTTATGAAGAAGCTGGTTAAGCTGGGTGGTGAAGGAGGTTTAATAGCAGTTACAGCGGCAGGGGATATAGCTATGCCATTTAATTCGGAAGGAATGTACCGCGCCTGTAAAGTAGGGAAGCAGGCTACATACGTAGAGATTTATAAGAGCTAAAGTAGAATGTTTGTTCCTAGAGGTTGAGAGCCAACTGAATGAGTTGGCTACTACAAAAACTCTTTCAGTTGGCTGAAATCGGATATGCTTTGCCCTTCGGTTTTTGTGACATTCTTGGTGTACAGTACAGTATCTATACCTAATTCCTTGCCTGCTTTTATCTCTGATTCAGGATCATCACCTACCACTAGCACATCGGTAGCATCAAAGCCATGACGGTCAAGTATATCTTTGAAAATATCTTTCTTGGTCTTACCTGAAATGCTTGGGTCTACTATGTGTACTTCGTCAAAGTCTTTTTCCAGGCCTAACCTATCTACTTTGCTTTGCTGCATTTTAGTATAGCCGGTAGTGACCAAAAATTTTTTACAGGAAATATCTCTGATAGTAGCGTAGTCTTCAAAAGGAGACATTTCTTTGTCATAAGTCAGATCTTTTAACAACTGATCCCCTTTTTCTGTCAGCTGCTCGCTGAACTCGTACTTTTTAGCCACTTTCTGAAAAGGTATTCTCATCATGTCCTTTTTTATCTCCTCAAACTCACCTTTATACTCTCCGCAATCAGTAATTAGGTCAAAAAGGGGCTTGAACAATTCGTCACCTATAGACGGAACGGGGTAAATGGTGTTGTCGAGATCTAGGATAAGCGCTTTTTTATTCATTTAAGGTAGTTTTTTGTTCAATTAGAAAGGGTTAAACTTTTAGACTTTATTCACCTCGGCAGTTAACTGAGCATGCTTGTATGCTTCTTCGCTCTGGTAAAAGGTGCGCGAGTTAATGTCGTAGAGGTTGCCTTTGGCTAGCACGTGCATCACCATATGATCTATTGCCACAGGTCGTCCTGCTTCAACTTCTTTCACATTAGTATATTTTACCTCATGCCCGTCTACTATGACCACCAGGTTTGAGCCAATTGTTTCGATCATATGGCCTTCTGTTATCAGTACGCCTGTATCTTCTCCAAGCCCGATGCCAATGGATTTGGGGTGAGTCACCACGGCTTCCATCAAACGGCCAAACCTACCGCGTACAACAAAGTGAGTATCTATTATTACCCCTTCCAACAGGTTGAGCCCCTGACCCATTTTGACAGCTCCACGTAATAGCGACTCCGGCGCACTACCGCCCTTTATCATTTCTTTAGACATGGCCATCGCGCCAGCACTGGTTCCGGCTAACACAAAATTTTCGTTTATGTAACGGCTTTTAAGCAAATCCAGAATCTCCGTATTCAGAAACATCCTGGTAATGCGGGACTGGTCACCACCGCTAAACATGATGCCATCACATTGCTTCACGCGTTCCATGTAATCTGGATTTTTAGCGTCTTCCTCGTTGCGGATGTGCATTAACTGCACGTTTTCTACACCCAAAATACCAAAGGCGCTGGTATAACGCTCACCAACCTCTTCCGGAATCATAGAGGCTGTGGTAACTACTTCTATATGTGGGTTTTTAGTGGGGATCTCCTTCAGGAAACGTTTAAGGATACCTAACTCAAAGAAGTCGAGATAATACTTCTTTTTAGATTTGGGGTTTGGGTAACTGCCTTTGTCTTCGTTTCCACCTACTGCAATAAGTTTTCCTTTAGGTATCTCCACGGGTGATGCTATGTCTTTATTTTGCTGTTATATCGATTAATGCTGTTGTGGTGCATTTACAATATGAGTACAGCTTTTAGGCAAATTCGTTTCACTCAAGCAAAAGTATGCTGCTCCACCTACTGTTTTTACGCATTTTATACTAAAGTCTATATCTAGCTATATATAATAAATTATATTTTAAAAGGTTATAACTTTTGAATTTACACCTTTCACAAATAAAAAATCATATACTTAAACTCGAGTCGATATGCCCCGTATAGTAGGTCTGTAACAAGCAAAAAAGCTTTTAACAATAACGCGTAACCTTTCCAAGCTATGAAACTAAACAACTTAAAGGATCTGATGATCCACGAGATGAAAGACATCTACAATGCTGAGCAGCAGAT
Organism: Pontibacter korlensis; assembly: GCF_000973725.1. Classification (NCBI taxonomy): domain Bacteria; kingdom Pseudomonadati; phylum Bacteroidota; class Cytophagia; order Cytophagales; family Hymenobacteraceae; genus Pontibacter; species Pontibacter korlensis. The sequence continues at coordinate 4,267,057 of NZ_CP009621.1, read as the reverse complement.
TACCAAGGCGCTTCCTAAAATGATGGAAGCTTGCTCTTCTGACAAACTGAGACAAGCTTTTGAGGAGCACCTGCGTGTAACAGAAAATCAGATTCAGCGACTTGACAGGGTGTTCGATTCTATTGGCGAGAAACCTACCGGTGAGAAGTGTAAAGCCATGGAAGGAATCATCAGAGAATGTGAGATGATGATGAGTGAGAATGCTGACTCTACTGTGATGGACGCAGCGCTTATTGCCTGTGCACAGCGAGTGGAGCACTATGAGATTGCTGCCTATGGTACAGTATGTGCCTATGCGAAACAGCTAGGTATGGACGAAGCTCTGGAGCAACTACACACAACACTAGAGGAAGAGAAAGCAACAGATGAGCGTCTCAGCATGATGGCTGAAGAGGCTATTAACCAACGAGCTGAACGATAATTAATCGGTAAAATATGTTTGGAAGGCTCTGTACCTTCGCCTGGCTCCACCAAGCAGGTCAGAAGGTCACAGAGCTTTCCTGTTTTAAGGCTAATTTAAAGCAAAAGCGGCTGCCGTATTTTGGCAGCCGCTTTTGCTTTATACCCTTTAGTGAACGTGCCTACTTGAGCATTTCGTCTAAGGTAACTGTTGATACCGCATGGTAGTTAGGACGGGCTTTGGCATAAATAGCCAGTGCCTTTTTCTTGCCTTCCGGTGTGGCAGTTAGTGCCTTGTAAATCGGCACAAGGAACTTGCGGCGGCCAACATTGGTAAGGAACGTTTCTAACGCTTTATCTGCCCTTGTGTAGTTGTTGCGAATAGCATGAATGAACCAGGCCGCCAACACTTCGGAATTGCCAGAGTTGGTGAAGTTAAATGCCTTGTCTAATTCAGCCATTTGCTGCTGGGTCATGTTCTCTGGGAGCATGCGAATAAAGTGCAGCCATTCATGGCTCGACCAGTCTTTGGTGTTAAGCTTTGCCGCTGGCTCACCATTTTTCCAGCTTTGGCAAGCTTCTTCCACATTGGCAAATCGCGTACTGGTCGGTGCTTCAAATCCTTCAGGCAAACCTGGAGAGTATACCCAGCCCTCAATGTTGATTTGTTCAGCTAGCGCCTCGTCTCCCTTTATCAGTTCTGAGCGCAGGAAGTTCAGGAACTTATCAGTATCTGTGCTTTGGAAGGCAAAGGTGTTGAAGTAGTTATTTACAAACTCGTCAAATCTTTCACGCCCCACTGCTTTTTCAATGTTCTGCAGAAAGAAATTACCTTTCTCGTAGGCTATGTCAGTTAAGCCTTCATCCGGATCGCGTCCCTCCAGGTCCAACTTCAGATGGGTGTCTTTACTTTCTGCACCAATGTCGTTGAGAGTGCTTTCAAGATCCTGATACCCAAGCACGTTGAGCATGTCAGCATACTCTTTGCCATAAATCTCCTCCATAATACGGCGCTCAAAGTAGACTGTAAAGCCTTCGTTTAGCCAGAAATCATTCCAGGTGGCATTGGTAACCAGGTTGCCGCTCCAGCTGTGCGCCAGCTCATGCGCAATTAGGCTGGTGAGAGAACGGTCTTTAGCCAACACTGTTGGCGTCACGAAAGTGAGGCGGGGGTTTTCCATACCTCCAAAAGGGAAGGAAGGAGGAAGCACGAGCAAATCATACCGTTCCCAGCGATACTTGCCATAAATCTTTTCTGCGGCTACCAGCATTTTATCCATTTCAGCAAATTCATATGCCGCTGCTTCAATGGTGGCGGGTTCCGCATAGATACCAGTTTGCGGACCTATTTCCCGGAACGCAAGGTCACCTACCGACAGTGCCATCAGGTACGACGGAATCGGTTGCTTCATTTCGAAAGTATAAACGCCGGTTGCATTCTTCTCCACCGGGTTCTCAGCACTCATTACAGCCAGCAGTTCCTTAGGTACTTTTACCTGCGCATTGTAGGTAATTCGGATGCCCGGGCTGTCCTGAATAGGAATCCAGGTACGGGCAAGTATAGCTTGAGACTGCGTGAACAGGAACGGGTGCTTTTTGCCCGCTGTTTGCTGTGGGTTCAGCCACTGCAGAGCGGCGGCATCCGCAGATGTTTGATACAGTATGGTTACCTTTTTAGTATCTGGCTTGATCTTAACAGTAAGAGGACGTCCCAGAAACTCTTTCTCATCACCCAGTTCAAAAGTTGTTTCCTCGTTACTATCTCCCAAAAAAACCTTTTCAATCTGAAGCCCTCGTGTATCGAAGATAATCTGGTCTGTACCGGTTTTGTTTTCGATAAGGTAAGAAGCGGTGCCGCTGAGTACTTTTTGGTCAAAGTTCACATCGATGTTCAGGTCCAGGTGTTTGGCTACGGCCTCTGCTGGCTTGGCAAAGCTATGGACGTCGTTTGAAGTACGTTCCATGGCACTTTGTTCTGTTGTCATAGTTTCATTGTCGTTTGTGGTGGTAGATGAGCAGGAGGCAAGGTATAAACTGCCTGTCAGGCCCAAACCAAGAAGAAAACGGTTATATAGTCTCATGGGTTTGTATAGGTTCATTCAGGTGTAAGATAGGGAATAAGTGTGAATCCTGAAAAAGGGGCAGTGCAACATACTCGTCGAAGAAATACGCTTAGCGGGAGTTTGTAAGAGTAAACTGGCCACACAAGCACGATTTTAGCTGTAGAGTATAAAAAGCTATAAAGACAGGTGCGTTATGCAGCAAAACATTTTGCCTGTTTTTGGAGTACAAAAAGCTAAAATGCGTATATGACCTACTCAGCTACACCTGTATTGTATTAAAGCAAGATTAAAACAATAAAGAAAAGTACAGTATGTACCCTAAGCTTAGTATAGGTGTACCTGAGCTAAAAAGATAGCACATGAGCCCTTACAAAATAAAAAAATATATCCTGATCCTGTTATTGCCACTCATGTTTGGGGCCTTAACAGCATGTAACAATAATGAGTCGGATTCAAAAGACGACTCCGGAAGTATTACTGATAGCCTCTTTGGTAAAAAGGAGCTACCACAAGCCAGCACAGATAGCCTGTTTATCAAACAATACATATCTAAAGAGCCCGAATTCAACGAGCATGCGGAGCTTATGTACCTGTTTTATGGTGATCGAGACTACGAGCTAGCCTGGTTCCGCGATAACGAACTGGTACCTCAGGTAGAGAAGTTTTTGAATGTAATTGATTCTTCCTCTGTAGAAGGACTTAATCCTGACAAGTATAAGATTGTAAACTTCAACGAGTTATTTCAAAAGTATGAGCAGATGGACCCGCAGGACTCTGCCCGCCTGGTGCTACAGCAGCAGATTGATGTGGCCCTCACAGCTTCGTACTTCAATTATGCGTCAGATTTTTACAGAGGGCGCGTAAATCCTCAAACCCAAAGCAATGTGCATTGGGCTGTAAAGCGGAATAAAATAAAGCTGCACAAGGCGCTGCAAACTATTCTTCAGGAGCGTGAGAGTACCTATCCCTATTATGAGTTTGAGGCCCTTCACGCGGGATACACCCGCTTACGAGATGCACTCAATAATTACAGGGATCTTCAGGAAAAAGGAGGATGGCCTAAGGTAGAACTCGGCGGCAAAAAAACGCTGCAGAAAGGTGATTCTGCCCAAGCAGTAGCTGTGCTACGCAAGCGTTTGAATCCTACTCAGCCTATTGATGTAAATGATAAGCGCCTATGGGTATTTGATGAGCACCTTGAGAAACAGGTAAAGATGTTTCAGATGCTGCATGGCCTGGCTCAGGATGGCATAGTAGGAGGAGGTACGCTTTCTACCATGAACATTCCGATTGAGGACCGGATCGACCAGATTATGATCAACATGGAGCGTTGGCGCTGGATACCTAAGCGTATGGTACCTAAGAGCTTAGACCAAAAATATATTTGGGTTAACATACCAGAATACAAGCTTTATATCTATGAAGATCCTAATAACGACCCGGAGGCCGAACGAGAGTATAAAGAAGTAATGAATATGCGCGTGGTGGTTGGTAAAACCATGAACGCCACTCCGATCTTCAGCGATAAGATGGAGTATGTGGTCATGGCGCCATATTGGAACGTACCAAACAGTATTGTAGAAAGAGAGATTAAGCCTAAGATGCTGAACAACCCAGGTTGGCTGGCTTCTCAGAATATGGAAATTGTAACGAAAGAGAAGAATCCTCAGCCCGTTTCTCCATATGAAATTGACTGGGAAAGTGTCACAGAGAAGAATTTCCAGTACATGGTTCGCCAGAAGCCGGGACCAAAGAACTCTTTAGGCCAGATAAAATTCCTGTTCCCGAACGAACACGCTATTTACCTGCACGATACACCGGCAGATGCCCTGTTTAGCCAGACAGAGCGAAACTTCAGCCACGGGTGCGTGCGTCTGGAGAAGCCTGTTGAGCTGGCAAAGTATATTCTTAAAGATATGCCAGAGTGGAACGAGACGCGCATCCGCGAAACGATGAATGGCGGCGAAGAAGAATGGGTGACATTGCCTAAAAAGGTGCAGGTGTACCTGGTGTACTTTACAAGCTGGGTAGACGATAGCGGTAATGTGCACTTTAGGCAAGACCTGTACGGGCACGATAAAAAGCTAAAGCAGGAGTATTTCGGATAAAGAAACAGGAGCAGCCAGAGCGGTTGCTCCTGTTTGCTAAAGTAGTAACAGAAGAATGAACAAGTTATTATTATATATATTGCCCCTCCTGGTTGTGCTCCTTGGCTGCGATCCGCCTCAAACAGATGGTGAAACAAGTACAGCAGGTACAAACAAGGATACTGCTACGGCTGCAAGTGCTCCGCTGGTAGAAGACCCGGATACTACACTGCAGCCTGTACAGCACCTGGAGCTACGGGCTTTAGGCAACACTATTGATGAGATCCGCTATAGTACAGACACTCTTGAAACTAAAGCAGGGGCCATGGTTAAATTAACCTTCATAAACGAAGGAGTTGATATGCCCATGGTACATAATGTGGTGTTTACAGCCTCAGGCAAGTATAAACAGGTAGCCCTTGCAGGTGCCAAAGTGGGTGCATCTGGTAATTATGTGCCGGAAAGCGATCTAATTTTGGCCGCAACCCCTATGGCATTACCGGGACAAACTGTAGAACTGGAATTTACCGCTCCCACCGAGCCAGGCCTGTACGATTATGTATGTACTTACCCCGGCTACTGGAAAAGAATGAATGGGGTATTGGTGGTAAAGTAGCCAATTTCGAGGAGCTTGCTTGCATCTCCTTATCTGAATTCTCAAACACGAATCATAACAAATCAGCAGCCTCTGTTCAAGGGGCTGCTGATTTGTTTTATAACCCCTCCCTGCATGTTTTAGTATGAGCTAATAGCTTGTGCTGCACCTGACTTGCTGTAGCTGCTGTTGCCTATGAATAAAATTTATAGCCGTGTTAAGTTTGTTTACCAATACATTATTGGCAGTATAGGCTTTCTGCCCACGCTTATCTCACTAGGTTTTTTCTTACTGGCGCTTTTTATCCTTTACCTCGAGACCATGGGGCTTAGCAAAATGCTAAAAGACAACCTGCCATTCATGATCATCAGCAATGGTTCAACGGCACGCCTCATCCTAAGCTCTATTGCCACTGGTATTATTTCGCTTACAGTATTCAGCTTTACTATGGTGCTACAGGTGCTAAGCCAAGCTGGCTCCAGTTTCTCCCCAAGGGTAATTCCAGGCCTTATCTCTAATAAATCAAATCAGACGGTAATGGGCATTTACCTTGGCACCTTGATTTATACTTTGGTGGTGATGGTGAATATACGTTCGGAATACTATAGTGTCTCTTTACCAGGCTTTGCCATTTTTCTGGGAATGTGCCTTGCTATAATCTGCCTTGGCTTCTTTGTGTATTTCATTCATTCTATCTCTCAGTCTATTCAAATAGAGAGTATACTGGAGGGGATTTATACGGTAACGAACCGGCAGCTTCAGGAGGAAGTTGAGCTGGATAAAAATGCCGGAGTTCCGAATGTGTTCAATCAAAAGGATTGGCAGCAACTCAAAAGTCCAAGAACAGGCTACCTACAGCACCTGGATATTGAAGCAGTCATGCGTATTCTCAAGGAATATGATGTAGTGCTGGATTTTGAGCAGCCACTTGGAAGCTTTCTGGTAGAGGGGGTTCCTTTTGCCCGCATTAACAAAAAGCTTGAAGATTTGGACGAGTTTACTGACAAGCTAGTTGCCCATGTAGGTTTCTACCGTGAAGAGAGAGCCAGCCTCAACTACATTTTCGGTTTTAAACACATCACAGAAAGCGCTGTAAAGGCGCTAAGTCCTGGAATAAATGACCCAGGCACTGCCTTAAAAGCCATTGATTACCTAACGGCCCTGTTTGCCGAGCGCATGAAGCTTACTGATGAGAAGGTGATTTATGATAAAGAAGGAGCCGGAAGAATAAGGTTTGAGCACGAGACCTTTCAGGATCTTTATACCATGTGTCTTGGCCCGATACGTCATTTTGGCAAGAAAGACAGTGTCGTTGTTCTGAAGCTGTTATCCTTGCTGCACAGCCTGTTGCACCTGGTGTCATCTTACCCCCACTTAAAGCCAGTTTTATGTGAGGAAGCCCTGCAGCTGCTGCATGATGCCGATGAAAATATCAGCAACCCGGGTGATAGAAAAAGAATCAATCTCGTGCTTGAGCAAATCAACAACATGCACAAGCTCGACAAGGTCTTACCCTCGCTAAAGGAGCAGCCATAGAGGCATAAATTAAAATTCTTATTTTTGCAGCTCCTTTACAAATCAAGAATGCTCTTACACTCAATAAAAAAGATGCTGGATAACATCCTGAATATCCAGCACCAAACAGATGAAGCCGGTACCATCCGCGAAATAAATGATAAGGTTCCGGTTCGTGGAAACAACACCTGGATGCTCATTTGCTCGGCTATGCTTGCCTCTATTGGCCTTGATACAGGTTCCGGTGCGGTTATTATCGGGGCCATGTTAATTTCGCCTCTGATGTCCCCAATACTTGGTGTTGGACTGGCGGTGGGTATTAACGATCGCGAGATGCTGATTGACTCCATCAAGAACTTAGCGGTAGCAGCGGCAGCCGGATTGCTTGTAAGTACTTTTTACTTCAGTATAACACCGCTTGGGGAGCCAACCAACGAACTTCTGGCGCGAACCACACCTACCTTGCTTGATGTGATGGTGGCTTTCTTTGGTGGAGTTGCTGGTATTATCTCTATTTCCCGCTCAGATAAATCGAACGCAATACCAGGTGTGGCTATTGCCACAGCCCTGATGCCGCCGCTCTGTACAGCTGGTTATGGTCTGGCAGTAGGCCGATACGACTTCTTCCTTGGTGGTTTTTACCTGTTCTTTATCAACGCTGTTTTTATCAGCTTGTCTACTTACGTTATCGTCAAGTACCTGCACTTCCATACAAAAGCCTATGTAGACCAGGCAAAGCAGAAGCGGGTGGCTAAAGCCATGGTGGTGGTGCTGGTAATTGTAGTGCTACCGAGCGTATACTTTCTATACAACATCTACCACGACGTTAAGACCAAGAAGCAGATAGAGCAGCTGGTAATCACGGACTTTACGCAGCGCAACAACGAGATCATTAAGTGGGAGGTGCAGCCTGGCGACTCCCTGCAGTATATTAAGATCTACAGTATAGGTAAGCAGGTGGATGAAGGTCTGGTACAGCACTATAATAAAGTTTTGGTAGATAATGACCTTCTTAACTTTAGAGTGAAAATGGTACAATTGGATGTGTCGCCCGAGGAGATGGAACAAATTGCCTACGACATAACCAACAACCTGACCCAGGACTTACTTAAAACGCTGGAACTGCAGAAGATGCAGGAACAACATGCTGACAGCTTACGCAGAAGACAGCGACTTTCCTTGAATAGTAATGCAACCCAAGATCTGAAGACACTATTCCCGGAGATCCAGAAAGTGCAGGTAGGAGAGATGATCAACACAGCAAATCCTGCCAGGCCAGATACGGTTACGTTGGTGATGATTGATTGGAAAGAGCAACAGCCTGCCAAAGAAGAGGCAGCAAGTGCTAAGAATAAGAAGCGGCCTTCTAAGCCTAAAATTCAGGCGCAACAGGTGAAGGAGTACGAAAACAGAATTCGCAGTTATCTTAGCTATAAATTGCAGCGCGACTCAGTGCAGGTAATCTCATCTTATTAAGCTCTAGCAATAAAGCTGTTAGTATAGGTCAAATCAGCTAATACAGCTAAGGGTGATTTTTTTCGTATAGGAACTAAACTATATGTGCTTGTAATTCATGCCACCTAAAAACACCCTTAGAAAGAAACTATATACCATCATATTTGAGGCAGAAACGCCAGCCGGTAAAGCTTTTGACATAGTGTTGCTGGTGCTCATACTGGCCAGTGTAGCTGTAGTTACGCTGGAAAGTGTGGTATCTCTCCGACGAGATTATTTGTATATCTTCGTAACTCTGGAGTGGATTTTTACGATCATTTTTACTGTAGAATACCTGCTTCGTATCTACAGTACTTCAAAGCCGTTTAAGTACATTTTCTCGTTTTTTGGTGTGGTAGATTTTTTATCTATCGTGCCTACTTATCTAAGTTTGTTTATTCTCGGATCGCAGTATCTGTTAGTGGTAAGGGTACTTCGACTTATAAGGATTGCCCGTATTTTTAAGCTCACCCGCTTTATTAATGAGGGGCAGGTGCTCAGCAATGCGCTTCGTGCAAGCGCTACCAAAATCGCTGTTTTTCTTGGCACAGTATTACTCTTAGTAGTTATTATAGGTTCGGCCATATACATAATTGAAGGGGCAGCTAACGGCTTTACAAGTATTCCTAAAAGTATATACTGGACTATAGTTACCCTAACCACCGTTGGCTATGGCGACATTGCTCCCAAAACGGCACTAGGGCAGGTGCTGGCAAGCTTCGTGATGATTATGGGCTACGGTATCATTGCGGTGCCTACTGGCATTGTTACTGTAGAGATGAGCAGATCAGACAAGCAACAGGTAGCCACGCAGGTTTGCCCCAACTGTCATACCGAGGGACATCCCCTTGGGGCGCACTTCTGCTATAACTGCGGCTTTAAGTTTGATCGTTAATTGCGCCCTACTTTATAACAATACTGTGATAGGTTACAGCGTAGCCACCCCAAATACCCAAGCCGCCATTTATATTTGACTGTGTGATGTTAGGCGAGGAGATAGGGCTACCGTTATTGTTTTGCTCATTCTCCAGTGTAAACCAGAAACGGTAATGCGGCAGATCAATGGCTTCCCAGCGCACGGTTACAGTATCACCTTTGCCAAAGTAGCTGTACAGGTCCTTGTTTATCTCAGCCTGCCCTCCAGGCTCTCCTCTGTCCAGGGGGTAATCAACAGTATTGCCGTTCACAAACTCATCAGTAAAGACGGAGGCTAGCAGGCCAGGGTAGAATGGCTCGCTGTCTCGTTTGGTAAAATAACGGATGCTATTGCCAATGGTATCGGGGTCAGAGTAGCGGTAGTAGAGCGAAACAAGACTATCTTCTGATGGATTGGGGTGAGGCACCGTCCAGAGCGAATCTAAAGGGTTAAGCTGCGGGATTGAAGTGGTGGATGTTAGTAAGCGCCCTTGGTGACTGATGTGCAGGTTATAACTTTTACCTACTTCTCCCTTCAATTCTTCGGAGGTATAGACATAAACTGACATGCCTGCCGTGTTGTTCAGTAGCTGCGGCTGTAAACCGAACTGCAGGCTTACCCATCTCTTAAGTTCTTCAGAAAAAGCATGAGATGGAATTTCCTCTAATGTATAAGTTTGACCATCCACACGGACCTCTACAAGTGCATCATGCACAAAACTGTTCTCTAGTCCCTCTTTGGATATTTCTTTAAAAACAGGTACAGTACGGGTAAGGATAAGAATAGGGGGGGCACCCTGTTCTATATGCCCCTCTACCACCAGCTGCTCTTCACCTTCAGGCAAATCTAGGGTGATGTCTTCCTCACAGCTGAAGAGCAGCAGGGTATTCAGAATGGCTAATAGGGATATAATTCGTGCCATGACTTATTTCCAGCTAAAGTTTAGGGTAACAGCAGGCAGAGGGAAAGGTACAATTGATACCTTTTTAGCCTGAAGCTTTACATTAGACTCATAAGCATTGCCCTCGTTGTCGATGTAGTATAGGTACGGATTTCTGCGGCCGTAAACATTGTAGACAGAAAAGGTCCAGCTGTTTTCGATATTCTTCCACTTTTTACCCTCCAGGGTGGCTGATAGGTCTAACCGATGCGTTGGCTGCATCCGAAAGCTATTGCGGTCACCATACTGATAGTTTACAGATCCCTCCAGGAAATACCGCCTTACGGGCATAGTTGTAGCCTCGCCAGTTCCATACACGAAGCTACCAGCCAAGATCCAGCGGTCGTTATACTTGTAGCTGGCAACAAGGGAAAGGTCGTGGCGGCGGTCATAGCGTGCCGGAAATGTTTTGCCTCTGTTTAGATCCTGAAAATTGCGGGTTGTGCGGGACAGTGTGTAGCCGAGCCACCCTTGCAGGTTTCCATAGTTTTTGCGTATAAACAATTCTACGCCATAAGACTTGCCGCTGCCTGTTACAAACTCATACTCTAAATCACGGTTGCTTGGGCCAGGCGCAAACCCTTCTCTGTACTCCAGCTGGTTTTCCAGCTCCTTGTAATATACTTCTACCGAGCCTTCATACTGATTTTCCTTAATACGCTTGAAATAACCTAACGCATATTGTGAGGCATATTGTGGCTCTACCAGTGCCGAGCTTGGCACCCACACATCCAGTGGTAAGGTGGTATAGGCATTGGAAACCAGGTGCAGGTACTGTGTGGATCTTGCATAAGCTGCTTTTACGGAAGAAGTTTTATTTAGCTCATACTTCAGGGAAAGGCGTGGCTCCCAGGCGCTATAAGAAGTTACCTTCTCACCTCGTGCATATATGGTAGAGTCCGTGGCTATTTGCTCCTCATCAAACTGGTACAAATTAAATGGTCCTACTTGCTTAAAGTAGCTGTTTCTAAGACCAAAGCTAAAGAGCATTTTATCAGTAAGGTAAACATCATCTGAGATATAGAAGGCATACTCATGCCCAAATTTGTTTCGCAGCCTTTCGGTACCGAAAACCTGGCCACTTTCACCTACAGCCTGGCCAGCTCTCGGACGCAATTTATGGTACGTATACTGTACACCATACTGCACCTGGTGGCGAGCATTTGGTTTATAGCTGAAGTCTATGTTTGCGCTTTTGTCCTCTACACCTGTTTGTGCAACGGTGTTAAAGCCTCCAAAGTCCCAGCTAAATTCAAAGTCATAGTTGCTCAGGACTCCCGACACATCCATCTCCAGCTTATCATTAAAAACATGCTGCCAACTGGTTGTGGCGCTGGAGTTGCCCCAGAAGAAGTCACCCGTGAACCTTCCGTCAGATAAGGTAAGCTTGCCTACATCGCGGCCATAGTAGCCACTCAGGTACAGTTTGTCTTTTTCTGATAGCTTAAAGCTTAACTTTCCGTTGAGGTCGTAAAAATAATAGGGTACACCGCCCTGTTCTGTATTTTGCAGGAAAGGGTTCATGAGCACATCCACATAAGTGCGCCGTCCGGAAAGTATAAAAGCAGCTTTGTCTTCCACCAATGGCCCCTGTATCGACAGGCGCGAGGCGATCAAGCCAACGCCACCATCTACCCTCCAGTTATTGTAGCTGCCCTCTTTCAGGCCAATATCCAGCACTGAAGAGAGGCGGCCACCGTAATAAGCAGGCATATTGCCTTTGATCAGGGTGGTTTGGTCTATAGCATCGCTGTTGAAGACAGAAAAGAAATTGAACAGGTGGCCCGGGTTATAAACGGTAGCTCTATCGAGTAGTACCAGGTTCTGGTCAGCCCCGCCGCCACGTACATAAAAGCCGGTACTTCCTTCACCTGCCGATTTCACACCAGGCATTAGCTGAACAGCTTTTAGAATATCCACCTCACCAAAAAGCACCGGCAGGGTCTTGATTGTCTCCAGCGGCAGCTCTATCCGGCCCATGCTAGGTGTTTCCGTAATAGGTGGCTTGCGCTCCGTGACAACCTCTATTTCCTGTACCTGGTACGCTGTAGCCCTTAGATTAATGGATATTGACTGGGACTGGTTAAGATTCAGCGGCTGTTGCTGCGTATCGTAGCCAATGTACTTTATTACCAGCGTGTACACGCCTGCCGGAGCCGCAAAGCTATATCTGCCAAAGCTGTCTGTAATAGCACCTGCAGAAGGCCGTTCTTTCAGCGATACAGCAGCACCGGCTAGTGCTTCGCCTGTAGCGGCATCTCTTACACTACCAGAAAGGGTATAAACTGATTGTGCAGCTGCAGGGTGAAGCAGGCACAGCGTACTTGTAAGAAGTAGAAAAAGGTAGTTTAATATCCGCAAAACCTGTTGCTGTTAAGTATGTAAGAAACAGCAATGACGTGTAAAGGTTTAACGCTGGAAGTAAGTATACTTGTTTACTAGCCGTGTATACATTAACGAGCACAGGTAAGCCATGAGCATCCCTAGCAGAGCTCCCAGCAGCACATCTCCCGGGAAGTGTACCCCTAAGTAGATTCTGCTGTACGTAACAATTACGGCCCAGACCACCAGCAGGATCTTGAAAATAAAGTAACGATCGGAGAGGATGAGGTTAAAGAAAGCTGCAAGTGCAAAAGTGTTGGCAGCATGTGATGATATAAAGCCAAACTTACCACCACAGCCTTCTACTATATTTATCAGTCCCGTAAGCGTAGGGTCGTGGCAAGGCCGCAGGCGCATAAAGTATGGCTTCATGATTCCTGAGGCTACAAAGTCTGAAAGACCAATGGCTACTAGCACCAACAGGATCATTAGTATACTTTTCCTGCGGTAGCGCCATACCAGGTACCCAATAAGTGCCAGGTAAAATGGTATCCAAACGTACTTATCCGACATAAACACCATAACGGCATCCCAGAACGGACCATGCATCTCGTTCAGCTGGATAAACAGGTCCCGGTCCAGCTGCTTAAGTGTCTCCACCATTACTTGCCCGTGTTAATCCAGTCGATGTCCTTTTTAAGGTAGCTGAGGGTTTGCTCTTCGGCGCTGCCCGGCTCTGGCTTAAAATTATAAGCCCAGGATGCATGGGTTGGCAGGCTCATCAGGATGGACTCGATGCGCCCCTTGGTTAGCAGGCCAAACTTTGTGCCGCGGTCATATACCAGGTTAAACTCCACATACCGGCCCCGACGTATCAGCTGCCACTGTTTCTCGCGCTCCCCATAAGGTAAACCTCGGTTCTGATTGATGATAGAAGTATAAAAAGGTGCAAAAGCATAGGCTACATCACGCACAAAGGCGAACCTTTTTTCCATGCTGATTTCATCAGTAGCCATCAGGCGGTCGAAGAAGATACCACCCACTCCGCGTGTCTCGTCCCGGTGTTCGTTGTAGAAGTAGTCATCTGCCCATTTCTTGAACTCAGGGTAATAGCTAGGGTGATGTTTATCACACACTGCCTTCATCTGTTCATGAAACTCGCGTGCTTGTTTTAAATCGACGTAAATGGGTGTAAGGTCAATACCTCCACCAAACCATGCCTGCCCGTTGCCTGCTTCAAAGTAACGCACGTTCATATGCGTGATAGGCACCATCGGGCTGTGCGGGTGCATCACCACTGAAACGCCCGTAGCAAAGTATGCCGGGTCGGGCATCTGTAAAGCTTTCAGAAACTGAGGTGACAGTTCTCCCTGTACAGCAGAGAAGTTTACACCGCCTTTTTCCAGCACATTACCATTTTCAATAACGCGGGTGCTTCCACCGCCGCCGCCCTCGTGCTGCCAGATTTCTGAACTGAAAGTGGCCCCGCCGTCGCAGGTTTCAAGGGCATGGCAAAGGTCGGACTGGAACTGGCGCATAAACGCCTCAACTTCTTCTTTAAACATGGCAAATGCTATACTTTTAACGAAACCATACATCCGTGCAGGAGTAAAACCTGAACAGCCAATATCTTCTTTCAAAAGAATCTGGAGGTGTTTTTGTCTCCTCGGTTGATCAGGTTTAGGTTTCTTTTTATCTCGTTTTACGCTGCAAAAGTACCTAATAAAGCTTTCTCTACCGAGCCCATTTCATATTTTACTAAAAAACCTAAAATTTGTACCTTAGAGCAAACCTTAACGCAACCTATGTCTAAAGAAACCCTGGAAGCCGTAAAACTCGATCTGGAACTACTAAAAAAGGCTTACCGACTAATGATTACTGCCAAAACCATGGCAGATACCTACGAAGAAAATAAGGCAATTTGCAGCAAGTACGTGCATAGCACCTCCCGTGGACATGAGGCCATTCAATTGGCTGCTGCCCTGCAATTAAAGCCTTACGACTTCGCTTCTCTCTATTACCGCGACGATTCTATGCTGTTAGGTATGGGCCTGCAACCCTACGAGCTCATGCTGCAGCTAATGGCCAAGGCGGATGATCCTTTCTCAGGCGGTCGCACCTACTATGGCCACCCATCCCTTGAAAGGGAAGGGTTTCCTACCATTCCGCACCAGAGTTCTGCCACAGGTATGCAGGCTATTCCCGCTACAGGCATGGCGCATGGGTTGGCTTACCTGGAAGGGCAGGGGCTTCTGAATGGCGAGGAGAAGCCTGTCGTGCTTTGCTCTCTTGGTGATGGCTCTGTAACAGAGGGTGAGGTAGCAGAGGCTTTTCAGATGGCTGTGCTGAAGGGGTTGCCAATTGTGTACCTGGTGCAGGACAATGATTGGGGTATATCTGCTACCGGTAAGGAGATGCGGGCCATGGATGCCTTCGAATATGCCGCTGGTTTTAAAGGTATGGAACGCCTGCGCGTGAACGGTTCTGACTTTGAAGAGTCGTATGAAGGAATGCGTGTGGCAATAGAATATGCTCGTAAAGTACGCCGCCCTGTACTGGTTCATGCCAAGGTGCCGCTTCTAGGGCATCATACTTCAGGCGTGAGGCGGGAGTGGTACCGCGGCGAAAACCTGCAGCAGCATAGTATAGACGATCCGATACCCAAGCTGCGCGAGGTACTGTTGGCTGCAGGTGTTGCTGTGGATGAGGTAAAGCTGCTGGAGCAGGATGCTATGAATACTGTAGCCAATGATTACCAGCGTGCCTTAAATGCTCCTAATCCTGATCCTGCTACTTTTGATACACATGAATTTGCCCCAACTCCGGTTACACAAGAGCAAGGGCAACGTAGCCCTTCTGGTGCCGACAAAGCCATTATGGTAGATGCAGCACTGCATGCAGTTGACGAAATTCTGAAGGCTTACCCGGAGGCGCTGTTCTACGGGCAGGATGTAGGAGGTGAGTTGGGAGGCGTTTTCCGGGAGGCTGCCTTACTGGCAAAGAAGTATGGCGACGCTCGTGTCTTTAACACACCGATACAGGAAGCGTACATAATTGGCTCAACTGCTGGAATGTCTGCTGTTGGTGCTAAAGCTATAGTAGAGATACAGTTTGCTGACTATATTTGGCCAGGTATAAACCAGCTGGTAGAGGAGCTTTCTAAAAGCTGCTACTTGTCTAAGGGCAAGTTTCCTATACAGTCAGTTATTAGGGTTCCAATTGGCGCTTATGGTGGGGGTGGCCCATACCACTCCGGAAGTATAGAGTCTACCCTTCTTAATATCCGGGGCATAAAAGTAGTTTACCCAAGCAATGCGGCCGATATAAAAGGATTGATGAAGGCTGCTTTCCTGGATCCGAACCCGGTTGTTATGCTGGAGCACAAGGGGTTGTACTGGTCTAAAGTGCCAGGTACGGAAGATGCCAAAACCGTGGAGCCTGATGAGAACTACGTGCTGCCTTTAGGCAAAGCAAACATTGTGCAGCATGCCGATGAGAAGGAAATCATAATGGGGAATAGCTTGGCCGTAATCACCTACGGGATGGGTATATACTGGGCTAAAACAGCCTCTAAACAGTACCCAGGCAGTGTGGAGATAGTTGACCTGCGCACCCTTAACCCGCTGGATTATGAAACGGTTAAGGCAGCGGTTGAGCGCCACGGCAAAGCACTTGTTCTGACGGAGGAACCTTTGATGAACTCTTTTGCGGAATCACTGGCAGGGCGCTTGTCGAAGGACTGCTTCCAAAAGCTGGATGCGCCTATCTATACTTTAGGTGCTGCCAACTTACCTGCAATACCATTGAATGTGGGGCTGGAGAAAATGATGCTACCTAATGCCGAGAAAGTAGCAGCGCAGATACAGGAGCTGTTAAACTACTAGTCAGTATCAAGAGTCAAACAAGAAGCCCTGGCAGATACCTTCTGCCAGGGCTTCTTGTTTGACTCATCTGAAAGTATAAATTATTAGAAAGGATAACCAATGCCAATCTGAAGGGTGCTCTGGTTGCTTCTGGTAAAGAAATCGGCAATGTTAAATTTAGGCAGTACAAAACGGTCCTCTTTCCAAACAGCCGGGTCGTATACCTTCGTAGCAAAGTCAAATCGCAGGATCAACACAGATAAGTCGAAGCGGAGACCAAAACCGGTTCCTACTGCCAGCTCTCTGTAAAAGCGATTGAAGCTAAAGTCTGCACCAGGTCTGATTGGATCTGGACGCAGCAGCCATACATTTCCAGCATCCACAAAAAAGGCTCCGTTAATGAAGCTGAACATGTTGAAGCGGTATTCCATGTTCGCTTCCAGCAGTACCTCCCCGGGCTGCTCAATATTATAATCTCGCACGATAATCTTATTTCCTTCCTTATCCTCCGTAACCGTAAGGGCGGCATAGGAACCGAGGCCTAATCTGCGCGACTGCCAGGCCCTTACACTGGAAGAGCCCCCAGCAAAGAAAAACTTGTCGTAGGGAATAGTGTTACCGCTGAACATAGCAGAGGCTACACCGGCATTTACTCTATAAACAAAGTAGCGCTGCCTGCCAAGTGGTATATAGCGCCGGTAGTCTGGGTTTATTCGGCCGTATTGGTAGGTACGCAGGTTGTTTATGTCCAGATTTAACCCCAGCTCTTTTGTAAGACCGCCAACTTCTATCAAAGTTCTAAAGAATCGGGCATCGCGGGTTTGCGTAAAGTCGTTGGTGTTGTAGATAAAGTTAAAACCTACAAACGAGATGATACCGTCATCAAAGCTACCTAACAGAGATCTGCTACCAGCGCTGTTGTTCTCTAATCTGCTCCTGAACTCCAGGTCCCTTATCTCGCCCTGAACGATGTTAAAGTTAACAGGCGAGAAAATAAACTGCATTACTGGCGGCTGTAGCGGGTTTCGTGAACGCTGCCAGATGTAGTCAAGTCCCAGTTCATAAGTGGAGCGGACGTACTCCTGGCGGTCTTCACTGTTATAACCAGTGTAAAAGCGCGTGCGGGGACTAAAATCCGATAAAAGATTCTTATTTGTGAATGGGAAAAGTATAACCGGGAACGAAAGCGAAGAGTTCAGGCCAAACTCCTTGATCATTACTGCTTCGTCAGGGTCTGCCAAGCTAGCTTGATACTCAATACCGCCTCTCACTCCGAAGTCCAGGTTTTCTGCGCCGCCAAATACGTTACGAATGCGCAGGCTAAGGCTCGAAAAAGGACCAGGCCTTTTCTCTGTAAAGTTCATACCCAGCTCTGCCGTTTCCTGGAATTTCTTGGCAGGAAGAGCATTTACCAAAGCATTTAACTCGTAACTTGAATCTGTCGGTGCTTCTACCTTACTATAGAAGACGTTGTTAAACTGAAAAGCATCCAGGTCAGCAAGTTTCCGCTGTGTTGTAAGTGTTCGCAGCTGGCTATAGCGCTGTCCTGGATATACATCAACCTTCTTGTCTAGTATCAACGGCGAATACTTGTGGTCATAGGCCACATATTCTACACCATTATAGACCATCGTATCCCGTGGTATTCCAAAGCGGTCGGCATCGGTTTTGAAGTATACATTCTTGATGGTGTATACTTTATGGGCAGAATCCTGCTCCGGGCTCTCAATGATTGTTTTGATGCGAGCAGTGTTTTCAGCATAGCTGGTGTCTACCTCAAACTCAATATAGGCACGTGCAAAGTCGTAATAGCCACGGTTTTTCAACAAATCGTACAGGCGATCACGCTCCTGGCTTATCTGCTCTTCATCATAGCGTTCTCCTAACTTCAGGCGCGACCTGCTTTCGGTGCGCTGCACAATCTCCAGGATGCGCGGGTCTTCAATACCGTAGCTAATCTCAGAGTAGTGGTAAGGCTGCTTTTCATCAATATTGATGTCAATATAAACGAGCTTGTCTTTCCTTTCCTCTTTAGTGTAGCTTATCTGATTGTTAAAGTAGCCTTTCGAATTGAGGTAAATACCAATCTGGTCCATCGTCTCCTGCATGCGCAGCGAGTCATAAATGGCAGGTGGTTCACCAAGCTGCATCACAAAGTTACCCTCCCGCAGCTTTACCTTCAGGCGCTCTATGCGGCTGTTATACTTATCCCGCAGCTTGTTTATGCGCACGGTATCAGTGCCAGCCTCCTGTATTTTGCGAACCATCCGGTTCTCCTGCTTTTCGATGCGCCGCTGAATATTTTGCGGATCGTAAAACTTTTTACCGAAATTGTAAAGCACCAGGTAGGGAGTTGAGCCCAGCACCATACGGTTTGGTTCCTGCTGGTAAAGGCTCTGAATGGCAGAAGGTTGTACGGTCTTAAGCCCTTTGGGCTCCATACTCACAAGCAGCTTCTCGTTTTCTCCAAGGTTCCGGGTTGGAATGCAAGCATTCAGCCCGAGCATTGTAAAACTCAGGGCAGCTATGTATAATCGTGACTTCAAACGTGTAACCAGCTATGTTATCGAAAGCAGTTGTAAAGTATATTAAATCGTTGCAAGTAAAAAAATACCGCAACCAACACCAAGCCTTTGTGGTGGAGGGAGCCAAAAGTGTACTTGAGCTGCTGCAATCTGAATTTGAGCTGCAACACCTTCTTGTTACCGAGGACTTCCTGCGGGAACATACCGCTATACTTGGCAAAGGTTTGAACTACGAGGTCGTGAAGGAAGAAGACCTCATAAAGGCGGGCACCTTTGCCAGTAACAACGCTGCTCTGGCCGTTGCAAGTATGCGTAAGTTACCGGCGCTGCAAATTAAGCCATCTGACCTGATCATTGCCCTTGATGACATCCGTGATCCTGGTAACCTGGGTACTATCATCCGTATTGCCGACTGGTATGGTATAAAGCATGTGGTCTGCTCCGAAAGCTGTGCCGATTTCTATAACCCAAAGGTTATTTCTTCTACCATGGGCTCCTTTACACGCATACAGGTTCACTATCTCGACTTGCCGGATTGGCTGCAGCAGCATACCAGCAAGTTTAATATATATGGAGCGGCTCTTAATGGAGAGAACCTGCACCAAATGCAGCTGAAACCTGAAGGTATCGTTGTGTTAGGCAACGAGGCTAATGGCATCCGGCCGGAGGTGGCAAAGCAGGTAAACCACCTGATCAAGATACCAGCCTTTGGCGGGGCGGAATCACTGAATGTAGCAACGGCAACAGCCATCATAATCGATAACTTTAAGCGTAACAGCTAAAAATAAAAAAGGAGCCAGCAGCCCCTTTTTTACTCTCACCTTAATTGTAAACTCTATACTTAGTAGAATAATCTGAATCCAAAGCTTACCACATTGGTCTGAGGTCCGCGGTTGTCTTTGAACAGGTCGTTCATGTTATACTTGGCAAAGAGGTCAATACCACCGTAGCCAATTACACCTTCTATGCCGTACTGGAAATCGCTGAGGTTAAAGCTGTCGCGGGTCTTGTCTTTCTCTGTTTTGCCGTTCTCCTCATACTTCAGTTTAGTGTGGCTGCCCAGGCGGTAGCCTACAAATGGTCCTGCACCAATCTTAAAGCCATCTTTGCCGTTCTCTCTGTCAAACTCCAGGGTTGCCATCAGCGGCAGGTTTATAGAAGAGTGGGTCAGTTTGGACTTCTCATAGTTCATGTCAGGCTGGTGTACAAAGTAGGTCACATTGTCTACTTCCTGCACCATAATGTTGTCGTCGAACATATAGTTGTTGAAGGCAAACTCCAAACCAGACACCAGGTGGAAAGGACTCTTGCGGCCACCTACTTGCGACTTCAGGCGTAGGTTGAGGCTTACGTAGCGTGATCCCCATGGTCTAAGGTCTACCATGCTGCGGCCTTGCTCAGTGAAGGTGTTAAAGCCAAGGTCCATGTCGAAGCCGAAGTGGGTAGATTTATAGTTCTCCACTGCTTTGGCCTGCTTTACGCTGTCTCGCTCTGCTTTGGTAGGCACATCCACGTTTACTCTGGTGTTGCCGCCGTCTTCCTCCACATCCACTTTTATTTTAAAGTTTTTGTTGATGATAACCTCGTGCGTCTCCTTGTTCACCTTACCTGTTTTAGGATCTTCTTCCTGCACAGTAATAGTTACCTGCTCACCTTTGCCTCCTTCGGCCTCCGACTTGTTAAAAGTCACCGTCATTTCTTTCGACTCCTGGTTTGAGTTCTCCATTTGGTCCACGCGCTCCACATACTTGTTTAGTTCGCGCATCAGGGAATCGAGGCTGTAGTTTTGGAAAGCCTGTAGTTGCTGTATATTTTGCAGGTGCAGGATCATGGTGGCGCCGTTAGCCATTTTCACCACAATAGTGTCCTGTTCAGCTGAATTTAAGCGTTCTTTCAGGGTGTTACCGCCTTTGGCAGACACACCGGTAGCGGCGGCCATGAAAATGGCCATGACGAGTAGTAGTATCCGTTTCATGTCTTTGGGTTTAGAGGTTGATCACTTTTGAAATTTTCTGTTTGCCGATCTGTGTTTCCAGAGCTACCCGGTCGGCCCGGATACCCAGTTCTTCCAGCTCCACACCATCGCCGGAGGCCAGGTTGCGCACCTGCTTAAAAATGTTCTTGGCCAGTTCTTTCTTCTTGCTGCTGCCTTTAACCGCTTCAGTTTCATCTGCCAGGGCAGTCTGAGTGGCTAGGGCACGCTTGATGATAATTTCAACTGGCTCAGCATTTAGGTCAGCTTTGGCAAAGCCTGCAGATTCCTTTGCCGGGGCAACCTCAATTGCTGAAGTTTCTGGTGTAGTATGGGCTGCGATGGCCGTCTGCGCATCTTGTTTAACAAGCTTTCCTACAGGGGCTTTAGCGTTTTGCTTTTGCTCTATAGCTTTAGGTCTTGCTTCGGCTATTGCCTTCTGTTTGATTGGATCGTTTGTTATGGTAGATGCAGCGTTTTGATCGGCGGTTGCCTGGGTGGCAACATTTTTTTCAGTTTCTGGATTTTCCTCCGTGGCTTCCTCGTTTTCCGCCATCATACCTTCTGTAGTGGCTGCTTTTTGCTTAGGCTCCACAAGTTCGTTCGCAGGAGTCTCCTGAGGTAGCTTTACATCATACTTGGTTATTGTTTCGTTAATTTCCGGAGTGCCCGTGTTGATGTTATAAAACACCACGCCCACAGCCAACAGCAGCGACAGAGTAGCTGCCACAGAAGAGTACACCCACATAAAGCGGCGTTTCCCTTCTTTCTGCTCTGCCTCCGGTGTGAGCACTACCGGCGCAGGTGTTTCCTCGGCTTCCATGCGTTCCTGCAGGCGGCTCCAGAGGTCACCAGGAGGGGTGGGAGTGTTATTGCCCAGGCGCTCCTTAAATAATTTGTCTATGTCTTCTGGTCTCATATGTCATCCTCCTGTTTAGTTGGCAACCGCTTCCTGTCCCTCAAGTCTGCGCTGTAGCATGGTGCGAGCCTTGCTTAACTGTGACTTTGAGGTTCCCTCGGTGATACCAAGCATATCAGCTATTTCTTTGTGTGAATAACCTTCTATAGCGTACAGGTTAAAAACCGCCCTGTAGCCAGCGGGTAAAGTTCTTAGCAGCTCCAGCAGTTCTTCTTCTGCCAGATCCTGATCTGCGCCTGCAGTAGAGGCTACCTGTATGTAGGTGTCTTCGATAGCCATATGCAATGGCTCTTTCTTGCGCAGGAAAGCTAATGCTTCGTTCACCATAATGCGACGAATCCAGCCTTCAAAGCTGCCTTTTCCCTCAAAACGGTCCACGTTCTGGTAGATTTTCATAAACCCGTTTAGCAGTGCCTCCTCTGCATCCAGCTGGTTTTTCAGATAGCGCAGGCAAACGCCATACATTTGGGAGGCATACCGCTCGTACAGGAGCTTCTGTGCTTTCCCGTCTGCCTTGCGGCATCCTGCTATCAGTTCTGCTTCTGTCACGATTAGTAAAGATTTAACCTATAGTGTATTTCCGTTGTCGTCATGAGGGAGCATTTGCTGCTCTTTACCCCTTAGATGCAAAGTACCCGTGGGGAGGTTGCCTGAGGATATATAAATTTTAATCTTTTTTTCGTTATGCCCAACCCTTACACTATAAATAGCTGAACATCAGCTATAAAACTTTCATGATTTTGTTAAGATCTATTCTGAATAAGTACACCGGTTTAGAATTTTAAAGCTGGTGTTCTATTTTTGCCTGCATGAGATTACTCGCACTGCTTATGTCCCTGTTGCTTACCTGGTCTGCCTGGCAGCCATGTACAGACAAAATTGTGGGGGAGCATGAGCATGTGTTGGTAGTGGACCCGGCCGATACGACCGGAGAGAGTCCCTTTCATGAAGATACCTGCCCGATTTTCTGCGTCTGCCACTGCTGTGTTACCCTCACGATTGTGTCCAACGAATTTGTGCAACTCGTTTTCAGGGAGTTTGTAGAGCCGCAGGCAAAACCTTTGCATTTCGATGAGCAGGAGGTAAAAAGCATTTCCTTTAGCTTGTGGCACCCTCCCCGGGTGTTGGTTTAACCAATTTATACTTCCGGTTTACACTGTTGCTACATCTCAGTAGGTGACATGACATGGCTTTACCCTTAGTTGTGCCTGGGGCCACTGTTGTTGCACCTGGACCGGCATATCCATTCACACAAGCTAATTAGTGTAATATCATGTTTCAGAATATTATTAGTTTCTCCATCCATAATAAGTTGGTGGTGGGGCTGATGGTGCTGGCATTGGTGGTGGTTGGCGTATACAACCTTACCAAATTGCCTGTTGATGCCGTCCCCGACATAACCAATAACCAGGTGCAGGTAGTAACCTCCTCACCTACGCTTGCAGCCCAGGAGGTAGAGCGTTTTATCACCACACCCATAGAAATTGCCCTGGCTAACGTGCCTGATGCCATCGAAATGCGTTCAGTGTCGCGCTTTGGCCTTTCTGTAATCACCGTTGTTTTTGAGGACGACGTAGATATTTACCTGGCCCGGCAGCTCATAAAAGAACGGCTCGATATGGCTGTAGAAGAAATCCCGCCCGGAGTAGGAACACCGGAAATGGCACCTGTAAGTACAGGCCTTGGTGAAATTTACCAGTATACCATCCATACAAAAGAAGGCAGCAACAAAGAATACAGCCCTATGGAGCTGCGCACTATTCAGGACTGGCTCGTGCGCCGGCAGCTGCTGGGCACACCCGGCGTGGCCGATGTGAGTAGCTTTGGCGGGTTTCTGAAAGAGTATGAGGTGGCTTTGAACCCGGACCGCCTGCGCAGCCTCAACCTCACTGTTCCGGATGTACTGGAGGCCATTAGTTCCAACAACGAGAACACAGGTGCCGCCTACATTGAGAAAAACAACAGCGCCTTCTTTATCCGTGGCCTGGGTATGGTTAACCAGCTGGAGGACATAGAGCAGGTAGTGGTAAATAACCGCGAGGGAGTGCCTGTGCTGGTGAGCGATGTTGCTGAAGTAAAGTATGGACATCCGGTGCGATATGGCGCCCTTACCCGCAATAACGAAGGCGAGGTAGTGGGTGGCATCGTGCTTATGTACAAGGATGCCAACTCATCACAGGTTATTCGTCTGGTACAGGAACGTGTGAAGGAAATCCAATCCACGTTGCCGGAAGGCCTTGTAATAGAAGCTTACCTTGACCGCAGCGAGCTAGTTGACAGGGCAGTGAGCACAGTTACCAAGAACCTGATTGAAGGTGGCTTGATAGTGGTGTTTGTACTGGTTCTGTTGCTTGGCAATTTACGTGCAGGCCTGGTGGTAGCTTCCGTTATCCCGCTTTCCATGCTGTTTGCCATTACCATGATGAACCTGTTTGGCGTTTCGGGTAACTTAATGAGCCTTGGAGCAATCGACTTTGGGTTGATTGTGGATGGGTCTGTTATTATAGTGGAATCGGTGCTTCACTTTATAGTCGCGAAAAATGCTAACCTGCCTTTGCGGAAGCTCACGCAGCGCGAGATGGACAATGAAGTAGAAAGTGCCGCTTCTAAGATCATGAATTCCGCAGCATTCGGTATGATCATCATCCTGATTGTTTACCTGCCAATTATGGCACTGGTAGGCATAGAAGGTAAGATGTTTAAGCCAATGGCGCAGACTGTGAGCTTTGCCATCATGGGTGCCTTCATCCTGTCGCTTACTTATGTGCCGATGATTTCTACGCTTGCGCTGAGCAAGAAAACAAAGCACAAGCGCAACATCTCCGACCGGATCATGGATAAGATCATGCACCTGTACCAGCCTGTTATACGTTTTGCGCTGCGTAGCAAAGCCTTGATAGTTGGAGTAGCAGTAGGACTGCTGGCGCTTAGTTTAGTCGTGTTTAGCCGTATGGGAGGTGAATTTATTCCGCAGCTGGATGAAGGTGATTTTGCAATGGACTTGCGCCTCGTGCCTGGAGCTTCACTTGAACAAACCATACAGACAACTCTAAAAGCCAGCGAAATACTTCAAAAGAATTTCCCGGAGGTAACGGAGGTAATTGGTAAGATCGGTACAGCAGAAATTCCTACAGACCCGATGCCGATTGAGGCTGCTGACGTGATGATTCTGTTAAAAGATCGCGATGAGTGGACCAGCGCCAGTACACGTGAGGAACTCGCTGCCAAAATGGATTCCGCCTTGCAGGTACTACCAGGGGTAAACTACGGTTTTCAGCAGCCTATACAGCTCCGTTTTAATGAATTGATTACCGGTGCCCGCCAGGATGTTGCCGTGAAAATATACGGAGAGGACCTGGACAAGTTAAGTGAACTAGCTGGAGAGGCAGAGAAAATCATTCGCCCGGTGCGTGGTGCCCAGGATATGTTCGTGGAAGAAGTGACGGGCCTTCCTCAAATTGTAGTAGACTTCAAGCGCGACCGCCTGGCACAGTATGGTTTGCATGTGCAGGACGTAAACCGAGTACTCCGCACGGCATTTGCCGGAGAGGCTGCCGGTTCAGTGTATGAGGGTGACCGGCGATTTGACCTGGTAGTGCGTCTGCAGCAAGACTTCCGTCAGAACCTCGGTGATATACAGGATTTATATGTGCCGCTGCCAGCTGGTGGGCAGGTGCCTTTAGTACAGGTTGCTGATATCCGTTTTGAAAATGGGCCAATGCAGATTTCCCGCGAGCAGGGGCAGCGCCGCATTGTGGTAGGTTTCAATGTACGCGACCGTGACGTGGAGTCGATCGTGGAGGAAGTAAAGCAGAAGCTGGATCAAGGCCTAGAGCTGCCTGCAGGTTATTATATTACCTACGGAGGACAGTTCGAAAACCTGATCAACGCGAAACAGCGTCTGCAGCTAGCAGTACCAGTGGCCCTTTTGCTTATCCTGGTGCTGTTATACTTTACGTTTAAATCCGTGATGCAAAGCCTGCTCATCTTTACAGCCATTCCACTGGCTGCTATAGGCGGTATTTTTGCCCTGTGGCTACGCAATATGCCTTTCAGTATATCAGCAGGAGTTGGCTTTATTGCGCTTTTCGGTGTGGCAGTGCTTAATGGCATCGTGCTTATCGGTTATTTTAACCAGCTCAAAAAAGATGGTAAGGACAACGTGTATGAGCGCGTGATAGAAGGCACTACAGTGCGCTTACGCCCTGTGCTCATGACAGCCTCTGTGGCTGCACTAGGGTTCCTGCCAATGGCCCTTTCTACATCGGCCGGTGCAGAGGTGCAGAAGCCACTCGCTACCGTCGTAATTGGTGGTTTGGTTACCTCGACATTGCTCACGCTTGTGGTACTTCCGGTGCTATACTTTGTTTTTACTTCAAGGGAAGAAAGTAAAGCACAAACCGTTAAAGTACATCCAGTTGTATTGCTGCTGTTAAGTACAGGTTTATACTTTGGAAGCAGTTTCTCCACAATGGCACAGGAGGCTCCACAGCAGTTGGATCTGCATGGAGCACTGCAGTATGCCAGGGAACATAATCTTACGCTGCGCGCTGCGCAACTAGAAGCTAACCGCCAACAGGCACTAAAAGGAGCAGCCCTTGACCTGTCTAAAACGAAGCTTAACTATAGGAGAGGACAAATCAACACTGCCGAGACTGATGAAGAGCTTACAATATCGCAGGAATTTGCCTTCCCGACAGTGTATGGGCGACAAGCGAAACTAGCTGATGCACAAGTGATGCAGGCGGAGGCAAAGCTGCAACTCGCAGAGCGGCAGGTCTTGCGGGATGTAAAGCTTAACTTTGAGCTGCTGCAGCATATGCAGAACAGAAGGCAGCTTATACTAGCCCAGGACTCACTGTACAGCAAGTTCGAAAGAGCAGCCCAGGTACGGGAGCGTGCCGGTGAGACAGGTGCCTTGGAGAGAGCTACAGCAGAGGCTAAGCGCTTGAGTCTAAAAGCTGAGCTGGCGCAGGTTAATGCTGATGTTGCCATTACTGAACTACGCTTGATGCAATTGTTGAATGCCCCTAAAGGTTCGGTTAGATTTAATGCAGACACACTGCAGGTATATAGCTCAGAAGTAGTGGCCGACACAGCCGCCGCGCAGGCATGGCTGAAGTTGCTGCAGAGTGAAGTAAACGTGGCAGAACAGCAGACAAAGCTTGAGAAAGCAAAGCTACTGCCAGACTTCAGCATTGGCTATTTTAACCAGACATTTGTTGGAGAGAATCCTGCAAGAGACCCTTCTCATTTTTATACTTATTCAGATAGGTTCTCGGGTGTAGAAGCAGGTATTTCTGTGCCGCTGTGGTTCGGGGCGCAGAAATCAAAAATAAAAGCGGCCCAGCTAAATCGGCAGACTGTGCAAAAGCAGGCTCAAGCGCAAGAGAAGCAGCTGCAGACGGAGGTGCTAACTGTACTTCAGGAGGTACAGAAACAGGCGCAGCAGCTGGAATATTTTGAGCAGGGAGCACTTAAGCAGGCAAAGCAATTAGAGAAAGCCGCAGACTTAAGCTTCAGACTTGGCCAGGTAGACTATATGGAGTATGTGCAGGCAATGGAGCAGGCGTATGCTCTGCGGTTGCAGCACCTCAATGCCCTGCTTGATTACAACCAAAGCATCATTCACTTACAGTACTTAACCGGAGAAGAATAACCAACCATGAAACGATATATTTTACCAGCAGCATTGGCTGCTCTGATACTTAGCACTGGCTGTGCTGATCAGAAAGAAACACCTGCTGAAACAACTGCAGAGGAAAACCAGGCAAGTACAGATACAGAAGCTAGCGACATCGTACATTTTCCTGCACAAATGCAGCAGGTAAGCCAGATACAGGTGGGGCCTTTGCAGGAACGCGAACTGTCTACACGTGTGCCAGCTAAAGGACAGCTTTCTTTGCCACCCCAGGGTATGGCCAGTGTCAGCCCCTTGATAGGAGGCATGGTGCGCAGCATTAAGGTGATTGAGGGGGATTATGTGCAGAAGGGTGCAGTTTTGGCTAGCATCGAAAACCCCGATCTACTAGAGCTGCAAGAGGCATACCTTTCTGCCAACAGCCAACTGGGTATGGCTCAACAGGAGTTTGAGCGCCAAAAAATGCTTTCAGATGAGCAGGTAGGTGCACTTAAAAGGTACCAACAGGCTACTTCTGATGTGCAGGTACTACAGGCAAAGCTAAAATCCTTGGGTGAGCAACTGCAAACCTTAGGTATATCGCCAAAAAATGTAGAGCGCGGGCAAATTACCCGCACCCTTACGCTTAGAGCCCCTATTGCAGGTTATGTACAGTCTGTGAGTGTAAACTTAGGAACATATGCAGAGCCTAACCAGCCAATCTTGCAAATAATCGACGACAGCCACCTACACCTTGACCTGAGCGTGTTTGAGCGAGATTTCGCAAAGCTGGATAAAGGGCAGAAGGTGGTTTTCTCGATTCCTAATGTTTCTGGCCAGCAGGTAGAGGCTGAGATATTTGCCATTGGTAAATCCTTTGAAGGGGAGACCCGTGTTGTGCCTGTACACGCAGAGATCAAGCACAACCAGAATAAAGGACTACTGCCGGGCATGTACATCAACGGACAGATTATGACGGGCAAACGCCTTACGTCAGCTGTTCCTGAAGAGGCTATTGTGCTTTATAAGAGCAAGCCTTTTATCTTTCAACAGTTTGACGAAACATCATTTAAAATGATTCCTGTAGAGGCAGGTGTGACTGAAGATGGATATACAGAGGTTATGCTGAAAGAAGCGTTGCCTCAGAACGCGCAGATAGTGCAGAAAGGTGCCTCATTTATACTTTCTGAGAAGATGAAGTCAGAAGTGGCAGAAGAATAGGATATTATAAACACCCTAAAAAAGAGAAACGGCTCCCCGCTAAAGAGGAGCCGTTTCATGTTTTATGAAAATCAAATTTTCAACTTTTAGCCACTCTTGTAAACGGAGGTGGCAATAATAAGGTTACGAGTTCGTTGAAAATATTTTATTTTTTTAAAAAACTTAAACGCCCGCCTGTTCCTCTAATATTGGCTCAAGCACTTGCCATACATTTTTAGCTAAAATCTTTTGTCCTTCTTCGGTAGGGTGAACGCCATCTGCCTGGTTCAGCTTTGGCTCTCCGCCTACACCTTCCAACAGGAAAGGAATCAAAGCAACATTCTCTTCTTCAGCCACACGGGTAAATACCTCCCTGAACTTCTGCGAATACTCTTGCCCCATACTTGGTGGAACCTGCATACCTGCCAAAACTATCTCCACCTTAGGGTTCTTGGCTCTCACTTTTTCTATGATTGTCTTAAGGTTGCTGTATGTCTCCTCCGGGTCGATGCCTCTTAGTCCATCATTTGCACCTAACTCCAGTACAAATACATCCACAGGCTGTTTATTCAGAAGCCAATCGATCCTGTTTTTACCGCCAGCAGTAGTCTCACCGCTGAGGCCCGCGTTAATTGCCCTGTAAGGGAGGTCGAGCGAATCGATGCGCTGTTGGATTAGTGCTGGAAAGGCCAGGCCCGGATCATCCAGCCCATACCCTGCGGTCAGGCTGTTTCCAAAGAATAGAATGGTTTTTGTCTCAGCCTCGGCAGCAGGTTTTTTGGAATTGCGGTCTGTCGATCGCGCTTCCTGCTCCTGGTTAATCTTCTGATTTGTTGCTGTGTCGCCACACCCGGAAAGGGCGGCAAGAACGGCTATACCAAGAGTTAAAAATTGATTCTTTATCGTCATCATGTATTTTTTACTAAATTTATACTTACCTAAAGCTAAACCTATAACGTACCCTAAGAGTTATTTGGTTTTGAGTAAGCACAAGGCTTAAGATGGCTTTATGTGCTCCTTCTCAGCAACATCAACTTCTAAAATCAAACGAGACAAAGTGCCTACCATACTACATATACAGGATCTGAAAAAGACCTACGATAGCGGCGACCGACACCTGACAGTGCTGCAAGGTATAAATTTTTCGCTTCAGGCTGGCGACGTGTGCTCCATTGTAGGGCCATCGGGCAGCGGTAAAACCACGCTTCTGGGTCTTTGTGCCGGGCTAGACCGTGCCTCTTCCGGCTCAGTTATACTCAATGGCATTAAGCTGGATAGCCTGTCGGAGGATGAGCGGGCGCAGGTGCGCAATAAATATGTAGGCTTTATATTTCAGAACTTTCAACTAATCCCTACACTCACAGCACTGGAGAATGTGATGGTGCCGATGGAACTGCGGGGCGAAAGAAATGTACAGCAGCAAGCTATGGAGCTGTTGGCCAGGGTAGGTTTGGCCGAGCGCCACGACCACTACCCAACACAATTGTCTGGAGGGGAGCAGCAGCGGGTGTCATTGGCCAGGGCGTTTTCTAACAAGCCTACCATACTTTTTGCCGATGAGCCAACCGGTAACTTAGACGAGGAAACGGGTGATCGTGTAGAGAAACTGCTCTTCGACCTAAACCATGAGGCAGGCACTACGCTGGTGCTGGTAACCCATGACTTGGATCTGGCAGCTAAAACTGATAGAATCATTCGTATAAAAGGTGGCACAGTCGTATCTGATCAGGTAACGTCTATCGTGAACGATGAGTAAGGGCTAGCCTGCTCATATGTTACATCACTCTCTTTTAAACTAAAAACAGTGTCAGACACCATCATACATTTACCTGAAAAGAGGTCCTTAAACATTCGCTGGCTGCTGAAGATGGGGTGGCGCGACAGCCGCCGCAACAGAGGTAGGCTCGCGCTTTTCATCTCCTCCATAGTTTTGGGTATTGCAGCCTTGGTCGCTATCAATTCATTTGCGGACAACCTTAGAGCAGATATCGATAGCCAGGCAAAATCACTCATTGGGGCTGACTTAGTGGTTGCCTCTAATAAGGAAATAGAGGAGAACCAACAGCAACTGCTGGATTCTATCGCCATCGGCGGTGACCGCTCCGATGAAGTGCGCTTTGTGTCGATGGTGCAGTTTAAAGCCTCTGGCGGAACAAGGCTTGTGCAGGTCAGAGCGCTCGAGCGGGGAGGTTTCCCGTATTACGGAGCCATAGAAACAGAGCCCAAGGTTGCGAGCCGTACTTTCAGGGAGGGCGGCCGAAAGGCATTGGTAGATCAGACGCTCTTACTGCAGTACAACTCTAAGCCCGGCGATTCTATACAAGTCGGTAACCAGACCTTCGTCATAGCTGGTGCACTTCATAAAATTCCTGGCCAATCAGCCATGACGGCCACTATTGCCCCAGCAGTTTATATTCCGCGTCAATACCTCAAAGAAACAGGCCTGGTGCAAAAAGGGAGCCGTGTTAGCTACTACCACTACTATAAGCTGGCCGAAAATACAGATCCGGATAAGCTGGTAAAGAAGCTGGAAAAAAGATTTGATGAGGCAGGCTTTGGCTATGATACCATCGAAAGTCGCAAAGAAAGCACTGGTAAGTCTTACGAAGATTTAGCTCGTTTCCTGGCACTGGTTGGTTTTGTTGCCCTGCTGCTAGGTTGCGTAGGTGTGGCAAGTGCTGTACATGTGTATATCCGAGAGAAGCTGGCAACAATTGGGGTGCTGCGCTGCCTGGGTGTCAGTGGTAAACAGGCGTTCCTGATTTATCTGTTTCAGGTAATGGCTATGGGTTTGATTGGCTCCGTTGTAGGTGCCGTACTAGGGAGCCTCATACAGCTATACTTGCCAGAACTGTTCAAAGCCTTCCTACCTGTGGAGGTGACAGTGGCTGTGTCCTGGGCAGCTATACTGCAAGGTATAGCTATTGGTGTGGTTGTAGCCGTGCTGTTTGCGCTGCTGCCATTGCTTTCTATTCGCAAGATATCACCGCTCATCACGCTACGTGCAGGTATTGAGCATGTCTCTAAGCAGCCTGACAAGTTAAGATGGGTAGTATACTTCCTGATTATTGCCTTTATCTTCTTGTTTTCATACTTCCAGCTTGGTACCTGGCTACAGGCTTTATCCTTCACAGGAGGTGTGCTGGTTGCTTTTGTGGTGCTAGCTTTAATTGCAAGGCTGATGATGTGGCTGGTGAAGCGCTTTTTCCCGGTAAACTGGGGCTACGTGTGGCGACAGAGCCTGGCAAACCTTTACAGGCCGAACAACCAGACCCTGTTGCTTACTGTTTCCATTGGCTTGGGCACAGCGCTAATTGCTACGCTCTTCCTGATGCAGCGCATCCTGTTAAGTGAGGTTGCCTTTGCTGCCAGCGAGAACCAGCCGAACATGGTACTGTTCGATATTCAGAATTCCCAAAAGGAGGAAGTTGCTCAGCTGACAAAAGAGCAGGGGCTGCCTATTCTGCAGATGGTGCCTGTAGTAACAATGCGCCTGGAAGAAGTGAATGGCCTTACAGGAGCTGATGTACGTGCTGATACGACACTTGAGATATCAGAGCGGGCCTTTACCCGTGAATTCCGTGTTACTTACCGCGATTCTCTTATTAATTCAGAGAAATCAGTGGAAGGAACCTGGAAAGGAACCGTTACTGATCCTGATAGGCCTATACCTATCTCAGTAGAAGGTCGTTATGCTGAGCGCCTTAAAGCTGGACTTGGCGATACGCTTGTGTTCAACGTGCATGGCGCGTTGGTGCCAACTATTATCACACACCTCCGTGAGATAGAGTGGAACCGGGTGCAGACAAACTTCCTGATTGTTTTCCCGAAAGGAGTGCTGGAGGAGGCGCCACAGTTTCATGTGCTCATGACGCGTACGCAGACAGATGACGAGGCCGCTCAATTTCAGCAGACACTGGTGCGCCAGTTCCCGAACGTTTCTGCCATTGACCTGGGACTGATATTGGAGACTCTGGATGATATTCTTGGCAAAATTTCCTTTGTGATTCGCTTTATGGCCCTGTTTAGTATAAGTACTGGATTACTGGTGCTCATCGGCTCGATCAATAACAGTAAGTATCAGCGGGTGCAGGAGAGTGTGCTGCTACGTACCCTTGGCGCTAGCAGAAAGCAGATATTAAGTATAAATGCTTTCGAATACTTGTTGCTGGGTGCATTAGCTGCCGGAACAGGCATTATACTTTCATTAGGAGCTAGCTGGGCTTTGGCTGTATTTAGCTTTGAGGTAGCCTTCGTTCCAGATTTATCTCCGCTGTTGCCAGTTTTTGCTGGTATAACCACCCTTACGGTGTTTATCGGAATGTTGAATAGCCGTGGAATTCTGAACCGCCCACCGCTAGAGGTGCTCAGAAGGGAGGCTGCATAGTAAGATTAGGCTTGGGAAAGATTGTTGTCTCTGTTCCACTGTTGGTAACCTAAACCTAAATGTGTTGGTAAAAACAAATGCTTATGCCTGTGTAGTAGGTACCCACACATTAAACTATGAAAACGATGAAAGAAGAGAACAGAGGAAAAACAGTTTTGATCACCGGTGCCTCCAATGGCTTCGGAATGGAGTTTGCAAAGTTGTTTGCCAAAGATGGCTTTAACCTGATTCTGGTGGCACGCAGTACCGAGCGCCTCAGAAGACTAGGCTACTACCTGCAGGATGAGCACCAGCTTGAGCATGTTTGTGTACTTAGTGCCGATTTAACACGACCAGAAGCCCCTAAAGAGGTCTATAACGAAGTTAAAGCTAGTGGGCAGGAGGTCGATATACTGGTAAACAATGCAGGTGCGGGTGTGCACGGCCTCTTCTACGAGACTGACCTGGAGCGTGAGAAAGCGATTATCCAGCTGAACATCACTACTCCTGTAGAACTGACCAAACTCTTCTTGCATGGCATGAAGCGCCGTAATTCGGGTAAGATTCTGAATGTGGCCTCAACAGCTTCCTTCATGCCTTCGCCACTGATGGCCATCTACGGTGCTACAAAAGCCTTCTTATTATCTTTCTCAGAAGCGCTAACGAACGAATTGAAAGACACAGGAATCACAGTGACTGCCCTATGCCCGGGCCCAAGTAATACCATGTTCTTCCGCAGAGCGGGAGCGGCTCATAGTCGTGTAGCCAATGGCCCTCTTTCTGAGCCTGCTGATGTTGCTTTAGACGGTTATAAGGCTCTAATGCATGGGGAAACTAGAGTAGTGTCAGGTTTAATGAACAAGCTACAGGCAGCAGGTTCTAATTTCTTACCTGATATGGCTCTCGCTGCTACTATGCGCCATATGATGGAAGAAGAGGATGACGAAAGTCCTTCTAAGGAAGACATTTTATAAGTAACAGAGGGATAAACACTAATAAGGCCTCCGTTGTACTTTAGCTACAGCTGAGGCCTTTTGGTTACTTCCTAAAAACAAAGCAGGAACCTGTATGGAGGTTCCTGCTTATTTAGAACATAGACAACAAATGCCATCTGTCCTTCTTAATCATTTATACGTATAGCCATTTAGGAGGTTATGCCTCTTAGAACAAATTTTTATACTTTACTAATAGCTGTCAGTGGCCAACATAACCAACGTACAGTGGTGCAGCGTCTCGATATTAGCGTCTTCTGCCATTTGTTCTAATTCACGGTTTTCTGTACCGGGATTGAAGATGATACGCTTAGGTTTAAGGCTTAAGATGTAATCATACCAAAACGGTTGGTTTTGTGGGCCAACATACAAGGTTACTGTATCTACATCTTGTATAGGTTCAGATTTATCTGTGATGATCTTCTTGCCACCTACCTCAGCATTCTTGATGCCGACTGGTACTACCTCATGCCCGTGCTGCTGCAGTCTATGTACAGCTTTGTAGGCATAGCGGGTAGGGTTGTCAGTCGCACCCAACACAACTGTCTTTTTCATATTACTAATTGATTCAAGTTCAACATTGAGTATACTTATTGTACCTGTATGCGGTTAAAAAGTTAATTAATGTAAATTTTCACACCAAGTACAGTGCAAAAAATAACCCTCAGAAGTTCTAGCTACTGAGGGTTATACTGCAGGTATTTTTGTTAATTTCTATATAGTGACTCCTGCTCTAAGCGCAGCCTTTTCAGCGCAACGCTCACCGTCCATTGCTGCTGATACGATACCACCTGCAAAACCAGCACCTTCCCCACAAGGGTATAGTCCTTTTACCTGCACATGCTCCAGCGTATCGCGGTCACGAGGAATGCGAACAGGAGAGGAGGTGCGGCTTTCAACGCCTACGATCTGCGCCTCATTGCTCAGGTAGCCGCGCATCTTGTTACCAAAAGTTTTGAAGCCTTCCCGTAGTCTGAAACCCATATCGTCAGAGAACAGGTCGTTCATATCTACTGGCACCAAACCTGGCTGGTATGACGTTTCCAGTAGTTCACCGCCCGATTTGAAGCGGGTAAAATCGTGAAGTAGCTGTGCTGGGGCAGCCTGTGTACCACCTGCCATTTGGCATGCCTTCTGTTCCAGGGCCTGCTGCATGCGTAAGCCTGCTAAAGCGCCATATTTTTGCAACTCCATATCTTCGAGTTCAATGGCCACTACAATTCCTGAGTTCGAAAAGCGGGAATCCCGACGGCTCGGCGACATACCATTCACAACAACTTCACCAGGTGCTGTAGCTGACGGAACAATGAACCCACCAGGGCACATGCAGAACGAAAATATGCCGCGCTGTCTGTTCTTGTAGTGGGTTTGGTGCACCAAGGCATAAGAGGAAGCAGGTAAATAAGGTCCACGATCTTCACACTTATACTGGATGCTGTCTATAAGGCTTTGCTGGTGTTCTACACGCACGCCCATAGCAAAAGGCTTTGCTTCTATAGTAACACCTTTTTCATGCAGCAACTCAAATATGTCGCGGGCGCTGTGGCCTGTAGCAAGTATAACAGCTTCACCCGTATACTCCTGGCCATCCTGCGTTACGGCACCTTTCATTTCGCCCTGCTCCAGAATAAAATCAGTCACCCGCTTACCAAAGTGCACCTCACCTCCAGCGTTTCTGATGGTTTCCCTGATGGCCTCGATGATTTTAGGCAGTTTATTTGTGCCAATATGCGGATGAGCATCAAAAAGAATATCAGGAGTGGCTCCATGCTGTACCAAAATCTGCAGAATGCGCTGTAGATCGCCACGCTTTTTTGAGCGGGTATACAGCTTGCCATCAGAGTATGTGCCTGCTCCACCTTCACCAAAGCAATAGTTTGAATCAGGGTTTACAGTATGCTCTTTATTGATAGCTGCTAAATCGCGGCGGCGACTGCGTACATCTTTTCCTCGTTCCAATAGAACCGGCTTTAAGCCTAGCTCTATACAACGTAAAGCTGCGAAAAGACCTGCCGGGCCTGCTCCAACTATCACAACGCGATTAGCATTGGTAACATCCGGGTAATAATACTTTGGGGATATAATATCAGACGGAGGATTGTCTAAGTATACGTCGGCTCTGACGCGCACCTGCACCTGGCGGCCACGGGCATCGATAGAGCGTTTAACGCGGTGCAGAAATTTTACATCTTCTGGCTGCACCTTGGCGCTTTTTAAAATCTCCCTTTCTAATTGCTGGGCATCAAAAGCCAGCTCTGGCGGAAGCACCAGATCCAATTCTTTCTTTCTCATGTACGGTAGGTAAGGTAGTTAGCCTTAAACTTGGTTGATGTAAGTAGGCTGAAGGGTTAATCTAATCATTCAGCTGTAGGTATGTAACAATATAGTAGTGTGGCTAATTCAATTATTCAATAAAAAAGCTTGCACTATGGCTTCATTGAAATTTTAGTGGAATAAGAGCTTAAAGACTAGATGTCTCCATTCAATACTTTATCAACCCAGCCCTTACCCCAATCTTGCAGCTCTTTTTCGCTCCAAATTTCGGGATAAAAAATGCGTTTTTGGAAGCGTGGCGGCAGATATTTTTGCCAGTTAGTGCCACCAGTTGCAGCAATTACCTCAGGGTCGCGTTGCAGATAGCGTACGGCAGATTTGTAGTGCATCAGCGGCCAGTTTACATTTACATTACTATCAAGGTCGCGCAGCGCTTGTTTTAGCTTTGGGTTTTGCTGGTCAGCCTCCGGCAGATTCTTATATACATGCCAGACATTCTTGTGCTCGTATTCTTTGGCAAAGCTGATGAGGTGTGCTGTATACTTTTCCTCAAACTGCAGCAGCGTAAGGGTTTTGGCTCCTGAGGCAACTTCTGTAGCGCCTTCTCTCCAGTAAATGCAGCCGATCATTTCTTCCTGTGTGCTTTGCAGACCTAAAGCGGCTCGTTTAGCCTTATCTACCAGGTTGCGCAGGTCAGTAGATGCTATCTCTATCATCCGGTACTGTACCGACTGAAAACCACTGGCTGGCATCAGAGCCATTCTGAACTGCAGAAACTGCTTTGGGTCCATACCATCCACCATCACATCAAAGGAACTGATCAGGTTATCAAAGTACCTGTTAATGCGCTTTAAGCGTCTCAGGAGCATGTCGGTAGTAAGTTCTTTATCCTCACCTATTTGTTTATACTCCTCCAGGCAAAGTTTAAAGTACAGCTCCGTAATCTGGTGGTACATGATAAAGATCTTCTCATCCGGAATATTGGTGCGAGGGTTCTGCAAACTCAGGAGCGTGTCGAGGTGAATGTAATCCCAATAGGTAAGAAAGCTGGTATGATAGAGGCCTTCAAGGTAAGCTGCTAAATCCTGCCCAAGAGGCACATACTTTTCCTCCAGCCGCTTCAGTTGTTCCAGCACTTCAGGTTTGAACGAATGCTCCATTTGTAAGACGTGTAGTTGAGGTGGTTCTCGCAAAAATAAGAAAACATTTAGGAGTGGTGTCTCAAAGAATATGGCTCCTGCTATACTTATACCGCTTTCATCAAAAAAAGAATGAAAACAAATACTAAAGAGGCTGTTATTACAGCTTTCAATTTTGGCTTAGTAGGAGGTGATACAGGTTTTGTAGATGTAAAGCTGGTATTTGTAGAAATAAAGCTAAATTAACCCCTAAAAAGCGCAAAAATGCCGCTAAATTGCTAAATTTGGTTTTTACGATATAATGAGAATATGGCTGAGAAGAGCAGTGTTTTTGATATGATTGGGCCCGTGATGATAGGACCATCCAGTTCTCATACAGCTGGCGTGGTACGAATTGCAAGAGCTGCCATCCGAATTTTGGGTGCCGCCCCGGAAGAGGCGATCGTTACTTTCTACAACTCCTTTGCCCGCACTTATGAGGGCCACGGCAGCGACAGGGCCATAGTAGCCGGTCTGCTGGATTTCAAGACTGATGACAAGCGCATCAAAGAGGCTTTTGATTATGCGAAAGAGCGTGGGCTGAAGTATACTTTCAGATCTGTAGGCAATGCTTCTACCATGCACCCCAATACCATAAGGCTTAACCTGAAAGCCGGTGCCCGAGAGGTGGAAGTGGTTGGCCAAAGCCGTGGCGGAGGTGTCATTAATATTTCTGAAGTGGACGGATTTTCAGCAAACTTCTCAGCTACGCTCCATACCCTCATTATTGATGCGGCTGATGTGAAGGGAAGTATAGCCTTTATTGCTTCGGTTCTGGCGCACGACGATTGTAATATTGCCACCATGAGCGTGTCGCGCAAAGGAAAAAATGAGCGCGCTCGGCAGTTTATTGAAATGGACTCAGGCATAAAACCAATCACACTAGAGTACCTCAGGCAGCTGGACTGGGTGAAGCATGTGGTTTACATCCCTAACATAGACCTATAACAAGTACTGTTACTATGAAAAAAACATCAAAAGTCCTTTTAATGGCGCTGGGACTGTCTGTTGCAGGTACTTCCGGTGCCTGGGCCCAACAGGACCCCAGTGGCGATGGCGTATGGTCGCTGCAGGAGGCTGTGGAGTATGCTCGGGTAAATAACCTGCAGGTGCGCCAAAGTAACCTAAATCGTAAACTAAACGAGATAGAGTATAAGCAAGCGCAGCTAGACCGATTGCCAATCGTAAACGCTAATGGCAGCTATTTCTTCAATACAGGTTCCTTCCAGGATCCGGTAACCTTTTCGGTGCAGACCCAGGAAGCACAGACGGCAAATTTCTCTGGCAGTGCCTCTATGCCTCTTTTCCAGGGCTTCAGGCAAACAAATTTAATAAAGCAAACAAGGCTGGAGTTGGAGGCAAGCCAGCAGGATGTGTTATCTACACAGAATGACATCACGCTGCAGATTGTCACCTCTTACCTGAACATTCTTTTTTCTGATGAGCTTATAAAGACATCGGAACTGCAGCGCGACGCTACTGGCCAGCAGTTAGAGCGTACGCGAAAGCTTTTTGAGGCTGGTAGCGTAGCAGAAAACTCTGTACTGGACCTGGAGTCGCAACTGGCCACAGATGAGCTTAATGTGATCAATGCTATTAACCAGCGCGATGTGTCTCGCCTGAATCTGATGCAGCTGCTCAACCTGAAAACAAGCGAGGAGTTTTCTATTCAAATTCCTGAGTTACCAGAGCCTGAACAAAACCCTCTGATCGTAGATGGTGAACAGGTATATGATGCGGCTGTGCAGACTTTGCCTGCTATCAAAGCAGCTGACCTTAGGGTGAAAAGTGCAGAAAAAGGAGTAGCCGCTGCAAGAGGGAATTACTTCCCTCGTCTAAGCTTAGGTGCCGGTATTAGCACCCGTTACTCCAGCACCACAAACTTTCTTGTAGGCCGGGAAGATCGGTACATTGAGCAGGTTTTCTACACCAACCCGCAGGGTACTGAGCAGCAGTCTTTCTACATTTTGCAACCTTCGCCTATCTACAGCGACTATTCATTCTTTGATCAGGCTAAAGACAACATCGGTAAGCAGTATGGTTTACAGCTATCTATACCGATATTCAATGGTTTTCAGGTACGGAACAGCGTACAGCGAGCCATTGTGTCGCAAGAGAATGCGAACTTGAGTGCCGATATTGCCAGAAACAACCTGCGCCAGACTATAGAGCAGGCGTATGTTGATGCCGTTGCAGCCAGAAGAAGGTACACTGCTGCCCGTGAGCAGGTAAGAGCCACAGAGCGTAACGTACGTAATGCAGAACTACGACTTAACTCAGGTATCATCAACTCAGTTGAGTATGTGATTGTGGCAAACACCTTCCGTAGTGCTCAGTCTGAGCTGCTGCAGGCTAAATACGATTACTTCTTCAAACTAAAAGTTCTGGACTTCTACCAGGGTAAAGACATATCTTTCTAAAACTATGGCTAAGAAAAAATCTAGGCTTATCCCTATCCTGATTGGTGTACTTGCACTGTTAATAGTTGGTATTGTTGTAGCAAAAAAATCTGGCTGGATTGGCCAGGATGAAGGCACAGAAGTAGTGCTTGCTGAAGCAAAACCTGCCGACATTGTAGAAAAAGTTAGTGCCTCAGGTAAGGTGCAGCCGGAAACAGAAGTAAAAATTAGCCCTGACGTTTCTGGGGAGATTATTGAGCTTAATGTAGAAGAGGGCGACTCGGTAGTAAAAGGCCAGCTACTGCTGCGCATTCGCCCTGATAATTACCAGTCTATGGTTGATGCGCAGCAAGCTGCTGTTAATACCCAACGTGCTAATCTGGCACAAGCTAAAGCAAGGCTTTCTCAGGCTCAGGCTAACTTTGCACAGGTGGAGCAGAGCTATAAGCGTAATAAGCCCCTGTTCGAACAGAAAGTAATCTCTCAGTCGGAGTGGCAGGAGATCGAGGCTAATTATTTAGCTACCAAGTCAGAGGTTGAGTCTGCTCGCCAAAGTGTAAGAGCAGCTGAGTACAACGTGCAGAACGCACAAGCATCGCTTAAAGATGCCCGTGAGAACCTGAACAAGACCACCATTTACGCTCCTGTAAGCGGTACTGTTTCCAAGCTGAACGTTGAGCAGGGCGAGCGCGTAGTAGGTACTTCACAAATGGCTGGTACGGAGATTATGCGTATCGCCAACCTGAACAACATGGAAGTACGCGTAAACGTGAATGAGAACGACATCATCCGCGTTGCGCTTGGCGACTCTGTTGATGTTGAGGTAGATTCTTATGCCAGCCGTGATGAGAAATTCAAGGGTATTGTAACAGCTATTGCCAACACTGCAAAGGACGCTACTACACTGGAAGCCGTTACAGAATTTGAGGTTCGTATTCGCCTGCTTAATAACTCATACGAGCATCTGCGTGAAAACACATCCCGTCCGTTCCGACCTGGTATGACGGCTTCTGTGGATATCATCACAGATAAAAAATCTAATGTTTTATCTGTACCTTTGTCGGCAGTAACTACTCGCTCTGCGAACGCACAAGGTGTAAGTAAACCAGAGGAAGAAGATGCTCCTGAGCAGAACCAGGGACAACAGCAGCAGACGACTGCTCCTGCTGCCGTGGTAGAAGAGGTTGTTTTTGTGTATGATGAGGCTTCTAACACCGTTAAATCTGTGAAAGTAAAAACAGGCATCAGCGACTTTGAGAATATTGAGATTCTTAGCGGGGTTGATTCAGGTCAGAAAGTAGTGGCTGGCCCGTTCAGAGCAGTGTCGAGCGTACTAAAAGATGGAGCTAAGGTGGCGGTAAAGGATGAAAACACGCTTAACAAGCAAGCCCTTGCCGCAG
Source organism: Pontibacter korlensis (assembly GCF_000973725.1). Taxonomy (NCBI): domain Bacteria; kingdom Pseudomonadati; phylum Bacteroidota; class Cytophagia; order Cytophagales; family Hymenobacteraceae; genus Pontibacter; species Pontibacter korlensis. The sequence goes on along the minus strand of NZ_CP009621.1, from coordinate 4,226,018 downwards.
ATACGAAACAAGATTAACAGGATTGGAAAAAATAGCAGTACTGGGAGGGGGGAGCTGGGCAACAGCCATAGTTAAGATCCTCTCTGAAAACAAGTCTCAGGTAAACTGGTGGATGCGCAACGAAAACGATGTGCAACACCTGATCAGATTCAGGCATAACCCACGGTACCTAAGCCAGGTATCGTTTGACCTGAACTATGTTAAACCATCCACAGACATACAGGCTGTTGTAGCCTCTTCGAATTGGGTAATATTAGCAGTGCCAGCCGCATTCGTGCAGCTGGCACTTGCCGATTTACCGCCAGATGCTTTTGAAGGTAAGGTGGTGATCTCAGCCATCAAAGGGATGATCCCGAAAGAGAACATCCTGATTACCGACTATATCAAGTGCCGGTTTAGTGTACCTGATCAGAACCTGCTGGTAATTGCCGGCCCCTGCCACGCGGAAGAGGTTGCCCTGGAGAAACAGTCTTACCTTACCATTGGCTCTCACAACTTAGCCACGGCCGAGAACTTCTGCGAGCTGCTTCGCAACCGCTATGTTAAGGCTAACCCGTTAGATGACTTGGATGGCGTGGAGTACTGTGCCGTAATGAAAAACATTATAGCTCTGGCCTGTGGTATAGCCCGCGGACAGAACTACGGTGATAATTTTCAGGCGGTGCTGGTATCAAATGCTATGTTTGAGATAGAACGCTTTCTGGATGCTATTATGCCGCTACACCGTGACCTTAGCGGGTCTGCGTATTTAGGAGACTTACTGGTGACAGCCTACTCACAGTTTAGCCGCAACCGTACCTTTGGTAACATGATTGGGCGAGGCTATACTGTTAAATCAGCGCAGGTTGAAATGAACATGGTGGCTGAAGGCTATTATGCGGTTCAGAGTATCTACGAGCTGAACAAAAAGCTAAAAGTAGATATGCCTATTACCCGAGCAGTTTACCATATCCTCTACGAGCGTATCTCTCCGACAGTGGAGTTTGAAATTCTGAAAGATAAATTCAGGTAGTATAATCAGTTACCAGAAGGCACACCCACATAAGGTGTGCTTTTTTTATACCTTGGAATGACGCATGGTATCATCGCCTAAGGCACGGTACACACTCATCACGGTTATAGCAGCAGTAAAACAGATGCTGTAAACAGTTGTTAGAACCAAGTATTCTGCAAAAGGAATAAAATGTAGTTGCCGCAAATCTATAAGCAGCACCATGATAGTTGCCATACAAGCACCGGCTAGGGCAAACATGAAGGCTCTGTTAAACGTTCTGGAAGGCAATCTATCAATGAGCGTTTGGCTCTTCAGGTGCCAATGTAAGGGTAAAACCTGGCGTGTACGTAGCGCCCGCCGAGTAGCTTTAGTGGCTATCCATCCAAGTATAAACCCAAACACGACGCTGTAGGCAAATAAATGGGTAGAAACGCTTTGCTGCCCCCAAAGCGGAACCCCGGCAGAAGGAAGCCAGAGCATCATTGTAAGAAGTATACTAATGGCGCCTGAACCAACTGCCAGTAAAGCTAACAGCGCGATCAAAAACCTATAGTTAAGGCTTATCTGCATGTGTCTAATTTTGTATTTTCCAATTACTTATACTTTATAAACGTGTATAAGGATGTACAATAGAAAATATGCTGGGTTTTAAAAATACAGTAAAGTAGTCCCTGAGGGTCATTAACAAAGTTTTACACGCTAAGTTGCCGCACAAATAAGTACAAAATGAAACAGCACTTGCAGCAGATTGATGTTATAAAAGGTGTAGCTATTGTGGCTGTACTGCTGCTGCATTCGCTTAGTCGGAAGGAGCTGGAGCAGAGCTATGCTATTTACCATATATGGCAGGCTGTACCGTTGTTTATGGTTGTGATGGGGCTAAACCTGGGCCTGTCGCTAAGAGGTAAGACTCAGCGGCTGCAGCAACTGTATACACGCAAGTACTTCACAAAAAAGGCTGCACGTATTTTTGTGCCTTTCGTGATGGTGTTTTTGCTTTCTATAGTAGCTGGGCTAATATGGGAATGGCTGCAGGAGGAAAGTGTACTGGAGTTTAATTTTTATACCTGGGTCGGTGTTTTTCCAGTAACTGGCCGAGGCAATTACTTTATCACGCTGCTGCTACAGTCAATTCTACTTTTACCAGTGATTGGCTACACTTTTAGCCGATGGCCGGGACTTACTACTGTTGGCTTGGTAGTGCTGGAAGTTCTGTTTCAGCTGTGGGCCGCTCAGTTTTCATACTTTGAAGAAAACAACTACCTCTACGATGCTGCCTTTCCACGATATTTCACTGCAGTTGCCTTTGGTTTATGGTTATCAACCCTAGTGTGGGCTCCTTTTCGGTGGAGGTATTTTGCTGTTTTAGCAACCCTTGCTGTGGTGGCAGCCTTTTGTATGTATTTTCTTGTTTATCAGGGGCTGGAGCTAAAAAGCCTACTGAGGCCAGAGTGGCAGTCGCAACAGTTGCTTACCTTCGGCTATGCTGCTTTTATCGTATGGTTAACTATCAAATTACTTCCTTCCTTTTCCAACTTTATTCCGTTACGCCTGCTCGCTGAGTTGGGAAAAGCCTCTTACCACATTTTTCTAATACAGGTGGTATACTTTGGTCTAGCCGATCAGGACCTGCCACTGTTGCTTAACCTGAGCGTACCAATAGTATTAGGATACTTGTTTTTCAAGTATGAGCCTACGTTGTTGTTCGGTTCATAACTCTCTGTCGTTGCAGAACTTCGCTGCTTAAAGTTTTATTTCTAATAAAGTATTCTTTATTTGCAGGTATACCGCTTAGGATGATAAAGGTAGTATGTGCCATCGTAGAGCAGTATGATCGGGTACTGTTAACGCAGCGCAGTGAGCAGATGCGGGAGGGCTTGCTGTGGGAATTTCCGGGAGGTAAGGTGGAGCCACATGAAACCGAGAAGAACAGCCTGGTACGGGAAATCAAAGAAGAACTGGCCATTGAGGTACAACCTTACAAACGCCTCCAACCCATAATCCATCCTTACCCAAATTACACCATAGAGCTTATCCCATACCTCTGCAAGTTTAATGGCGGAGTGGTGCAGCTGTTGGAGCATAAAACCTACCACTGGGTGCTGCCAGAGGACTTGCCCAATTACTCCTGGTGTCCGGCTGATGTGCCGATAGTGGAAGAGTACTTGCAGGTATGCCGCAGCAGGCAATAGCCGAACTTTCAGAACCTGCAATTTAGCCGTACCTTTGTGTATGCAATTTCCTGTTTCTTTTACCGATCGTATGCAGCGCCTGTTAGGGCCGCAGGAGTACCCACAGTTCTTAGAGGCGCTGCAGGCAACCCCGCCGGTGAGCGTGCGCATAAATAAAGCTAAGGCTATGGCTGTAGCAACTCTACAACCTGTTCCCTGGGCAGAGACGGGGCATTACTTGCCAGAGCGACCTCTGTTTACATTGGACCCAGCCATTCATGCTGGTGCTTACTATGTGCAGGAGGCAAGCTCTATGTTTATTGAGCAGGCCCTTAAGCAGGCAGTACACTTAGAAGAGCCACTACAGGTGCTGGATCTTTGTGGAGCTCCCGGAGGCAAGTCAACACACCTGGCAAGCCTTATTTCTGAAGATAGCTTGCTAGTCTCCAATGAAGTTATCCGAAGCCGTGCTTCTATACTAGCAGAAAACGTTGCCAAGTGGGGCAGCGGAAATGTGCTTGTCACCTGTAACGACCCTCGCGACTTTGGCAGATTAAAGAACTTCTTCGATGTGATGGTAGTGGATGCCCCTTGTAGCGGAGAAGGCATGTTCCGTAAAGACCCACAGGCTGTAGGAGAGTGGTCGGAGGAGAATGTGAAACTTTGTGCCCAGCGTCAGCAGCGTATTCTGATGGATGTCTGGGACTCCTTGAAACCTGGTGGCTTGCTAATTTACAGCACCTGTACCTGGAATGAGCAGGAGAATGAAGAGAATATTGCATGGCTGTCGGAACAGGAAGGTGCTGAAAGTATAAAGCTGCAACTTCAGCCAGAATGGGGTGTTGTGCCTACGCAGTTAAGTGGCGTGGAAGGATACAGGTTTTATCCGCACCGGGTGCAAGGAGAAGGCTTTTTTATGGCTGTAGTACGTAAAGCGGGTATCGATGAAAGCTTTACTAATCACAGCAAGAGTAAGAAGAAAAAGTATAAGCTTAGCGAGGCAGGGAAAAAGGAGAAATCTCTGGTACAGGATTGGTTTCTGCAACCCGAAAAGTATTCTTTTCTTCAGTATGGAGATGTGGTCTCGGCTTTGCCAGAGCATCTATTCGAAGCAGCTGATGAAGTGTACCAGAACCTGTATGTTGTTTACGCTGGCACAGAAGTAGCTGAAGTGAAAGGTAAAAAGCTTAAACCACTGCAGGGCTTAGCTCTCTCCCAGCATATAAACAAAGAAGCTTTTTCTACAGCAGACTTAGATCTGGAGCAGGCGCTGCGTTATCTGCGCAAAGAAGATATCAGCCTTGGAACAAATGGTAATGATTGGGTACTGCTCCAGTATAAGGGACTTCCTTTGGGTTGGGCAAAGCAAATCGGCAACCGGATGAACAACTACTATCCCAAAGAATGGCGCATACGCATGGAGCTGCCTCAAGAACTCTTAGAAACTACTATTGTAAGTGAATAAACAGAAAAGCCGGAGCTTAATTTTTGCTCCGGCTTTTCTGTTGATCAGGAATTGTCCTACAGCTGTTATTCAACAAACAGCACCAATCCTTTCAAGTATTCCCCTTCTGGATGGAAAATAGAGATAGGATGATCAGCTGGCTGAGAGAGGTGGTGCATAATTTTAATGTTGCGCCCAGCTTCTATAGCAGCAGCCATTACCGTGTTGTTGAAGAGGTATTTATCTACCACCTGTGAGCAGGAGAAAGTAAACAGGATGCCTCCTGGTTTGATTTTTTTCATGGCCTCAGCGTTCAATCGCTTGTAGCCCATTAAAGCATTATGGCGCACGTTTTGGCTTTTTGCAAAAGCAGGAGGGTCCAGTACGATCACATCATACCTGTCTTCTTTGCCCTTCAGGAATTCAAAGGTATCTACAGCGAAAGCCTCATGCTTTTCAGGAGCCTGGCTTAGGTCACCATTCTTTACCGTTAACTCAATTGCCTTCTTGGACACATCTACCGAATGAACCTCTTTGGCACCAGCATTAAGTGCATAAACAGAGAAGCCACCGGTGTAGCAGAAAGTATTCAGCACCGATTTATCTTTCACATAACGTGCAAGCAAGTCTCGGTTTTCACGCTGGTCTATAAAGAAACCTGTTTTCTGGCCTGTTTCCCAGTCAATATAAAACTCGTTACCATACTCATTCACAACCACTGCTCCTTCAGACTGGCCATAGAGGTAGCCGTTCTGTGCCTGTACTGGTGCTTTTGGTGGCAGCGACTCTGCACTTTTATCATATACAGCGCGCAACCTGTCGCCATAGATTTCCTTCAGCGCCTGCGCCACATACTCCCGCACGTTATACATACCTACTGTGTGTGTCTGCACAACGGCTGTATCCTTATAAAAGTCTACAATAAGACCTGGTACGCCATCGCCTTCAGCATATACTAATCTGTAAACATTAGTGGTAGGATTGTCTACCAGGCCAAGCCGCTGGCGGTAATCGTATGCCTGCTGTACTTTGCTTTTCCAAAAAGTATAGTCTGGTTCTCTTTGCTCGAATGAGAAAATACGCACAGCAATAGAGCCCGGAGCATAATGCCCCATGCCTAAGAATTCGCGTTTGCTGGAGTAAACCTCTACTACATCACCCTCTGCTGGTTCTCCGTCAGCTTTTTTAATAGCACCAGAAAATACCCATGGGTGCTGGCGCTTTAGCGAGTGTTCTTTGCCTGGGGCTAAGTATAATTTAATAAACGACATCTATCTATAAGTATGCTAATAAGTAAAGTTGTAGTATAGCAAAGCGCGCAAGTTAGCTAATTTGTTCCGTTTTACTTTAAGCGTGTAGTATCTCTAGGTCTACCAGCTTTGTATAGAGTTTCTGTACAGGCAATCCCATCACGTTAAAGTATGAGCCCTCAATACGCTCTATGCCAATCATGCCAATCCACTCCTGTATACCATAAGCACCGGCCTTATCGAAAGGTTTGTAGTGTGTTATGTAGTAATCTATCTCGGAAGCAGAAAGCTTCTTAAAGTATACTTTGGTGCTATCGTGAAATACGGCTTTGCCTTTGCTTGTAAGTATACATACCCCTGTAATCACTTCATGTGAAGTGCCGGAAAGCGCCTCCAGCATTTCTTTCGCCTCATCGTAATTAGCTGGCTTGTTCATGACCCGCTCTCCAAGGCAAACAATGGTATCAGCAGTAATGAGTGCTTCGTTGGTGATGTCAGCAGTATAGGCACCGGCTTTATGCGAAGCGAGGAATTCCGCTACTTCTTCTCGTTTTAGGTGCTCGGGGAAATCTTCGTGCACTTCTTTTACCATTACCTCATATTTTAAGCCAAGGCTGGCAAGCAGCTCTTTACGGCGTGGAGAGTTAGAAGCAAGCAGAAGTGGCCGTTGTAAATTCATCTTCTTTAATTGAGCTAAATAAAAATCCGCAGATAACTTTTGGGTAAAAGAAAGTTGACTTTTGAGGCATGACGGCTCCACTATTACACACACGTTTTACCTGGTCCATCGAAACTTCATTTGTGATAAGGGCAAGCTGTGCTTCGCCTTTATCTACTTTCTGGATGCAGGCTGTGAAATTGCGCTCATAGCTGAGGCCTTTGTAATCGCGTTGCTGCTGGCGGTAAATCCCGAGAATCTTTTCAAAAATGAAGTAGTGCATAACAGTCAGGTCGAGCTGTTTTACCTCATCCGGAAAATTCCAGTCTATACTTGCGTGCACCTCCGGCTTTAAGCGTAGCTTATAGGCATTACCGTTCAAGTATAAGCCAAAAGCCCATAGCTTGCCTACTATAACCTCGTTCAGCTCGAAAGGATCTTCTTTAGGGATGATGGTAAAATACTCCTGAAGTCGCTCCATAAACTCCTCTTCTGACATAGGCAAGTGCTGTAGCAGGCGGTGTGTAGGCAGAATGCGCAGGTCGTCGTGCTCCGCATTTGTCAGGTACATCAGGTGGTAATTGTATGGCTCGTATCCGGTATGGTTCGGGTTTAAAGCTGTCATTTTGCGCCGGTAGGCTAAGGAGCCTTCATAGCGATGATGCCCGTCTGCTAACAGTATCTGCTTGTCAGAGAGCGTGTCCAGAAACAGGCGTATGATTTCGTGGTCATGGATGACGGCCAGCACATCGCGTACTCCTTGATAATCTTCTGTCTCATAAATGGGAGTGCGTATACTTTCATCCATGTAAGGCTCCAGGATGAATCCTGCGTCTGAATAGAGGCCGTGCGTAGGGCTGGTGTTTAGCTCAGTCTCCTCAAGTAGCTCAATACGGTCGTTTACTGCACTCGGTATAGTATTCTCATGTCGCAGCAATACCTTCTCATGCCAATCATAAGCTTTGATGTTGCAGATAAACCCTTTGCGTACATACTCTTTTTCATTGCCTGGTAAGCGAAAGTACTGGTAGTAGACATAGAGGCCTGGCAGGCCGTCCTGTAACAGCACTCCATTTTCTTTCCATACTTGTAAAAGGCGGGCTGCATCTTTCGCTGGTGCCTCGCCACGTGGTACAGATAAGTGAATGCTGTTGGTGGGGTTGCGGTAGAGTGCTTCCCGTTGCTTCTGCGACACCACATCAAAAAGTGGTGAGGTTAATTGATCTATACTCTCGTTTAAACTGTCATTATAGCGCCAGGCGCGTAGGGGTAATATCTCAGCCATGTGTTCTTGTTACAAAGTATAAACTTCACCAAAGCGTAAGCGCTGCGGTATCAGGGGGCCAGGCGTTTTATTTTCCAATCATTAGTCTCCAACTCAAAGGCAATGCGGTCGTGCAGGCGACTTGGGCGACCCTGCCAAAACTCGATATAATGGGGCACTAAAACATAGCCACCCCAATGCTGTGGACGTGGCACCTGGTCCACATGAGAAAACTGTTCTGTATACTGCTTTTCGCGCTGCTCCAGTACTTCGCGCTTATCAATTACCTGGCTCTGTGGTGAGGCCCAGGCACCTATCTGGCTTCCTTTTGGGCGGCTATGAAAATAAACATCTGAGTCCTCTGGGCTTGCTTTTTCAACCTTACCTTCTACACGTACCTGCCGCTCCAGGGCTGGCCAGAAAAAGGTGAGCGAGGCATAGGGGTTCTCTGCAAGCTCTTGCCCTTTGCGGCTCTGGTAGTTCGTATAAAACTTGAAACCCTGCTCATTAAACCCCTTTAGTAACACTACGCGGGCAGATGGTTTGCCAGCAGCGCTAACTGTAGACAAAACCAAAGCTGTCGGTTCATCTACCTCTGATTGTATGGCCTCCTCCAGCCACGCCTTAAATTGCTGCACAGGATCTTTTGCTACAGAGTCTTCAGTGAGCGCCTGTTTTGTATAGTTTGTCCGTATATCGGCAATGTTATGCGTTAGTGCCATGGTTTTGGTCTTTTGTTCAAAATTATAAAAATATCTGCTGCCTCTAAACAATTCTGCTTGGATGCTCTATGGCAATAGCTTCAAGAGTGTTCACTTTATTTATGTATAGCAATCAAAACAAGCGGTTCAGTGTGCCGTAGTGTTACTATATCCTTTGGTTTTCGTAAATAAAAAGGATAAATACCGTATTGATACGTTTGTTTTAAACGACATCACCCTGTGCTAATACCGGCACCTGAATTGTAAACGTGAAGAAAGACTAATGGCTGAAAGCAAGGTAATAAAACCGCAGAGCGGGAGCATACTTATATCTGAACCATATCTGGGCGATCCAAATTTCGAGCGCAGCGTGATACTCCTGTGCAGCCATCAAGAGGAAGAAGGCTCCTTCGGATTGGTTCTGAACAGAGCATCCAACCTGCACTTGTCTGATGTGCTGGATGTTTTTGATGATGATTTTGATATGGTTCTTGGCATTGGTGGGCCTGTACAGTATAACACCTTGCATTACATACACCGATTGCCGGACTTACCACAAGCTGTAAAGCTGTCTGAAGACCTATACTGGGGAGGTGATTTTGAGGCACTGCGCACCATGATTGATACAGGATTGGTGAACCCTGATGAAATTAAATTTTTCCTGGGATATTCTGGCTGGACACCTGGGCAGTTACAGGAGGAAATTGATAAAAATGTTTGGATAGTTAATAACAATGCTGCGAATAAATTATTTACTTTGGATACTGAAACCCTTTGGCGGAGCATTCTCCGCGAGATGGGTGGAAAGTTCAAGGTGCTAAGCAATTACCCTGATGACCCACGCCTGAACTGAAACGCTTAACGTTGTACTTAACAGAGTAGATATGACAACTGATAAAGAGCATATGGACACCACCGGAGCTGAGGCTAACAAACCAGAGAACCAGGCTGCTGCCGACGAGCAAAACACAGCCATGCCAAATGAAAATGCTGCAGCACAACCTGCACCTGCCGGAAGCACCGGCGCAGGAGTGCCAAAAGAAGAGCAGCCCGAAATAAATCCCTCTATTTCCTCAGAAGAGGAAAGCAATGTAGCAAACAATAGCACTGATGTGATGGCTGATGCTATTATTGAAGCAAATGAGGGTACAGCTGAGCCAAGAGGCACAGCACAGGCAGGTTCTGATGAGGCAAATACTACAGTTCCAGCTGCTACCGCTCAAGAAACAGGTAGCTCCGTTGCTCCAGGCCATCATGACTACGATGAGGATGACGAGGAAGACCATACTGACTACAGCCAGCTTTCGCTAGAGGAGCTGCGCCAGCAGTTGAATACAGTGTTAAGAGGTCCGGATGCGATGCGTAAGCACCGTGCGGTAAATGAGCTTTTCCGCCATTATGATGCTAAGTTTCAGGTACAGCGCAACGAAGCATTTGAGAAGTACAAAGAGGAGGGAGGCACTGAAGAAGGGTTTGATTACCATGCTTCTGAAGAGCATCAAAATCTGGAAAAACTGCTGACAGCATACCGTGATTCAAGATATCAGCAGCGCCAAAGCCAGGAAGAACAACGACAGCGCAATCTGGAGCGCAAGCAGGAGCTGCTGAACCAGCTTCGCCAGCTCGTAGAATCTGCTGAGACCAAGAACAGCGGAGAGGAATTGAAAAAGCTTCAGGCGGAATGGAAGGCTATAGGACCAGTGCCGGCCGGAGAAGCTCAGGAGCTGTGGGATTCCTACCATGCGCTGCTCGATATCTTCTACAACAACCGCAGCATGTTCTTCGAGATGAAGGAGCTTGACCGCAGGCGCAACCTGGAGGCAAAGCACCAGCTCATAGAACGTGCACAAGCGCTTCAGAACGAACCAAGTATAAATAAAGCCTTGCAGGAGTTACGCCACCTGCACGAAGAGTGGAAGAATCTTGGGCCTGTACCCAACGATCAGCGTGATGCCATCTGGGAGCAATTCACACAGGCATCTGAGAAGGTGCATGAGCGCCGCCGTGCCTACCATGAAGAGCGCTCTACCCGGGAACTGCAAAACCTAACCGTTAAGCGTGGGCTGTTAGAGCGTTTGCAGGAATTTGCATCCTTCAATACTGACCGCATAAACGAGTGGCGCGATAAAACAGATGAAATTCAGAAGCTGAAGGAGGAGTGGGACAAAGCAGGTCTGGTACCTAAAGAGTATGCTGAGGAAGTTAATAAAACCTTCTGGAGCAACTATAAAGCTTTCTTCCAACGCAAGAATCAATTCTTTAAGGCGCTCGATGAGCAAAAAATGCATAACCTGCAGCTCAAGACACAGCTTTGCGAAGAAGCTGAAAGCCTGAAGGACAGTAACGATTGGGCAAGCACGAAAGAGAAGCTTATCCAGCTGCAGAAAAAATGGAAAACCATTGGCCGTGTTCCTGACAAATACTCAGACAAAATCTGGCAACGTTTCCGCTCTGCCTGTAACGAATTCTTCGACAGAAAGCAGGCAAATGAACAGCACCGTTCTGCTGAGCTAGAAAAACTCTCAGCTGAGAAGATGGAAATCTGCGATAAAATAGCCGACAAGCTATCGCAGCCAAATGCTACTGGCTCAGTTGAGGAATTCAACAGCTTAGTGCAGCAGTGGCGTGATACGGATCAAGGTAACCGCCGCACAAGCCCTAAAGCTGAGGATAAGTTCATTTCCCTGATGGAGAAGTACCTGGAGCGAGTGCCAGCACTAAGCCTGGAGGAGCGTTCGGAGCTTCTGGTAAAACTGCAGGTTGAGCGAATAAAGCATAGCCCGGATGCCAGCCAGAAGCTTCATCAGCGCGAAAACACATTGCGCCGCGAAATTGCACAGCTGCAAAACGATATTCAGACACTGCGCACCAATATCGAATTCTTTGCGCGCTCTAAAAATGCCGACAAGCTACGCGAAGAGTATGAAGGGCGTATTGCGGATGCTCAAAAACGCATCTCTCAGCTGCAACACCAACTCGATGCTTTTAGAGGATAAAATTTTTCCTCCTGACTTTCAATTTTTTAGAGAGAGCCAGGCGAAAATTTTGAAACAGGTGTTTGCATTATAAAATCTTACACATACCTTTGCAACGCTTTAACACAATAAAGCAGCACAAAAAAAGGTTAAGCCTCCTTAGCTCAGCTGGTAGAGCAACTGACTTGTAATCAGTAGGTCGCTGGTTCGATCCCGGCAGGGGGCTCAACTCCAAAAGCAAATGTTTGTACTGCATCTGCTTCCCTGGTAACATAAAGTACAAGCCTCCTTAGCTCAGCTGGTAGAGCAACTGACTTGTAATCAGTAGGTCGCTGGTTCGATCCCGGCAGGGGGCTCATAAGTGAGAAAGCCTTCAGATTTTTCTGAAGGCTTTTTTTTGTTTTTGCACTTTCCATCCGCTTCGCACTTTGCAGCCCCCCATTTAAGGCGCATGCTGCTTAAAACTTCCTTTTCTAGCGGATTATAGTTTATTTAGCATTTCCTATTTAATGCATACTATGAAACTGATAGAGGTAAACACACCCGAGCTTGCCCAGCAATTCCTGATGCTGCAGGTGCGGATGTATAAAAAAGACCCAAACTATATTCGGCCGCTGGACAAAGACATTGATAATATTTTTGACCCGAAGAAGAACAAGCTGCTTCGCGATGGGGAGGCCATTCGCTGGATACTTCAGGATGATAAAGGAAACTCGATAGGTAGAGTAGCAGCCTTTGTAAACAAGCGCACAGCCAATGCAAATGAGCAGCCTACAGGTGGTATGGGCTTTTTCGATTGTATCAATGAGCAGGCTGCAGCGAACATGCTGCTGGATGCCTGCCGTGAATGGCTCAAAGAACGTGGCATGGAAGCTATGGACGGCCCGATCAATTTCGGAGAGCGAGACAAGTGGTGGGGCGTACTGATTGACGGCTTTTATCAGCCCACCTACTGTATGCCGTATAACTTCCCTTATTACCAGCAACTGCTGGAGAATTATGGCTTCCAGTTATTCTTCAAGCAGTATACTTACTACCGTACAGTACATGACGAGCTTTCTCCTGAATACCACGAGAAAGCACAGCGTATTTTTAGCGACTCCCGCTATACCTTCAGGCACCTGAATAAAAAGGAGCTTAAGCAATATACAGAATACTTCCGCGAAGTCTATAACAAAGGGTGGGCAAAACACGAGGGTGTAAAAGCAATGAGCGAAGCGCAGGCAGCAGCTATCATGAACCAGCTGAAGCCTATTTTAGATGAGCGCATCATGTGGTTTGCCTTCTATGAGGACAAGCCTGTAGGCTTTTTCATTGCCATACCGGAGCTTAACCAGCTGTTTAAGTATGCAAACGGTAAGCTTGATCTGTGGGGTAAGCTAAAGTTTTTATTTCACCGCTGGAGAGGTGCCTGCAAAACCATGTACGGCATCGTCTTTGGCATTACACCAGAGCACCAGGGCAAGGGCGTAGAGGCGGCTATGATTGTGGCTGCTGGCAAAAAGGTAATCAATAACCCAAGCATCCCTTACAAGGACCTGCAGATGAACTGGATCGGCGACTTTAACCCGAAAATGATGAAAGTTGTTGAGCAGATTGGTGGCCGGATTTACAAAACACACGCAACATACCGCTATTTGTTTGATAGAACAAAAGAGTTTAAGCGCTCTAAGATTATCCACTAAATATATCCTGGGCATCCAAGTCAGAGGTAAATTTTGGTGTGTTGTGTTCGTTCCAGTCCCAGCCATCAAAATGCAGCAGAGACCTCAATAACTTGCGGCGTTTGGTCAGCTTAGACATAACCTCTGTTTCAGGCCGCTGGAGGAGGATACCCGCTTCCTCCAGCTCACTTACATCATGCTCTGGCTCCTCAGTAGTTTCAGGACTAGGCGTGATAGCAATAAGTGAGCTAAGGAAGGTGGTAAGGGCATTCCGAACCGGTATTAGGGTTTGGCTACTGGGCCTGCTAGCAGCAGGAACATACAGCAGCAAGATTGTAAGGGCCTCGTCGAGCGCTGTTATGTTGGGTAGTAAAGCGACATTCTTCTCTGAGTGGTAAAAGTAATGTAACACAGGGTAGGCAAGATGCATCTGGCCCTGTTTCGCCAAAGGTTGAGCCAAACCATTCAAGTGTGATTCTAGGGCCTTAAAATCCCTTCCGTTCCAATTCTTCAGCAACATTTGCTGTGCACTGTCACCTATAGAAGCAATACGAACACTCAAGGAACGGCGCTCTGTAACAGCTGAAAGTATAGGCACCATGTAGGTGATGGCAATCGTAATCATGATTAATCCTGAAAAGGAGATGATGGCGGAGTAAATCAGCCACTCCTCTGTACCTCCTTTAAAGTCGCCGTTGCCCATAGTTGAGAGGTTGTACCCAACAAAATAAATCCGCTCTTTAAGTGTGGCAGGTACATTCGTAGTGCTGTTTACTACAGCTTCTGCCTGGCTCATGTAGATGAGCGTTTGCCCCGCCCAAAGTATAATTACCCAGGTAGCAAGCGTCGCCATGATGATCATAATGCCAGCACCGTTCAAGACTTTCCGGTTATCCATCATCCTGCTAGTTTTTGTATAGACTCTCCAGATCAGGTTAGAGACGGTACCGGTAATAATGCCGGCGCCTCTTGGAGCAAAGGTTGTATAAAGCAGGTCGTATACTCCGAGGCAAAGTAGAACTACGCCCAAGATCAGGTAGGTTGGTTCTTCCATTAAATTGAATGCAGCAGTTTTAGCTTTTGTAGCGCAGTTGCTAGTTTATACCTTTACGCATCAGGCTGGGTTGCAAGTGCTGATTGTACTGTAGCGCCTCAAGAATACTAGGATTACTACATGGATTCGTTAACACAGATAGTTTTAGGGGCCTCAGTTGGTGAGGCTGTAGCTGGAAAACGGCTTGGCAACAAAGCCCTGTTATGGGGTGCCATAGCAGGAACTATTCCTGATTTGGATGTGCTGCTGAACCCCTGGCTGGACACAGTGCAACAGTTGAGTTTTCACCGTTCTCTAACACACTCGTTTGTGTTTGCAGTAGTTGCCTCACCATTGCTGGGGTGGTTGCTATACCGGTTTTACAGAAACTCTGAGGCGACTTTCAGAGACTGGACGCTGCTTTTCTTTCTGGGTTTTGTAACGCATGCCTTGCTCGATAGCTGCACCACATGGGGTACGCAACTTTTCTGGCCGTTCTCAAGCTATGGCGTAGCCTTCTACAACGTCTTTGTCGTTGACCCATTCTATACCGTGCCATTTCTTGTATTGGTAGCAGCTGCGGCCTTCTACAACCGCCGCAGCCGCACCCGTGCCTTGCTCAACTACACTGGCCTGGCTGTAAGTTCTGCATATTTGCTGTGGGCATTTATTGCCAAAGGCATAGCCGATAATACCTTTGAGCAGAGTATGCAGCAGGAGGGTATAGAGTATGCTTCTTATATCAGCAAACCTACACCCATGAATACTATTTTCTGGTCTGTAACGGCTAAAGGTGAGGATGGCTTTTACAACGGCTTTTATTCGCTGCTGGATGATAATATGCAGGTAAATTATGGATATGAGCCACAAAACGCTGAGCTTTTAGAGCCTTACCGAGGACATCCAAAGCTGGAACGCCTGCTATACATCACCAAAGGATACTATTCCGTTGAAAAAGACCGTGCAGGTGCAATCCTGATAAATGACTTGCGCTTTGGAAAGTTTGATGGCTGGCAGAAGAGTGGGGGCGGATACGTCTTTGTGTATAAGATGTGGCAGAACGATCAGGGGGAGTTGCAGTTTGAGGAGGTAAATAATCGCCCTAAAGTAGATAAAGAATACCTGAAGGCATACCGGGACCGCATTCTGGGCCAAAAGCAGTAGGAGAACACACTTAAAGAACCAGATCAGTCGGAAATGCTATACTTGGAGTACCAGTATCCGTTTGATGAAAGACTAAACAAAAGATAACGAAACTATGACACAAAACAGATGGCAGCTGACCGGCAAAAAAGCGGTAGTTACCGGAGGTTCCAAAGGCATTGGAGAAGCAACGGTTAAAGAGTTTATAGATCTCGGCGCTGAAGTACTGGCAGTAGCACGTAAGCAAGAGGATTTACGGCGCTTGCAGGAGCAGTACCCGAAACAGCTAGATACTTTGTCGGCTGATGTTAGCAAAGAAGAAGGCAGAGCAGCTGTGGCAGATTGGGTGCAGCAGGAGTGGGGCGTGCTGGATATACTGGTGAATAATGCTGGAACCAATATACGCAAACCTACAGCTGAATACAGCTCTGAAGAATACATTTTCATCATGCAAACCAATCTTCAGTCTGCTTTTGACCTGAACCGTTTAATGTACCCGCTGCTGCAGAAATCGGAGCAGGGAAACATAGTGCACGTTACTTCTGTGGCCGGTTTGGTGCACGTACGTACCGGCAGTATCTATGGCATGACAAAGGCCGCTTTAAACCAGCTTACACGCAATCTGGCGGCTGAGTGGGCTAAAGATGGTATCAGGGTAAATGCAGTTGCACCTTGGTACATCAGCACGCCACTGGCAGAAGCTGTGCTGCAAAACGAGGAGTTTTACAACAACGTCATCGGCCGTACACCTATGCGACAGGTAGGAAAACCAGAGGATGTATCCGGTGCTATTGCCTTCTTATGTCTGCCTGCAGCAGCCTATATAACAGGTCAAACCATAGCAGTTGATGGTGGTTTTACTGTGAACGGATTTCACCCACTTTAACCTGTGTTTTAGCACCTGTCTAAGTAGTAATTATGTGGTAAAATACTGTTGAATGTAAGTAAAAATGCTTATTTTTGTATGATATGGATTTGGGAGCTGAGCAAGCTAGCAAGGCTCCCATAAACTGAACCCATGACACACAAAAGACCTCTATTTATTCTTGGCTTCGCGCTGCTCTCCGCTAGTATAGTTTCCTGTAAACCAGCTTGTCCTATTGGCCCTTGCCACGTGCGCATGGAGCACATCCATGGCGACACGGAGTATCGTGGCCAGCCTCTTTGGAAAAAACAGAATCCAAAGATGGGAGAGAAGCTGGATAAAGTGTCGCAGGAGAAAACCCACGAGGGGCACTCTAAAGCCAAAAATAAGGATTAAGCTATATAGGCGATAAAGCCTTTTTTGCCTAACTTGCCTTTTCTTACACACAATTAACATTATTTTAGACCTTTTAAAATGACAGAAGGCGAACGAATAATACCGATAAACATTGAAGACGAAATGCGCGGTGCGTATATCGACTATTCAATGTCTGTTATCATTTCCAGAGCCTTACCCGATGTTCGGGACGGATTAAAGCCAGTGCATCGTCGGGTGCTTTATGGTATGTCCGAGCTGGGGGTATCGTATAACAAGCCCTATAAAAAATCTGCCAGGATTGTAGGGGAGGTGCTCGGTAAGTACCACCCGCACGGTGACTCCTCAGTGTACGATACGATGGTGCGTATGGCTCAGGATTGGTCGCTGCGTTATCCGCTTGTAGACGGGCAGGGTAACTACGGTTCTATCGATGGTGACTCTCCGGCCGCTATGCGTTACACGGAGGCGCGCCTGAAGCGTATAGCAGACGAACTGCTGGCAGACCTGGACAAGAACACGGTAGATTTTGTACCTAACTTTGACGACTCGCTAAAAGAGCCGAGCGTAATGCCTGCCAAACTGCCTAACCTGCTGATTAACGGCACATCTGGTATTGCGGTAGGTATGGCAACCAACATGGCGCCACATAACCTTAGAGAGGTAGTGGACGGTATTGTTGCCTACATCGACAACAGAGAGATTACCATAGCCGAGCTGATGCAGTTTATCACTGCCCCAGACTTCCCGACAGGAGGTATCATACACGGTTACGATGGTGTAAAAACTGCATTTGAGACAGGACGTGGTCGTGTGCTGATGCGTGCCCGTGCCAACTTCGAAACTACTCCAAGTGGGAAAGAGCAGATCATCGTAACGGAGATTCCTTACATGGTGAACAAGGCTTCTTTGATTGAGAAGACAGCTGCGCTCGTTAATGAGAAGAAGATTGAGGGAATTTCTGACCTTCGAGACGAATCTGACCGCGATGGTTTGCGCATTGTGTACGATCTGAAGCGTGATGCTATACCAAACGTTGTACTGAACAACCTGTACAAGTATACGCAGCTACAGTCTTCATTCGGTGTAAACAACGTGGCCTTGGTTAAAGGTCGCCCGATGACACTGAACCTGAAGGACCTGATCAAGCACTTCGTAGATCACAGGCATGAGGTTGTTGTCCGCAGAACGCAGTATGAGCTGGACGAGGCTAAAAAACGTGCGCACATCCTGGAAGGCTTGCTTATTGCCCTGGATAACCTAGACGAGGTAATCAACCTGATACGTTCTTCGCGTGACCCTGAGATTGCGCGTAACGGTTTGATGGAGCGCTTTGCTCTGACAGAGATTCAGGCTCGTGCTATACTTGATATGCGTCTGCAGCGCCTTACTGGCCTGGAGCGTGACAAGATTCAGCAGGAGTACGATGAAATCAAGAAGCTGATCGATTACCTGACTTCTATCCTGAACGACGAAGCGCTGCGTATGAAGATCATCAAAGATGAGCTGATCGAGATTCGCGATCGTTATGGCGATGAGCGTCGTACCAGCATTGAAGCTAGCACAGGCGATATCTCTTATGAGGACATGATCCCAGAGGAGAACATGGTAATCACAATTTCCCATGAAGGCTATATCAAGCGTACTTCCCTGAATGAGTACCGTAGCCAGAGCCGTGGTGGCGTTGGCTCCAGAGGTGTAGCTGCATCTAAGGAAAGTGACTTTACCGAACACTTGTTTATCGCTAATACGCATCACCACATGCTGTTCTTTACAGAGTTTGGTCGTGTGTTCTGGCTGAAGGTTTACGAGATTCCGGAAGGAGGGAAGACGACAAAAGGACGTGCTATCCAGAACCTTATCCAGATCGAGCGTGATGATAAAGTGCGTGCCGTGTTAAATGTGCATGACCTTAAAAACCAGGATTACGTACTCAACCACAACCTGGTGTTTATTACAGAGCAAGGTACCATCAAAAAGACAGTGCTGGAGGCTTACTCTCGCCCAAGAACGAACGGTATCAATGCTATCTCGATTAACGACGGAGACCGCCTGCTTGATGTTCAACTGACCAACACCAGCAGCGAGATTGTAATTGCGCTGGAGTCGGGGAGAGCTATCCGCTTCAACGAAACACAGGTGCGCCCAATGGGACGTACAGCCGCTGGCGTGCGTGCCGTAACACTTGCCGGACCTGACGATAAAGTGGTTGGTATGGTTTGTGTAGAGAATGATAACACTGACCTGTTAGTGGTTTCTGAGAAAGGCTTTGGCAAGCGTTCGCCGCTTGAGGAGTACCGTATCACGAACCGCGGTGGTAAGGGTGTAAAAACCATGAACATTACCGATAAAACAGGTAAACTAGTAGCCATCAAAGGCGTAACGGATACTGATGACCTAATGATCATCAACCGTTCAGGTATCACCATCAGGCTGCGTGTTAGCGACCTGCGTGTGATTGGCCGTGCGACACAAGGCGTACGACTGATAAAGCTGAACGAAGGCGATCAGATTTCATCTGTGGCAAAAGTTGAAGTTGATAACGAGGAGCAAGTTGAGGAGGCTGTAATGGAACAGTCTGAACTTTCTCCGGAAGATTCACTGCAGCCAGACACCATGATTGATCCGGAAGCTGCCGACGAGGCTTAAGTCATTCAGAACGAATTATTTACAAATATAATACGTTAAGCAAACAACAACCTCAAACCATTATTTAAGTATGAAAAAAGTACTTTTGACAGCCTTAGTAGCCGGTACCATTTCGGTTGCAAGTGCTCAGAATTCGGCTGTGAACAGTGCAGTCTTAAACCATAAAAATGGTACGCTTGACAAAGCACTGGCTGACATTGAGAAGGCCACCGAGCATAAAAAGACAAAAGATAAAGCTAAAACTTGGTTCTACCGTGGCGTTATCTATCAAGACATGATCGGCAACCCGATTTATGGCAAATTGACTGATGAGAATACTCCACTGGTTATTCTTGAGTCTTTTGACAAAACTGTTGAGCTGGACGGTCAGAACGGTGAATTTGCTAAGCAAGTACCAGAGCGTAAGCAAATGCTTTATGGCCAGGTGCTGAACCAGGCAGTTGAGTTCCACAACAACCAGGATTGGCCTAAGGCCATTGAAAAGTATGAGCTAGCTCACAAGATCAGCCCTGAAGATACAACAGCTGTACTTTATGCAGCCTACGCATCTACAGCTGACAACAAGTATGACCAGGCAATCGGCTTCTACGATGAGCTCCTGAAAATGGGCCACAAAACAGAAGATGTATACAAGGCAAAAGTGCAGCTGCAGCAAGCTACTGAAGCAAGCGACGAAGCTGTAATGGAGACTTTGGCAAATGGCCTGAAAGAGCATCCGAACAGTGTATACCTGATGCAGGAAGAACTGAAGTACTACCTGAAGAACGACCGTGCTGATGAAGCAATGGCCAAACTGGATAAAGCAATTGCTGCTGATCCTAAAAATGGTAGCCTTTACGCTGTAAAAGGAAACTTGCTTGAGCGCAAGAAAGACATGGACGGTGCAAGAGAAGTTTACAAGAAAGCTATCGAGGCTGATCCAACTAACTTCGATGCTTACTACAACCTAGGTGTACTTGAGTACAACAGAGGTACAGAAGTAAACAACCGTGCAGCTAAAATGGACTATGCTACTTACCAGAAGAAAGGTAAAGCGCTAGAGGCTGAGGCCAAGAAGTATTATCAGGCATCTTTGCCATACTTCGAGAAAGCTCACGAGATTCGCCCAGATGATAAGGCAACAGTTCAAAACCTGGTAAACGTTTATACAAGACTAGGCCGTAAAGCAGATGCTGAGAAAATCTCTGCGAAGCTGAACTAATAGCATAGCTACAAGAAACATTGAAAAAGGAGAAGCGATAAGTTTCTCCTTTTTTATTTTACAAAAAACAGGAGAGAAAAAGTTACTGGCAGTTCATTGTTAGCAATAAGCTAGTTGTAGGTTTTGTGAAGGAAGTGTAAGTAGCTTTACGGATAGGTTCATTACGTGCTTTTATACTATCTATTTAACATAATATAAATTATAAGACTTATAATGTACGATGAATAATCATCTATTTTAAGTGTCACTTATAATGTACTTTATGTTAAATAGAGAAAAGTGTTTTCCAGCACGCCAAAAGTGCACGGAAATTTACTGATTTAGCTGATCATTGATTGTGTAGCCGGTTTAGAGTTTAAAGCGATGCAACAATACTTATAAGATCCAGGATTGGCGAGCAAGTCTCCTGCCGCTGTAACTATTCAATTTTGCGCGCCGTTCAAAATAAAAATTAAACATTCCTTATATAAGGATGTGCAACAGATTTACTCACGGAGCTTAAAATTGATCAAAATGAAAAAATATTCAATAAGTGCATGTATAGCCGCAATCATACTGCTCTTCAATTCCTGCGCTACAAACCCTGTTACCGGTAAAAGAGACATTGTGCTGATGTCTGAAGAACAGGAAATCGCTTTGGGCGCTCAATCAGACCCGGCTGTTTTAGCACAATTTGGCCTGTACGAAGATAAGGCGCTACAACAATTCATCACAGAAAAAGGCCAGGCCATGGCGGCCATATCACACCGACCCAACCTTAAGTATGAGTTTAAGGTTGTTGACTCACCTGTCATCAACGCTTTTGCGCTCCCAGGTGGCTATGTATACTTTACACGAGGTATTATGGCTCACTTTAACAATGAAGCACAGTTTGCTGGAGTTTTGGGCCATGAAATCGGCCACATCACTGCTCGACATTCGGTACAGCAGCAATCGAAAGCTACTTTGGCGCAGGTTGGCCTTATTGCTGGTATGGTTATCTCCCCAGAGATTGCTCAGCTTGGAGATGCTGCTTCTCAAGGGCTCGGACTCTTGTTTCTGAAGTTTGGCCGTGATGATGAACGTGAGTCAGATCGTTTGGGCGTAGAATATTCGAGCAAGATTGGATATGACGCAAGTGAAATGGCCGACTTCTTCTTGACGCTACAGCGCCAGCAGGAAGGCAGTGGCGCAGCCATCCCCGACTTTCTTTCAACGCACCCCAACCCTGCCGACCGCTATGCTACGGTGCATGAAATGGCAGCTGAATGGAAAAAGAAGCTGAACCTTACAAACGCCCAGGTTGAGCGTAACAGGTACTTGAAGCGCATCGAAGGCATGGTGTATGGAGAAGATCCACGACAAGGTTTTGTAGAAAACAACGCTTTCTATCATCCTGAGTTGAAGTTTAAATTCCCTATACCTTCCGGTTGGGGTTATATGAATTCTCCGCAAGTGTTCCAGATGGGTCCTAAAGATGGAAAAGCTATCATGAACTTAACTTTAGTACCTGGTGAGACACTAGAAGCAGCAGCCCAGCAGATGCTTCAGGGATATAACTTACAACCAGTAGAGTCTAAAAGCACGACAGTAAACGGTTTGCCTGCCCTGGCCATTATTGCCGATCAAAAGCAGGATCAGCAACAGCAACAGCAGCAGCAGCAAGTTATTCGCACACTAACATACCTTATTAAGTATAATGGCAATAATTATAGCCTGATGGGAATAACTACTGCTAATGACTTTAACAATTACTTCCAGACGTTTACCAACACCATGGAAGGCTTCTCCGTGCTTAACGAGGCTGATAAACTAAACCGCCAGCCGGAGCGAATAAAACTTTATACCGTGCAGCAGGCCTCCACCCTTTCTCAGATATTTGAACAGCAGAATGTAAAAAAGGAGCGCATGCAAGAACTGGCAATTCTGAACGGATTACAATTAACAGATCGTGTCGACAGAGGAACCATGATTAAACTGGTAAGCCCTTAAATCACTTTTGCCATACTATAAAAGAGCAAGCCTCACTCCTTCTGTTGAGGCTTTTCTTTTATGTGCCCTATACCAGTGAATACAAAAAAGAGCAAGCATAACTGATTGGCTGATTTCAGATTGAGAAAAAGTCACAGAAAAAGTATAACTTTAATTCTCTTGCAGCCGAATATTTCTGCGTTGTAAAATTTTCTATGCTATCGCTTCGTAAGAATAGTGTGACATTAAACCTGAAAGCCTTGCGAATAGTTTTGTTTGTTTTTGCCCTTTTTCTTAGTGCCTCTACCCTTTTTGGCCAAAGTTACCCTAAAGTTATTGCCCAATCTGGTGATGGTATATACTTGCTGCTCCGCCGTCATGGGCTGGATCCGTCAGAGCATTTAAAGCCATTTCTGGAGCTAAACCAGGAAAACCTTGGGCAGGATAATAGCCTTTATGCTGGCAGAACCTATCTGCTTCCTACGGCTTCGACTGCAGCTGAAGCAGCTGTTGAGAGCAGCCCTGTTGAAAAAGCTACCTCCTCTCCTGCCGTGCTTGTGGAGCCACTTTTCGGCAAGAGCTATGAGCGCGTTGAAATAAAGGATAAGCAGCTACAGGGAGCGGTATACTATCTTATAGCAGGCCATAGCGGCCCAGATCCAGGGGCTATAGGAAAGTATGGAGCCTATCAGCTAAGCGAAGATGAATATGCCTACGATGTAACAATACGCTTGGCTCGCCGGCTGATGGAGCATAGTGCTACTGTGTACATGATCATCCAGGACCCTGACGACGGAATTCGTGACGAGAACATTCTGAAGATGGATACGGATGAAGTAAGCTACTTTGGTAGGCCTATACCTTACGATCAAAAGCAGCGTCTGCGTAACAGAGTGGCAGATGTTAACCAGCTGTACTTAAAGCATAAAGGTGCACACCAACGCATGCTGTCCATTCATATAGACAGCCGTAGCAAGGGCCAGAATATAGATGTATTCTTTTACCACCACGAAAGCAGTGCTCCAGGATTGGCTTTAGCACAGCGAATACACGAAGTTTTCACTACCAAGTATAACCGCCACCAGCCTAACAGAGAGTACTTTGGTACAGTAACACCTCGAAGCAGCTTATACGTTGTAAAGTATAGCCATCCTCCTACAGTTTTTGTTGAGCTCGGAAATATTAAAAACGATAAAGATCAGCGCCGTTTTATTATTCCAAATAACCGACAGGCTTTGGCAAACTGGCTCTGTGATGGTATTATAGCTGATTACAAAGCCAGCAACTAGCGTCGAATCAATTAAACAAAGAAGGAGGCCTAATAAAGCCTCCTTCCTTGTTTATAATCAGCTGTTCGATTGGCTAGGCATTGCCTTTGCATAATCAAACACCAACAGGTTCTGGATACTACTTTGGTGCGCATCTGTGCTTGTGGTTTCTGCTTCTTTGTCGACCATGTCTTCTGTACCTATGAGTAGCTGTCTTTTTATATTATCCGGATCTTTTTCGCGTGAGAAGTATAGCGCGACATAGTTTCTTGGTCCGAAGTCTCTATCGCGACCCATGCCCATCGAAACAAGTATGGAACTGACTATATCTACTACCTCCGGCTCTGCCCTGCCTGCAAACCCAAAATACTTGAAAGGGCCGTTCATTTCTACTTTATGGCGCAGGAAGGCCTTTTTTATACTTTCCTCAAACTGCTGCTCCTGCTCTTGTGTGTCAAATCGGTAAAGCAAAACAAAATTATTCATATCGTTCAGGCTAAATGATACATTACTGCTCTTAGAGGTTACGCTGCCTCAATGTACCTGTTCCTGCTTTCTAGCGAAGTCGGGTAGTTTTTTAGTAAGAGTACTTTAGGTAAACGAAAAACGAGTCCAAACTCAATTGTACTATAACATCAGATATCAACTTAAATTACCTGTTGGCGTTTAAGAAGAAGATGACTGGTTATAGTGATTGGCTTAGTTCCTATATCGCTATAGAACGATGATGATAGTATTTTTCCCACAAACTTGATTTTTTAAGGCTATGAATAAAACAAACTGGCTGTTTCTGATGCTTCTCGCTTTTGCATCGTTTTCGTGTGATGATGATGACGAAGATGTAGAATTAGATGTAACCGCTCCAACAATCAATATTACCTCGCCAGCTCCAAACGCTGTATTTGCGCCAGGTGATGAAGTACAACTCAGAGCCGAGATACGTGATAACCTTGGCCTGGAAACAATTAGGGTGCACGTTACAGATCCGGGTGGCACATCTCGTGAAGTTGACGATGATAATATCAGCGATTTTCTAAACGACAATAGGGAGAAAGATTTGGAAGTTGATATCACCATAGACTCTCAGGCACAGGATGGCGCCTACATTATCACGATAGAAGCCATAGACGAGCAGGATAACACAACAGAGCAGTCTGTCACAATCTCAGTAATGCAATAATATTCTATCTGGTTGCTAATTAGTAAATGAAGCCCTGTATACTTGCAGGGCTTCATTGTATCTGTACCTTATTATTTCTGCCCTCTAAATACCTGAGCATCACACGCTCTTAACTCATGCAGGGCTCTTCCGTAGGCTTAAGACTGGTTCAACCACATAATAAGCTAGAAACAACTTACACACGAACATGAGAAAAATCCCGAAAGAAAGGACCATTGATAATACACTGGCAGTGCTGATGGATGGCTATCCCTTCCTGACAAAGCGCATGGAGAAGTTTAACTCCAAGATCTTCAAAACGCGACTACTGGGAGAAGAGGTGATCTGCCTCTATGGCAAAGAGGCAGCCGCGCTAATGTATGACAACAGTTATTTCTGGCGGCAGAATGTAATACCCAAACGAGTGCAGAACACTTTGATGGGCACAAATGGGGTGCAAATGCTCGACGATGAACAGCACCACCACCGCAAAGCCTTGTTCATGTCGTTTATGTCGCGCGACAAGATTCAGCGGCTGATGGAGCTGATGCTGCGCTATTGGCGGGCTTATGCTCAGAAATGGGAGAAAATGGAGCGTGTGGTGTTGTTTGACGAGGCTAGCGAAGTTATGTACCTGGCTGCATCCGAATGGGCAGGTGTTGCTGTAGACCCAACAAAGGTGCGTGAGCATGCACAAGAGTACATCAACATGATTTTTGGTTTTGGAGGGGTGGCTATGCGTTACCTGCGTGGTGTAAAAGCCCGGAATAAGAGGGAGCAAGAGATTGGGCAGGTAATAGAAAACATCAGGAGTGGTAAGCTGGATGTGCCTAAAAACACGGCTGCCTACCAGATCGCCTGGTTCCGTGACCTGGATGGGGAACTGCTCGACACCAAAATAGCCAGTGTAGAATTGATAAACGTGATAAGACCCATAGTAGCGATTGCTAATTATGTGGCCTACTCCGCACTTGCCCTGCATGAGCACCCCGAGCAACGTAATAAACTAGCCTCCGGAGAAGACAAGTATAGCCAGTACTTTGTGCAGGAAGTACGGCGCCTCTACCCTTTCACGCCGTTCTTGGGTGCCAGAACCCGCAAGGGCTTTGAGTGGAACGGATACCAGTTTGATGAGGGCAAACTCGTTTTACTGGACGCCTATGGCATGCTGCACGACCCGGAAATCTGGCCAGAGCCTTATGAATTCAAGCCTGAACGGTTCAGCAACTGGTCTGGCAGCCCCTTCGATTTTATACCACAAGGCGGAGGAGATGATTTCTATACCACACACCGTTGTGCCGGAGAATGGATCACAATTGAGGCCATGAAGGTTGCACTAAAATTCCTGACGCTGGAAGTTCAGTATGAGGTGCCGCAGCAGGATCTCAGCATAAGTTTAGTTCAAATTCCGACCAAGCCTAAAAGTGGCATCGAGATAAGCAATATCGTGTATAAAGGGCATGGACTGAAAGCCATAGCATAAGCTTAGGGCTGTCATACTTAAATTATCCAACACAGGAACGGGTGCTGGTGGAGAAGCATCCATACGTGTATTTTGTGCGTATGAACCTCCACCGGCACCCGCTTTTTTACTATTATCCTTAACCTGAATTTATGTCTAAAAATACCCCTACTGTTGCACTGCAATTTCTTGGTGCGGCAGGTGTAGTAACAGGCTCTCGTACTTTACTTAGCATAGGAGACTACAAACTACTTATTGACTGCGGCCTGTTCCAGGGCAACAAAGAAGAGCGCAAGCTAAATAAGGTAAAACGCCTCCCTTTTAAACCAGCAGATTTAGATGCTATTATTCTGACACACGGTCACCTGGACCACAGTGGATACTTGCCGGTACTGGTTAAGAAAGGCTATACTGGTCCAATCTACGCTACTGCCCCTACAAAAGACATTACCGAGATTATACTCTCCGACAGCGCCCATATACAGGAGGAAGATGCTAAGGAGGCTAACAAGAGCCGCGAAGAAGAAGGCAAAAAGCTTGTAAAACCGCTCTACAAGCTCAAGCACGTGCGCAAAACCATGGAATTATTTGAGACGCATCCCGATAAAGAATGGATAAGTCCCAAGGAAGGCCTCAGGTTCAGGTTTCTGAAAAGCGGTCATATATTAGGCTCTGTAAGCGTAGAATTGGAGGTGGCAGGTAAAACCTTCCTATTCTCTGGCGATGTGGGGCAACAGTCACCGCTGATACTAGACACCCCTACCCGTTGCCCTCAGGCAGATTATTTTATTATGGAATCTACCTATGGTGATAAGTTGCATGATAAAACGGTGTCTCCGTTTCAGGCGCTGCAGGAGGTAGTAAACAAGACTTTTGAGAAAGGAGGCTCTCTTGTTATACCTAGCTTTGCTGTAGAGCGCGCCCAGGAGATCATCATGCTCCTGAATGACCTCATGCTCGAGAAAAGTATTCCTGCCCTTCCTATTTACCTTGACTCGCCTATGGGTATTAATGTTACAGAGCTTTTCCAGAAGCATACCGGCTGGCATAACCTTACAGATTCTGAAGCGGAGCGCCTCACAGAGAATGTACACATCGTGCAGAAGTTTGAAGAGACCCTTCATGTGCTGGACGAAAATGTGCCAAAACAGAAGATTATTATAGCTGGTAGCGGTATGGCAACAGGTGGCCGGGTGCTATACTACCTGAAACAGCTTCTAGGTGACGAAAAGAACACCATATTGCTGGTAGGTCATCAGGCTAAAGGCACCCGTGGCAATAAACTTAGTAACGGTGCTGAGTCAATCAAAATTGATGGAAAGCATTATGACGTGCGTGCCGAAATAACGCAAATAGGTTCGCTCTCGGCCCATGCTGACCAGGAAGACTTGCTGTGGTGCTTGGGTGCGTTAAAAGAAGCCCCTGCCCAGATTTTCTTAAACCACGGCGAGGAAGATGCTGCTTCTGCACTCAAAGAAAAAATCAAACAGCAGTATGGCTGGCCAGTTACGGTAGCTGAGATGGATAAAGTCTATGAATTATAGCCTTATATAAGCTGATCATACATAAATAAAGCATTGCTACTCATGCGCAAAGGTGCCTACTCTTAGAGACACCTTGTTTACTTCTTTTCACAGGGATATGGTTTTATATTCTAAACCTGACTTTTTATAAAGCGTTTAAAGTATTGATGTACAGCATTTTAAAGAGTACAATTTATTTATTGAAAACCTATGAATTTAAAGGCTATGAAAAATATTTTATTACTATCAGCATTTTTAACAGTACTAAATATTTCAGTATCAGCACAGATCGAAGAGGAGATTAGGCAGCGAGCACCACAGACCACGGCTCCCGTTTCTGCTGACGCTGTGAGAGAAGGAAACTGGATTGTCGGGGCCAGTATAGGGAATATAGGCTTTAACTTTAAGTCTGACTTTTTTACTCTAAACGTTAATCCACGAGCCGGTTATTTTTTAAGTGATAATGCCGCCATAGGTACAGAAGTGCAACTAGGGCTGGACATCTATGATGGAGGCGAAACCTTCCGCTATGGCCTTACTCCTTTCGTGCGGTACTATTTTCCGGAAGGTGCGGCCCCAACACACCGATGGTTTGGAGAACTGTTAGCAGGTATTGGCGGTAGCTCCGAAGAAGACAGTGAGGGCGACTCGGTATTCTCTGGCGTTGTAGGTTTGCGCGCAGGATATGCCCACTTTGTGGCTCAGAACGTTGCTTTGGAGGGCATACTTGGCTACACCCGTACAAGCGCTGACATATCGGTAGGCAGCGGCGAATCTGGCCTGAACCTGGCTGTAGGCTTGCAGGTATACTTGCCTTCCAGAACCCGGTAAATGCTCATTGATCAATAAAAAAGGGAACCGATGCAGTAAATCGGCTCCCTTTACTTTTATAAGTGTATTGCTAGCGTTACAGTATCTCCTCAGCTATTTTCCTGTTTCCGTCAATTTTGTGCGTGTACTTAAGACCTAGTAGCTCGGCCACAATTGGGTAAACGTGTATGTTCTGGAATGAAGGAATCTTGATTCCTTTCTTCACTCCTGGTCCCCAGGTATAAAATACGGCGTGCATGTCTTTTACTGTGGCAGGGTCATAGCCATGTGTTCCTGGCGAAGGTTTGTAGTCGGAGAAATGAAATATTTTAGGTGCATCAGTTAACAGCAGTATATCACCAACACGATTATACTTATCGTCCTTCGTGCCGTAGTGAAGGTGCTTTGGCAGCTTGTTTTTTGTATATACTTTGAAAGCGCCGTTGGCTTCTTTCTTAAGCTCTTTATAAGTTGGCTTTATGGCGCTTTTATCTTTAGAATGTAGTTCTACTACCATACCGCCACCTGAAACCATAAACTTCGCAGTGTCTATCGCTGCTGGTAAGGGCAGGGTGTTTTTCTGGTCAATTTTTGTCATGCCGTGGTCTGACACGAAGACGTAGTTTACTGGAAGACCTGTTGTGGCAACAGCCTCTGTAAGCTCTTTCAACCGTTGATCAAGCTCCAATACTGCCTGCTTTGTTTCTGGAGCATCCGGTCCGAAGCGGTGGCCGGCGTGGTCTACTTCAGGCAAATAAAAGGTAATCAGGTGTGGGCGTTTCACCTCAGGTAAGTTCAACCAATCCACAACAACCTGTACGCGCTCCTCAAAAGGAATGCTTTCGTTGTACTTGTACCAATAAGTTGGTCGAACACCTTGAACAGGGGCCTCAGAACCTACCCAGTAAAAGCTTGCAGTAAGCATCTGGTTTTGCTCTGCAAGCACCCACAGCGGCACACCGCCATACCAGCTGGCATCTTCTACCTTACCGCGGTCGCGCATAGAATAATGCTCCTTACGCTGCGGATCATAAAAGTAGTTATTGATAAGGCCATGCGTAGCCGGGTACATGCCTGTTACCAGGGTATAGTGATTCGGGAAGGTTTTTGAGGGGAAAGACGCAAGCATTGATTCCGCCTCTACACCTTGTGCCCGCAAAGCCTTTAAGTTTTTTGCATCAAACTTATCAGCGTAGTCATACCGGAAGCCGTCGGCCGAGATCATGATGACGTAAGGCTTCTGCATTTGCTCAGGGCTGTTGCTGCGCCCCTCCTCTACCCGCTGCGCGGTATCTACCTGTGCCCAGGCAGGTGCAGCTAACAATAGTGCTACAAAAAATATCTTTATGCGTTTCATGCTGCTAAGATAGTCGCATCCGATAAAAAAGAAGTATGGCTTATGTTTAATTTAATGTTAAGACATCGTCTGCCATCCATTTGCCTCATCACGACATAAAGTATAAAAGCATAGTTTTGTACCCAAATCCAACATCTATTATGCTAAACTTAAAACCTTTTTTAACTGCTGCTCTGCTTGTCACTAGCTTGGGCACCTTTGCACAGGATTTGCAAATGCCACGCAACATAGAGCAGGCTTATGCTAAAGGCACTCGCTCTGCCGACGGGCGACCAGGTAAAAACTATTGGCAGAATGCGGCTGATTACAACATTAAAGTAAGCTACAACCCTGATACTCGCTTGTTAAGTGGCACTGTAGACATTACGTATACCAACAACAGCCCTGATACGCTTAAGCAGATCCTGTTTAAGCTTTACCCCAACTTTTATCAGAAAGGCGCCGCCCGTGCCAGAAGTATAGCTCCAACAGATGTAACGGATGGTGTACAACTTTCGAAGTTAAGCATAAATAACCAGGCAGAAGATCTGAGTAAACTTCGCGTGGACGGCACTAATTTACCCGTGCCCGTGCGCATCCAGCCTTTGGCTCCTAAAGGTAAAGTAAACATCTCCATTGCCTATAGCTATACTTTGAACGAAGGCTCCCATAACCGAACGGGACAGGTTAATGAAGAAGGCGCTGCCTTTATTGCTTATTTTTTCCCGAGAGTTGCCGTGTATGATGATATAGATGGCTGGAACCGCATCCCTTACAATGGTGCGCAAGAATTCTATAACGACTTCAGCAATTTCCATACAGAGATTACAGTTCCAAAAGATTTTATAGTATGGGCCACTGGTGATCTGGTAAATGCAAAAGAAGTATTGCAGAAAAAATACGCAAAGCGACTGGAGCAGGCTGGCAAGAAAGACGCGATAATCTATGTAGTAGATTCTACAGACCTGAAGCAAGGTAACATTACCGCACAGCAGGCTAGCAACACCTGGAAGTTCGATGCCAAAAACGTTGTAGATTTTGCCTTTGCCACCAGCGACCATTATCTGTGGCAAGCAACCAGTTTAGTGGTTGACCCTAAAACAAAACGCCGTACACGCGTGGATGTGGCTTATAACCCGCAGCACAAAGATTTTGAGGAAGTAGCCAGCTTTGGGCGCAAAACCGTGGAGGCGATGAGCTATACTTTCCCTAAATGGCCTTTCCCTTACAGCCACATCAGCGTTTTTGATGGCTTGGACCAGATGGAATACCCCATGATGGTAAATGATAACCCACTGGAGGACCGTGCAGATGTGATTATGCTGACAGATCATGAAATCTTCCATACGATGTTTCCTTTCTACATGGGCACCAACGAAACCAAGTATGGCTGGATGGACGAAGGCTGGGCAACTATTGGAGAATGGATTGTGACACCTATCATAGACCCAAGCATTGTGGATGATTATGGCGTAGCTCCTTATGGAGCATTGGCTGGCACAGAGATAGACCTGCCAATCAGCACGCTTACAACACAGCAAAATGGCACCACCATGTTCCTGAACTCTTATCCTAAGCCTGCTTTGGGTTATTTGTATGTGAAGGATTTGCTGGGTGATAAACTGTTTACAAAGGCACTGCACTTCTACATTGAACAATGGAACGGAAAGCACCCGCAGCCATACGACTTCTTTAATGCTATGAACACTGGCTCCGGCCGCAACCTTAACTGGTTCTGGCAGCGCTGGTTCTTCGAAGATGGATATCCTGACCTGGCTATAAAAGACGTAAAGCAGCAGAATGGCAAGTATGAAGTTGCCGTTGAAGCTGTTGGCTCTAAGCCTGTGCCGGTAGAGTTATTTGTTACTTATGCGGATGGTTCTACCGAAAAAATCCAGCGTAATGTATCGGTGTGGGAAAAAGGAAACCGTACGGTTGTCCTAAGCTTTTCAGCACAGAAACAAGCGAAAAAGCTGGAGTTAGGCGGTACTTATGTTCCTGATAGTAATAAGTCGAACAATGTATATAACATAGCTCCTTAGAACAGCCATAACATTAAATAAAAGAGCCGCACCTAATTTAACTGGTGCGGCTCTTTTATTTGAGGCTACTTTACAAATAGCCGTTTATCAAAATCAAATGGTACGGTATCTACAACAGTTACCTGCCGGAAGTCTGGGTGGCGGGGGTTCAGGAGGTAGTTAAAGTTTCCTTGTACGGTGGCAGACGGTACCTTTAAAACAAGGTGCTCTGCCTCCTGCACAAAGGCATCACCTAACTCCTGTGTGCTGTTGGCATGCGGAAAGGACTTCCAATCTTCAGGCAATTCATCTTCAGCAAATTCTTTTATACTTGCCGTATCCGGGAACTGTATCCGCACCAGGTGGTAATCCCGCGGTACGATGCCCAGTGGCATGTGTACGGCTATCTCTACAGTGCATAGTGCTATGGACTCGCTGGTATAAAGTATGGCTGTGCCTTTGCTGTTCCAGCGACCTCCTGCTAACTCCGCTCCCTTGCCCGATAGGTCATTTCGGTATGGCCCTCTGCTGAGGCGGTACACTATCATGCCAGCACGCCGTGCTCTATGCGCGTGAGCTCGTCACGCAGCAGGCCAATACCAAAGGTGCTATCCAACAATTCTTTGGGCTTAAGACCTCCCAAGGCTACATTTTTAGCTTCTAACCAGGCATCGAAGTTGGCCTTGTCTCCAAACACCTCTATCCCCTTGTTGTACACCAGTGTTATCTCCAAAATCTTTTCAGAGTGTAGCGGGTCGAATGTGCGCTTCTCTTTTTTGTAACGCTGAAAAGTACGCTCTGACAGGTGCAGAAAGTTTGACCACTCGTTTACGCTAAAAGGTATCTTATCGGCAATGCTCTGAAAAAGGGCATACTTTATACCTTCGCGCACCGTGCTGATGAGCATAAATACATCTTTATCATCTATTAGTTTGTAGCTCAGGCTACTATCTACGCTTAAGGCTTGTCCCATGGCATTAATTGCTTATACTTTCAAATATACGAAAGTTGTCTGAAATAAAACGCCAATTGTCATGGAATAGTTTTACGATCCTCTCTCTGCCACAGGTTTGCACTAAAGCCAACAGCCAAGCGTTACTAAGCCAAACAAGAATAAAACAACATGCGACAGTGGAAGGCAGCGGCAGCTGTAGTAGCTATAGGATTGAGCAGTTGCAACACACAAAACGCCATCACCGAAGAGCAGCAGCCACAGCAACCAAGGCTAACAATGCAGGAGGTAATTCCGCCTATGGCACCAGCCACACCGGAGGCTGTAGCTAAGCAGAACAAGTTTCTCCAAGAAAACGTGGATAGATTTAAAAGCCGTCAGCTAGCCAGCGAGTATTACGTGCTGCAGGCAAAAAGAACTTTTAATGAGCAAAAGCTCGATTCGGCTATGATCTTCTTTAACCGTGCCTGGTTAATGGACAGAAGCAATAACAGTATTTACTGGGGGTACGGCTTAGTGTATGGACAACAGGAAGAATACGATAAGGCCCTTTATATACTTTACCGAGCACTTGATAAGGACAAGGAGAATCCGCGCCTGCTTACTGATGTAGCTACCACACATCTGGCACGCTTTTACCAGCGCAGCAATCCGGAGGATCTGCAGCAAAGCAAAAAGCTACTGGAGCGTGCCCTGCAATTGAACCCCGACCATGCAGCTGATACATACTACAAACTGGCCGTGAACAGTTACTACTTGCTTGATTTTGGGCAAGCCTGGGATTACCTGCATCAAAGCATCAGACACGATAAGAATAAGGAAGATAGAACCTTCATTTCAGCCCTTTTGGAGAAAGAAAGCGACCCGCAGGGTGTTTATGTACAACAGCAGGCACAGTAACTTGCAAGTATTAAGTAACTATGCTACATTTATTCTTTAAGATTGAGCAATACCTGGTCCTGGAGTGGCCGGTAACATGATAAGAATAGTACGTAATACCTCCTTTTTATGAAAAGAATATTAGTAGCTGCGCTGGCCTTTTTCTGTGCCACCACGCTAAGCTTGGCTCAAGAGGCAACAGCAGAGTTAAGCCCAAGAGTACTGCCTATGTTTGGCGGGAAACAAAAAACAGAGGCAGAGCAAAAACAGGATGAGAAGTTCCTGACAAGCTGTGATAAGAACTTCAGAGACCGCAAGGAAGCAAGTAAGTTCTTTTTAGAACGCGGTTGGGAGTATCTGAACGAAGGACAGGTTGATACTGCCATGTACCGCTTTAACCTTGCTTGGCTGCTGAACCCGGACAACAAAGATACCTACTGGGCATTTGGCTTAGTTACCTCAGCAAGAGGCGACCATCAAACTGCTGTAGACATGTATGAGAAAGCCATTGCCTTGGATCCTAAAAACTCGCTGCTTTTATCTGATGCGGCCTCTTCATACTTGGCAGTCTATAAAGAGAAGAAGAAGAAAAAGAACCTGAAGAAGGCTTCCTCATACCTAAATACTGCAACTTCTGCCGATTCATCTAACGCGTATGCGCTCTATAATCTCTCTGTTGTAAAATATTACGAGAAGCAGTACGGAGAAGCATGGGATTACCTGCACAAGAGCCGTAACATCAATATGTCTGTAATCGACTATGGCTACATAATGGAGTTGGTAGCGCAGATGCCGGATCCGAAAGGCTTTTTCAACGCCTCCTCAGCAGAAGGCACAGCAAACTAAAGTAGATCCCCAGCCCTACCGGCCGGGGATTTTTTCTTTTAGGGGAGGTCAGAAAATCCGCAAGAATCGGGTTGATAGTATTGCGCTGTTTTAAGTAATTGCCTTCATGAATCACTATGAGACAATAGCAAAGGCTTTAGCCTATATAAGGCAACAAGCCCGGCTTCAGCCCAGCCTGGATGAGGTGGCAGCACAGGTAAGTCTTAGCCCACACCACCTGCAGCGGGTGTTTACGGAGTGGGCAGGCGTAAGTCCGAAAAAGTTTCTGCAGTACCTAACGCTGCACCATGCTAAAGCGGTATTAGAGCAGAGCGCTTCAGTGTTAGAAGCAGCTTACAGCTCCGGCCTCTCCGGTACTAGCCGTCTGCATGATCTTTTTATAAGCATAGAGGGCATGACTCCAGGGCAGTACAAAAGTCAGGGTGAGCAGATGCTGCTGAGGTATAGCTTTGGTACCTGCCAGTTTGGTAAGTACATAGTAGCCTCTACTGATGTAGGTATATGCTACCTGCACTTTTACCAGGATGAGGTTCAGGCGGTAGAGGAGCTGCAGCAGGTCTGGCCCAGAGCTATAATCTCCCAGCAGGAAGTAGACGCCCATCGGCAGGTAAAGGCGTTTTTTGATAATGCACTCTCTCCGGATATAAAGCCAATTAAACTGCACCTAAGCGGGACTCCTTTTCAGCTTAAAGTATGGGAAGCACTGTTGCGTATCCCGGAGGGTCATCTTAGCTCCTATGCAAGCCTGGCCCGGCAGATAAACCACCCTACAGCAGGTCGGGCCGTGGGAACAGCTATTGGCAGCAACCCTATTGCTTTTTTGATTCCCTGCCATAGGGTAATCAAAAGTGTAGGCGGGATAGGTGAATACAGATGGGGTAGCGAACGCAAAATGGCGATGATTGGCTGGGAAGCTGCAAGCAACACAAAAAGCGAAGAACTCGCCTGAGGGTGCTAAAAGCTTACTGCAAGTAACTATTCTTGAGTAAAAACAGCTGCTTTAGCACTGCTATAATCTAAGCTTGAATGATTTAGATTTATAAAGGAAATCCTTTGTCTGGCTCCAAACAGCTTGTACAGAAGGATGCAGTCTACGGTTTTTCCTTATATTTGCTTAACAACCTTGCAATAAACTTTTAGCTTAAGTATATGAAGAAACATCTATTTAAAGCCTCAGTTATTCTGTTGGCTGGCAGCATGTCGCTTTCGTCGTGTGTAGTTTCTAAGAAGAAGTACGATGACCTGATGGCTCGTAAAAACGCGCTGGAAGTAGATAAAGCTGGGCTTCAGCAGGAAAAGTCTACACTAGAGCAACAGAAAGCTGATCTGGAAGCTGCTAAAGCAAGCCTCGAAGAAGAGCGTGCGCAACTGGAGCAACAGAAGCGTGAATATGAGGAAAGCCTTGCAAAAGCTCTGAAAGAAGGTAAAACCTTGGGTGAGAACCTGAACATGAGCAAGTCTCAGATCGAGCGCCTGAACGCTGACCTGAAAGCTCGTGAGGCGAGACTGGCAGAGCTGCAGCGAATTCTGGATGAGAAAGATGCTGCTGTAACTAACCTGCGCAACCGCGTTAGCAAGGCCCTGCTTGGCTTTAACGATAAGGACCTGACCATTGATGTTCGTAACGGTAAAGTATACGTATCCCTGGCAGAGCAGCTGCTATTCAACTCTGGCTCTACCAAAGTAGACCCTAAAGGTGTTGATGCCCTGCGTAAGCTGGCGTCTGTACTGAAAGAGCAGCAGGATGTTAACGTATTGGTAGAGGGCCACACAGATGATGTGCCGATAGCAAGAGGAACTGTAGGGATGCAGGACAACTGGGACCTGAGCGTACTCCGTGCCACAGAAATCACTCGTATCTTGGCAAATGCTGGCGTAGACCCAACAAGAGTAACACCTTCAGGTAGATCGAAGTATGTGCCATTGGATGAGGCGAAGACCAAAGAAGCCCGCCAGAAGAACCGCCGTACAGAAATCATCCTGACTCCGAAGCTTGACGAGCTGTTCAAGATCTTAGAAACCACCTAAGCGTCTGAAACTGTAAATAATAAGAAGGCCAGCCTCTAATCTAGAAGCTGGCCTTCTTATTTATAGATGATCTTCACAGAAAGGAAAGACTATACTTAAGTTCTGATTTCTACTTATACTTCTGCAGTAGCAGCAGGAGCATCCACTACTACCAACTTTGGCTTAGGAAGCACTCGCCGGAAAATAGGTAAAAGTATGTAGTACAGTGCTGCACCCAACGGAACAGACAACATAGCCCAGGCTGCAATGCCTGCCAAGTTTGCCATCCATAATTTACTAATGGCATCTACCCAGTCTTTCCTGAACATGTCCTGCATTTCAGGCAAAGTCAAGCGTAACTCCCCTAGCCCAAAAATGGTAATGCCTAACCTGATAAAAGGTATGGCCAGTAAAAACTGCAGGGGCTGCACCAGATAACTTACCAGTACTGTTGCGGCAATATTCAGCCTGAACCTTGCCGCAACAGCAGTGCTAAGAATGGTAGTAATACCAATAGCAGGCACCACTCCTATTACACTGCCCACAGCAACCGTAGCCGATAAGCTACGGGGTGTCATACCCTGCCGCAGCAGGTTAGAAACAGGCTGTACAAGCCTACGCTTTACAAAAGCAGATATGACACTTAGGGCAGACAAATGTTTTAAATCTTAAAGTATGGATTTGTTGCTACAAACGGATAAAGCAGATGGCAAAGTATGACCTCAGAAAGCCAGCCATGTCAGAATTTCTGTAGCTGCTCTTTATACGTATACGGGCATAAAAGTAACCTGCTGTTTCGGATAATGTTTCGGGTATTTACATTCATTATCAGATAATATTATCTTAAAAATTTTATGCTAATATTTTGCTTGTGACTTAAACCATTATAAAAAGCCTATGTCTAAACACTCGACATACTATATGACTTCACAACCAAAACATGAAGAGGCTTTTTACAATCCTTGTAATGCTTGTAGCAGTAGCGCAGGCATTTGCTCAAACGACAACAGTCACAGGAGTAGTGCAGAGCAGCAGCGACAAAACATCGCTTCCGGCTGCCAATGTGGTACTGACACGTGTTGCTGACGCCACCAAATCGGTAACAGCCACAGATGCCGAAGGCCACTTCCGCTTCGACCGGGTAGCCAATGGTCAATACACTTTAGAAATAAACTACCTGGGCTTTCAGAATTTTACCCGCACCTTTCAGGTAAGCGGCTCTCCTGTAAACTTAGGGCCACTGCTTTTGCAGGATGGTGCCACAGCCATAAAGGAAGTACAAATCAT
This sequence comes from Pontibacter korlensis, assembly GCF_000973725.1. Taxonomy (NCBI): domain Bacteria; kingdom Pseudomonadati; phylum Bacteroidota; class Cytophagia; order Cytophagales; family Hymenobacteraceae; genus Pontibacter; species Pontibacter korlensis. Next base: position 4,188,131 of record NZ_CP009621.1, on the reverse strand, counting down.
TGGTCGAGCACCGCTTGGCGAGCAGAAAGGAGATACTTCTCAATTTAATGCGAAAGCCTTCAAGACTGCTCCTGATGCCAGCGCCGAAGACCTGGTAACAAAAATGCCAGGTGTGACAGTGCAGGACGGCAAGATACAAGCACAAGGTGAAGATGTGCAGCAGGTTATGATTGATGGAAAACGCTATACAGGCGAGGATGTAAATTCTGCTGTTCGTAATCTGTCAGCTGATATGGTTGAAAGTGTACAGGTATTTGATGGGCAGAGCGACAGAGCAGCCTTTAGTGGCTTCGACGATGGCAACAGGATAAAAACACTCAATTTTGTAACGAAGAAAGACAAGCGCCAAGGCTATATAGGCAAGGCATCTGCTGGCTACGGTACTGATGAGCGATATATGGTAGGCGCCAGCGTGAACTACTTTAACGGAGACCGCCGCATCACTGCCACAGGTTTAACAAACAACATTAACATGTTCGACTTCTCTATCGGGGAAACACCTGGTGGGGGTATGCGTGGCCGCAGAGGCTGGGGTGGTGCCTCTCCAAACGGTATCATCAACACAAACAATTTTGGCTTGAACTACAATGACAACTGGGGAAAGAAAATGGTTGTAGGTGGTAACTACGACTACTCTAACCGCGATGTAGTTAACAACCAGTACCGATTCCGCGATTTTGTAAACAGTGATACAACCTACACCGAAAATAGCATTAATAAAGACATTACAGAAAGCCACCGTCTGAATTTCAGGCTGCAGTACAACATCAATGAAAACAACAGATTACTTATAACACCGCGTTTGACCTTAGAGCGAAGAGAAAGCCTGACGGATCGTAATGCCAGCACTATAGCTGATAGCGACGTGATCAGTAACTCGCTTAACTCAAACAACGCTGATAATGCAAGCCTTAACTTTAGCAACAACATACTGTATTCACACCGTTTTGGAGATTCCGGACGAATCCTGACAACAGAGATTAACACCAGTTACAATAACACCGATGGTGATACTTACCAATTGGAGAACACGCAGAACCTAATTGATTCAGAGCGTAACGTAAGCCGTAACCAATACATTAACCTCGATAGGACTAACTTCGCGTGGTCTGGTAACCTTGATTATTCTCAGCGACTGGGAGAGAAATCGCGCCTGCAGTTGGAGTACAACATCAGGAATCAGGACAACGACTCCGACAAAAGAACCTATGACTATGCAGAAGGCGAAGGTACCTACAGCGACTTTAATGTTCCTCTTAGCAATACCTTCCAGAGTAATTACCTGGCACAGAGCTTTGGCCCTAGCTACCAATACAGGTCAGAGAAGTCTAGCCTGCAGGTAAACGCCAGGTACCAGTATGCTACGCTGCAAAGCCAAAGCGAATTTCCGGAAAACTACAGCCTGAAAAGAAGCTTCAACAATGTGCTTCCGTCGGCGGAGTATGAGTATAAGTTCTCTAAGTCTACCAACTTAAGAATTAACTACCGTACCAGCACCGAAGTGCCTTCGGTAGAGCAACTGCAGAACGTGCTGGACATTTCTAACCCACTGAACCCAAGTATAGGTAATCCGCGTCTGGACCAGGAGTATCAGAACAGGCTGTTTATGCGTTTCCGTAGCTTTAATCAGGAGACTAACAAAGTTTTCTTCATGGGCATTTTCGGTACCATGACGCAGAATTACATAGCAAACAGCATTTACACCAAAGATATACCGTTTGAGCTGCCAGAGAGCTATAACAGACAATCTGGTGCACGTTTCTACCGCCCGGTAAACCTGGATGGATACTGGAGCGTTCGCTCATTCTTTAACTATGGTCAGCCACTCAACATCATCAGCTCTAACTTTAACGTGAACGGTTCAGTAGGCTACTCCAGAACACCTGGTATGATCGACGAGCTGATTAACTACGCAAACAACACGAACTTCAGAGTGGGCTTGAACCTGAGCAGTAACATTAGTGAGAAGGTAGATTTTAACATATCTACCACTGGTAGCTATAACTTGGTAGAGAATACGCTGCGCACCACACAAAACAACAACTACTACAACCATAGTACAAACCTTCGCCTTAACACGATTTTCTGGAAAGGACTGGTGTACCGCACAGAGCTAAACCATCAGTATAACTCTGGCCTTTCTGAAGGCGTGGATAACAGCTATGTGCTTTGGAACATGAGCTTAGGCAAGAAAGTCTTCAAAAATCAGCAGGGTGAGATTAGCCTTAGTGTAAACGACCTGCTAAAGCAGAACCTAAGCATACAACGTAATATCGCATCAGACTATGTAGAGGATGTACAGTCTTCAGTGCTACAGCGCTACTTCATGCTCACCTTTACTTACAACCTTAAAAAGTTTACCGGACAAGCGCCGGAAGACCCGAACAGTGGCCAAGGCCGTGGCAACTGGGGTGGTCGCCCATAGTAAATGATTTTATAGTGTTTGATTAAGGTAAAAGCCCGGATCTTCTAGGTCTGGGCTTTTTTGCTTTTGTGTATCTGGAATAAGTATATGATGGATATACATCTTTAAAGAATTTTCATAGTTTTAGAGCCTTAAACATAGGTACAAAGAAAATACTATGCCCCTATCAGAGACTTTTTTAAGGTTTGATTTATATGCAGCCATACTTTTGGCAGGTGTGGTGCAGGGGTATTTCCTGTCACTTTTGTTCCTAGCCAAACGCCCCCACCGGCAGCCTTACCACCATCTGTTATTAGCCGGGTTGGTATTTACTTTTGCAAGTGTGGTTCTGGAGATATTCTTATGCTACACAGGGCTGATGTTCCGCATGCTGCCTATAGTAGACTTTTCAGAGCCGCTCAACTTTGCTATTGGTCCGCTTTGTTTTCTGTTGTTGAGAAGCCTGACTGGCAGAAACTGGAACAATAAGCTTTGGGTGCACTTGCTGGCATTCGGTCTTTACTTTATTTATCACCTGCTTTTTATGGTGCAACCGGTTGATGTAAAGTATAATGCCTATTTAGGTGCTTATTTTCCGGAGGCAGAGCATATTGCTGGTAATTACATAATCAATCCTGATCCTCTTTACCTAGTACGGTACATCAATGAGCTGACACTCACACACATAGCTGTGTATATGCTGCTAGGATTCTTGCTATTAAAGAAATTTAAAGTAGCAGACGCTCCCAACGCCTACTTCTACACCTGGACAAAGCAGCTACTGTACTTTTATGCTGCCACGCTTGCAATATTTCTTTTTGTAAAGCTCACTTTCAAAGATGACTTGGGCGACCATTTTCTGGCTGCTTTTGTAGTACTGCAGTTATTCTTTATCTCCTACCGGCTGCTGACGGGTTCAAACTTTTTCCAGCCGGTAGTACAGGTGAAGTATGAGAAATCGGCGCTGAGTAGTGAGGCTAAACAGGATCTGCTGCGGAAGTTGAGAAATGCGGAGATTGATAAGTTTTTCGTACAGCCATCTGCCTCTCTTCCGGCTTTAGCTAAACAGCTGCATACTTCGCCACACTACCTTTCCCAGAGTCTTAATGAGTGTCTGGGCAAAAGCTTTTTTGAGTACCTGGCTGAGCTACGCATACAAGAGGCTAAAACAATCTTATCAGACCCAAGCCAACAGCACATGAAAGTTGAGGAAGTGGCGGAGCAGGTAGGCTATCTTTCTAAATCTGCTTTTAGTGCTGCCTTCAAAAAACAGACAGGGCAAACCCCGGGTCAGTACCGAAAAATGGCTGTTCCTGGTGCTGTTTAGTACTTCCCTATAAGTTAGCACCTCGTTCTTACCGGCAGATTCTTCTTTTGCGGCTATTTAGAGCGATGTTTGTTTAAAACGAAACGCTATGGAAAAACAAGTTAAAATCAGACGTTATGAGTTCGACTGGCTACGCGTGCTGGCCTTTTCACTGCTCATCTTCTACCACACAGGCATGTACTTTGTCAGCTGGGACTGGCATGTTAAAAACCCTGAGCTCAGCGAGACCATGGAATGGCCCATGATGTTCCTCAGTCAGTGGCGCATGTCCCTAATATTCTTAGTCTCGGGTGTTGGGGTATACTTTGCTATGGGCTACCGCAGCGCTGGCACTTTTGCCAAAGATCGTGTGAAACGGATACTGCTTCCGTTGGTAATTGGTATGCTGCTTGTGGTGCCGCCACAAGTATATTTTGAGCGTGTTGTGCAAGGCACTGTCTCCAGTTACTTTAGCTTCTATCCTTCTATTTTTGAGCTTGTGCCCTATCCGGAGGGCAACTTCAGCTGGCATCACCTGTGGTACCTGACCTACATCTTCTGTTATAGCTTGCTTCTTATACCTGCGCTAATGTACATCCGTCGTGTCAGTATTAGTGCAGAAGGAATCAAGAGCTGGATGGTACTGGTACTGCCAGCGCTATGGCTTAGCTTAGGTGGTGTACTCCTGAACGAGCGCTTTCCTGCTACCAATGCGCTGGTAAACGATTGGGCAAACCATTTTCTATACATCACAGTTTTTCTGATTGGCTTTTTACTGATGAAGCTCCCTTCACTACAGGAAAAAGTGAGGCAGGTCCGCTGGTACAGCCTGGCAGCCGCTGTTGTCTTTGTGTCTGTACTCTATGCTTTTTACTGGCTGCAAGATGTAGATATTGCAGGATTAGAATTGGATGTATACTATGTGCTGAAGCAAAGCAACCGCTGGTTTTGGTTAATGGCTATACTCGGTTTTGCCATGCAGCACCTGAATAGAAGAAGCCAATACCTCGCACAGGCAAATGAAATGGTTTATCCCTTCTACATCCTGCACCAGACAATTATAGTAGCCTTAGGGTTCTACCTGCGTGAGCTGAACTGGAGTATCGGGCTCAAATTTACCTTCATAAGCCTGATTACCTTTTTGATCTGCTTTGTGCTGATAAAGTATGTGATCATGCAGGTAAACTGGCTGCGGGTTCCTTTTGGCTTGAAAGCACAAGAAAAACATGCTGTAGCAATAGCAGATATTCCAGAACCTGCAGCAGGCCTGAAAACTGTAGGCTAGCTAACAAAGTGTTGACACTCCCACGCCTAAAGGCAGTAGGATTCTTGGGCTACCGAACCATTGTCCTTGTATATCTCCCAAGCTGAAACGGTCTGCCCGACCGCCTTATTTCTTATATTTCTAGCTGCGTTCACATCCCTGTCCAAGACGTGTCCGTTAGCTCTGGGTCCAATACCTGTCTGATAGCTGCAGGTCGGTGTTACGCCAACCACAAACCCAGCAGTCCTGGGAGGTATGGTTGGGGGCTACTCTGTGAAACTCCCGACCATACCACTCAGGACTTGTATTCCAGCATCTGCACAAACTGATACCATCCAGCGTCCGATATTGATTTGGCTAACTTGTGGTTTTTGACCATATGCTGCACTTGCAGGTTCTCAACGACAATCGCTTGGCTTTCGCGAATGAGTTGCGTGGTCAGCTGGTGGTGGAAGTCCTTGCGGGTATTCCTGACTTTCAGGTGCAGCCTGGCCAGCTTTGCGGCAGCCTTGCGCCTGTTACTGCCACCTTTCTTCTTCCTTGATACAGCACGTTGCGCTCTCCTTAGCTGGTATTGGTAGCGGTATAGGTGTTTAGGATTGTCTACAACAACACCATCAGACGTGACAACGAAGGATTTTATACCGACATCCAAGCCTACCACATTGCTTATCTGTGGTAGTCGCTCAATATCCACCTGGCAACACAGCGTCACATACCACCCATCGGCTTCCTTGACAACGCTGGCTGTCCTGATAACCCCCTGCACATCCTGTGACTTGCGGTACTTGACCTTGCCGATCTTAGGTAGTTGAATTTTACAAGTGTTCTGGTGCAGCTTCACCCCCTGTTTAAATGTGAATGACCTGTACAGGCTACGTTTGGCGAACCTGGGGAATCCATTGCCTTGCTTAAAGAATCCATCGTAGGACCTGAACAATCTATCTGTCACCTCCTGTAAAGTTTGTGAGTGAACACAGCCAATCCACCCGACCTCCTTGGCAATGGCTGCAAGTTCTTGCTGCATCTGGTTCTTCGATACGGAGATTTGATAGTTGGTCCAGAGGTGTTTCTTGTAGGCCAGACACAGGTTGTAGACATACCGGCACGAACCGAGCCACTGAGTGAAAACCTGTGCCTGCGCCCTGGTGGGTTTGAGTCGGAAGCGGTATGTCTTGATCTGGTTCACGGCTGCTTTTGGCGCCTTGCCCGGTGCAGGGCATGTTTGCTGCAGCAAAGGTAACAGCCGGCAAGTGCAGGCGGTAGAACATAGGGTAAAATCGAACCCAGCAAAAGTGAAGGGATGCTGCACCACATCGAGTGGTTCAAAAAGAAAACCAAATTCATCCCTTGGCTAAAGCCCCAAGGTACTGTCTTCAAAGTCAAGGATTTTGGTTGCATTTTTCTTATTTGTTTCTTATCTTCACTCTACCTGAAAGAGAGCTCCCGGGCCGACTGGTACTGGAAGTTCATCTTGCGTAGCCCTGGCCTGAGCTGGGGCTATTTCTTTTTCTGCTGTTTCTGGCTGCGTTTCCTGCGTTATTGCGTCTTTGTCAGCTGCGCTGACACCTGAAAGAGAGGCTCCGGCCTCCTGGATTTGGATGTTATTTTTGGGTTCCGCTGGCTGCTGCCCATAACGTGGATCATAGGCTTCATTCTTGCGCCACAGCGTCCAGAGCAGGATCAGCAGCTTGCGCTGCACGGCCACATACGCCTGCATCTTGGTCTTGCCCCTTTTCACGAGCCGCTCGTAGAGGGCAGTAAAGACAGGCTCTTTATAACGTACTACTGTAAAGGCCGGCAGGTGCATGGCCCGCCGGATGTGGGCGTTGCCTTTCTTTGATATTCTGCTTCTGCCCGAGCGCTGGCCCGACTGGTGCTCCACCACGTCATAGCCGGCGTAGCTGACCAGCTGGCCCTGCCGCTCGAAGGTGGCAAAGCCGTTGGTCTCGGCCAGGAGCACGGCCACCGTCTTGAGCCCCACCCCCTTGACCGAGCGCATCTTCTCCACCCGCTCAGCCAGCAGCGGATCCTGGTAGAGCAGCTCCCCAATAGCCTCCTCCAGCTCCTGGAGGCTCTTGTCCAGGGTGCCGACCAGCTTCTGGAGGTTTCGCTCCACCTGCTTGACCACCAGCGCACCGTGATGCAGGGCATGGAGCTGGTTCAGGCACACGGTGCGCTGGTTGGAGAAGTCCTCCAGCTGGCGGGTCAGCAGGCGCAGCCGGTAGATGTTTTTCGACAAGGGCTGCCAGAGCTCCAGGAGCTGCTCCAGGCCCATCTGCGCCAGGCCCCTGGCATCGATCCTGTCGTTCTTGCTCTTGTTTCCCAGGGCCTGCAGGTAGCGCTTGGCCTTGGTGGGCAGCACCACCGAGACCTGGTAGCCCTCGTGGTAGAGGAACCAGGCCAGCTGCTCGTAGTACACGCCCGTGGCCTCCATGAGCAGGCGCAGCTCCACGTCCGCTGCGCGCTTGCCCTCCAGCCAGCGCTGCAGCTGCTTGAAGCCTGTGGGGGTGTTGGTGAATTTTCGGGAGGCTTTCACCTTCACCCGCCGCTCCATGTCCAGGGTGGAGAGGACCACCTCCAGGGCGTCTTTGCTCACATCGACGCCCAGGTTCTGACAGAGTAAATTCTTCATAGCTGAAAGGGACTAAAGTGGACAAAAAACATTCATCTTCCGGGCCTACACTCACGTCTGATACGAGGTCATGCCTGCGGATGGGGCAGCCTCTAGGTACTGTCCAGGCTTTTAAGAAGAAGAGAAAGGGAAGGGATTCCTTGGGGGCGACATCATCAAAGTGTCTAGTGCAAGGGCTTTCTCCTTCCCTTTCTGTTAGCTTACGTTTAAGAGCCTGATAAAATTGAACTTACGCTTATACTGCCAAAGATATGAGTGCGAGGGCTTTCTTTGGCATTTACTCGTAAATTCTCAAAAGTATAGATGAAACACACTAGTACGAAGAGTAGTATTAGAAGGGAGCATCCTCTTAGTTTTCTTTACCTAACCCTAATGCGCGTTTAATCTTGCCTAAGGTCAGTGCGTGCTCCTCAGTGCCTTCTGTACCCAGCATGTACGACCAACCAGAAAGGCTTTCATTGTAGTTGCAGTACACCTTAAACATACCCAAATATGGGACTGCTAGAAACATGCCTGGTAGTCCCCAAATCATTCCGCCAACAATAATGCTCAAGATGGTGAAAAGCGGGTTTATATTTACCTTGCTCCCGGTGATGTTCGGCGTGAGGATGTTGTTTTCTGTAAACTGCACAGCCAGAAAAAAGATCAGTACCATGAGTGCTTTATTTGGGTCGCCCTGCACCATTAGCGTATAAAGCAGGGGCACTGCACCACCGATAAGTGTACCAAAGTATGGTATAAAGTTGATGAACGCAGAAATGATACCCAGGAGCAAAGCGTACTCCACTCCTATCAGATACAAGCCTGTTGAGTTGAGCACACAAAGTATAAGGATGACGATCACCACTCCAGCCATGTAATGCTTGGTAACATTGGAAATTTCATCGATTATCTGCTTTGCCCTAGGGTGTCTGGCAGGTGGCAACTGGCGGTAAATAAAGTTCTCAAATTTGTTTCGGTAATAGAGTATCAGGAAGATGTATACCGGCATCAAACCAATTTTCGCTACAGTACCAGTTGTTGCCATTAAGATATCACGAAGAAAATTGCCACTGAACTCTAAGGCATTGCTTACCTGCATCTGCAACCAGTGCTCATTATCCGGGCTGGTAGATCCAAAGTGTTCATCAATACTATGTTGTAGGCGGTCCAGGTTTTTCATAGCCTCCTCCTGTAGGCTCGGAAAGTCTCCCATAAATGAAGTCAGCTGCTTGTAGAGCAGTATAAGCGCCCCAACAAACAGCGCCATAGCTGCTATTACAATTATAAAGTTTGCCAGGATACGTGGCAGGCCCCACCCTTCCAGCATATTCTCCACAGGGTAAAGCAGGTAAGAAAAAAGTATAGCCATAAAGACAGGATACAAAAACTCCCTTGCCTCTACCAATACAAATACCAACAAAATACCGAAAAGAAGCACCAGCGTGTAATGCTGCAGCTTACTGTACTTGTTCTCCATACTCTTACTACTGATGTTGCGCCTGTTTAAGTTTTATAGAATTAAGGTTTATCTATACATGGGCAGCCTTGGTAAAGCCTGATACTAGAAGAATTGCCGTACCTTTGCAGCATACGTACAAACATACCATGGCTACTTTTCAGCAATTAAAACTTAATCAAGCCCTGCTTCAGGCGCTGGAGGCACTGCAATATTCTTCGCCAACTCCTATTCAGGAGCAGGCAATTCCCCTGTTACTGCAGGGCGCTGATGTTGCTGGGCAGGCAGAAACAGGCAGTGGTAAAACAGCAGCCTTTGGTTTACCTCTCTTACAAGGTGTAGATCCTAATCTGCAGCAGGTGCAGGCTTTGGTAGTGGTACCCACACGGGAACTGGCAGTGCAGGTAAGGCAGGAACTGAAACAATACGCTCGGTATATACCAAACCTGAAGATAAGTGCATTTTACGGTGGCCATTCTTACAAAGTAGAAGAAGCTTCATTAGAGCATCCCCCACAGGTGCTTATAGGCACACCTGGGCGTTTAACCGATCACCTCGGCCGTAAGGCCTTAAACCTTAGCAAAACCACTAAGATTGTGCTGGATGAGGCAGACAAGCTGTTGGAGATGGGATTTGAAGAGGAACTGGATAAAGTCATGAAAGCTCTTCCCGGCAAGCGGCAAACGATACTTTTCTCTGCCACTATGGAAGAAGATGTAAAGCAGTTGATTGCAGACTCGTTGCAAGACCCCAGGTTTGTGCAGGCTACCGCAGCTGCCGTGCCAGAGCGAATAACTTACTATGGCATAAAGGTACAGGAGCCGGAAAAGCCTAAGGCGCTGGTACGACTCTTACAAAGTATAGACTCTGCCGGAACAGTAGTCTTTGTGAATGCGCGCCTTACTACAGAAGAAGTGGCACAACAACTGCAAGAGCAGGGCTTTGCTGCCAGGGCTCTACATGGCAAGCTTGATCAGCGGGAGCGGGACAAAACGATGACGCTTTTCCGTAATGGCACAGTTGCCGTATTGGTAGCCACAGATCTTGCAGCCCGCGGACTAGACATCGACGTGCTACAACAGATCGTTCATTATGAGCTACCGCAACATGAGGATGCCTACCTGCACCGAAGCGGCAGAACCGGACGGGCAGGTAAATCTGGAACAGTTTATTCTCTTCTAAGTGCCAGAGAAGTTAGTAAACTAGAGCAGTGGCCTGATGTTCAGGTAAATGAATGGCTTGAGTTGAATAGACTTACAGCAGCTGATACCTCGGCCAGCTCCTATACACCAACGTTCACAACATTGCACATAAGTGGAGGCCGAAAAGATAAATTAAGTCCACGGGATATTGTAGGTGTACTGATTGCGGAAGTCGGTCTGAAGGCTTCCGCAATAGGCAAGATTGAGATTCAGGACCGGCATAGCTTTGTAGCCATACCAGAAGAGTTTGCCAATCAAACTGTACGCAAGCTGAATGAGGCTAAGATAAAAGGAAGAAAGTATAAAGTCAGTTTTGTGCGATAGGCCTTGCTGCAAATACCAAAGATGTGCTGTTGCGAAACACTAAAAGCCGCCATACCTTTTGCCAGTATGGCGGCTTTATTTTAGCGTATAGCTGAAAAAACTAATTTCATTAGCAAATACGTTTGCTGCCATACTAAAAAACTTTACCTTTACTCCTATGGAGATCATTGTAGGCATTGCAGCATTTTTGGGAGGATTAGTGATTGCCTTCCTGGCGCTGAAGGGGAAACTAAATGCCCTGCAGCAAGTTGCCAATCAGGCAGCTGTTACGCAAGGGGTACTTGAGGGGCAGGCAAGGCAGAAAGCTCAGGAATTGGAGCAGTTAAAGGCACAGCTGCGGGAAGCACAAACAGAAACGCTTGACCTTACAAATGCCCTTACTAAAACAGAAACAGACTACGAGCACCTGAAAGCTCGCCTGCAGGAGCAAGGGCGTGAACTGGAGCAGCTACGCGAAAAATTTCTGCAGCAGTTCCAGAGCATCTCAAACCAGGTGCTTATGACTAATGCTGAGCACTTCAACAAGGCTTCTTCTGAGAACCTGGAGCGTATACTTTCACCGCTTAAAGAACGCATCAAGGAATTTGAAACCAAGGTGGAGCAGACGTATGAGAAGAGCCTTAAGGATAGTATCTCCCTGAAAGAGCAGATCACCCAGCTTGCGTCCCTGAATCAGCAGATGAGCCAGGATGCCGTGAACCTAACCAAAGCCTTAAAGGGCGAAAGCAAGACACAGGGTAACTGGGGTGAGTACCTCTTGGAAAGCCTGCTGGAAAAATCCGGTTTGCGTAAGGGGGTGCATTACGAGCGCGAAGAAGTGCGCCAGAACGACGAAAGTAAAGTATACCGCCCGGATGTGATTGTGCGGCTGCCAGAGGGCAAGCACCTTATCATCGACTCTAAAATGTCTTTGGTAGCCTACGAGGCATTCTGCAGCTGCGAAGACGAGCACCAGCAGGAAGTATACCTGAGAAGCCACATCAATTCTGTACGCACCCATTATACCGATCTAGGTCGTAAAAGTTACCATCGCTTGAATGGCATCAATTCACCGGATTTTGTGCTGATGTACATTCCGATAGAGCCGGCTTTTAACCTGGCTGTGCAGCACGATCACGATCTGTTTACAGATGCCTTTGATAAAAATATTGTTCTGGTAACTACCTCTACCCTTTTGGCTACCTTGCGCACTGTTGCCGGTGTTTGGCGACAGGAAGACCAGAAGCGCAATGTGCTTAAAATAGCCGAGGAAAGCGGTAAGCTATACGACAAGTTTGTGGGCTTTGTAGACGATTTGAAAACTGTAGGCAAGCACCTTGAAAACAGCCAAAGCTCTTATAATGCAGCTATGAACAAGCTAACGGAGGGGCGCGGCAACTTAATCCGCCGTGTTGAAATACTGCGTGAGCTAGGAGCCAAAACAAGTAAAACCATAGATGAGAACCTACTGCAGGAAGCGCAGTTACCTGAAGAGGCTGAACAGGAATAGTTTTAACTGACTAGGTATAACACAGAAGGAGGCACTATAACAGCGCCTCCTTCTGTGTTATAGGGTAAATGCTTATTTACGAGTAAATGCCAAAGAAAGCCCTGGCACTCATATCTTTGGCAGTATAAGCGTATGTGCAATTTTATCAAGCTCTTAAACGTAAGCTAAGAGAAAGGGAAGGAGAAAGCCCTTGCACTAGACACTTTGATGATGTCGCCCCCAAGCAAGCCCTTCCCTTTCTCTTCATCTTAAAAGCCTGGACAGTACCTAGAGGCTGCCCCATCCGCAGGCATGAGTGAGTGTAGGCCCGGAAGATGAATGTTTTTGTCCACTTTAGTCCCTTTCAGTTATGAAGAATTTACTCTGTCAGAACCTGGGCGTCGATGTGGGCAAAGACGCCCTGGATGTGGTGCAGCATTCCTTCACTTTTACTGGGTTCGATCTTACCCTATGTTCTACCGCCTGCACTTGCCGGCTGTTACCTTTGCTGCAGCAAACATGCCCTGCACCGGGATGTGAACGCAGCTAGTAATATAAGAAATAAGGCGGTCGGGCAGACCGTTTCAGCTTGGGAGATATACGGTCGCAGTAGCCAGGTAGCCCAAGAATCCAACCTGCTTTAGCGGTGGGAATGTCAATACTACATGACTTATACTAACCCTGATGTACCTGTGCTGCTGCGTGGAGGCGCTAACCGTGCTTATCACGAAGGTATTGGCTCATTGATGGGCTTGGCAGCTATGCAAAAGCCTTTCCTGGCTGAGCTCAACCTGATCCATAAAAACACACAAACAGACGAAGTACAGGCGCTTTTAAAGGAGGCGCTAAACTATGTGGTGTTCATACCTTTTTCTTCGGGCGTAATGAGTGAGTGGGAGCATGATTTCTATGCGAAGAGCTTACCGGCAGACCAGCTGAACAAGCGTTGGTGGGAGCTCAAAAAGCAGTACCAAGGCATTGTGCCACCGTCTGATCGTGGCGAGAACTACCTGGATGCCGCCACTAAAACACATATATACGACGATGCAGCACAGTACTATGACTATGCCATGAGCTACGTTATTCTGTTCCAGTTGCACGACCATATTGCTAAAAATTTTCTGAAGCAGGACCCGCACGCAACCAATTACTATGGCAGCAAAGAAGTAGGTAATTTCCTGCGTGACATCATGTATCCAGGAGCCTCCGCAGATTGGCGCCAGATGCTGAAAGACAAAACAGGCGAAGAATTTAGTGCCCGAGCCATGGTAGATTACTTCCAGCCGCTAATGGACTACCTGAAAGAGCAAAACAAAGGCCGCAAGTATACTTTGTAGTTAAAGAGTTTGGGAGTTACAGAGTTTATCAATAATCCTCAAATAAGAAAGCCTCAGCAAATGTATCTGCTGAGGCTTTCTTATTTTCTAACCTTCTGACTTCTTAACCTTCTAACTCCTCAACTCAAGCCTTCTCTAACTCAAGTTGCTGATAGGTCTGAAGAAAAACCTGAACTCTATCAAGCGTATCGCTCAGTTCTACTGGCTCCGGGAGGTATACTACTCTAAAGTGATCCTGGTGCTGATAATTAAAGCCTGAGCCGGGCACTAGCAGCACATGTTGCTCCGACAGCAGATCAAGCGCGAACTGTTGGTCGTTTTTTACGTCGAATTTTGCTGTATCTAACTTCGGGAACATATAGAAGGCACCTTTGGGCTTCACACAGGTGATACCTGGTATGGCTGTAAGCTTCTCATAGCAGATTGCCCGTTGCTGCCCAAGCCTTCCTGTTGGTTTGGTTAGTTCACGTATACTTTGCTGTCCCTCTAAGGCTGCCTCAATCGCGAACTGTGCCGGCACATTGCTGCATACGCGCAGGCTTGCCAGGGTATTTAAGCCATCAAGATAGTCTTTGGCTTTTAGCTTTGCTCCGCTAACCAGCATCCAGCCCGCCCTGAAACCGGCAGCCAGGTAGTTCTTAGATAAACCGCTGAACGTTACAAAGAGCACAGTATCAGACAGAGTTGCTACAGAGGTGAATTCAGTATCATCATACAGGATCTTATCATAGATCTCGTCAGAAAAAATAACCAGGTTATGTTCCTCAGCTAACTGTACCAGCTCCTGCAGCAGTTCTTTGGCATATACCGCACCCGTTGGGTTGTTTGGGTTGATGAGCACCAGAGCTTTTGTGCGGCTGGTTAGCTTGTTTCGGATATCCTGTACATCTGGATTCCAGTCAGACTCTTCGTCGCAGGTATAATGAACGGCCTTGCCGCCAGCAAAGCGCACGGCAGCTGTCCAGAGTGGGTAATCTGGTGACGGAATCAGCACCTCATCTCCATCATTTAGCAATGCCTCCACAGCGTGCATAATCAGTTCGCTAAGGCCATTGCCCAGGAAAATATCATCTGCACTTATCCTGCTTATACCCTTTGCTGCATAATGATGCTTTACGGCCTCGCGGGCACTCACAAGCCCCTTATGGTCTGAATAGCCTTGGGCATGCGTTAGGTTCCGGATAACATGCTGCACCACCTCATGTGGGGCCTGGAAACCAAAAGGTGCCGGGTTACCGATGTTCAGTTTTGTAACCTTGTGTCCCTGTTTCTCAAGTTCTTTTGCCCGCTCGTACAGTGGTCCGCACAGGTCATAAGACACATTGTTCAGTCTTTCGCTCCTCTTTATCATACAGGTAAAATTTAGCGAATATAACATTGTAGCACATTCCCTGTACAAGGTTTACTACTTAATTTAACAGAGTGCACGCTCATTTGTCTTCGTTGCCATCTGCAAGCCTGACATCATACTCTCCGGAAGGCAGTAGCCGGACTATATACAGCTTACTAAAACCTTCCGACAGTACAGGTGGCTCTAACCTCTTGTTTGTACCATAAATACCCTTTAGAGGTACTAGAAAACGCCCGCTGCGCTGGCTGTTGCGCTTTACAGCATCACTGGAAGTTGATTCAAAATAATAGCCTATTACCTCATACCTTGCCTGTTGTGCCATGCTGATATATTTTGCACGATCATTTTTTGTCGGGTTAGTATTGTCAACTACAAATCTCATCTGGCTTTTCAGGCAAGCCTCCAGAAACAGACGCTCGCGGTTACGAGTGCGCAGGAGATCCATACTTATGCGCACATGGCTGTTAAAGAAATGTCTTTGGTAATAGGTTGATTTCCCGCTGGCTTGAATTCCACAAAAAATAATGGCTTGCATAGTAAGTGTATCGGCTTTCTAAAAGTATAAGCAAGCATTGGTGTTGGGGTTGTGCTTTAGGCTATTACTGTAACTTTAACAGCTGCAATGCATATACTTTACAGGAGTAGTAGCTTACTATAAACTATAAAACTTATGAAGAAGAAACTGGTGGTATTATCAGGTGCAGGCATAAGTGCAGAGAGCGGTATTGCCACATTCCGGGACGCAGACGGTCTTTGGGAAGGCCATGATGTAATGGAGGTCGCCTCACCTGAGGGCTGGCACAGAAACCCTGAGCTTGTGTTGGACTTTTATAACCAGCGCCGTAAAAATGCACATACTGTAGAGCCAAACGCAGCCCACCTAACGCTGGCCGATCTGGAAAAAGAGTTTGACGTGCGCATTATTACCCAAAACGTAGATGACTTGCACGAGCGAGCTGGCTCTACCAATGTCATTCACCTGCACGGAAAGTTATTTGAAAGCCGCAGCACCTTAGACCCGACTCTGGTCTACCCTATAGAAGGATGGGAGCTGAAGAAAGGTGACAAATGTGAAAGAGGTTCTCAGCTCAGGCCGAATATTGTGTGGTTTGGCGAACCTGTGCCAATGATGGAGAAAGCCATAGAGGAAACTCTTCAGGCAGATATCTTTTTAGTTGTAGGTACATCTCTGATAGTTTATCCTGCCGCCGGATTGGTGGACTATGTCTCTTCTGATGCGCCAATTTTCGTGGTGGACCCTAACCTACCTAGTATGCGTGTAAGAGATAACGTACATCGGTTTGAAGAAAAAGCCAGTACAGGTATGCAAAAGGTAGCACAACTACTCCGCGAGAAGTATATATAAATCGCCACCATCTTACCTGGTTTTTGATAGCCTTAGCTGAATTGCTTAAAGCTTTATAGCCCCTATGGATGAAACCATGGGGGCTTTTTAGTTGCTAAAACCTCAATCGGGATCATAAATTATCTAATTATTATTTTAGACAAACCTAAATCTATAATTTAGCGTTTCGAATAAATATGTGTCATCTTACGCAATGCTATGAGAATCATAATTCTACTGTTATTTAGCTATACTACCATAATTGCTGTTGCTCAGAATAATGGAAGTATAAAGGGCAAAGTTACAGCAGGCACAGCCACTGTACCCTATGCTACGGTTATGCTGAAAGGAACACAGAAAGGCACTCCTACAAATGAGTATGGAGAGTTTATGCTTAAGGACGTTACAGAAGGCAGCCATGTCGTATTGGTAACAGCAATAGGCTATAAGCCAACGCAAAGCACAGTACAGGTGTTACCCGACTCCACCTCTACTCTTACTATACCCTTACAAGAAGCACACGCTACTCTTAATGAGGTGGTGGTAACAGGTACCCGTACCGAGAGGCGCAGGTTAGAGAGTCCTGTTGCTGTTAATGTACTCGACAGCCGCACATTTGAGTTCACTCAATCCAACACACTTAGCGAAGGGCTCTGTTTTCAGCCTGGCCTCCGGATGGAAACTGACTGCCAAACCTGTAATTATACCCAACTGCGGATGAATGGACTGGGAGGTGCATACTCTCAAATACTGGTGAATAGCCGTCCTATATTCACTTCGATCATGGGTTTGTACGGTCTGGAGCAGATTCCTGCTAATATGGTAGAGCGTGTGGAAGTAGTTCGAGGTGGAGGCTCTGTATTATATGGTTCCAGTGCCATTGCAGGTACCGTTAATATCATTACCAAAGAACCAACCAGCAGCACCTACACCCTTTCCACAAGCTCATCAGTAGTGGACGGCGAAGCATGGGATCATTTCCTGAATGCAAACGTGAACACAGTTAATGAGCTTAAGAATGCAGGCCTTTCATTCTTTGCATCGCACCGCGACAGGGAAGCTTATGACGCCAACGAAGACGGATTTTCGGAACTGGCACAGCTGAAGAATAACTCCTTTGGCTTTAACGCTTTCTTTAAGCCAACAGAGCGAGATAAGATTGATGTGAATGCCTGGAGCATACATGAGGAGCGCAAAGGCGGGAATAAACTTGATAAACCCGCCGACCAGGCTGATCAGTCTGAGTACCGCCTGCACAACATTTTGGTTGGCGGCTTTAACTGGGACCATAGCTTAAAAAACGGCAGGTCTTCCTTTAGTGTCTATGGCTCAGGCCAAAACACCAAGCGCACACATTATACAGGAATGGAGCAATCAGATGGTTGGGGCCAGACAAAGAGCCATACGTTTCAGGGAGGCTTACAGTACAACTATACCTCCCACAACTTTCTGGGAGGCAGTAATACTTTTACACTGGGTGCCGAACATCAATACGACTACACATTCGATGAAATTGAAGCCTACAGTTACCTGATAGACCAGGAGAACAACCTGACAGGATTGTTCCTGCAGAGCGACTGGGATCTAACTCCTGCCCTGACTGTACTTTCCGGTGTGCGGGCAAATAAGCACAACAACGTAGATGAAACTATACTGACGCCCCGAGTCAGTGCTTTATACAAATTAGGCAGCACCACACAGCTCCGTGCCTCCTATGCCCGTGGCTTCAGAGCACCGCAGGCTTTTGAGGCAGACATGCACATCGCTTTTGCCGGAGGCGGTATCTCTTATGTACAGATTGATCCGGAGCTGGAAGAGGAAACCTCCAATGCTTACAATGCCTCGGTAGATTTTAACAAGCCCAGCGAGCACATGATCTTTGGGTTTACGGTTGATGCTTTCTATACCCGCTTGCAGAATGCTTTTGTGCTGGAGGAGATTGGAACAGATGAACAGGGTAATCAGCGCTTACTGCGCAAAAACGGAAGCCACTCAACAGTAAAGGGAGTTACTCTGGAGGGGCGGCTAAATTATGACCAGCGATTTCAGATAGAAGCAGGTATGACTTATCAGAGCTCCCGCTACGATGAGCCGGTTGCCTGGTCCTCGGAAATTTCCGGTACCCGACAATACCTGCGTACACCAGCCATCTATGGCTACTATGTGCTAACATTACTGCCGCAGGGGCGTTTCAATGCTACCCTATCTGGGGTGCTTACTGGGCCCATGGAAGTACCTCACTTTGCTGGTGCTCCCGGTGTGGTGGAAGACGAGCTTTATACTTCGCCATCATTCATAGAGAACAACCTGAAACTGTCTTACCGCATCCCCCTTAAAAGTATAAAGCAGGACCTGCAGTTTAATACCGGTATACAAAACATGTTTAACCAGTACCAGAAGGATTTTGATACGGGTCCTTACCGCGACAGCAACTATGTTTATGGTCCGGCACGGCCGCGCACTTTCTTTTTTGGGGTTAAGTTTGGCCTGTTATAGTTTGCACCTTCTTATCTGTTAAAATGGCTTATGTTGCTGCAGAGGAAGTTTTTTAATTGGCTACCATAAACGAGGACTATACTTACTCACTTGAAGAAGTGCCTCATAAAAGCTTAAGATTTTCTTGTGTGATACAAGCCGCTTATATTGGTGGCGTACTTAAGCCTACAACGTGAGCATACAATATATACTTGAATTATTAGGAACAGTGGTTTTTGCCATGTCGGGTGCCTTGGCTGCAAGCGAAAGGGATAAAGAGCAGGACTGGTTTGGTGCCGCATTTACGGGGTTTGTAACTGCCATTGGAGGGGGCAGCCTTCGGGACATTATGCTTGGCAGCTACCCGCTCGTCTGGATTCAGGACACAATGGTGTTGTATGTCATTATAGCATCTGTAGTTTGTTGTGGACTGTTTTACCGCGTGTTACTTCGCTTGCGACGCACATTCCTGCTGTTCGATACGCTGGGCATCTCTCTGTTTACAATAGTTGGCACAGAAAAAGCTTTGAGCCTGGGGGTGAGCCCAATAATAGCTGCCATCATGGGTATGTTCTCCGCTGTGATGGGAGGCGCAATAAGAGATATACTTACCAATGAGGTGCCTGTGCTTCTCCGCAAAGAATTTTATGCCAGTGCCTGTATACTTGGTGCCACATTTTACCTTGGGCTCGAGTATCTGCAGGTTGACCGGAATACTAACTTTATAGCCTCTGTGTTGCTGATTATGACAATCAGGCTTATAGCTATCAAGTATAATCTAAGCTTACCTAAGTTTTACCGCTTGCACTGAAAGTTCTCGCGCCAAAGAGCCTTTTTATCTATTTGTTGAAACTTCCGTAATGTGGTTATGTGAAATTATCAAGATAGCTGCTCTATGGGCTTTTTCAAAGACAGATTACTCTTCACGCACGATACCTGGGGCCTGACCATTGTACGGGTAATGCTGGGGTTAGTAATTCTTCCGCATGGCGCTCAAAAGCTCTTCGGTTGGTTTGGTGGGCAAGGAGCTGCCGGGTTTATGCAAGGGTTTGAGCAGATGTCTGGATTACCAGGATGGCTGGGCTGGCTTGTGATCATTATTGAGTTTATCGGGGCCCTCTGTCTCATACTTGGTTTTTGGGTACGGTTTTGGGGACTTTGCATCATCGGTCTCTTTGCAGGTATTATCCTGGCGATACAACTACCCTACGGGTTCTTTATGAACTGGGGCGGCAACCAAGCGGGCGAAGGCTATGAATACCACCTGCTGGTAATAGGCATGGCCTGGGCCTTGGTGGTGGGCGGTGCTGGCAAGCTAAGCGTTGACCAAAGTATGGCAAACCAGGAGCGCAGGTTCTAAAAAGCCAAAAAGCACAAAGCAAAGATCGACTGACTTGTACTTTGTGCTTTTCCGTGTCTTTTATTATTTTCCTAGCAGCCTTGCCACATATTTGCCGATAATGTCGAACTCCAGGTTTACTGTGTCACCTGGTTTTACCTGGTGCAGGTTTGTATGCTCATAAGTATAAGGAATGATAGCAACAGAAAATCTATCCTCTCTTGAGTTTACCACTGTGAGGCTGATGCCATTTACACAAATAGAACCTTTCTCTACTGTTACGTTGCCTTTGTTGCCATCATAGCCGAAGGTAAAGATCCAGCTCCCGTTCTCATCCTTTACCTCTTCGCATATGCCTGTTTGGTCTACGTGCCCCTGCACCACATGGCCATCAAAACGGCCATTCGCCTGCATGCAACGCTCCAGGTTTACAGCATCACCTGTTTTCAGGTAATTAAGGTTTGTTTTCTTTAGCGTCTCATCAATGGCTGTAACAGTATAGTTATCTCCGTCTATACTTACTACTGTAAGACAAACGCCATTATGAGCCACACTTTGGTCTATTTTCAGCTCATTTGTGAATGGAGATGTGATAGTAAAATGTTTGTTCGTGTTCTCTTCACGTATATCGGTCACGCGACCTAGTGCTTCTATTATTCCTGTAAACATTCTTTTCTCTTTTCTGCGGTAGTTATATCCTCTGTAAGATACTAATTAGTATATAACCACATTCAATGTAATTTGATTATCAAAATTAAGAGATTCTGCCTTTGGCGCAGCACTATGCTAAAATAAAGAACCTGAAAAGCTCACTTTTTGCGGGCTTTATTAAAGCTAGATGCTTATTTTCGCAAACCTGCCTCCTTTAGAGGTAGTACATCAAATTAGAAACACCTACTAATTACCACATGCAAACAGACTCGTACAGGCACAAAGGCATGCGCCGGGCTTTAGTAAAACTGCTTCGCGAGAAGGGCATACGCGATGAGCGCGTGCTTGCAGCCATCGAAACTGTACCGCGTCATTATTTTTTCGACAAAGCTTTTCTGGAGCAGGCTTACCAGGACAAGGCTTTTCCGATTGGTGAAGGGCAAACTATCTCCCAGCCCTATACTGTTGCCTTCCAGACGGAGCTACTGCTACTTAAGCCCACTGATAAGGTTTTGGAAATAGGTACAGGCTCAGGTTATCAATGTACGATCCTGCTACAGATTACACCCAATGTCTATACTATAGAGTACAACCGTCCTCTTTATGAAAAGGCGCGCATTTTCTTCCGTAAGCATGGTCTTAACCCACATACTTTTCATGGAGACGGTTCACAGGGCTTACCAGCACATGCGCCTTTTGACAAGATTATCGTGACGGCAGGTGCACCTATTGTACCCAAAGAACTCCTGAAACAGCTCACAATTGGTGGTGTGTTAGTGATACCAGTCGGTGACGAACAGTCGCAGAAAATGCTGCGCATCACACGTGTGGAAGAAAATGAGTTTACAAAAGAGGAGTTCAGCAATTTTAAGTTCGTTCCACTGCTAGGCCGTTCTGGCTGGGACGGAGGCGAGAAATTCTAGACACAACTATCCAGCGCTTCACCTGCAAAAACGCACTTCAACTCTTCTGCAGGAGCAGCTACTTGCGGTCAGATTTTAACCTTTGGGCTCAGTAGCGTATCTTTGCGACTCATTTAGCATAACAAGAATGCGTAAACAAAAAAAAGTATCTGAGTCTTACGTAATTATGACGGAACTGGTGTTGCCAAACGACACCAACACCCTGCACAACCTAATGGGTGGCAAAATGATGCACTGGATGGACATTGTTTCTGCTATTGCAGCTCAGAAGCACTCTAACCGCATTGTGGTAACAGCTTCGGTAGACAATGTATCTTTTGCAGAGAGTATAAAACTGGGTAATGTTGTTACCCTGGAGGCAAAGGTTACCCGCGCCTTCAACTCCTCCATGGAGGTACATATTGTTGTGTATGCCGAGGACATTCCAAGTGGTAAGAAAGTAAAATCGAACCAGGCGTTCTTCACTTTTGTAGCCGTGGATCAACTTGGAAATCCAATCGATGTGCCAGAAGCGATACCTGAAACTGAAGAAGAGATTAGCCTTTATGATGGCGCACTGCGTCGTCGCCAGCTTCGCCTTGTATTGGCTGGCCGTATGAAGCCTAGCGAAGCAAACGAACTGCGCTCTATATTTGATATCAAGGAAGACGCACCTGAATAGAATTACAAATGGCAGGATTAGAAGTAGATATATCAGCTGAGTTTCTGAAAAACTTTATACCCGAAACAGTGTATTTGGTGGAGGGTGAAATACCTGTATCCGCTCCTGAAGAAACCAGCTCAGTTCCTGTTCAGCCAGTTGAGGTACATACTGAGCTAAATGCTACTTCTCCGGCAACCGTTGCCGCTCCTGCCGTGCCGGAGGCTCCTGTAGGAAAAACTCCTGCTCCTGCCCTGCCTAAGTTTCCGAAGAAAGAGGCTTCGCCGCTGCAACAGAAGTATAAGATAACGGGGCAGAATCAGAAAGGGGTAGCCATACTAGTTACCCTGCCTGATGATGAGTTTGCTCAGCTTCCGCAGTTGCAGTTTCTTCAAAAAATACTGTCTGCTATTGGGCTTAGACCAGAGGATGTGGCGTATGTGAACAATGTTTCCGGATCTATCGCCCTTTTCGAAGACCTGCTACAGCACTTGCAGGTAAACTACATTATCAGCTTTGCCAGCCGCATCGACACTGCTCTGCCTCATGAGAAGTTTACACTGTACAACCCCGTAACGGTGGGCAATATACCGGTCGTGTTCTCGCAGGCACTAAATATGTTGGAGCATAATGTTGAGCATAAAAAGCTACTTTGGGGAGCACTTCAGAAGGTCTTTACCGTCTAATGTCACTACTAATAAAACAAAAAGAGCGGCCTTGATTGACAAGGCCGCTCTTTTTGTTTTTGCACGTTTTAGCAGTGGCTTTTAAGGAAGAAGCGCTGCTAGTTTATTTTCAAGGTCTGGTCCTCTCAGGCCTTTAGCAATGATTTTTCCTTCCGGATCAACCAATACTGTCTGTGGGATTGCTGTTACATTATAAAGTTGAGCAGCACTGCTTTCCCAGCCCTTCAAGTCAGACACTTGTGGCCAGGTTAGCTTATCCTTCTCAATGGCAGCCAGCCACTTTTCTTCAGACTGGTCCAAAGACACGCCGAAGATCTCAAAACCCTTTTCTTTATACTTGTTGTACATTTTTACCACATTGGGGTTCTCTTTGCGGCACGGACCACACCAGCTTGCCCAAAAATCGATCAGTACATACTTTCCTCGAAGGGAAGAAAGCGTTTTAGTACCTCCATCCGGACTTGGCAAAGTAATGTCTGGTGCTGTCTGTCCAATGGCTGTACTACGGTGAGGCTTCAGGAGCTCATTCAGCTTGGCTGTATACTTTGAATTGGGAATATGCTGGTTGTACAGATTGGCCATGCTATCTGCAAAAGCGAAATCATTTACCAGATCTACCAGGCTTGCTGTACCAAAAGCAGAAACCACAGACTTAGGGTGCTGTGCAATAAAGTCTTTTATCTGGTTTTGCAGCTTAAAGTACTCGCCTCTTAAACGCTCGGCCTCTGCCTCGTTACCATTCTGCATAGCCTGGGCAAAAGCTTGCTCCAGTTCCATCTGCTTTTTGCGGTTCTCATTCACGAGCTTGTTCAGCTCCTGAAACAGCTGTGAATCCTCAGAACCCTCAATTTTAGCAGTGCCATTTATATCTGCAGCATCGGCCTCTACAGCAATTTTACCCTGGTCCAAAACCAGCATCAGTCCATTTTGCTGATCCATGGTGATGCGGTAAAAAGTTGGCTCGTTTATCTTACCAGTAAAAGTAAAAGTGCCGTCATCGCTAACTTCAGCAGTATCGCGGGGCACAAAGTTCTGCTCTCCTAGCTCAAACAGGTATACCTGTCCTGCAGTGGCGTTATCAAGCTTACCTTGTATGGTATAGCTGTCTTCACCGTTAGTGGCAGACTTGTTGCCCTGGCAACTGGCAAGCACAGCGGCAGCCGAAGCCACCGCCAGCATGTTTTTCAAATTCATAGTATCAGCATTATGCGTTTAACTGTTCACGAAGCAATTGGTTCGTCGCTTTAGGGTCAGCCTTTCCTTTTGTTTTCTTCATGATCTCACCCATAAACATGCCAATCAGCGACTGCTTACCGGCTTTATATTCCTTAACCTTGGCTGGATTTGCAGCTAACACTTCTTGAACTACCTGCAGCAGCTCATCAGCGTTAGATTCCTGCAGCAAGTTCTGCTCTTCGGCTACACGCTGAGCTGTGTACTCCGGTTGCTCCAGCATGAACGGGAATATCTTTTTAGCAGCCACAGAGTGACTTACCTTGTTCTCATCTACTAAAGAGATTAACTGCGCAATTTGTTCCGGCTTTAACGGGAAGTCTTTAATGTGCAGCTGAAGCTCGTTTAGGTAAGACTTTACGGGTCCCATAACCCAGTTAGATGCTGCCTTATAGTTGGTAGTGTGCTGCGATAGCTCCTCAAAGTATAGGGCAATCTCCTTCGCATCAGTCAAAACAGCTGCATCGTACTCAGGCAGACCCAACTCATTAACGAAGCGGTTGTACAGTTCCTGTGGTAAGCTTGGCATTGCCGCTTTCACGGTTTCCAGCCATTCTTGCTCAATTACTAATGGCGGAAGATCCGGCTCCGGGAAGTAACGGTAATCGTTCAGGGTTTCCTTAGAACGCATAGCCGTAGTAGTACCGGTATTAGCATCGAAGTTGCGTGTCTGGCCTTCTACTTTGCCTCCGTTCTCCAGCACCATGATCTGGCGCTCGATTTCGTGCTCAATGGCGCGCTGCACGTTGCGGAAGGAGTTCATGTTTTTCACTTCCACTTTGGTACCCCATAACGATGAGTCTTTCAGCATCACCGAAATGTTGGCATCGCAGCGCAGTGAACCTTCCTCCATGTTACCATCGCAAATATCCAGGTAACGTACCAGGCGCTTTATTTCAATCAGGTAGTTGTAAGCTTCCTCCGAGTCACGGATATCTGGTTCGGATACAATCTCGATCAGAGGTACTCCTGCACGGTTAAAGTCAACCAGCGTTTCTACCTCACCTGGTAAGTGCATGGATTTACCAGCATCTTCCTCCATGTGGATACGGGTAATGCCAATACGCTTTCCCTCGCCAGCGGCGTCTTTGATCAGGATATGACCGTTGGTGCAGATAGGAGTTTTGTCCTGCGTAATCTGGTAACCCTTTGGGAGGTCTGGGTAAAAATAGTTTTTACGAGCATACACATTATACTTGGTGATCTCGCTATTCGTGGCCAAACCCATCTTAACAGCCATTTCCACAACACGCTTATTTACGCGCGGCAGTGTGCCTGGGTGAGCTAATGTTATTTCGCTCAGATTTGTGTTAGGAAGCATACCATACTCTGTTGAGTCAGAAGAGTATGCTTTGCTGTTGGTAAGCAGCTGTGCGTGTACTTCTAAACCAATAATGGCCTGATACTTATCTCTTATTGCTTTATCCATTTCTTTATAGAGGGATGGAGGGTAACCCATCTACCAAAGGTAAATTAGTTACTCTCCATTTTGTTTAGCATTATTATCCTTTAATAATCGACTTTACAAGTTCCTGCGCTTTACCTGGCACCACATCCAGACCAGCAACATCCTTACCACCGGCTGTTGCATAGAATGGCTGGCCACCGCCACCGCCTTTGATCTCTTTGGCTAATTCACGCACCATCTGGCTTGCGTTAAGGTTCTTATCCTGCACCAGGTTATCAGACAGCATCACGGCAATTTGTGGTTTGCCATCTATCTCAGCTGCAAGTACCAGCACCAGGTTATCTACTACCTGACGCATATCAAACGCTAGCTTCTTAAGGTAATCAGCAGAGCTCAACTCCACACGCTCTGTAATCAGGTTGATGCCGTCGAGTTGCTGAGCTTTGTGTGCCAGTGAATCTTTCAGGCTGCTTAGCTGCTTTAGTTCGAAAGCCTCTAACTGCTTTTGCAGTACTTTCAAGTCTTCCTGCATCTTCTGTACAGCACCCGAAACATTACTTTGCGTATTCAGCACTTCGCGCACTGCGTTCAGTTCGTTCAACTGCTGCTGCATGTACTCTTCAGCGGCACTTGCTGTAACTGCTTCAATGCGGCGTACACCAGCTGCCACAGAGCTTTCAGAAATGATCTTAAAGTAACCAATATTACCTGTGTTGAACACATGCGTACCACCGCAAAGCTCCACTGAATAGTCACTGCCAAAGGTAATCACACGAACAAAGTCGCCATACTTCTCACCAAACAGTGCAGTTGCGCCCATCTCCTTTGCTTCATCAATAGGCACATTGCGGCGTTCATCCAGAGGTATAGCCTGGCGTACACGCTCATTTACGATGTGCTCAATCTGGCGCAGTTCTGCCTCCTCAACTTTGGCAAAGTGAGAGAAGTCAAAACGTAGCACTTTCTCATTGACCAAGGAACCGCGCTGTTGCACGTGGTCGCCTAACACTGTTCTTAAAGCAGCGTGCAGTAAGTGTGTAGCAGAGTGGTTCTTACGAATCAGGTTGCGACGCTCTGCATCTATTTCAGCACTAAAGCCTGCCTCCAGGTTCTTCGGAAGGTTTTTGGTGATATGAAGAATCAGGTCGTTCTCTTTCTTCGTATCCAGCACCTCTACCCGCTCACCATCAGCAACAAGATAGCCTACGTCACCAACCTGACCACCGCTTTCAGCATAGAAAGGCGTTTTATCAAGCACGATGTGGTACTCGCTATTGTTTTTAGCCTTTACCTGACGGTAGCGTACTATCTGTGCATCAGTCACATCACAGTCGTAACCAATAAATTCGTTTACTACGTCCGGCTGAAGAATTACCCAGTCGCTTTGCTCAGTGGCTGAGGCATTGCGGGAGCGGTTTTTCTGCTGCTCCATTTCTTTGCCAAAGCCTTCCTCGTCTACTTTCAATCCCTTCTCACGAGCAATCAAAGCAGTCAGGTCAAGCGGGAAGCCAAAAGTATCGTATAGTTCGAAAGCGGTTTTGCCGTCGATAGTATTGTTGTGCTGCTTAAAGCTCTCCTCAAGTGCATCCAGTCGCTTCAGGCCATTCTCCAGCGTACGCAGGAAGGCGTTTTCTTCTTCCTCAATTACGCGCTGCACAAAGCCGAGTTGTTGCTTCAGCTCCGGGAATACGTGTGCTGTCTGCTCTGCCAGTACTTCTGTCAGCTTGTACAGGAAAGGCTTTTTGAAATCCAGGAAAGTGAATCCATATCGAACCGCACGACGCAGGATACGACGGATTACATATCCAGCCTTGTTATTGGATGGTAGCTGACCGTCAGCAATAGTGAAGGAGATCGCACGGATGTGATCAGATATCACGCGGATGGCAATATCTTTCTTCTCATCATCACCATACTTTATACCTGCCTCATTAGCTACATACTGGATCAGCGGCTGGAACACATCGGTATCGTAGTTAGACTGCTTGCCCTGTATGGCCATGCACAAACGCTCAAAGCCCATACCTGTGTCCACGTGCTGTGCAGGCAGTTTAACCAATGAGCCATCAGCCAAACGGTTAAACTCCATGAATACGTTGTTCCAGATCTCCACTACCTGCGGGTGATCATTGTTCACGAGCTCTTTGCCATCCACTTTGGCGCGCTCTTCCTCAGAACGTAAGTCGATGTGAATCTCTGAGCACGGACCACACGGACCTGTATCGCCCATCTCCCAGAAGTTGTCCTTCTTAGAACCCATCAGGATACGGTCCTCAGAAATCATAGTCTTCCAGATGTTATAGGCATCCTGGTCCATCGGCAAATTCTCAGCCTGGTCTCCCTGGAAAACAGAAACATACAGCCTGTCCTTTGGCAGTTTGTATACATCCGTCAGAAGTTCCCAAGACCATTCCAGCGCTTCCTTCTTAAAGTAGTCACCAAACGACCAGTTACCCAACATCTCGAACATGGTGTGGTGGTAGGTGTCATAGCCTACCTCTTCCAGGTCGTTATGCTTGCCACTCACACGGAGACACTTCTGCGTATCGGCCACACGCTTAGAGGGTGCGGGCTTGTTGCCCAAAAAATAGTCTTTGAAAGGCGCCATTCCTGAGTTAATAAACATCAGGGTCGGGTCATCCTTTACCACAATTGGAGCAGAAGGCACAACCTGGTGCTGCTTTGAAGCAAAGAAGTCCAGGAACTTTTGTCTTATTTCAGCTGAGTTCATGTATGAGTGTTAAGCCTTTAGATACTAAGTGCTATACTTGTTGTTTAAGAGAGAAAAATATCTAATTTTTGCCAATCGGTAACGCTGTACTTTTAGCGCTGTCCGGATAGCACATTAGAGGCAAAAGTAGCATTTTTAGCCGTAATCAGTAACATTTAGCCGAAAATTACTGCTGCCCTTGCCCAACTAATCAGCCATAAACTATGCCATACAAAGAAAAAGAAATAGAGAAGCAGTATTACACCATTGGTGAGGTGGCCACTATGTTTGATGTAGCGCCATCACTCATCCGTTTTTGGGAGACTGAATTTGAGCAGATAAAGCCGAAAAAGAATAAGAAAGGGAACAGACAGTACACTCCTAAAGACATTGAAACGCTACGCACCATTTACCATCTTGTAAAAGAACGTGGTTACACCATACAGGGTGCCCGCGAGGTAATGAAAAACAAGCCTGTGCAGGCCAAGGACAAGATGGAAATTATTGAGTCTTTGGAGAAAGTAAAGGCATTCTTGCTGGGCATAAAGGAACAGCTGAATACTAAAGACTAAAAGCCCGGTATGTTCTTTACCTATGGTAGAGAATCAAAACATCTACGAGATAGCTATTACAAAACTCCCAGGTGTAGGGGCAGTAGCTCACCCGCATGCTGGTCAGCTACTGCGGTTCACCTAAAGCAGTGTTTGAGGCTCCCCCAGGCAGATTGCTTCAGATTCCGGGTGTAGGACCCAAGCTGGTAAAAAACATACAGGAGAGTAAAACCTCTGCGCTTTTACAGGCAGAGGAGTGGGTTATAGCTGGCTGAGGAGCTGGATCTGCAGATGCTGGTTTATACTTGGCCGAAGTTCCCTGACCGCTTGAAGCAGATACCAGATGCGCCTACCCTGATATACTTTAGAGGCAATGTTAGTCTCAATCATCGCCGTATTAGTAGCATGGTAGGCACCAGGCAGATAACGAGTTATGGGTAAAGGGTAACAGAGCGCATTATTGAAGAGCTATGGCCTTATAAGGTCATGATTGTGAGTGGCGTGGATATAGTTGCCCACCGTGCCGCACTACAGTCAGGCTTACCTACTATCGGCTTGATGGCCAGTGGCCCTGACATAGTATACCCGGCAGTGCACCGGAAATATGCAGAGCGTATGCTCCTGCAGGGAGGTCTGCTTACGGAGAACCCTTTCGGCACAAAACCCGATGCACCCCGGTTTCCTGCCCGCAACCGCATAATAGCCGGCATGAGCGACTGCACTATAGTGGTAGAGGCTGCCAGGTAAAGCGGTACACTTATTACTGCCGACATTGCGCACAGCTACGACAAGGAAGTGATGGCTGTGCCTGGCAACATCACCTCCCCTCTTTCTCAAGGCACTAATTACCTTATCAAGTCTTTGAAAGCTGTGCCTTATACTTCGGCAAAGGACCGGGTAGAGCTTTTGAACTGGGATCTGGAGGATGAGGCAAATCAGAAAAAGGCATTCAACCCCTCAGACTTCAACGCAGATGAACACAAAGTACTGCAGGTGCTTCAGCAAAGCCGGGAGGAGCACATAGATAATCTTAGCTGGAAATTCCAGGTACCTGTAAGGCTCTTAGCTTCGGTGCTTTTAGGGCTGGAGTTTAAAGGAGTAGTGAAAGCTCTACCAGGTAAACGCTTTGTTCTTCTTAGCTAAAAGAGCGCATAGAGAATACCTCCACAAATCATTGTGGGATATTTTTCCTCCTCCCCGAACTTCCTTCACTGTTTTTCTTTACATTTACTTAGGAGAGGGTCTTCTGTTGGCTTTTTTGAAGGTTAAGAAGTAAGCTACCTCTTCATTGGTATTGTAAGAGAATATAAAGTACCTCTCGTAATTTATTTCCGCCTGAATCTTAGTTTTCGCATGATTTCTTTTTGCCTGTCTGTATTAGCCCTTCTATTGGGCTACTTGATCTACTCCCGCCTGATGGAGAGGATTTTTGTTATTGACCCTAATCGTGTGACTCCTGCTGTTTCTATGCAGGATGGGGTTGATTATGTTCCCATGCCGGTATGGAAGATCTTCCTGATACAATTTCTGAACATTGCAGGACTTGGGCCAATTTTCGGGGCCGTGGCTGGAGCCATGTGGGGCCCTTCTGCTTTTCTATGGATTGTGCTGGGGTCGGTCTTTGCGGGTGGTGTGCACGATTATTTTTCCGGCATGCTTTCCTTAAAACATAAAGGAGAAAGTATAACGGAGATTACTGGTCGTTACCTCGGAACAGGCATGAAGCAGTTTATGCGTGTATTTACCATCCTTCTAATGGTAATGGTTGGAGCAGTCTTCATTATGGGGCCGGCAAAAATCCTGAACGACATGACCGGTGGCTTTTTTAGCGTGTCGACCTGGGTCTGGATCATATTCGTCTACTATGTTCTCTCTACTGTGCTGCCCATTGATAAGGTAATCGGGAAGATATATCCTCTTTTTGGCATAGCCTTGCTATTCATGGCCATTGGTATTGCTACTGTAATGTTCAGTAGAGGGCTACCTATACCAGAACTTACTTGGGATAATTTGGGCAACATGCATGCTAGCCCAGAAAAGTTTCCGTTGTTTCCAATGCTGTTTGTTACAATCGCTTGTGGTGCTATATCTGGTTTCCATGCCTCTCAGTCTCCTATGATGGCTCGTTGTATGACTAGCGAAAAACAGGGCAGACCAATATTTTACGGGGCTATGATAACTGAAGGTGTTGTGGCTCTTATATGGGCTGCCATTAGCATGAGCTTTTTTGGTGGTGTTCGGGAGTTGAATGATGTCCTGGTAGCCCAAAGCGGCAATGCAGCTTACGTGGTTAATCTTATCTCCAACTCTCTATTAGGTAAGGTAGGCGGCATACTGGCACTGCTCGGAGTAGTTGCTGCGCCAATAACCTCCGGCGATACGGCTTTTCGAAGTGCCCGCCTGATAGTAGCAGACTTTATGAAGTCAAAGCAAAGCTCCATTAAAAACAGGCTGCTGATAAGTGCTCCTCTTTTTGTAATTGGCTATGGCCTTACCTTGATAGACTTCGGCATTATATGGCGCTATTTCGCCTGGACAAACCAATCGTTAGCAACAGTGGTGCTCTGGACGGTGACAGCCTATCTTATTAAAGAGCGGAAACCTTACTGGATTACGCTTGTACCTGCCGTTTTTATGACTGCTGTGGCTACAACCTATATTCTAGTGGCACCGGAAGGTTTTAGCTTAACACCAGAGATATCTTATACAGTGGGTGTTTCTGTCGCTCTTATACTTATGATAGCTACACTCTTAAACCTGAAGCGTTTTAGAAGCGAACCGGCAGTAGAGGCAGTAGCCTGAGCTTCTTCACTAAAACAAAAAGGGGTACTAATTACAGTCCCCCTTTTTGTTTTTTCTGGATTTAATATCTACACTTTTTGTAGCAGTTCCTGATATACCTGCTGATACTGCGGAACTTCTACAGCATAATTTTGAGCTTCTCTAACGATATAGCCTGTCAGGTTTTCTAGTTCAGTAGCATTGCCACTGCTAAAGTCGCGCTCCATGGATGAAGTAGCGTTTTGTGGGAGCCTTTGGAGCACTTCAAGATTTCTTTCTACCATATCCGCAGGCAACATAACATCTTTTGCCTTGGCAACAGAAACAAGCTCTTGAATGAGTAGCTGTAGCTGGTTCTTTAAATCAGCACTTGCTGCTATCTCTCCCATCGTTTTATGAGTAAGGGAGGTAAGGCTGGCAACTGGTGATATAAAAGAGAACTTTTCCCAAACCCTTGCTTCTACCTCCTGCTCATAATATTCATGGTTGATACCAGACTCGTCGAGCAAGAACTTTACCTTTTTCAGCAACTTTTCTGAGACTTTAGGATTTCCCCAAACAAGCCTGTTATACTTACCTTGAACCTGCACTACGCCGGGTTCTTTTATGCTGGAAATGATGTACACGCATCCCCACAAGGTATTTGCCTCCTGGAAGCGCTGCTGCAAATACTCTATACCATTCACGCCATTTAGCAGTGGCAGCAATATAGTGTCAGAGGTGATACTTGGGGCCAGCTGCTCAGCCACCTGCTTTAAACCATAGCTCTTCACACAGAACAGAATCAGGTCAAGCTTCCCCAAGTCTTCAAGTTTATCAGTTACCACTGTAGGGCGTATCGCTTCTACCTCACCCTCTAACCTTAGCTTTAGCCCCTCTTGTTCTATTCTTTGTTTATGCGCACCCCTGGCAATAAAAATAACCTCATGATTCTCATCACTGGCAAAACGTTGGGCAAGTTTACCACCATAGTAGCCGCCTACCCCGCCCATGCCAACAACTGCTATTCTGAATTTTTCCATAGTTCAAGTGTGTATCTGTTTTTAAAGCGTATTGAAGGTTTTAGTAGAAAAGCAACAAAGTCATCTGCTGATTTTAGTATATGTAAAAATATCATAGTATGCTGAAATCACCATCTATACCTCATGTTAGGTAAAGATTTCCTTGATCAGTTTCTACTAATAAGTTCCGTGCTTGCGATCTGCAATAACTTTGTCGAACTCCCACTCTACCTTCTCCTGAAAAGGCTTAATACGGGAGTTGCAGCCATCTTTGGTACAAACAGCACAGGAGGGCGCAATACAGGGATCAGTGTGGACGAACAGTTCTATACTTGGGTCAATCTTTTCACGAATGACAGTAGCCACAGCCTCTACCTCATCATGCGCCTCCATAACATTCAGGTACCAAGGAACAGTAAGGTGACAGTCGATATGTAGGGTTGAGCCATACTTGATAACCCGCAGGTTATGTATGTCAATCCAGTTTGCGCGTCGATTTTCGTTGAGTACGCTTACGATCCGTTTTAACAGATCATAATCTGCTTCGTCCATGATGCCAGCAATGGAGGAGCGTAAGATACGGTAGCCAGTATAACCGATCATCAGCCCGAAAGCTATAGCTACCACACTGTCCAGCCAGACCATGCCGGTGAGGTAGATGAGCAGAAGGCCAATCAATATACCTGCGGTTGAGTAGGCATCTGTTTTAAGGTGCTTGCCGCCTGCAGTTAAAACCAGAGAGTTGTTCTGTTTCCCTTTGCGTTCTGTTACATACCCTACACCATAGTTTATTACTCCTGTGGCGGCAATTAAAACAATACCCAGGTCCAGCTGGTACAGAGGTATCGGTTTTATGAGGTTGAAAACGGACTTCAGAATGATGGCGCTTCCTGCTACAAGTATAAGAGAGCCTTCCAGGGTAGCAGCCACGAACTCTATTTTACCATGACCATAAGGATGGTTCTCATCGCGAGGACGTGCTGATAGCATCAGACTGTACAATGAAAAAGCCCCAGCCACTACATTGATAATAGACTCCAGGGCATCCGTTAATATGGCATTGGAGTTTGTGAGCAAGAACGCCATAAACTTTGCCACCAGCAACAGCCCCCCTACCAGCACCACAAACACCTGCAGCCGGATATTCTCGCTCAGGTTATTGATTTTATTGATCAAAAGTTTAGTTGCTTCTTTGTGGGTGTACAAAAAGTACAGTTAGCCTCTTCCTAGAGACATGTGCAAAGGTACACATCTATGGCGCCAAAGTCTACAGGATATGCTAACAGGCTATAGAATATGCTCAAAGTTCACTCCTTCTCCTGCTCTTTTACAAATTCCTCTTTAGCTTAAATTTATCAATCGTCTAAGGTATCACTCAGGTCCAACCAGTTAGGATTCATGGATTCAATCAAGCTGATAGTCATATCCCTGCTTTCCTCCTTTAGCTGCCTTTCTCTTGAAAGGGCTTCATCCTCTTCCTGGTAGTGCTCGTAATACACCAGCTTAGCCGGATGATGCGCACTGCTGCCGTCAGGTGCAGCTGACACTACTTTAGAGTGTGTTAGTTGATACAGGTCTCCTGCTACCCCAATCTCTACCTCCTCACGGGGCTGATCCCCAAAGATATATACAAAATAATGTGGCTCTTGTGCTTCCATAACTCTACCTCCTTTGCATAATGCATATACGATGCTGCAACAGCTACGTTTTTCATAGCTGTCTTAATCAATTATTATTTTTCCAACCTTAACCACTAGTGATCAAGTATGTCTGCCACCATCCATTACGGGCTTACGTAAGTATAAAATCTATACCAAAGGCAGCACCCGATGTTCGTACTGAAAAAAGATTATGCTACCGCAGAGGTTGATATAAAAAAGAGCCGGCTAAAGCTTACCTGGCTAAGGCAACCTAATGAGGAGGAGTTTAAAGAAGCTTTTTCAGTAAGTATGGAAACAGTGCGCGAGAATGAGCTAAGGTTTTTCCTGGCCGATAACCGAGTTGGCATTAACATGGATCTGGCCCTGCAGCGATGGGCTGCAAATTTCGGAACTGAAATATCGGATAAGTTAAAGCTGGAACGGTATGCTCGTGTCATACCACCAGATGCCATGCAAGAGGTGGTGTCGTACAAAATGTTTGATTACGTAACACAGCACCAGGCATCTGCAGAGTTGGAGCTAAAAGTATTTTACCGCATGGATGAGGCGGAGAAATGGCTATTTGAAAACCAGAAACATGCTAATAAACCATCCAGGAAGTACAAATAATGTACCTCAGTACTGATCACAGAAATAAATTAAACTATGTCGCTAAACCCTAAGCTAGAGCAGCTGCTGGAAAAGGTGTATGAGCCAAAGCAGCGCTACGACAAAAAATACGGCACCAAAGACATCACCTATATTACTAATGAGTTGGGAGAACCAGTTACGCTTTTCATCGGAAGGCGAAACGAAGACGGCAGTATTGCCGGGGAAAGGTTTGTAAGAAGAATCGTAAGACAGCCAGCAAGTGAAAAGATCTTGAAAAGCCACTGGGAAAAGAAAGGAAGTGTTAGCCGCAGCTAATGCTATAACTCCTCCAGGTCAAAATCTTTGCCTTTGCCATACATGATCAGGTCATTCAGAAAATATGTTTCCAGCGTAAGCAAGTCTTTTACCCGGAACACATTCTCCTCCAGCATTTCCATTACCTGAAAGTCAAATTTCTCCCCAAAATTGGTTAATCTGTACTTTTTGCCCTTGCGGAGATTATCTATTGAAATTGCCATAAATCTTGCTCTGCGAATCGTGTATTGAAACAAATATACGCGCCTCCCAAGCAAAAACGCGTAGCCAGTAGAAATTAATCGAGGTCGCTCCGGTTAAGTTATAGGACCAAAGCTCACGCCTGTGTTCAAATTTCCTCTAGAAGCATCTTTGCCTATCTTTGTAAAAAAGGATCAAGCGTGCTAGAGATTATATATGAAGATGCGCACTATGTAGCTATTAACAAGCCAAATGGCCTGTTAGTGCACCGGACGCGCATAGCAGAGGAAAAAAAGGAGTTTGCCTTACAAATGCTTCGTGACCAGCTGGGTTATCACTTGTACACCGTACATCGCCTGGACCGTGGCACATCAGGTGTATTGCTGTTTGCAAAGTCGTCTGAGGCTGCTACTCCTATTGTGCAGGCTTTTGAGGCACGTGAACCAGATAAAACATACTTTGCTGTTGTACGAGGTTATACTCCTGAAGCTGCTACCATCGACAACCCCATACGGCCTGATAAAGACCATAAGCATAAAGAGCCTCAAGACGCTATTACGCATTATGAGCGCTTGGCAACAGTGGAGTTACCTATTCCTGTTGGCCCTTACCAAACAGCTCGCTACAGCTTAGTAAAAATAAAGCCCGAAACAGGACGTATGCACCAGATCAGAAAGCATTTTGCTCACATACGCCACTACATTGTAGGTGATAAGCGCCATGGCGACTGGCGCCACAATAAGATGTTTCTGGAAGAGCTAGGAAGTCCGTACCTGCTATTGCATGCAGCAGAACTGCGCTTCCAGCACCCTTTTACAGGGGAAAATATAAGTATAAAGGCACAGCTGCCTCAGAACACGCTGCGCCTGTGCAAAGACTTCGGCTGGCATGATGTAGTGGCTGATCAGGAGACGCTGCCACAGCCCTTGCCTGAGCTTATTGATTGAAAAAGCGACGCACCATCTCTATTTGTGTACGCGCAACCAAATCTGTTTTAGCATCAGCATTGAGCACTGTGAGCATGTAGGCCATCGGAGACAAACGCCAATCCTGCACTACCTCTCCGTTTTTGGAGCGATAAACCGGCTTAAAGTTTTCACGCAGGGGCAAATGCATGCAGTTACATACTTCGGTAGCTCGTTTTACGGCCTGGCTCAGCTCATCCATGGTTTCACAACCATGTTGCTGCAGCAGGTCCGATGCATAGCATGTTAGCTGCCTGTCGGCAAGGCTGTCCAGAAAGTTCTCCAGTGGAGTTGATGTCCGGGTTTGGTCTATGGTCACTAACATGGGGTAAAGGATTTGCTGGTAAACATCAATTAAACAACCCTTGCTCTGCTCATATCACGAAGGCGTTCGAACAGTTGCCGCTCTTCCGTACTTAGGTTTGTAGGCAAGGATACTTCTATCTTTACGTATAGATCGCCGTAGTGGTCGGGCTGCCCATACTTGGGCATGCCTTTACCTCGCAGGCGCAGTGTTTTGCCGTTTTGAGTGCCAGCCGGTATCTTAAGTTTCAACAGGCCACTCATTGTTTGTACTTGCGCCTCGCCTCCTAAAATAGCCGTATACATATCTACCGGCAAGGTGGTGGTAAGGTCATCGCCCTGCCGCTCGTAGCGAGGGTCAGGCTTTATGTGAACGGTGATAAATAAGTCGCCAGCCTGTCCTCCTGCAGGTGATGCCGCGCCTTTGCCCCTGATACGAAGCACCTGCCCATCGGCTACACCTGGCTTTGTGGTAATGCGCAGCTGTTGGTTATCCAGGTTTATCAGTCGGCTTGTACCAGAAAAGGCTTCCTGCAGCGTAATTTCCATCTCTGCCTGGTAGTCCTGCCCCTTATGTGCTCCACTGCCCCGACGTTGCCCACCAAAGCTTCCAGCTGCTCCGCCACCAAAGAACTGTTCAAAGAAGTCGGAAAAGCCTCCTCCACTGCTGCCAAAAATATCACTGAAGCCTCCGGTTGTTTGGTAACTGCCTGTGAAACCTCCGCCAGGTTGGCCATAATACTGCCCACCGGGGCCTGCTTGCTGAAACTGCCTCCAGTTAGCACCTAACTGATCATACTGCTTACGCTTTTCCTCATCTCCCAGCACTTCATAAGCCTCGCTGATGTCTTTAAACTTTTCCTCAGCGCCTGGATTATCCTTGTTTTTGTCTGGGTGATACTTCTTGGCTAAGCCTCTGTATGCCTTTTTGATATCGGCCTGCGATGCTTTCTTGTCAACACCTAGAATCTTATAGTAGTCCTTGTACTCCATATACTTTAGTTTTAGAAATATGGCTCCGTATGACTATATCCACTACACCATTTTTGTAGTATGTGTAGTGGATCATTATTACCTGCTAGTATGATACGATAAGAACGTAGGGTAGTATTAAGTTGTAGGGTATGTTTAAATCAATACTGTATTTCCCTAGCCGCTGAACAAACAAAGTAAGTTGATACTCCTTTTGCGATACGCGGCGAAAGCAGTTGTCGGTCTTATAATCCTGCGAAATCAACCCTAATCTGTACCTTTTCTTCGTCAGCGGGAGATAGACGAGTTACTTTTACTAGGTCGCTCTCGTTGTAGTACTTGGCTATTCCTCTGATGATACCCACTGCAACGCCAGCCATTCTGCGCTTAGAGCTATACTCAATTGTCAGCTGGTTATCCCCTTCTGCAGTAACCACAAGCATAGGAGGATTTGTTCTGCTATCCTCTCTCCTAACGGCCCCATGCATGGATAATTCGGTGTTAAGCAGCATATCATAAGTACGCCAATTTGGGTTGATGTACTTTTTGTAAACCAAAAGCAAGTCAGGCACCAGGAATTCTCCATATTTTTCCATCAGATCATATGTAGGTATACCGGTAAATTCAGAGGCTTTACGCACAATGGAAAACAGCTCTTCAGTAGGGTACATCTCATTCATTTGGTAGGAGGAGCGTTCTATACCTGCTTCTTCCAGTAAACGGATCCAGGTGCTGTAATCTCCTGTACTTTCTACAAAACGTTTCAGCAGGACAAATATGGAGCCATGCATCTTATCCTCTGTGGTATTATCAATCATCATATGCTGACTGTACTCAATTATCTATTAAAATCTATTATAATCTATTATAATCTATTATAATAACCTGAAGGGGCCTAAAACTGTACTAACCCTCAAGCCATTTTAATGCATCTGCCTTATTTGAAAAGCTTCGGAGATCGAATGTTAACGGCATGGACTGTAATACGTGACTTATATTATTCTGCGCCGTGATTTCTACAACAGAATTACCGGATTGTAGCTTGGCCAATTTTGAAATGCGCGTCTTCATCAGGCCCTCAATAAGATAAACAGTTGTTTCTCTGGACTTTTCATCGTTCACCTCAACAAGAGTTCTTGACGAGTCGGGAAGAACTTTCTTTACATCATAGTTGATGGCATTCCCCACCAGAACATCAACACTGTTTTTTATTTCTGGCAGAATAAATTCGTGCAAATCAGGATAAGCAAGCTCCAGTATATCAGAAGCAGGCAGGTATTCTAATTTTATCACCCCGTTCTCAAACAGAATCATCTGGTTTTAGATTGTTGTAAGTACAAATATAACCACATCCTGCTGCTCCACCTGGTATTATCCTGCTTCAGATGTTTGATGCCCTTAGTTTTAAAATGCAGCAGTTTTTAGCTTAACCTCAAGTTTACAGACATGTAAGGAATTATCGCTAGCGTGCAAACCTTTGCCTGCAGCTTGATAACGTTGTGTATGTGATTCCAGTAAAAGAGTTGATATACTGAGAATTGAACATGGACGAGAAAGATAAACTTGAAGTATTTGAAAGCCTAACAAGACAGACAAACAAGGTGTTCTTTTGCTACCACGTTGAAACTGATGAAATAACTTTCCTGAACAATGCTTTCAACAGAATGTGGGGGCGCACAAAAGAAAGTGTTATGGCTAACCCAGCCCTGATTTTGGATTCCATACACCCTGATGATAAGGAGTATATTCTGCAAGAGTATTCTCAACTACTGCACGGCATCATTAAGCATAATGTAGAGTTCAGGATACTAAAACCTGATAGAACAACAAGATGGCTGATATTAGACCCTTATCTTGTGTTTTTAGGAAAAGGCAGAACTTACATAGCCGGACTAGTTGATGACATAACTTCTGTTAAAAACAATATCAGCAACCTTGAGAAATTTGGTGCAAAGAAAAATTCGGTTCTCGAGATTCTTTCGCACGACCTGGCTGGCCCTCTGGCAAATATTCAGTCGCTTACAGACATATTATCAGAAACTACAGCTGAATATGCCAACGCCGAACTCGACAATGTGATTCGCATAATCAGGGAGAGTAGTGCCAGAAGTGTACGCCTTATCAGAGACTTTGTACAGCAGGAGTTTCTGGAATCGTCTAACACAGATATGGTAAAAAGACGCGTTGACCTTGTAAAGAGAATACAAGACATTATTGAGCAGTATAAGGAGGGCAAAAACCACATAAAGAAGGATATCAGGTTTACCTCATCCACAGATAAGTTCTATGTTTATATAGATGAGAATAAATTTATGCAGGTAATCAACAACCTGTTTTCTAACGCTATAAAATTCACGCCTGAGAATGGTATCATCGGTATCGACCTGGTTGAACAAGAGGACTCTGTACTGATTACTGTGAAGGACAATGGTATAGGTATACCAAAGCGTTACCACGACGAGCTTTTCGATAAGTTTACAAGGGCCAGGCGCGAAGGGCTTAGAGGCGAACCATCAACTGGACTGGGTATGTCCATCATCAAGACCATTATAGAGTGGCATAATGGGAAAATCTGGTTTGAAAGCGAAGAAAACAAAGGCACCACGTTCTACATTGAGATTCCAAAGATCTGAACGCCATACAGTAGGTGCTGATTTAGAAAGAGATCGTATACTATAAAAAAAGAAGCCCTGAGAACGCAGGGCTTCTTTTTTTATAGTTAAGTTAAAGGATTCTTTAAATTGTATCTGTTACAACTAACAGGGCATGTATAATACCTGGCAGCACAAACAGTAGCGTCAGGATAATGTTGATCCAGAAAGAAGTTCCGATACCATCGTGCAGGAATACGGCCAAAGGTGGAAGCAGGATAGCCAGGATGATTTCTACCACCGAGGTACGTGAACCGCTCTGGCGCATCATTTCCTTCACCTCTTTCTTCAGTTCTTTCTTCTCAGCCTTAGTCATTTTTGATAGCCGCTCCTTTGCCATGGCCAGTGCCTCAGCTTCTGCCACAGTCATTTCGCGCTTCTCAAATCTTACTTCTTCCTTGGCAACAGGAGCTGCTGCTACATCAGCACTTTTACGAGGCGCCACTGCTGGTGTAGTTTTGGCATTTGCTTCTAAGATAGGCTCAGCAGCAGCCTTAGCCTCTTTTTCTTCATTAGCGGCAAGCGCTATTTCAGCTATGGTCGGCTCTACCTCTTCAACTTCCTCAACAACAGGAGCAGGCTTTTGCTTTACTGTATTATAAGCTTCCGGTTTGTCTGGAGAAAATTTGTAGTATTCTGCTGAGCTACAGGAAAAGAGGAATTGTCCTAGTGCCAGTACCACAACCAAATGGAGTAAACTCTTGATTCTCATAGTTTTGTTTTTATTAATGTGTCGGAATAATGAATGGTCTCAACCACGCGCAAAGGTATAACCTTTTTCTGGAAGGCTGATTCTTGATATGATACTTTAAACGAACATATTTTGTTTTGCTATATAGCACTTTTAAGCTGATGCACGATTCTTTTCTTCAGGACTGAATTGTAAAAGTGCATTTTTCAAGCTACGCCGTATAAGCTGTTGCAGCTTCAGCCAGGCCTCTCCTCCCTCCTCGGCATACTTCTGATTCACCTCCAGTTCAATACCTATATACTGTTCATCAGTAAACTTTTTACGCAGATATGTCGCAAAACCATCTGCTATACCCAAGTATGGGTAATTAAACCGAACTAGTAATTCTTTTTGCTGGTCCTGAAGCTCTTTCTTCCAGAGACGGCAAAAAGTATGTTCTCCTGATCGTTTAGGATCATAAAGTAATCCAATATCGGCTTTTCGCACCTCTCCATCCAAAATCGGGGTAAAACTGTGCAAAGAGATGTGCAGCACCCTATGCCCTACCATTACAAGGTCCTGAATCAGCTCCTCAATCCTGTTCCGGTACGGGAAGTAATAATTCTTCAGTATCGTTTTCTTCTCTTTGTCTGGTAAAGATTGGGTGATAGCCGAAAAAAGGCTTTTGTGGTGCTGCGACCGGTTCAACTCTACCAGCAACCTGGAAGTGGTGGAACAAAAAGCCTTATCTGCCATATCTTCCAGTTTCTCATAAAGCTCCAGTGCGCCTATATCATAGCCTCTGTGGGACTGGAGTATTTCTTGTTTGTTTTCAAATAGTGCTGCATAGGCGGAAGGGATCTGGTTGCCGCCATGCTCGCAGGTAATCAGTAGTTTTAGCATGGTTCCTTGGGTAAGAATAAACCACCGTGCTGCAGGCATACTGCAAGCTGATGGTATACTTGCCTTATTTGGTTTTCAGAAGGTTCATGGTTTATTGCTTCCAGAATTCGCTTAGATAGGTTGCCTCTGGATATGATAACATTTAGTGCATTTTCTATTTCTG
The DNA here is from genome assembly GCF_000973725.1 of Pontibacter korlensis. Classification (NCBI taxonomy): domain Bacteria; kingdom Pseudomonadati; phylum Bacteroidota; class Cytophagia; order Cytophagales; family Hymenobacteraceae; genus Pontibacter; species Pontibacter korlensis. The sequence goes on along the minus strand of NZ_CP009621.1, from coordinate 4,146,285 downwards.
GCTGTTCTTCCAGCGCCATTACTTCTTGCACCAGGTGTTTCCAAAGCTCGCCTGCGGTGCAATCTTCTTCACAGTTATAGCCAAACAAGCTAACGTACTCATGATCCCGCAGCACAGCCTCCTGCCCCTTCTCTATAACCTGAAGCAAAATGGCAGCTAAACGGTCTTCGTGCCACTCCTTTAGCTCCTGCAGTTTTACCCACCGCCCCGAAACAAGCGCCTGAAGCACCGCTACCACCGCCTGAAGTATAGCCAGATCAGCCACAGGGCTTTCCTGTATATCCAGTAGCCTGATTTCAATGGTATTGCGCTCAAATCTGGCAATGGCTCCCCGCGAATTCAAAAATTCCTCCTGCAAAGTACCCTCCGGATCGTATGGAGCTACCTGCTGATACATCTGCTGTAGTATCTGCTGCTCGTAAGCTTCTTTTGTAAACACGGCCTCCGGTACCACTTTGCCTGTTATGGCAGGTATTTTTTCCTGGTTATGGCGGTACACCTCAAGGCGAGAATCTGCCAGACCGGTTACTTTGCCATCCAGTATCGGTGTGGAAGCACTAAGGGCAGGCATTATGGGTAGCAGCACCCTGATAGCAGCATGCAACTTTTCAAACTCCTTGTCATTGTAGAATGGCAGGTTCAAGTGTGTGCTTTGCAGATTTGCCCACCCATGGCCCCGGCAGTCGAAAATACGATTGTATGCCTCGTAAACCGCATTGTGTTCGTGTGGCCACAGCTTTGTATCGGTGTAGGGATTCATGAGCGGATGTGCTCCTGTCGGGAGTAGCATAGCGTTATGCTTCTCAAGCATGTCGTTGATCTTACGCACATGCTCCTGAAAGTTGTGGTGCAGGTGCTCCAGGGTCTTCACCGGCCCCTGCGTTTTTAGCTCCACCACATGCAGTACCAGCTCATTACTCCAAGCTATATCCCCGAACTCAACATCTGATAAATACTCTCCCACCTCATCATAAATGAGCTTATCTGTGATGGGCTGCACCTGCAGAGTCTGGCGGTGCACGATCATGTACTCAAGCTCTACACCAAATCCTTTGAACAGGTGTAGTGGTGTTCTTGGGCTATCCATCAGTTCTGCCGTTTCCGGTTTTTTGGTTATCTATGCGTTGTTTTATTGTTTTCATGATGGATGTATAGAGATCCTTTTTCAGGATGCGGTCTTCTACTCCGGCATCAATACTTGGATTATCATTCACCTCGATCACATAGGCTTTGCCATTTATCTCCTTCAGGTCCACGCCATATAAACCGTTGCCAATTAAATTGGCAGCCTTCAGAGCAGTATGGAGTACGTGAAATGGAACCTGTTCAAAAGGAATTACTTCGCCGGCTCCTTCCTCATCCTGCTTCCTTTTGCCGTTCCAGTTATAGATTTGCCAGTGCCCTTTAGCCATGTAGTACTTGCAGGCGTAAAGCGGCTGCTTGTCCAGAATACCTATTCTCCAGTCAAAATCTGTAGGGATATACTCCTGCCCTATGATAAGCTCTGAATCATCAAGTAGCTTATCTAATTCCTGCTTTAGGCTTTCCTGGTCTTTCGCCTTTACCACACCCTGCGAAAAAGAGCTATCAGGCTTCTTGAGCACACAAGGCAAACCGAGTTCTGTCTCAACCTTGCACCTGTTATCCTTGTGGATGATCATCGTTTTAGGCACTGTTACCCTCGCCTTCGTCAGGAGTTCGGCTAAGTACACCTTGTTTGTACACCTTAGTATAGATACGGGATCATCTATCACCACCAGTCCATCGGCAAAGGCTTTACGGGCAAAGCGGTAGGTATGGTGGTTAACGGCTGTTGTCTCCCTTATAAAAAGGGCATCAAATTCCGGCAGGCGGCGGTAATCGTCTTTTGTGATGAGTTCTGTATAGAAGCCCAGGCTTTCGGCAGCCTCTACAAACTGCTGAATAGCCTTATTATTAGAGGGCGGTGCTTTCTCTTGAGGATCTACCAGAATTGCCAGGTCGTATGCCTTTCGGGATCTGCGGGCACCGGAGAACCTGTGTCGTGCAAAGTAGGCTTTGGCAAAACTCTTTAGGTATTTCTTATGGTCTTCGGGCACCTCATTGATCGGTACTTGTGAGATGCTCTGTAGCACCCAATGGTCCTTGTACACAAACTGCGCCTTGAGTAACGGTGCCTGGAAATGATCGTGCAAGGCTTTAGAGAGCTTCTCATACTTTAAGGCCAGGTTTTGGCCAAAGTAAATACTCAGTGTAAAGCTCTTCGATTTAAGCCCGGCAAGGCTTTTCTGTATCAGGTCCTCTATCTCCACGGTGATGGCACGCACAATGGTTGGGCTTTTAAGGTCCTGCATCGTGGTGACACTCGGTATTGGTTTATGACCCCGGGCTTCTGCCAACAACGACACGTAATAACCGGCGCTTTGGTAACGGTGCGAGCGGCAAAGGTTAAAAATCCTGGCACTCCGGATGTCGGTGTAGGTTGAGTTGGTGAGGTACGTTTGGGCATCAACCACCTCTGTATCTTCAATTGCTTCCTCCCAATCTTTGGGATAGTCCACAATAATTATTTTACGCATGTTTTAGTCCTGCAGGGGTTCATAGTGTGCGGGCAGTATGGCAAGTAAATTGGCATCGTAGGTAGCCATTCCAAGCATTATGGAATTGATCAGGTGTGTTGCTTTTACTTCGTAGTAGTTGTCTTTAAAATAAGGATTATCAGGATAAGGGTCGGCTACTACTATACTTTTCTGGTCTTCGGCAAATCCGCACAGCACCACAAAATGTCCCATAGGATACCCCCTGACATCGTCATAAATTGAGTTACCGGCCTCATCGGCATATTCTCGGGCACTTTGATAAAGATAAGTGGCACTCAAGCCTGTAAGCAGCGGTATCCCTTGCTCAAAGAAGCCACGCAGCAGGTGCTTGTTCAAATCCCTGCACCGCAACTCCCCACCAAGTCGCAGGTACTCTATGTAGGCATGCGTAGCTCGGTGTAGTTTCTGTCCTTTCTTATACTTTAGCTGTTCTTCAAGTCTCTCGATGATCTCTTCATTACTTAGCCCAATCCAGGTTGGGTCGAAGATGAACATGTTGTACGTATAAATTCGGGCTCGATACCCACGCTTAAGGGCATGGCAAGCAAGAAGCACTTCAAGAGTACCTCCTTCATCTAAAGAAGGCACCTCCTTTATCACATCACTTAGCGCAATAGGATCTTTAAAGTAGCGGTAGACGGCGTGTAAACTTGTAGGCCCACAGGTAGAGTCGTCGGGCTGGGTATGTATCTTTATCGGGATCACCTATCGCTTCTGAGTTATGATGGTACAACAGTGTGTCTTATATACGCTGTAGCACTCAGAAGTTCTTGAATATTATAAAGATAAAACGTGTTAAAGGACAGTCTTTTTTCTAAAGAAGTAAGTGGCTAGTCATTAGTAAATTATATTAGTTTTTGCTAACTTAAACTGATTAAGCAGCTGATCCTATGAGTTGGAGCTTCAGAGTTGGAAACCGAGACAGAATTGCCCTTGTCCTGGGTGCAGTCTTTCTGATAATTGTGCTGACTAATTGGTTTGTAAGTTACAGCATGACGAAGGTCAGTACCCAGTTTAGGTCTGTTTATGAGGACAGGCTGGTACCCTCGCTGGATATCTCCACTATACAGGAACGCTATTACCAGAACCGTCTGCTATTGGAGGAGCATCTTTTGGCAGAATCGGAGCAAGAGCAGCAGCGCATACTGCAGGCTATAGAGCAGAACGAGGCTGACCTGGACTCCCTGGAACAAAAGTTTAAAGGTACTTTACTAACAAATCAGGAAGGCATAGACCTGCAGAACTACCTGCAAGCGGGGGAACGGTACACTAAGGTACAGCAAACAATACTTGTACTTAGCCACACGGGCGATAAAGCTGCCGCAATGAGGATGTATAAACAGGAAGGCATGCAAGCCTTTCAGGAGCTCTTGCTGCCACTGCATGCACTTAGCCAGCTACAGGAAAAAGTGGGACATGAGCTGTATGCCAATGCTGATCAGCACATGAAAATCCTGAAGGTTCTCTCCTACCTCGTGATTGCCCTGGCAGTTATACTTGCTCTACTGGTTGGAACTCTGCTACAATCCTCCAGAAAGATGAAGAACATTAAGCCGCAGAAATATCACCTTAATTAAAAGGGGAATTACCCTGCGGGTCATACATTACCTTCTAGAGTAGCCTGTATAACCCGCAGGTATAAGTGAGTTTAGGAAGCGGTTAGGTTTTCATAAGCCTGTTGCACACGCTCGAAACGGAAGCTTTGCACCAGGCGCTGCATTTGCTCTGCAACTTTGTCGTTGCATAGGTTGCCAATACTTCCCTCATGGGTATGTGTTGCTTCAGCAGGTGCTTCAAAAGTGCCCGCCTCAATTTTTTCACCTATGGCTTTGTATGCATCCCGGAAAGGCACTCCCTGTAGCACCAGTTCATTTACAGCATCCACACTAAAGAGGTATTTGTACTTCTCCTCCTGCAGTATGTCTTTTCGTACTTGCACCTGCTCTGCCATATAGGTCATCATTTGCAGGCAGCTTTTTAGCTCCTGAAAGGCCGGGAAAAGATTCTCCTTTAATAGCTGCAGATCACGGTGGTAGCCTGATGGCAGGTTGATCAGGAGCATGCTGATGTCTGTTGGCAAAGCCTGGAGCTTATTGCATTTACCGCGTAACAGCTCAAAAACATCCGGATTCTTTTTGTGTGGCATAATGCTGGAGCCTGTAGTCAGCTGGTCGGGCAACGTAATAAAGCCAAAGTTCTGGCTCATGTACAGGCAAAGGTCCATGCTCATACGGGCTACAGTAGCAGCCACGGCCGCTAATGCTGTGGCAACGGTGCGCTCCGTTTTACCTCGACCCATCTGTGCGTAAACTACATTGTAGTTCAAAGCTTCAAAACCTAGCAGGTCGGTGGTCATCTGGCGGTCTAGCGGGAATGAAGAACCGTAGCCAGCAGCAGAGCCTAAAGGGTTTTTGTCTGTGATCTTATAGGCGGCTAAGAGCATCTGAACGTCATCAACCAAGCTCTCGGCATAGGCACCGAACCAGAGACCAAAAGAGGATGGCATGGCCACCTGCAGGTGTGTGTAACCCGGCAGCAGCACATGCTTATACTTTTCGCTCTGTGCCTGCAGCACATTAAACAATGCCTGCACCTCCTGTACTATTTCCTTTAGCTGGTGACGAAAGTATAGCTTCAGGTCTACAAGAACTTGGTCGTTGCGAGAGCGGCCACTGTGAATCTTTTTGCCGGCATCTCCTACCCTTCTAGTTAACTCTAGCTCTACCTGAGAATGGATATCCTCTACACCAGGCTCAATGGTGAATTCACCAGCTTCTATACTTTGGTAGATGTTTTTCAATTCAGCCTGAAGTACCGCTAGCTCGTCTTCAGATAACAGACCAATGCTTTGCAACATCCTGGTATGAGCTAGTGAACCTAGCACATCAAAACGGGCTAACTCCAGATCGAGCTCTGCATCGCGGCCAACAGTAAATTTTTCTATCTCAGCGGCTACAGCCGTGTCTTTTTGCCAAAGTTTCATGCTAATGTTTGGGATGAGTAATTCTGAAAGTATTTATTTCTAGTAGCAGGATTGCTATTTATTGACAAGGACCTGTTCCAGCAACTGAATGTAAAGCTGAATACCTTCTTCGATCTCCCTGAGGTAGATGAACTCGTCAGCCATGTGCGAACGGCCCGAGAAGCCTGGTCCCATCTTAAGCGAAGGTATAGGCAGTAGCGCCTGATCGGAAGTAGTAGGCGAGCCGTAAGTTTGTCGGCCCATGATTATACCTGTCTGCACCAACGGATGCTCCATGGGTATACTCGATGGCCTTAAGCGCATAGAGCGAGGCTTTACCTCCGCCTTCACATGTTGCTGTATTGTCTCCAGCACTTCTTCCATAGTATAAGCATCTGTAAGGCGAACATCAACGGTGAAGGTACAGGAGTCTGGTACTACATTATGTTGTGAGCCTGCCTGCACTATTGTCACACTCATTTTAACAGGCCCCAAGTGCTCTGATACTTCCGGGAAAGTATAGTTCCGGAACCACTCAATATCTGTGAGTGCCTCATAAATAGCATTTATACCTTCCTCGCGGGCAGCATGTCCTGCTTTGCCCTTGGCTGTGCAGTCTAGAACCATCAGTCCTTTCTCTGCAACTGCCAAATGCATTTCTGTTGGCTCACCTACTATGGCTGCCTCCAGGTTTCCTAGCTGAGAGAGTATGACTTCCAGACCATTTTGGCCACTGATTTCTTCCTCAGCAGTTGCTGCCAAAACCAGGTTATACTTTAGGTCTTGCTGGTGGTAGAAGTGCAGAAAGGTAGCAATAAGCGACACCAGGCAACCACCAGCATCGTTACTGCCCAAACCGTATAGCTTGCCATCCTCTACACTCGCTTCAAAGGGGTTGCGGGTATAGCTGGCGTTCGGCTTAACTGTATCGTGGTGCGAATTGAGCAGTAGCGTTGGCAACTGAGGATTATAATTCTGGTTAAAAGCCCAGACGTTATTTAGCTGCCGGTGCACCTCCACCACGCCATGCCTTTTGAGAAACTGCGCTATCAGATCAGCTGTTTTGTCTTCTTCCTTGCTAAAAGAAGGAGTTTGGATCAATGATTTTAGCAGTTCTACAGCCTCACTGTAAAGGTTTCCGTCAGTCATTTCTATTTGATATATCTTAATTATCCTTTTGGTACAGTTGCTCAGCCTTGGTGGACGATGTTTTGATGCCCTTGATCAAAGCTGAACTGAAGCCGTGATGCTCCATCTCATTTAATCCTGCGATGGTACATCCTTTCGGGGAAGTTACTTTGTCTATCTCGTTTTCTGGGTGGCTTTGGAAGTGCAGCAGCAGCGAAGCAGCACCTTTCGCTGTTTGTGCAGCCATGCGAAGTGCATCCGCGGCATGAAAACCAATTTCGGTGCCACCCTGTGTAGCTGCCCTGATAGAGCGTAGAAAAAAGGCAATGCCGCAGGCGCAAAGCGCCGTAGCAGAAGTCATGAGCTCTTCCTCGATCTCAACTGTTTCTCCCACCGCTGCAAATATATCCCGTACCAGCTCCTGGTTCTCCTCTGATGCCTTGCTGCCGGCAATACACGTCATAGACTCTCTGATAGCAATAGCTGTATTAGGCATTGCCCGAACCACCTGAACCTCCTTGCCCAGGCGCTGCTGAATATCAGCAACAGTAACCCCGGTTACTATAGAGATAAGGAGATGCTTCTTTGGGTCTATATTAGCAGCAATAGCATCCAGCACTCCATTTAGCTGCTGGGGCAGGATACTTAGCACCACAATCTCGGCTTCTGCAACGGCTTTAGCATTGTCGCTGCTAACCTGAAACCCTTCCCGAGACAGGTTCTCAAGCGCACGGGTGTTACGGCGGGTAAGTGTTATATCTTTTGCCTGATGCTTACCAGATGCCACCATGCCCTTGGCAAGTGCTACTCCCATGTTTCCACTGCCGATAATTGCTACTTTTCTCATGCCCAAACTTATTTAGCTGGTTTATAATGTCTTTATATTGCTGAGAGAACACCAGATCTGAATAAGATCCAGTAAATCTACTTAAAGCAATATAGCTATTATAATGCAGCTTTTCTCATTGAATGAGAAGTAAATACAGGAACTACGAAAAAGTGATGAGCGTACCAGCGTTGTTACCTTCAACCAACTGCTTAATTGCTGCAGCATCACATATTTGAACAGCCTGCACGCCTTGCTGTAAAGCAGCAAAAGCATTATCAAGTTTTGGCACCATACCTGCGTTCACCACTCCATCCTCTTTAAGAGCCTGATATTTTTCAGCGTTTATGTGTGGAATAACAGAGTCTTCATCTTCGGCATTTTGTAGTACGCCTTTCTTTTCGAAACAGTAGATCAATTGTACGCTGTGATTTTGAGCCAGAGCTGTTGCCAAGACTGAAGCTATTGTATCGGCATTAGTATTGAGCATACTGCCCTGTGTATCATGCGTCAGAGGTGCCACCACAGGCGTAAGCCCTACCTGAAAGAAGGCCTCTAAGGCCTGCACATTGATAGTTTCTGGTCCTTCTACATCACCCGCAAAGCCATAATCAATAGTTCTGACTGGCCGTAAGTGTGCTGGTATTATGTTGGCATCTGCTCCTGTAAGACCAATGGCATTACAGCCCAGTGCCTGTAACTTGGCTACTACCTGTTTATTAACAAGGCCACCATACACCATGGTAACCAGCTCAAGAGTTTCTGCATCGGTTATGCGGCGGCCTTCAACCATTCGAGGGGTAATGCCCAAACGTTGGCCAAAAGCGGAAGCAATTTTGCCCCCGCCATGCACCAACAGTTTTGGCCCGGGCAGCTGCGCAAAATCAACCAAAAAAGCTTGCAGCCGCTCCGGACTATCTAAAATGTTACCTCCTATTTTTACTACAAACATGTTTGTTGACAAGGAAAGGTTTGACAATGGACAAATCTTATAAGACAAAGAACAAGGTTTCTTTCAGCTTGTCCAGGTGAAAAAGAAGACTGGTGCCCGTAAATTCTGTATGATTGTCTCTACTTAGCTTCCAGCATACGTTTTAGCACTGCCTGGGCTGCGTATGTTCTGTTGTTAGCCTGCTCAAGTACCAGCGAGTTTGGTCCGTCCAGTATTTCATCGCTTAGTTCTACATTGCGACGCACCGGTAGGCAGTGCATTACTTTGGCATTGTTACTTACCTGTAGCCTTTCATTAGTCAGCATCCAGCCTTCTCCATCAGTTAAAACCTGCCCATAGTTTGTGTAGCTAGACCAATTCTTCACGTACACAAAATCCGCTCCTTCCAGCGCCTCCTGCTGATTTGTGGTCACAGTAGCACCTGCGGAAAATTCATCTGCCAGTCCATATCCTTCCGGATGTGTGATCACAAAATCGACGTCAGCCTGCCCCATCCACTCGGCAAAAGAATTTGCCACACACTGAGGTATAGGCTTGATATGTGGTGCCCAGCTTAGCACTACTTTGGGGCGCTTACCTTCAACTTTATTTTCCTTGATAGTCAGCAGGTCAGCCAGGCTTTGAAGCGGGTGCCGTGTGGCAGACTCCAGGCTTACGATTGGCTTCTTGCTGTATTGTATAAACTGTTGCAGCAGCTCCTCATTATAATCTTCTTCTCGGTTTTGCAGCTTTGGGAAAGAACGTATACCAATAATGTCACAGTACTCGCCCATTACAGCGGCAGCTTCTTTGATGTGCTCTACTGTACTGCCGTTCATGATAGCCCCCTGCTGTGTCTCCAGTGCCCAACCTTCCTTGTCAAGGTTCATCACTATCACGTTCATGCCCAGGTTCTGACCAGCTTTTTGTGTACTCAGGCGTGTACGAAGGCTCGGGTTCAGGAAAATTAGCCCCAGTGTCTTATTTTCACCAAGGTTTTTATACTTGTATGGATTAGCTTTCAAGTGCAGCGCCTCCTCAACCAATTGGTCAAGGTCGGCAACATCATGCACTGAGGTGTACTTTTTCATTAGATGGATTGCGGTTCTGTTTGGTAAAGGATGGCTTCGAAAGCTTGTAGGAATTTGTCTACTTCGCGTGCGCCGATGCAAAGTGGCGGAAGCAGGCGCAGTGTATTTTTATCTGATGAAGACCCGGTGAATATCTGGTAATCCTGAAGCAACTGCTTGCGTATGCCAGCACAAGGTTTGTCCAACTCAACACCGATCATGAGCCCCTGGCCGCGCACTTCTTTTACTGAAGGCAATTTACGCAGCTCCTTCATCAGGCGCTGACCAATATTGCGGGCGTTTTCCATCAGGTTTTCATCTTTCATCACCTCTAACACTGCCAACGAGGCTACACAAGCAAGGTAATTACCGCCAAAAGTGGTGCCTAGCATGCCATGTTTAGCTTCTATACTAGGATGAACCAGCACACCACCCACAGGGAAACCATTACCCATGCCTTTCGCCATGGTTATCAGGTGTGGTTTAACTTCGGCATGCTGATGGGCGAAGAACTTGCCAGAACGGCCGTAGCCAGACTGTACCTCGTCCAGAATCAGAAGGGCACCTATACGCTCACAACCTGCAGCAAGAGCCTTCAGGAAGGCAGGCTCAGGTATTTGTACGCCACCTACTCCTTGTATACCTTCCACTATAACAGCGGCCACGTCATTGCCATGTTGCTGCAGGGCGTTGGCAAAAGCAGACAAGTCGTTTAGGGGCAGGAAAATGATGTTATCCGTCTTATTTATCGGCGCCTGTATCTTTTCATCGTCCGTGGCAGCTACAGCCGCTGATGTGCGCCCATGGAAAGCGCCTTTGAAAGCAATTACTTTCTTGCGCCCAGTATGGAAAGATGCCAGCTTAAGGGCATTTTCATTGGCCTCGGCGCCAGAGTTACACAGGAACAGGCTATAATCTTCGTAGCCACTTAGCTCACCAAGCTTCTCGGCCAGTTCGTGCTGCAGGGGCATTTGAACCGAGTTGGAGTAAAAGCCGATATCGTATAGCTGGCGCGCAATGCGCTTTACATAATGAGGATGAGAGTGACCTATGGAGATAACGGCATGGCCGCCGTAGAGGTCGAGATAACGCTTGCCCTTGTCGTCCCAAACATAGGATCCCTGTGCACGGACAGGTGTGATATCGAAGAGCGGATAAACATCAAATACGTTCATTTCTGAGATGTATAGTTAGAGATAGGATGTTAAACAATAGATGAAATACTTAACGTACATATCGTTATGAATTAATATTTTATACTTTAAAAGGCAGAAGCTTTCAACCTAAGCCCAGCTTGCTCATCCAGGCCAAACATCAGGTTCATATTCTGTACTGCCTGCCCAGAAGCACCTTTCAGCAGATTATCGATCAGGCTCGTAATTACGAGGTAATCACCCTGCTTCTGTACATGCAGCAGGCATTTATTTGTGTTTACTACCTGCTTCAGGTCTGGTATACTCTTGCTAAGGCTAACAAACGGATGCTCGCTGTAGTAGTTAGTGTACAGTTCTTCTGCCTCTTCCTGGCTTAGGTTGCTCAGAGTATAGCTGGTAGAAAGTATACCCCGGGTAAAGGGCCCGCGATAAGGCACAAAATTTATATTTTGAAGCTCCTGTTGCTGCATACTTTGTAGGGTGCGGCGAATTTCATGCAGGTGCTGATGGCTTAGCACTTTGTAATTAGAGATATTGCCGCTGCGCCAGCTGTAATGTGAGGTTGCGCTTAAGCTCTGCCCGGCACCGGTACTACCGGTGATGCCACTAACATGCACTTCAGCAGTCAGCAGGTTCTGAGCAGCTAATGGAAGTAGTGCCAGCTGAATGGCAGTCGCAAAACAACCTGGGTTGGCAATGTTATGTGCCTCTTTTATAGCTTTGCGCTGCAGTTCTGGCAAACCGTATAAGAACTCTCTCCCACAGCCTGTTACCACAGATTCTTTCAAGCTTTCATTCCAACGGAAATCCTGGCTTAGATCAATGATTTTTATATTTGGCTCCAGTTGCTGTGCTTCCAGAAACTCTTTGGCCGCACCATGCCCCACGCACAGAAACAGTACATCTACATCCTGCTGCAACTCCCCCGTAAACCGAAGCTCGGTATCACCGAGCAGGTCTTTGTGCACCTCGTACACCGGTTTGCCAACCTGGCTGTTACTATGAATGAAAGCAATTTCCACATTCGGGTGGTTAAGAAGCAGGCGCAGTAGCTCGCCTCCGGTATAACCGGCTCCGCCTACTACGCCTGCTTTAATTCTTACTTCGCCCATTCCTCGGTGCTGTTTACGCTGTGATACAATTTGGTTTGGTTTCCGAATATTTTGGCAAAGCCTTTCACATCATCGGAGGTCCAGGCACGGTTCATTTCGCCATAGCTTCCGAACTTGTCGCTCATCAGGTCGTGTGCACTCTCGATGCCCTCTACCTGGAAGCGGTAAGGCGCCAGCAGCACGAACACTTTTCCTGTAACGTTTTGCTGTGTGCTCTCCAGGAATGCTTCCATGTCGCGCATAGTTGGATCCAGCAGTTGTCCTTCGTGCAGCCAGTTACCGTACCAAGCAGATAGTTGATCTTTCCAATACAGCTGCCACTTTGTTAGCACATGCTTTTCTAGAGTGTGGTGCGCCTTGATAATAACCATAGGCGCGGCAGCCTCAAAGCCAACACGACCTTTTATACCAATTATAGTGTCGCCTACGTGGATGTCGCGGCCAATAGCAAAAGGAGCAGCCATTTCCTGCAGGTGCTGAATTGCCTCTACCGGATTAGAAAATGTCTGCTCATTTATACCTTTTAGTTCGCCCTTTTCAAAGTAGAGCGTTACGCGCTCTGGCTCTGTTTTGCTTAACTGGGTTGGGTACGCCTCTTCAGGTAGTGGCAAGTGTGATGTCAGTGTTTCTTTACCACCCACTGATGTTCCCCAGATGCCTTTATTAATAGAATACTGCGCCTTTTGGAAGTCCATTTCCACACCATGCTCTTTCAGATAAGCGATCTCCTTTTCGCGAGACAAGCGCTTGTCTCGAATCGGTGTAATGATTTCTACCTCCGGGATTAGCGCCTGAAACACCATGTCAAAACGCACCTGGTCGTTCCCGGCACCTGTACTACCGTGTGCTACGTAATCAGCACCGATAGTTTTAGCATGGTTAGCAATAGAGATAGCTTGCGTTACGCGCTCGGCACTCACACTTAAGGGGTAAGTATTGTTCTTAAGAATGTTGCCAAACACTAGGTAACGGATGCAGCTATTATAGAAATTATCTGTCTCGTTGAGGTGCGTGTGCTGTTTTACGCCCATAGCATAGGCGCGGCGCTCAATTTCCTGCAGCTCTTCTTCCGAAAAACCGCCAGTATCTACAATGGCTGAATATACTTCCAGGCCAAGTTCCTGAGCCAGGTAAATGGCGCAGTAAGAAGTGTCGAGGCCGCCGCTAAAGGCTAAAACTACTTTTTTCATTTCTTATGATCTTTGCTGATGTTACAGTTATAATTGTGCTGAATTGCCGAAACCCGGTTGTTCTAATCGGTTAGGTTTATTGCGGTGGCGCAACCAGCGTTCATTTACGCTGTACTGCTTAGGCGCAGCCTTTTTCTCTACCACTGGCAATGGCATAAAGTCCTTTTCCTTAGCAGGGTCATAGAGCATAGCGGTGCACAGGCAGTTGCTGCGGTTCTTGCTCTGCAGTATATCAAAGTTTACACAGCTGCGGCATCCTTTCCAGAACTCCTCATCGTCAGTTAGCTCAGAGTAAGTAACTGGCGTATAGCCAAGGCTGGAGTTAATGCGCATCACAGCCAGGGCTGTTGTCAATCCAAATATTTTGGCATCCGGGTACTTAGTACGAGAAAGCTCAAAAATTTTCTTCTTAATTTGACGTGCTAAGCCGCTTTTACGCAATTCGGGCGCTACAATCAAACCTGAGTTTGCCACATACTTGCCGTGGCCCCAGGTTTCAATATAGCAGAAGCCAGCCCATGTGCCGTCTTGGTGCAAAGCTATGACGGCCTTACCCTCCAGCATTTTCTGGGCAATATAATCCGGTGAACGCTTGGCAATGCCAGTACCGCGTGCTTTAGCCGATGACTCCATCTCGTCGCAAATTTGCTGTGCATGGATAATATGTTGCCCTTGGGCAACCGTCACGATGAATTCAGGTTGATCCATTGAAAGATAAAAAGTTCAGCTATGCTTGTGTGGGCACAGCTAAGAATCAGCATGTAAAAATTGACCGGAAGAAAAAATGAATGCAGCAAAAGTGGCTCAGGCTAAAAGCGCGGCCAATAATTTACGGAATTCAATAAGTGGTTTGTGGAATGATAACTACCGCATAGGCAGTTGGTAAAACTGCAGGCTACCGCCTGTAGCGGACCGCAGTTGAGATAGCCCTCAAAACTACCCTTGTAGAAAGGATAGAAAAAGTCGCACACCCTGTAGTTGGAGTGTGTTTTATCACGTCAGATGATAAAAACGCCTTTTTTTTCATTTGCTTGTTTGAAAAGTGGGTCTCTGTTATACCCTTATTTACAATGCAAATGTTTCAGAATAGAATTGATAATTCCAACTCGTACCTTAAACTTCATAATTAATTTATGTGTTTGCGCTGCATAATGCAATAATATACGCGTTTAAATGATCGATAGTGTACATACCGGAGGCTCTCTTCTTAGCTTTTAAGGCAAAAAGAGTAACTTGCAGCTGCTAATCCCTTCAGGTAGGGTTGCAAAGTTATACGCACATGAAAAACCTATCCATCAGAATAATCATCGGTTTACTTTTCTCTGCTGTGGGACTAGTCTCACTATTCATCACACAGGATGCTCTTACTGCTGCCATATGGCTAAGCTTTGGCAACGGGTTAATTCTTTCTGACTTGAGGTTTAGTGAAACAGATGCACAGGGAAATGTATATGCGAAACCAATACCTAAAGCACGTCTCTACACCGCCATATTTCTGATAGTTTTAGCGGTTGTGCTTTTGGGGGTGCAGATTATTTTTGATTTGCAGCGTGCTGGTGGTAGCGCGGCAGTTTAGTTCATATCCGGCTCTGTAGCACAAAGTCTACATCAATTATCTCTTCTTCCCGCTTAAGTCGTAATCGGAGCTTACGACCAGGTTTGCTATCCAGTATGTGCAGCACTTCGGAGAGTTTGAGTTCGTTACAGTTGCGGCCGTTTATGTGCAAGAGCTGGTCTCCGGGTTGAACGCCCACCATTTTTGCCGGCGAGTCCTCTACCACATTCGAGATGATGTAAAAGTTAGCGCCTGGAAGAGGTGTGCTTACTTCAAAACCAGCCATATTGAAGTAGAAGGGTTCCTTGAACCTACGGTTCGGTATCAAAGAGATGCGCTGGTTCGGGTAATCAAAAATCACGGTAAAGCGCTTTAGAATATCTGACCCTATGTTTCCATGTCGCCCTGCCACATTAAGAGCCAGCTTTACAGCCTCAGCATCCGGGTAAGACGCCGTAAGGTTCTCCATCTCATACTTGCCTAACCTGAAACTGGGTAGTCTCCCTATTTTACCGTTTATGTCCCCTCCTAAACCACGGCCCAAGTAAGCGTGCATTACCTTTGGAGGTAGTTTCAAACGCTCGTCTGAGGGCAGGTATAATGACAGACTATTGCTTGCGCCCGTGTCTACGATAAGCTTCACGTTTAGTGAGTCGCCGTTGTGCTGCTTTACAGTTGCATGTAAGTATGGTTTGGCATCTTCTATAATCAAAGGGTATTCTTCCGCACGTTTCTTCTTTTTAACTTTTTGGTCTGGCCTATAAAGTGTTAAGGTTTCTGTACTATAGTTAATCTTTACTATAAAGTTTTTGAAAATATCATATCCAATAATGCCATGCACTGGCATTCCCATCCGCAGTGATAGGTTGAAAATATCCTCCAGTAGCACATATACTGTATGATGATCGCCCTGAATTCCACGCATTCTCATGC